>NZ_CALWXV010000018.1 GCF_944385615.1 uncultured Flavonifractor sp. | reverse complement strand
GCTTTCTTTTTGGCATAATAAAGCACCCCACTTGTTATTCAGTATATCATACTGTCTAACAAATGGGGTGCAGTTCATCTTTGAGTGGCGGAGATTTTTCATGCTTTCATGTGGGAAGGCGCAAAAAACAAGAACTAGGAGAAAAAAACGGAACTTGAAAAAGCTTACAAAATTGCTTGAGGTTTTACCCAAAAAATTGGCGATTTTTCTGTGCGCCTAGACGAAAATATTCAAAATGCCGAAAAAACATTGTAAAGTTAACCGTAATTTTGTATGATACAACTCGAGTCCTTGGGTTGGGGAGCTTTTAGGATTCACCATTTTGATAGGAGGGCTGACATGAATTCACCGCGTATCAAACAATTTGGCAAAGTCCTGCTGGTCCTGTTTACACTATCCTGTATCCTGGCTACCGTGGCTTTTGCCGAAGGTGATACGGAGCATACCAGTCAACTCTGGGGCACCGTATTTTCCTTGCTCCCGCCTGTAGCGGCTATTGTTCTGGCACTGATTACCAAAGAAGTGTATTCGTCTCTGTTCCTGGGTATCATCGTGGGCTGCCTGCTGTACACCAACGGCAATCCCATTGACGCCCTCCAGGATTTCGTGTCCCGCCTGTGCAGCAACGCCGGCGGCAACATGGGCATCCTGATGTTCCTGGTCATTCTGGGCACCATGGTGGCCCTGATGATCCGGGCCGGCGGCTCCAAGGCCTATGGCGAGTGGGCCGTCAAACACATCAAGTCCAAGTCCGGCGCTCTGTGGGCCACCTTCATCCTGGCCATCGTGCTGGGCGTGGACGACTACTTCAACAACCTGACCACCGGTAACGTGATGCGCCCCGTGTCCGACGGCCACCACATCTCCCGGGCCAAGCTGGCCTACATGTGCGACGCCACCGCCGCTCCTGTGTGTATCATGATGCCCGTGTCCTCCTGGGCCGCGGCCGTCACCGGTATCATCGGCAACGATCAGCTGGGCTTCCAGATCTTCCTGAAGGCCATCCCGTATAACTACTACGCCATTCTCACCCTGGTGTTTATCGTGGTCATGACCAGCCTGAACATTGACTACGGTCCCATGAAGAAACATGAGGACAACGCCGCCAGGGGCGATCTGTACACCACCCCCGAGCGGCCCTTTGACGGCGCGGAGGAGATGAAGTTCAATCCCAACGGTAAGGTCATCGATCTGGTGATTCCCGTCATCGTGCTGGTGGCCTGCTGTGTGGGCGCCATGACCTATGTGGGCTATCAGTCCATTCAGGCTCAGAACGCGGAGGGCAGCCAGATTGCGGTAAACATCATCAATATGTTCGCCAACACCGACGCCTTCTCCGCCCTGCCTTTGGGCTCTCTCATTGCCTTGGTGTTCTCCATGATCTTCTTCATGGTGCGCCGCTCCATAAAGTTCTCTGAACTGATGGATTGCCTGCCCGGCGGCTTCAAGCAGATGGTGCCCGCCATCCTGATCCTCTGCCTGGCCTGGACCATCGGCGACGTGACCAAGGCCATGGGCGCCCCCCAGTTTGTGGCTGATATCGTGTCCGGCTTCGGTGAGAGCCTGCACAACTTCCTGCCCGCCGTGGTGTTTATCATCGCCGCGTTCCTGGGCTTTGCCACCGGTACCTCCTGGGGCACCTTTACCATCCTGCTGCCCATCGTGATCCCGGTATTCTCCGGCGGTGTGGCGGCGGCCGACCTGACCACCGATCTGATCAACGGCAATGACATGCTGATGATTGCCATCGCGGCCACTCTGGGCGGCGCGGTTATGGGCGACCACTGCTCTCCCATCTCCGACACCACCATCATGGCCTCCTCCGGCGCTCAGTGCTATCACCTGAATCACGTGGCTACCCAGCTGCCCTACGCGATCACTGTGGCGGCTGTCTGCTTCTTTAACTACATCCTGGCTGCTTTCTTGCAGAACATGGTGCTCAATCTGGTGATTGCCGTGGTTTCCATGGTCGTGGTGCTCTTCATCATCGGCAAGGTAAACCACTCCATGCACCTCCACTCTCAGCGCGACTGATTTACACAACAGAAAAGCCGGCCCCCGAATGGGGGCCGGCTTTTTGTGCCTTCTGGGTCAGCGGGTCATCCAGAACAGATTGGAATCGGTGACAAAGTTGGGCACGCTGTAGAGCACCAGCGCCTGGTCAATGTCGTTCTGCTGAATATAGTCCGACAGAGAAAGCTTGTAATAGCGCAGGTCGATGAGGTGGATCTCGGAGAAATGGGGGGTCAGGAAGGGCACCAGAGAGTCGGTATAGGAGTCCCGCAGAATGAGCAGCTTGGGCTTATCGGCATTGGGGGTCTTGACCACGCCAAGAGACTGGTTGCCGCCCAGGAACATGGAGTACTTGTCCTTCACAGAGAGGAAGGAGGTATCGTACAGGGCCCGGGGCTCCTCCACCGGATTGCCGCTGCTGTCATAGGTGTAGCTGGTGACGGTGATGCCGGTATCGGGCACATAGGTGGTAATGGTGTCGGGATTTACCCACCGCACGCCGGAGGAGGAAAACACCGTGCCGTAGAACTCAGTGGAACGGACGGTTTCGGTATAGGTATCCAGGGGCACCGGCGTATAGCCAAGAGCGTCGGCCAGAGCGGTATAGCCGTAATAGGCGCCCAGGCTGGTCCAGTGGTGATCGGTGCGGTAGAAGATATTCTCATCCTTGTGGGCCATGAGCGGGGTGTACAGGTCGGCCCAAGTGGCCCCGGGTACTGCGGCCTGCGCCTGCTCCAGCAGAGCGGTCTGGCTGGCGTTGGGGGCGCCCTCAGGCAGCCGGTCCGCCCAGATGCAGGCCTGGGTGGGGATCAGGGAGAAGGTCACAGGGATGTCCACATTTTCCACAAAGGTGTTCACATAGTTCAGGTTTTCCGTTACCTTGGCGGCGTCGGGCTGGTCAAAGCGGGTAATCAGGGTGTTCTGGTCGCAGAAATACACATTGTTGTTTTCTTTCTTGCCCAGAGCCCGCTCCGTGGAGGATTTCAGACCGATCCATGCGTCCCGGCCCACAAACTGGTCGGTGGTGTAGGTCTCAAAATTCTTCATGAATTCTCCGCTGAGCAGGGTATTCACCGAAAGGGTGGGCATCTGCTCCAGATTGCGGTTTTCCATTTCGGAGAATTCCCGGTCGGGGGCGGCGGCGTTGGCCACCAGGAACAGGCCGATGAAGGCACAGAACAACGTGGTGATAAAGATACAGTACTTTTTCGTCATGGTCATAACCTCCAATCAGAAGCGGAAGTAGAGGAAGGGGTTGTAAGTGGCATCCACCAGATAGGCGGTGGAGAAAATCAGCCCGGCCAGCAGCACCACAGGGAGCACTACCTTGACCGCCTTCACCGGCAGCTTGCGCCACAGGGCGGCTGCCAGCGGGGTAGAGGCGATGCAGCAGATGACGAGCATGGGGAGATAGGACGTGAAGTAATACCCCACGGATGGGTCAATCAGTCCGCCCTGCGCCATGCCGAACATGGCGCACAGATAGGCGCCCAGATGTCCGAAGTCCTCCACGGCGAAGATCGCCCAGCTGACCAGCACCAAAAACAGAGTATAGATGTGCTGCACCGCAGCGGGGAGCTGTTCCAACAGCTTGCCCAGGAAGGCCTTTTCCACAATCACCAGCACGGCGAAGTAGAGTCCCCAGATCAGAAAGTTCCAGCTGGCGCCGTGCCAGATGCCGGTGGCCGCCCACACGACCAGCAGGTTGAAAAACAGCCGGGGTTTGCTCACCCGGTTGCCGCCCAGGGGGATATACAGGTATTCCCGGAACCAGGAGCCCAGGGAGATGTGCCACCGCCGCCAGAACTCAGTGACCGACTTGGAGATATAGGGATAGTTAAAGTTGCGGAGGAACTCAAAGCCCAGCATCCGACCCAGGCCCACCGCCATATCGGAGTAGCCGGAGAAATCAAAGTACAGCTGGAGGGAGAAGGCCACCACGCCCAGCCAGGCTCCGGTGACAGTGAGCTGGTCGATGGGCAGGGCCAGGTATACGTCCCACAGCTTGCCGATGTTGTTGGCCAGCAGCACCTTTTTGGCCAGACCCACCGTAAATACCTGCACGCCGGAGGCAAACTGCTCCGGGGAGTGGGTGCGGTAGTTCATCTGGTCGGCCAGTTCCTTATATTTAATGATAGGACCGGCAATAAGCTGGGGGAAAAGGGTGACGAAGGTGCCGAAGCTGATGATGTTCTTGGGCAGCTCTGCGTCTCCCCGGTAGATATCCACCGGGTAGGTCATGGTCTGGAAGGTATAGAAGGAGATGCCGATGGGCAGGGTCAGGTTGAGCACCGGCATACCCACACCGAAGTGCTGGAAGGTGCGGGCCACCAGATCCCAGTACTTGAAGAAGAACAGAATGGCCAGGTTGAGCACCAGGGCCACCGCCATGGCGATTTTTGCGCCCCTGTCGTTCCCCTGTTTTTTGTACCGGGCTACCATCAGTCCAGCGAAGTAGTCCAGCACAATGGTAAAGATCATCAGCAGGATATACTTGGGCTCGCCCCAGCCGTAAAAGACCAGGTTAACCACCAGCAGCCACAGATTCCGCCACCGCAGCGGAGTGATATAATAGACAAGCAATACAATGGGTAAATAGAGAAACAAGAAATACAAACTGGAAAAGACCAACTGCTCACCTTCTCTTTTCAGAACTCAGGATCCAGGCGGAGCCTGTCCAACAAGGCCGGAGATAGACTGTCAGGGGGGCTTTCCCATCCAGTCAAAGATCGTTCGGCAATTTGACGCCCGGCAGGCTTGCGCTGCCGGGCGCTGACATGGGGTATTATAATCGCTGCCACGCCGGAGCGCAACTTCTATTCTGCCCAAAAATACTCATTTGGTATAACTATCGAAGATAGAAACGGCCTTGTCGGCATATTCGCTGATGGCAAACAGGACATAATTCCCATTGGTTACCAGCTTATAATTCTTTACCAGCTCATACTGATCGGGCAGATATTGGGACCACTGGGCATCCAGATCGGCCTGCCGCTTGGCAATGCCCGCCTTGACGGTGTCCATCTTGCCGTCCTTTACCTCGGCGATAAAGAACTCAGTGGAGTGGACCCCCATCAGGGGCATCATGCACACGTATTCCTCCAGATCAGAGGCGTTGATGCCATACATGGCGGAGAGCGTGGCGTCGTCCATGGCGGTCAGGTTGGGCAGAGACAGCTTGGAGATATCATCCCAGGTGGACTGAACGGCGTTGGTCTGGGGCTTGCTCTCCGGGGTAGGAGTGGGAGTGGGCTTAGCAGTGGGCTTGGGAGTAGCGGTGGGCTGTGTAGTGGGTTTGGCGGAAGCGGAGGGCTTGGCCGTGGGCGTGCTGGAGGGAGCGGCGCTCTCCTCCACCGGCGCGGAGGACTCAGGGCTGGCGTCAGGGCTTTCCTCCACGATGGGGGAGGTGCTTTCCGGGGCGGGGGTGGTGCTCTCCACAGCGGGGGGCGTGGTGACGGCGTCGGGGGTCTGGGAAATACCGTCGCCATTCCCGCCTCCACAGGCGGTCAGCAGGCCAAAGGTCATGGTCCCGGCCAAAGCCAGGGCGAGAAAACGGTGGTTCATAAGAACGCTCCTTTACATTTTTTTCTGAATCGCTCTATTGGACGGCAGTGCTTGCCAAAAAGTTCCCGTCTGTTTCTAAAAAAATATCCCCGCCGGAGCGGGGATAGATTAGGCAGTAGGCGGCGAAGCGGCCCCTGTCAACGGTTCCAAGGGGAGCACCAGAGTAAAACGAGTGCCCACCTCCGGCCAGGATACCACTTCAAACCAGCCTCCGTGGCGGTCGGCGATCCATTTGGCAATGGAGAGGCCCAGACCAGTGCCGCCGGTCTGGCGGGCCCGGCTCTCATCGGTGCGGTAAAAGCGTTCAAAAATATGAGGCAGGCTCTCAGCGTCAATGCCCTGTCCCTCGTCGGCCACCGTCAGCCGGGCCAAACGGTCCTGGCCCTGGACAGAGAGGGAGATCTTTCCCCCTTCCGGCGTGTATTTGACCGCGTTGTCCACCAAAATACGCAGGGCCTGTTTGATAAGTCCCTCATCAGCCACAACCGGCACCGCGCTCAGCCAATGGCCGGAAAAACGATGGGTGTGGTCCAGCATTTTGGTCTCCCGCAGCACTTCGGCGGCCAGCTCGGCCAAGTCGCACAGCTGGGGCTCAAAGCGCACAGAATCATTGTCTCCCCGGGCCAGGAAGAGAAGCTGCTCCACCAGGGCCTTCATGGCGTCTGCCTCCTGCCGGATGGCGTCGATGGCCTCCTGCCGGGTGGCTGGGTCATCCTTGCCCCACCGGTCCAACAGACTGGCATAGCCCTGAATCACGGCAATGGGGGTGCGCAGCTCATGACTGGCGTCTGAGACAAAGCGGGTCTGGGAGCGATAGGCCCCGTTGATCCGGTCCAGCATGGCGTTGATGGCCTGCGCCAGGGTCCTCAGCTCCTTTTGGGTGCCGGTTACTGGAATACGCCAGTCCAGATGGCTGGCGTTGATTTTATCCAGCCTCCCGGCCAAGGCTTGGAGTTCCTCGGGGGACATAGCGTTTCCCAACTGACTGGCGGCGGCGGCCAGCTCCTGAATGGGCCGGAGCGTGCGGCGGATGGTACCGGCATTCTGGAACAGATGGAGAACCAGACTGACCAGTTGCCAGATCAGCACCACGCGGGCGGCAAAGAAAAAGAGCCTGACAGGCAGGGTCAGATCCAGGGTCAGGGTGTAGAGTGTTCCATCTCGTTCCAGCTGGATGGTGTAGCAGGCAGGCTGCTGATGCTGGGAGGAAAGCGCCTGAACCAAGTCCCGAGTGCCTGGCTCAAAATACCGGGGAGCGTCTGGAGGGTCCAGCCGCCTGGTGATAAAAGAGGGCAGGGCAAAGCCTTGGTCGGGGGCGGAACCGTCGGTCAGGGTGAGGCCCGCCGTCTGGGTCCAGACCTTCTCCTCCAAATTGGGCAGGCCAACCGCCTCCACCTGGGCGGCGACTTGACCGGCCTGGGTTTCACACCACACCAGCAGTCCGCCGCAGGCCAGCACCAGCAGCAGCAAATCCAGAAAAAAATAGATCCCCAACAGCCGGAAGAAAAGGCGGATGTTGAGCCGGGCCACAATGGAGGAGCGGATGGGGCCGGCGGCGCGGCCTGATTTGGCGGCCATGGCGGGCCTATTTCCGGAGCCAGTCCATCACTGGCTCCAGCTGCTGGGCGCTTACCCAGTCGGCGCCCAGCTCTATGGCTTTCAGGGCCTCCCGGGATTGGGTGTCGGTCTTTTTGGACAAGATGGCCTTCATCATGGCCATCATAAGCCGATATCTGCCCCGAATACGAGCGGGCGCATAGCCGCCCCGCAGATAGTACAGGGGGAGGGACAGGCCCAGATCGTGGGCCAGCTTCTGGGCGTAACCCTGAGAGGGCGCCATGCCCACGGCGCACACACACCGGATGAAAAAACGGCCCATGGCCTTTTTCAGTCCCTGGATTTTTCCAGCGCACAGCCAGCCGAGAAAGAGAACCTCTGTGCCGGGGGCCAAGGCGGAAGAATCCTCCAGACGGAAAAGGGGTAGGCCGGTTTGATGGGCCAGCAGAGTGGCGTACTGTGCCGTGAAGCCGGTATTGCTGGTATAGACAATGGCGGAAGCCTTCATGATAACTCCTCCCGTATCACATATCCCACGCCACGGATGGTATGGATCAGCTTGATATGGAACCGCTCGTCCAGCTTGCTCCTGAGAAAGCGGATGTATACGTCCACCGTGTTGGTTTCGCCCACAAAGTCAAAGCCCCACACCTGTTCCAGCAGCGTTTCCCGGGAGAGGACCTTCTCTTTGTGCTCCAGCAGACAGTGCAGCAAATCAAATTCCTTCCGGGTCAGGGCCACGCTCTGGCCGTTTACCGCCACCTGATGCCGGTCTACGTCCATCACCAGGGGCCCGGCGGACAGACGGGCGTCTGACAGAGCCCGGTCGGGGCGCTTTCGCAGAGCGGCCCGGATGCGGGCCAGCAGCTCCTCGGTGGCAAAGGGCTTGGTCACATAATCATCCGCGCCCATGTCCAGACCGGACACCTTATCCACCACCGTGTCCCGGGCGGTCAGCATAATGACCGGGATCTGGCTTTCCCGCCGCAGGCGGCGCAGTACCTCCATACCGGAGAGGGCAGGGAGCATGATGTCCAGCAGAACCAGGTCAAACCGGCCGGACAGAGCCAGCTCCAGCCCTGTCCGGCCGTCAAAGGCCTTTTCCACCTGATAGCCCTCATAATTCAGCTCCAGCTCCACCATGCGGGCCAGCTTTTCCTCATCCTCCACCAGCAGGATATGCTCCTCCATGCTCTCACCTCATTGCTTGGATTGCCGCTGCCGGGCGGCCTGCTCGGCCTGGGCCTTGGCCCGGTCCACCGCGTCGCTGACGGTATCGGCGGCACGGTTGACCGCCTGGCTCACCTGGCTGTGGTCCAGGTCGGGCCCGGCAAAGCGATACCGGCACCCCAGAATCAGGCCTACAATCAGCAGGGGCACCGAGATCCAAAAGGCCAGCAGGATCAGCAGCACAAAAATAATCAGCGGGATGGAGGCCAGCAGCTCCCCCCACCGCCACACCTGAAAATGGTTGGATACCGAGCGGTGAAGCAGATCGGTAAACCATCCCCAAAAGCTGCCGCCGGTCTGGGCGGCGTCCGGCTCCTGGGGCGGCGGCGGGGCAGACTGACCGCCGGACTTGGTGGAGTAGTGGGCGCTGGCGCCGCCGTCGGGGCGGATTTTTCCCCGCTGCTCCAGCAGAATGAGGGCGGCCAACAGGTCGCCGCCGGTTTCCTCCAGCACAGCCCGGGCCTCCTCATAGGAGAGGTCGGCCCGTTTGCGCAGCTGTTCCACCAGCTCCAATGTAACGTCCATAGAAACACACCCTTTCATGAGGGCAGTATACGCAGCCAGGGGTAAAAATGGAATTGAACCAATCTTAAAATTGGATGAAAATATTATACCAGCCCTGGGAGCAGGGCGCAAGCGGCCGCTTTACCGCCTTTAAAAATCATGCTATAATGCCACCAGAAAGGGGGCGGATCCATGCGCTTGAAAAAAAGACTGCTGTCTCTGGTGTGCGTGGCGGCACTGGTACTGGGGACGGGATTAGCGGGAAAGGCCTGGGCGGATACGCCCCAGATCTGTCTGCTGGCGGAGAATAATAAAATGGTGAATCTGTCGGTGGAGGCCATGCCGGCCTGGATCAGCGGACAGCTGTACACACCTTATACTGCCTTTGACCGGTCGCTGACCGGAGTGAACCTGGGGGTGTCCTATGGGCTGGTCCGGGAGGAGGGTAAATCTCTCCTCACTTTGTACAGCCTGAATGAGACGCTTACCTTTGACCTCAATCAGGGCACCTGCACCGACCGGAACGGGGCGGACCAGAATATGCGGGCGGTGTCCCGCAATGGGCTGATCTTCCTGCCGACGGCGTCGGTGTGCTCCTATTTTGGCCTGCGCTACAGTTATATCCCCACGGACTATGGCGATCTGGTGCGGATTACAGACAGTTCAAGCCATCTTACCGACGATCAGTTTATCCAATACGCGGAAAACTCCATGCGGGACCGGTACAACAACTACCTCAAGGAGCTGGAAACGACTCAAAGCAGCCCTGCTCCCTCCCAGCCTGTGACCACCGCCCGGCCCACCGCTTCCCCCGATCAGGAGGACCAGCTGACGGTGTATCTGGCGGTGCAGTGTGAAACCGGCACAGCGGACCAGGTGGCAGACCAGCTGGAGGATGCGGGCGTTTACGGCCTGTTTCTGTTCCGCCCCCAGGACATTTTGGACCAGGCCCAGACCATCCGCCGCCTGGTAGGCAGAGGCCACGCTGTGGGGCTGTGGCTTACAGAGTCCACCCAGGAGGAGGTGGAGGAGGCTTTGGCGGCGGGCGGTGCTTTTTTGGAGCAGGTAGCCCATCTGCGGACCCACACCGTCTATCTGGAGGCCGCAGGCAGCGGGGTAGCTGGGGCGTTGCAGGCGGAGGGCTGGGTCTGCTGGACTCCCCAGCTGGACTATACCAGAGATGAGCGAAGCGACAGCGTCCTGTCCGCCGCCATGGTATCCGCTGTGAACCGGCGGGAGGGCTCGCTCCGCCTGATGGTGGATGACAGCGCCGCCGGTGCCCTGAGCCGTACCCTGACCCGGTTGGAGGACTGCCGGTTCCGGCTCCCGGTGGAAACGGAGATTTCATAGTTTTATATATTATAAGGTAGGAAGGAGGCGCGGCTATGGGCAGCGTCTATCTGGATAACGGGGCTACTTCATACCCCAAGGCCCCCGGTGTGGCGGAGGCCATATCTGATTTCATCACCAATGTGGGGTGCAACATTGGCCGGGGAGATTACCAAAAGGCCTACGACGCGGCGGGCCGGGTGCTGGAGGTACGGGAAAAGCTCAACACCCTGGTCCATGGTCCTGGTCCCCGGAATGTCATATTTACTGCCGGCGCCACAGCCGGGCTCAATCAGCTGCTGAAGGGCTTGCTGCGGCCGGGGGACAAGGTACTCACGTCTCCCATGGAGCACAATGCGGTACTTCGTCCCCTGGAGCAGCTGAAGCGGCAGGGGGTAGCGGTGGAGCTGCTGCCCTGCACCGACCAGGGAGAGCTGGTTCTGGACAGCCTGGAGGACAAGCTGGCCGGAGCGCGGGCGGTGATGCTGTGCCACGGCTCCAATGTGTCCGGTGGCCTGTTTCCCATTGAAAAAATAGGCCCTCTGTGCCGGGAGAGAGGGGTTTTCTTTCTGGTGGACGGGGCTCAGACTTTGGGAGCCGTTCCGGTGGATATGGAGGAAATGGGTATAGACGCTCTGGCTTTCCCCGGCCACAAGGGCCTGCTGGGTCCCCAGGGCATCGGCGGGCTGGTGGTCACCGACGCTCTGGCGGCGGAGCTGGAGCCCCTGATCTCCGGCGGCACCGGCAGTCAGTCCCAGTCTTTGGATATGCCAGCCTTTCTGCCCGACCGGTTTGAGGCAGGTACCCTGAATTTGCCTGGCATTTTTGGCCTGGGAGCGGCGCTGGACTACCTGGAAGGGGAGGGAGAGGCCCTCCGGGTCCGGGAGCGCAAGCTGGCCGGTCACCTGTGGGCCCGGCTCATGGAGCTGGAGGAGGACGGCCTGCGGGTGCTGGGGCCCCGGGACCCGTCCCGCCGCACCGGGGTGGTGTCGGTGGATTTCCTGCACGCCGACAACGCCGAAATGGCCTTCCGGTTGGAACAGGAGTATGGCATCCAGACCCGCTGCGGCCTCCACTGCGCGCCTCTGGCCCATCAGACCTTGGGCACCTATCCCCAGGGAGCGGTCCGATTTTCGGTTGGCCCCTTCAATACCTTTGAGCAGATCGATTACGTTCAGGGGGCGGTGTACGAACTTTTGCTGAAATCGTGAAACAGAACGGATTTGCGCAATATGCACAAAAAAAGGACTGCTTTATCCCGGTTTTCTTACGTATAACCCGTTGAGGGGCAGGGGGGAGGGGCCATTGGGCGCTCCACCCCTTTCCTCTGTGTCCACCCTCTGCCCGGAAGATTACGCTTATGTTACAAAACCGCCGGAGGTGTTGACGGAACGATTTTGATGGATTATGATAATGCCAGACTCGTGGAGAAGATGTTCCCTAATACTGTCATCTAATATTCACGGTCGAAAATAAATAAGGAGGAATTCCCAATGAGAAACCTCAAGCGGACTCTCAGTCTGGTTCTGGCTGCTCTCATGCTGATGGGCATGATGGTAGTCGGCGCCGGTGCTGCGGGTGTTGACGACTTCTCCGATAAGGACGAGATCGTCAACAAGGACGCCGTTTCCATGCTCACCATTCTGGGCGTGATCAACGGCAAGGAAGATGGGTCTTATTATGCCCCCAAGGATAATGTGACCCGTGCCGAGATGGCTAAGATGATTGCCACCATCCTGAACCAGGGTGCTGATGTCAATGATCTGTACGCCAACCTCGAGACTGGCCTGACTGACATCGACAACAGCTGGGCCAAGGGCTACATCAACTACTGCTACAGCCTGGGCATCATCGCCGGCCGTGGCAACGGCACCTTCGACCCCACTGCCCCTGTTACCGGCAATGAGGCCGCCAAGATGCTGCTGGTGGCTATCGGCTACGACCCCGAGGTTGAGGGTCTGACCGGTGCTTCCTGGGCCATCAAGACCACCTCTCTGGCTTCTACCCTGGGTATCTTTGATGACCTGACTGCTCCCACCGCTGAGAACCTGAACCGTGACAACGCTGCTCTGCTCATCTACAACGCTCTGGACGTTGAGATGATCCAGAAGTACGAGGACGGCTATGCCATGATCTTCGAGGATCACCGCACCCTGCTGTCCAACAAGTACGGCGTGTACAAGGTCGAGGGTATTGTGACCGCCAACGAGTGGGCTGAGCTGAATCAGACCAACTCCGAGGCCACTGCCAAGACTGGCAAGACCACCCTGGATCATGTCAAGGTGTACGCTTCCACCACCTCCAACACCACTGTTGCTGAGTACGTGGAGGAGAAGGAGCCTGTGACCTTCAACGTGTCCACCGACGTGAGCATGCTGGGTAAGGCTGTCACCATGTACATCAAGAAGACCACCGTTCTGGCCAACTCCACCGTGCTGGGCGTGACCGTGGACGACAAGGTCAACGTGATCGAGGGCACTGTGGCCAACAGCAGCAAGGTGACCGACCTGCTGAAGGGTACCGGCCTGTCCGTGAACGACAACACCGAGTACTATGTGAACTACGGCTACGAGAGCGCTTCCAGCGCTTCCGCTCTGATCAGCGACTATGACTGGAACTCCACCGCCAGCAAGTTCAACATGAACGGTGTTGACGTGAAGCTGATCGACAACAACAACGACGGCGAAGTGGAGTACGTGCTGTACATCCGCGAGACCCTGTCCAACGTTGTCCGCACCAACACCAAGGACGAGACCGTTACCATCAACGTACCTGTTGTGGGCGCTAACGGCCTCCTGCCCACCGTTACCACCAATAAGGCCAGCACCACTACTCAGGTTCTGGACAATGCCGACGTGGTGACCAGCATGGATCTGGCTGCTGACGACCTGATCCTGTATGTCCAGTACGGCGGTCGTACTTACATCACCGAGCCCACCATCGTGACCGGCACCATGACCCGTGTGGATCGCGATCAGGCTGATGAGCAGTACATCACCGTGGACGACGGCAACACCTACAAGATGTCCTACATCCGTGAGGTCGAGTCTCAGGTTGACGCCGACATCACCCGCTTCTACATCGAGAACGCCGGCAAGAACAACGGCGCTCAGTTCGACACCAAGTACGACTTCATCCTGGACTCCAACGGCTACATCGTGGCCTTCCGTCCCGCTGAGGATGTGGTTGCCAACTACGGTCTGGTCATCGGTTCCGCTTGGACTCAGAACGCTCTGAGCAAGGCTGGCGAGATCAAGATCCTGACCGCTGACTCCCTTGAGGTTACCTATGACATCGACTGGAGCGCTTCCGTCGGCAGCGACAAGGCTTTCGCTAACGATACCGCTCTGGAGACCTACCTGGGCACCCGCGACGTGAACCTGTACGGCAACACTCTGAATGCTGCTGTGGGCACCGTGATTGAGTACTCTCTGAATGAGAACAACGTTCTGACCATCAAGAACGTGCTCAACCTGAACGGCCTGCAGGCTAACGGCGATCTGAGCGTTTCCAGCAGCTCTGATCAGGACAACATCACCATTGATGACTCCCGCGAGGCTTATGCCTACATCGAGAATAGATACAATGCCACCAACCTGCAGTACACCCTGCAGAGCAAGTACGAGACCGGCGACGGTTACCTGAACGTGCTGGTGAACGGCAACCAGAAGACCTTTGCCGTTGACAAGAACACCATTGCCTTCTACTTCGACGACAAGGACAATGATGGTCTGGCTGATTCCGGCGAGTACGGCGTGGCCACTGGCTGGGAGAACATGGGCGATGTGAATGCCGGTGTGAAGGCTCAGGTCTACCCCGTCATCACCAAGTCCGGCGGTCAGTATGTTGCCTCTACTCTGGCTGACGTGGTTCTGTTCAACGCTGAGCTGACCAACAACTCCGCCAACTACATGCTGGTTCTGAACGCCAACGCTGTTGACTCCAAGAACCTGGAGCTGAACGTTGTCTTCGAGGACGGCACCACCTCCGTGATCACCGTCTCCAAGAGCGATTATAGCTACTTCAACAGCAATTCCTCCTTCATGAAGGCCTACAAGTACAGCGTCAACAGCAAGGGCGAGTACACCATCAACACCGCCAGCGCTGTGGCTCCTGTGGCTACCTCCCTGCTGCAGAACGGCACCGTGGATGCCGGCGGCAAGTACCTGACCATCGTGGGCAACACCAACATCTGGGATGTCACCGATGTTGACAGCGCCAAGGACGAGGTCACTACCGGCAGCTTCGACTATGTCAACGACAAGTGGGCTGTTGTGATCGACACCAACAGCGGCAAGACCCTGAAGACCGCTTGGGTGTGGGATATGGACGGCGACGGCAGCTTCGGCAGCACCTGTGCTTTCGACTGGAGCCTGTCCAACTACAGCGAGGTCTATCTGACTGGCAACGCTTTCTATGATCAGATGAACATTGTCCAGGCCCTGCAGGCCGGCAAGAACGTCATGGTCATGAACAACGGCCTGACCGCTTCCCTGAACTTCAACCTGGTGATTCCCGCTGGTCTCACCGTTCAGTTCCAGGGCAACCTGAACACCAACGGCTACACTGTTACCGGTGCTGGTAACCTGCGTGTCTACGGCGACTACACCGTGTCCAACGGCAACATCACTGTTCCCACTCAGGTCGGCGGCGCTCTCACCATCAGCGCTCCCACTACCATCATTAAGGACACTCATGTTGCTGGCAATATCAACGTGAATGCTGCCACCACCGTGAGCAATGGCGTCCATGTCTGCTCCAACGGCACTCTGTATGTTAACAGCACTCTGGACATCTATGGCCACGTGCAGGCTGCTAACGTTCAGGCCAATGCCAACATCAACATCTACAGCAACAACACTCTGCTGGTCTTCGGCAACCTGGAGATCAATGCTCCCGCTGCTGTGACCGTGGGCGGCGTTATTGGTAGCACTACCTACACTGGCGCTCTGACCATGGGCGGCGCTGGCACCATCAAGGGCAACGGCTCCCTGGTTGTGAACTACGGCACCCTGACCCTGAGCACTGCTTCCGACGTGAACATGACCGGTAGCTTCACCGTGAATGCCAACGGCGCTGTGACTCAGAACTACGCCTACAACAAGAACCTGTCCGCTAACACCATCTACATTGCTGGCTCCATCAACGTGCCCGGCAACGTGGCTGCTACCACCACCCTGACCGTTACCGGTACTGCTACCGGCAAGATCGGCGGCGTCTTCACCGAGGCCGGCGTGATTGAGACCTTCACCAACGTGTCCTCCGGCACTGGCAGCGGCACCGTGACTGGTCTGGCTCTGACCAGCCTGAAGGTCAAGGGCGTGTCCGCCAACCTGGTGGGCAACACCGCTTCCGTGAACCTGGCTTACAGCGTTGCTAACGACACCACTGTGAACAAGTTCGCCTTCACCTGCAACGATGCTGGTGCTACCGTGACCGTGCTGCAGAATGGCCAGACTGTCGCTAACGACACTACCGCTATCACCGCCGGCACCTACACCATCATCCTGTCCAAGGCTGGTTACAACTCCGTCACCTACACCCTGACCGTGACCACCAACGCTGCTGGCATCAGCACTGAGGTGAGCAGCGTTGCCGTGAAGGGTGCTGTGGCTACCAAGGATTCCAATGGTAACTACACCGTGTCCCTGACCTACAACCAGGCTAACGACACCACTGTCGACCAGCTGGTTGTGACTACCGCTGACGCGAATGCTACTGTGGTTATCACCGATGCCGGTACCACCGGTATTGTGGCTGACGGCAAGGGCACTGTTGCTGCTGGTACTGTGACCATCACTGTTAAGGCTGAGAATGGCACTACTAAGGACTACACCATCACCATCACCACCACCGATACTGGTAAGGTGAAGCTGGCTACTGGTTCTTCTGTCAATGCCAACGTGTACATCACCACTGGCGACACCGTCTCCAGCAACGACATCAAGTTCACCGCTCAGGCTGTTGAGGGCTACGAGGGTCTCGTGGTTTCCTATCAGATTGGTAACGGCAGCTGGATCGTTCTGCCCGCCAACGCTGATGGCTCCTACACCCTGACCAAGGCCATCCTGGCTCAGGCTGAGGGTCAGACTCTGACCGTTAAGGCCGAGGCTAAGACCGAGATGCTGAAGGTGAACCTGGCTGGCACCGCTACTTACTGGCTGTTTGTCAACGATCAGCAGGTTGTTCCCGCTGACGGCAAGGACTACATCTATGTGAGCACCGGTTCTACCATCAAGGTCCAGGTTGCTACTGGCACCAGCGTGACCTGCAAGGACGCTCAGAACGAGAACGTTGTTGTTGGTGCTCCTACTGCCGACGGCAACTTCTGGTACTACGAGCTGGCTTCCTTCAAGCTGAATGGCGCCACTCTGACCATCGGCTAAGCGATTTGTAACACAAATCAAAAGGCCCCCCGGATTTCCGGGGGGCCTTTTATTGCTATCTGTCACTCCGGTTTAACGCATAGCCAGATAGGCATATCTGACGCCGCTTTTATTTGGGGTGCCCTCATAAAGGGGGGAAAAGACGACATTGAAGCCAGTTGTGGTAAGCGTCAAGAGATTGGAACAGTTAGAGGCATCCACCAAACCTGTATAGTTCTGACCGTACACAAAGATGGCTTTGGCCTGAAAACCAATGGTGATGACCTGGGCCGGTGATACACCACCATTACCGGTATAGCTTCCATAGATAAATTCGGCCTTGCTGCTGGATAAGCTGTTGATCTGTCCCTGCTGGGCACTGATTTGGCTTTGCAGATTGGTAATGCTGTCAAGATTGGCTTTCCCGTTGATCTGCCCCTGCTGGGTGTTGATTTGATTTTGTAAATTGGTAATAGCGTCTAAATTAGGTTTGCTGTTGATCTGCTGCTGCTGGGCGTTGATCTGATTTTGCAGGTTGGCAACAGCATCGGAGTTTGGCAAATTGTTGATTTGCCCCTGCAAGTTAGTAATGGCGCTGTTGTCGGCCTTGCTGGCCAGAGCGGTGTCGATCTTGCTCAAGTCCTCGTTGAAATCGGTCCGCAGGAAATTGTCCTCCGGGTCCCACTGGTGCAGCTGATAATTTGGTGTAAATCTGCTCATCATATTCCTCCTTGTTTTTGACGAACGTTCCTTCCGAAAAGATTAGCCGTCCGTGTCTTATGGGCTGCCGTACTTGCCAAACTGTTGCACCGGTATAAAATAGATGCATATCATCACATCCTGACGAAAAGGGTGCGCTGCATTGAGCAGCGCGCCCTTTTCGTATATATAATGTTAAGATACAAAGCGAGCAGGAAAATGGCAGATTTATGGAAATATTATGGGAAAAACCCATGGTAACATTACGCTTGTGTTACAATCTCTGCAAAACGGTTGACGGTGGCGGTGAATCCGGTATCATGGATAATAAAAACCATCAGGAGCCAAGGCTCTATTCCAGAAACCCCAAAAGGAGGGATATTTTATGCGCAACCTGAAACGGCTTCTGGCGCTTACTCTGTCCACGCTGCTGTTGTCCGGCTCTCTGGTTCTGGGCGCTTCGGCGGCCAGCAGCGGGTTCACCGACAGCGATCAAATCATCCAGACCGAGGCGGTAGACGTTATGACCGGCCTGGGGGTGTTTACCGGCAGCAGCGACGGCGCTTTTCATCCTGACGATGTACTGACCCGGGAGCAGGCCGCCAAAATCATCTGCTCGATGATGGGGGTGCAGACCAATGCCGCTTTGCTTGAGGGCGGCAGCCAGCTGTTTACCGATGTGGAGGCAGACCGTTGGTCGGCTCCCTATATCGCCTACTGCGTGGAACATCAGATTCTGACAGGAAACGGAAACGGGCAGTTTTACCCCGAGCAGCCTCTGAGCGGGGCAGCCTTTGCCAAAATGCTGTTGGTGGCCTTGGGCTATGACCCGGAGGCAGAGGGATATACCGGCACCGACTGGCTGCTCAATGTGGCATCCGCCGCCATGGAGGTGGGAATCGCCACCCAGGATATGAACCTGATCGACCATGTGACCCGACAGGATGCTGCGCTGATGTGTTACCGTACCCTGACCTGCAACATGGTACACTATACCGGTGTTAACAACCTGACTAACCGCCTTTCGGCGGTGAAGGTGGACGGCTACTATGACCGGGACTACAACGGCAGCCAGGACGGCATCCAGCAGTTTTGTGAGGCCTACCTTCCCGATTTGCTGCTGGTTACCGACTATGACAGCTTTGGCCGCCCCGGCAGCAGCTGGTGCTATCAGGATGAGTCCATCTATTATAGCGCCCGCACCCCTGCCGCTGTGTTCTCCCTGAGCACCAGTGCCAAGCAAGTGGCCGACGCGCTGCCCTCCTGTTCCTTTAAAAATACCTACCTCTACGCTGCCGGTGAGCGCATTTCCGCCACCAAACGGGTCAGCTTTAACGCTGCGGCCAATTTGACTTTTGCAGGCTCAGAGGGCCGCTCCACCCAGTCCGCCTGCTGGATCGACAACCAGACCACCGCGGGCTTTCTGGCCGACCTGACCCAGAACGGCCGGCAGGTGGAGATCTACACCGGGGAAAAGAACGTCATCACCGACATCGTTGTGATTACTTACCAGGTGGACACCCTTTCCAGCGTTACCGCTGCCTCCGGCATGACCATCTACACCATCGGCGGCAAGGGCTATGCGGATTACCGCTATTCCTCTGACGACACAGCGGTGGTCTATGGCCCGGTGCAGGCGGGGGATACCGTTACCTACGCTGTGGCTGACGGTGTGGCCCATATCTACCCCACACGGCAAGTTACCGGTATCCTCACCAGCCTGGAAGAAGATCAGGTGATGATCTCCGGGGAAACCTATCCCCTGGGGACGGCGGTCTCCGGTCTGCCCGTGCTGACGGAAGGTACGGAAGGCGTGTTCAGCCTGGACCAGTCCGGCAGCGTGGTAGATGTCTGTACCAGTGAAATCAGCTCCGGCTATGCCCAGCTGTTGTCCATAGAGGGCAGCCTACAGCTGCCCGAGGTGCCGGAAGAGCCGGCAGAGGGGGAAACGGTGGTTGACGGGGACGAGGCAGAGCTGGCTCCGGTGGCAGAGAGTGCCCAGCCCCTGGTGACCGCTTCGCTGGTGCTTTCCGACGGCACGGTGGGGCAGTTCTCCGTGGCCCTGCAAACCCTGACCGATACCGACCTGGGCGCTGGCGGCCCCTATGGAAAAAACGGCGCTTTTGGCCCGGAATCTTCCAACAATCCCGCTGGAGTGACTGAAGGTGGGGCGGGCTATGTCAGCGAGAAGGCCGTTACCTTAGAGGATGGAGACGTGGTGATCCGTAATACCAACCTGTTGGTCTATGACGTCAGTGCCGACGGGACCGAAGCCAACGGCCAGAACACCAGCCAGTCGGTCAACGATGCCGCTGCACTGTCCGGTATCTGGGCCTATACCCGGCAGGGGGATACCGTGTCCCTTTATCCGTTATCTAATGTCTCCGGCGATATGACGGCCTGCAATGTGTATCTGGAGACCGGCCTGGATATCTCCTCTATGGGTGGCAATGAGCTCACCCACGGACATTATGTGTTGAGCATCGACAATAAAACCGTGTTTGTAGTCTATGACCCGGCTGTCCAGCAGGCGGTGTGCTACCAGGGCATTGCCAATCTGCCGGCTGCTGTGTCCGGCATGGAGGATGCCAGCGTAGTCATTCGGGCCCTTACCCCCAATTCCGGCGGGGCAGCCGTGGTCTTTGCCACCGTGGCACACTGAGGGAACAGACGAAAGGGGGCAGATACTCCCCCACAAAATTGGATACAGGAACCCCCTCTCTGTACAGGTCTATGATCTGTGCAGGGAGGGGGTTCTTTTGATATGGAGCTTTGGATCTTGGGGGATGTTTCCTTGACAAACCGTGCAGACATTCCCTGTGGCAAGCTCCCTTTCTTTTTCAGGATGGGTGTGATATAATACAAAAACCTACAAAATTCTTCTGTAAAAGAGGAGCGGAAAATGCCAAAAATCCTATTTACGGCATCTACATATTCCCATATTGTGCAGTTCCACCGTCCGTATCTGTCCGCCTTCCGCGCTCTGGGCTGGACGGTGGATGTGGCCTGCGGCGGCGCTCCCATGGAAATCCCGGAGGCCCACCGGACCATCCACCTGGATTTTGAAAAACAGATGCTCTCTCCGCGCAATGGCAGGGCTCTGCGCCAGCTTCGGCGTACCATGCGGGAGACTGCCTACGATGTGGTCAGCTGCCATACGGCGCTGGCGTCCTTTTTTACCAGATTGGCGGTAAATGGTGGAAAACAGCGGCCCAAAGTGGTTTGTATGGTACACGGGTATTTATTTGGAGAAAATAATCCCGCCGCCAAGGGGCTCATTCTTCAGGCTGCCGAAAAGCTGGTGGCTTCCAGGACCGACCTTCTGATGACCATGAACCGGTGGGATACCCAGTATGCCGCCGCCCATAGACTGGGCAAAAAAATGGTGGAGATTCCCGGCGTGGGACTAGACCCCAGCCGCCTGCCTCCCATCAGCCGGGAGGAGGCATCCGCTCTGCGCCGCCAGTGGGGGATTGAGGAGACGGATACCCTGCTTCTCTATGCGGCCGAGTTTTCCGGGCGAAAGAGCCAGCAGGTCCTTCTCCGGGCGCTGGCGCAGCTGCCGCTCCAGGTAAAGCTGGCTCTGCCCGGCCAGGGGGCGCTTCTGGAGGAGTGCGTTGCCCTGGCCCGCAGCCTGGGAATCGAGCAGCGGGTCATCTTCCCCGGCCAGGTCGCCCGTATGGCCCAGTGGTATGGGGCGGCGGATATTGCTGTCTCCGCCAGCCGCAGCGAAGGCCTGCCCTTTAATATCATGGAGGCTATGTATTACGGCCTGCCTGTGGTGGCCAGCGCGGTCAAGGGCCATACCGATCTGCTGGTCCCCGATACATGTGGTCTGCTCTACCCCTACGGCGATTGGCAGGCCTGCGCCGCCCAGCTCCAAAAATTGCTCCAATCCCCCGAAGAGCGGGAGCGTATGGGACGGCAGGGGCGGCAGAGCGTGGGGGTTTATTGTCTGGACCAGGTGCTGCCCATCATTATGGCTCAATATGAGGCATTGATCCCGCTGAGGGATGAGACAATAACCCATACCTGACGCGCTTATTCCCTCGTTCCCCTCTGGTGTAGGGGCCATTTGAGATAGAGGAGTCTGCTCGACCATGATTAAAGAAAACCAGCGTACGCTCAATTATATCAATGTGCTGCTGGATGCACTGATTCTCTTTCTTGCCATGCCGTTGGCCTTTGCCTTCCGATTTTATCTGTTGGACGGCGGCGTTGCCACCATTCCGCTGCGCGGCTATATGGGGCTGCTGCTTGTCCTGATCCCCGGTCACCTCATTACTTTTGCAACCATGGGTCTCTACGACTCCCTCCGTAAAAAGCCTGTGGGCTGGGAGATCAGTAAAGTGTTTTGGGGCTGTGTGCTGAACTTTATTCTCATTCAGACCCTGCTCTTTTTGTATAAGGTGGTCCATTTCTCCCGCTTTACCTTGGTAACCTTTTTCACACTGGCCTTTTTGGGCATGGCCACAAAGCGGGTCATTCTCCGCTATTTGCTGCGGTACTACCGTCAGCGGGGCTTTAACCAGAAACATATCCTTCTGGTGGGGGACAGCCACATGGCCGTCCGCTATGTCCAGGTGGTCCAACGCCAGAAGGCATACGGCTACCTGATTGACGGCTATCTTTCTGAGCACGATTCCATCCCCGGATTGACCTATCTGGGCAGTGTGATGGCGCTGGAAAAAGTGCTGGAGCGCCGCTCCCCGGACGAAGTGGTGGTGGCCCTTCCGGCAGAGGAGTTTCGCTTTACCCGCAATGTGATCGAGGCCTGCGAAAAGGAGGGGATCAAGCTCTCCATCATTCCGTTTTATGCGGAATATATCCCCTCCAATCCCCAGTTTGACAACATCGAGGGCATCCCGCTGATGAACATCCGCCACATTCCGCTGGACTGCTGGTTCCATAGCGCCTCCAAGCGGGCGCTGGATGTCATCGGCTCTTTGGTACTGATCGTCTGCACCTCTCCCATTATGCTCATCGCCGCCATCGGCGTACGGCTCTCATCTCCTGGGCCGGTGATCTTCAAGCAGGAGCGGGTGGGCCGCAACAACAAGACCTTCCAGATGTATAAATTCCGCTCCATGCGGGTCAACGCAGAGGAGGACACCGGATGGAGCAGGAACTCCGATCCCCGCAAGACCAAATTCGGCGCTCTGCTCCGAAAGTGTTCCATCGACGAGCTGCCCCAGCTGTTCAATGTCCTCAAGGGGGATATGAGCCTGGTGGGACCCCGGCCGGAGGTCCCCCACTATGTTCAGCAGTTTAAAGAAGAGATCCCGCTGTATATGGTGAAGCATCAGGTCCGTCCCGGTATCACCGGTTGGGCCCAGGTCAACGGCCTGCGGGGCGACACCTCTATTGAGGAGCGCATCCGCTATGACATTTACTATATTGAGAACTGGAATTTCTTTTTTGATATCAAAATCCTGCTGCTGACTGTGACCAAAGCCCTGATTAACCAGGAAAAACTGCATAATTAACCTCCATGCGTGTGGACTTAATTGGGAATCCGTGGTATACTAACATAGTTTCGGCTTTCTTTGACAACAGACGACGGACAGGTTGCCTGTCTTTTCACAAGTTTTGTCGAAACAGGAATTTGTAATCATTTGGGGAGGAGCATCATGTCGTCGCATAGAACACAGAAACAGAACGCGGCTATGACAGTGTTGGGCTGCAGTCCGAAACAGCTTGGCATCATGGCGGGACTGACAGTGGCCTATTTTCTGTTCATCTGCCTGAACAATCTCTCTACCGCCAAGGGGGTCGCCCTTTTTGTGACCTTGTGCGCGGTAGCCGCTCTGGTCATCCGGTACAAGCAGATCAGGGAGCGTTTGTCCATTCCCTTCCTGGCATTGAGTGCCTGGGTGATTTTGAATGGAATTTCCACCTTGTATGCCATTTCGGGAAAATTTGCCCTGAAATCCTTTGTGGTTCTTTTGGGGTCCTTTTGCTGTGTGGTGCTGCTGCTGGCCCTGGCCAAAGGCACAGGAAAAGAAATTGGGCGGGGCTTTGCCGCCATCCTGGAAGGGGCGGCGGCCATTTCCGGACTGGTAAGCATCGATCTGCTGTCCACCCACCTCATCAGCACCCCGGTGCTGGGGATTCTGGGGCTTTTTACTCCGGATTACAGCGCCCTCACGCCCGTGGAGGTAGGGGTGCGGATCAACTCCATCTTCACCAACCCCAATGTGTTTGCCGGGTGCATGGGAATCGGCGTGTTTCTCTCCCTGGGCCTGGCCCTGACCTCCACTCACAACACCCACAGAAAGTTCCATCTGGTGTGCCTCTATATCAACGCCCTTTCCTTCTTCCTGGCCTTCAGTATGGGCGGCAGCGCCACCATTGCGGTGGGCTTTCTGGTGTACCTGCTGCTGGAGCGCCGCGAGACCCGGGGTAGCCTGCTGGTGCTGATGGTGGAGACGCTGATCCTGGTCTGTGGGGCTGGATTCGCGGTGTCCGCCACTTCTCTGGTGGAGTGGACCGGCTTCCAGCCCATCCCCCTGCTCTGTATCGTAGTCGGCGCCGCTCTGCTCTGCGTGCTGGACCACTTTGTGGGCCAGCGGATAGGCAAGCTTTTGGGGCAGCACACCCGCGTGGTGCCCATTCTCATTGTCACTGCGGTGGCGGTTTTGGCGGTCTTTGCGTTTGTCGCCATGCAGCTGACCGGTTCCGCCTCTCTGAAGGCAGGGGAGAGCCTGCGCCGGGCTGCCTACCCCGAGGCGGGCAGCTATACCCTGTCTGTGGTCAGTGACGGTCCGGTGGAGATCACGCTGGAAAGCCAGAACCGGGAGGACACCATGATGCACACCAGCACGGTGCTCTATTCCGGACCGGCGGACGGCGCGGCCGTCACCGTACCGGAGGACAGCATTGTGGTGTATGCCAACATCACCGCGGGGGCGGACGTCACCGTGGAAGAGCTCTCCCTTCAGGGAGAGCGCGGCAGCGTCTCTTTCCCCCTGGGCTATACCCTGCTGCCTGAATTTGTGGCAAACCGTCTACAGGGCCTGTGGGCCAACCAGAACGCCATTCAGCGCCTGGTGTTCTTTGAGGACGGCATGAAGCTGTTCCAGCGCAGCCCCATCATTGGCCTGGGTATGGGCGCCTATGAGAACGGCATCATCAGCGTGCAGTCCTTCTACTATGAGACCAAATATGCCCACAATCACTATATCGAGTCTCTGGTGGAGACCGGTATTATCGGCCTGATCCTCTTTGTGGGGGTATTTGTGACCGCGTTTATCGCTGTCATCAAATCCCGCCGCCAGCCCCAGGAGCAGTCCCACCCCCTGGCCGCTGCGCTGGGCGGTGTATTGGTCTTTATGGCGGGGCACGCCGGGGTGGAAGTGGTATTCTCCTTCTTCGCCTATCTTCCCTTCGCACTGGGGGTGTTTGGTCTGGTGGCCCTGTGCTGTGGTCAGACCATGCCCCTGACCTTTGTCAAAGAGCGTATCCGCCAGGGCATCGGCTGGGTGCTGGCGGCGCTGCTGCTGATCTATGCCATTCTGCTGGGCTGCAATATGTACGCCAACGCCCTGGTGGAGCGGGAAAAGAGCTTTGACGCGGTGGAGCAGGCCATTGGGCTGGACCGGTTTGAATGGGCCGACCATATGCTCTCCTATGTGACCAGCAGCATGAGCGTGGACGCCCAGCAGACCGAGATCCACGAAACCGCGGCCAAGTACGCCCAGCGGCTGGAGAAGGTCCATTCCAATACCATCCCCATCTACCTGGCCCAGTATTATTTCAACCAGCAGAACGCGCCCAAGGCCTTTGAAATGATCAATCAGTATGTGGACTATATGGCGGCGGACAGCGATGCGTGGCAGACCTCCTTTGACCTCATTATGCAGGTCTACCAGGAGGACCCCACTTATCGCACGGCTGTCACCGAGCTGTATCAGAAAATGCTGGATTGGAACGCAACTCACATGGGTGAGATCGTCCTGCCTGAGCAGACCATGACCTGGCTGACCCAGCTGGGCATTGCGGCTGGCTGAGCGCGGATTTTGCAGAAAGTACGCCCCCTGTATGGAGCAAATGCTCCGTACAGGGGGCGTTTTTTCTGTGTGCAACAAAAATCCCATGCCAAAGGGGTCCTTGGGAAAAATCAAAAGTGGGGCAAAGGGCCTCACATACAGAGAAACAGAGGGAGGAATCGCATGGGTACATTCACACCAAATTATCAGCTGCACCAGTGGGACCCGCAGGACAATTTCCTGCGGACCGATTTCAACACCGACTTGAGCAAAATCGACACTGCTCTGGCCGGTAAGGCTGACAACAGCGCCATCACCAGCTTGCAGGGGCAGCTCAACAGCAGCATCGGCAATCTGCAAGGCCAGATCAACAATCTACCCAATCCAGACGCCATTTCCAATCTGCAAAATCAAATCAACACCCAGCAGCAGCAGATCAACAGCAAGCCCGGCTTCGATTCCATCACCAATTTGCAGAACCAAATCAACACCCAGCAGGGCCAGATCAATACCCAGCAGGGCCAAATCAACTCACTGTCCAGCGGCAAGGCGGAGTTTGTCCGGGGCAGCTATACTGGCAACGGCACGAGCAATATACCTTACAACCAAATTTCACAAACAATCAATTTGGGATTTCAGCCAAAGGCAGTTTTTGTTTCAGGCGGGAATTTTTATGGAATCGCCATTGGCAACAACCAAACCACTCTGCTCCGCATTGTTTCTACAGGCATGGAAGTCACATATGACTATGCGTATGGTGATACGCCAAACACAAGCGGAATCTCATACACATATCTGGCTTTGCGCTGAGAGCTTGCTTTTTACGGGCAGAGCTATAAATTGCATCAAACATAAAAAGGACCCCCGGGAAACCCGGGGGTCCTTTGATTGCAGTTTATCTACAATCAAGAGTCAGCAATTTTTAGCCAACAGTCAGAGAAGCATCGACAGTACCGAAGGTCACGTTGTAGATGTCGTAACCGTTCTCAGCCTTGACATACTGATAGGTAGCGCCGTTAAAGCTGACCTTCTCACCAGCCTTCACGCTGACAGTCGCAGTGCTGTTCTGAGAGACGTACAGAGAATTGCCGCTCACAGGCACATTGTTGACCATAACGTTGGTGCTGGACTTAACAGTGAACTGCACCATGGGAGTGGTAGCCTCAGCCTTCAGGACAATGGTCTTGCCCTCGGCCTGAGCCAGGATGGTGGTGGTCAGAGTGTAGGTGCCGTCGGGATTGGCAGGCAGCTCCACCCAAGCCTTCTCATCAGCAATGGCGCCGGCGCTAAGGATCTGATAGTAAACCTTCAGGCCCTCATAGCCAACATTGTTGAACTGCAGGAACATCTCCTTGTTGGAGACGGTCTCAATGTTGCCGGCAACAGCGGTAAACTTGGTATCGCCGGAAACCTTGTAGGCGCTCAGGGTCACATTGCTGGAGTCAACAGTGGTGTTCAGGGTGACCTTCTTGCTGTCATTCACCTTGACTTCCAGCTGGTAGAAAGTCTCATTCCGCTTGTCAGCCTTCACAGAGAAGGTTACAAAACCAGCGGCAACAGTACCAGTCTTGTCAGCGTCGGCATCGGTGATGTCCGCGATATTGGTGGTACCAGCCTTGAAGTTTGCCACGGTAGCAGAGGACTCCTTGGTTACGATGGACAGCTGAGTGGCCACAGTATCCCAAGCCAGGTTGTAGGTCAGCTCGACCTCATACTTGATGGGGTGCTCCTCGCTCCCGTTAGCAGTGCTATCGTCCACCTTGGAGGCGGTCACGCCCTTCACGGTGATGCTGGTCAGAGAAGTGTCTTTAATGGCATCGCCCACAGTGACATGCACTCTGTAGGTGACAGCATCAGCAGTGGGGCTGGACAGCACGATGGTGTAAACGCCGGTAGAAAGAGCGTTGGTGCCAGTGTTGCCCACGATTGCGTTGTTGTGCTCATCGCGGATGGACACAGTCACATTGGTGGTGTCATTGGCCAGGGAGTAAGCGAAGGCAACGCTGTTGGTGTTGTTGGCAGCAGCATAGCTCAGGTTGACATAGAGGTCGGAGCCGCTGACAGCAATGCTCTGGCCCTTCACGGTCAGGCTGCCCAGAGCCAGGCCGGTGCCGGGCTTGCCGCTCTCAGAGCCAGTCTCAACGGTAGCGCCGTCAGAGATGGAGACAACGCCGTTGGGGGCGCTGATGGTGCCGGTCACGGTCACATGGGAGTTAGCGCCGATGACCACGCTGCCAGTGCTGGCAACAATGCTGCCGGGCACGTTCACAGTACCGCCATTGATGGTGACAGAACCAGCGGTCAGGGTCTTGCCGGAAACATAGTTCTGGGAAATGGTGCCCTTGGCATCCACGATCACGCTGCCAGCCATGTTCACAGCGGAACCGGTGGTCAGGGTCACGTTGCCGTCCACAGTGCCAGCAGTACCAACCTGCAGAGTACCGTTACCGGAGATGGTACCGTTGCCAGCCATAACCAGGTTACCGGCAGCAGTCTTACCCACAGTCAGGGTACCGCTCTTGATGGTCAGGTTACCAAAGACGATCATAGTATTGGTGCTGTTGATCTCGCCGCCAACGTTGAGAATGGTATCGTTGGACTCATAGTGGCCGTTGATTACCAGGTAGTTCCAAGCGTCAACAGTGCCGTTGCGAGAGCAGAAGTGGACGCCGGTGTCAATGGTGTTGGTGGCAGTGTTGGTAACAGTAGCACCCAGAGTGGCGCTATTGTACACATGGGTATCAGCCTTGATGGAGATGTTATCAGCGGTCTCCAGAGCCAGAACCTGGGTGGGAACCACGATGTTGGAGTTGGCGTAGTAGGTGCCGTAGACGCGCAGGTTGCCCTGGCCAGTCACGTTGTTAGTAGCAGTAGTGGTCAGGTTGCCCTCCACCTGAACGGTGATACCAGCGGGGATGTTCAGGGGGTAGGTCAGGGTCAGGTTGCCAACCACACGGACGTTCTTGCCGCTGTTCAGAGCCTGAGCCAGCTGCATGTAGTCATAGATGGTACCGGTAGCCCAAACAGTCTCATAGTTGGTCAGGTTCCAGTCGAAGGTGCAGCTGGTGCCATAGATGTTGTCGCTGTCCATATCCCACACCCAAGCGGTCTTCATGGTCTTACCGCTGTTGGTGTCAACAACCACGGCCCACTTCTTGTTGACATAGTCGAAGCTGCCGGTGGTGACCTCATCATTGGCGCTGTCAACATCGGTGACATCCCAGATGTTGGTGTTGCCCAGGATGGTCAGGTAGGTGCCGTTCACATCCACAGTGCCGTTCTGCAGCAGGGCGGCGGGCTTAGCGGCAATAGCGCTGGTGGTGTCGATGGTGTACTTGCCGTTGCCGTCCACACCGTACTTGTAAGCCTTCATGAAGGAGGCGTTGGTACCGAAGGCAGTGCCATAGTCAGACTTAGAAACAGTGATAGCAGCGGTGGTGCCGTCTTCAAAGACAACGTTCAGCTCCAGGTTCTTGGAGTCAACAGCGTTGGCGTTCAGAACCAGCATGTAGTTGGCGGTGTTGGTGGTCAGCTCAGCGTTGAACAGAACCACGTCAGCCAGAGAGGAAGCAACATACTGGCCGCCGCTCTTGGTGATGACAGGATAGACCTGAGCATCCACATTGGCAGCCACATCGCCCATGTTCTCCCAGCCAGTGGCCACGCCATACTTCACGGTACCGTCGTCCTTCACGTCATAGTAGAAAGCGATGGTGTTCTTGTCAATGGCGAAGGTCTCCTGGACAGCGGTGCCCTTCACATTCACGTTCAGGTAGCCGTTGCCGTTCTCATACTTGCTGTTCAGATTGTACTGCAGGTTGGCGGGGAAATTGGGGTTGGAGGAGTCGATCTTGGCAACAGCCTTGCTGTTGTCGTCGATGGTGATCTTGCTCTGATCGCCGTTGCTGGCCACAGTCAGCTTACCAGCGGTCAGGCCGTTCAGGTTGAGGACGTTCTCAATGGTCAGGATGTTGTCCTCGGTCAGAGAGTACTCAATCACGGTACCGGCAGCATTGTTCAGGTTGTTGCCAGTGGTAGTACCGCCAATGTTATTGTTTACGTCGCGGGTGCCCAGATAGTTCTCCAGGCCAGTCTCGCCATTGGTGAAGCAGTCGTCAGAAGCCTTCCAGTCGATGGTGTAGGTCTGCTCCACGTTATCAGCACGCAGGATCTTGACCTCGCCAGCCTTGGTAAGAGCGTTCTGAGTCCAAGCGGAACCGATCACCAGGCCGTAGTTGGCAACCACATCCTCAGCAGGACGGAAGGCCACGATGTAGCCGTTGGAGTCCAGGATGAAGTCGTACTTGGTGTCGAACTTGGCGCCAGTGCTCTGGCCGGCGTTCTCGATGTAGAAGCGGGTGATGTCAGCGTCCACCTGAGACTCGACCTCACGGATGTAGGACATCTTGTAGGTCTCGCCGTCGTCCACGGTGATGTACAGCTCCTCAGCCTGGTCGCGATCCACACGGGTCATGGTGCCGGTCACGATGGTGGGCTCGGTGATGTAAGTACGGCCGCCGTACTGGACATACAGGATCAGGTCGTCAGCAGCCAGCTCCATGCTGGTCACCACGTCGGCGTTGTCCAGAACCTGAGTGGTGGTGCTGGCCTTGCTGGTAGTGGTGGTCAGAATGCCGTTGGCATCCACAACAGGCACGTTGATGGTGACGGTCTCGTCCTTGGTGTTGGTGCGGACAACGTTGGACAGGGTCTCGCGGATGTACAGCACGTACTCCACGTCGCCGTCGTTGTTGTTGTCGATCAGCTTCACGTCAACACCGTTCATGTTGAACTTGCTGGCAGTCTTGGTCCAATCGTAGTCGCTGATGAGCTCAGCGGCCTTGGAAGCAGTCTCATAGCCGTAGTTCACATAGTACTCGGTGTCGTCGGTCACGGACAGGCCGGTGCCCTTCAGCAGGTCGGTCACCTTGCTGCTGTTGGCCACAGTGCCCTCGATCACGTTGACCTTGTCGTCCACGGTCACGCCCAGCACGGTGGAGTTGGCCAGAACGGTGGTCTTCTTGATGTACATGGTGACAGCCTTACCCAGCATGCTCACGTCGGTGGACACGTTGAAGGTCACAGGCTCCTTCTCCTCCACGTACTCAGCAACAGTGGTGTTGGAGGTGGTGGAAGCGTACACCTTGACATGATCCAGGGTGGTCTTGCCAGTCTTGGCAGTGGCCTCGGAGTTGGTCTGATTCAGCTCAGCCCACTCGTTGGCGGTCACAATACCCTCGACCTTGTACACGCCGTACTTGTTGGACAGCAGGGTGCGGTGATCCTCGAAGATCATGGCATAGCCGTCCTCGTACTTCTGGATCATCTCAACGTCCAGAGCGTTGTAGATGAGCAGAGCAGCGTTGTCACGGTTCAGGTTCTCAGCGGTGGGAGCAGTCAGGTCATCAAAGATACCCAGGGTAGAAGCCAGAGAGGTGGTCTTGATGGCCCAGGAAGCACCGGTCAGACCCTCAACCTCGGGGTCGTAGCCGATAGCCACCAGCAGCATCTTGGCGGCCTCATTGCCGGTAACAGGGGCAGTGGGGTCGAAGGTGCCGTTGCCACGGCCGGCGATGATGCCCAGGCTGTAGCAGTAGTTGATGTAGCCCTTGGCCCAGCTGTTGTCGATGTCAGTCAGGCCAGTCTCGAGGTTGGCGTACAGATCATTGACATCAGCACCCTGGTTCAGGATGGTGGCAATCATCTTAGCCATCTCGGCACGGGTCACATTATCCTTGGGGGCATAATAAGACCCATCTTCCTTGCCGTTGATCACGCCCAGAATGGTGAGCATGGAAACGGCGTCCTTGTTGACGATCTCATCCTTATCGGAGAAGTCGTCAACACCCGCAGCACCGGCGCCGACTACCATCATGCCCATCAGCATGAGAGCGGCCAGAACCAGACTGAGAGTCCGCTTGAGGTTTCTCATTGGGAATTCCTCCTTATTTTTTTTCGACCCTGGTCTAGATGAGGGAACATACTCTTAGAAAAATGAAAACCTGTTGTACAGCAAGGGATTACCGGGATGGAGCTGGCTACCGGTAGCCAGCAGGTAGCCATTTTTCAAGGAAAAGTGGGGGGAGGGGGGCATTGACGGTAGAGAAAAACCCTGACAGAATAGGCAGTAAGTTCAAATTCGACCAATTACGACAAGGGGAGGGCTAACCATGGCACGAAAGACAATCAAAAAAAATTTAGCTTATGACGATCAGAAAAATTTATATTATGCGGTGTTTAATTACGGCACAAATTCCAGGGGCCGCCGGGACAGACGGGTGCGCACCTTTGTAGATCAGGAGTCGGCAGAGGCCGCCCTGGAGCGGTTTCAGAGGGGCAACAGCACCGAACTGCCCCGGGACTGCCGGCTGCTGACCGTAGAAGAGTGGCTGAACTACTGGTTGGAGGAGATTGTGGCACCCAATCGAGCCTATACCACCTATTACTGCTATCGGGGGATCATCAAAAACCACATCAACCCCATCCTGGGGGATCTCCGGGTTCAGCAGCTGGAGGCCTGGCATATTCAAAAATATTACGCCCACAAGCTGCGGGAGGGAAAATTGGACCCCAACAGCATCCATAAGCACCATATTCTGCTCCACACCGCCCTTCAGATGGCTTACCGGCAGCATATTTTGCAGGAAAATCCCGTCGCCCGGGTGGAGCCGCCCAAGGAGCACCCAACCAAGCAGTTTTTCTACACCCCGGAGCAGTTGCGGGACCTGTTTCGGGCGGTGGAGGGCTGTTGGCTGGAGCCGGTGGTCAAGCTGGGCGCCTATCTGGGCCTGCGCCGGGGGGAAATCTGCGGCCTACGCTGGAAAGATGTGGATTTTGAGCACTGGGTCATCCGCATCCGCGTGACCCGCACCACCGCTGGGGAGCGAGTGGTGGAAAAGGAGCCCAAGACTCAGAATTCCATTCGCACCCTGGGTATCGCAGGGCTGGATGATTTGATCCAGCTGCTCCGGGCTACCCGGGCCAAACAGCTGAAGCAAGCCGCTGAGTGCCCCGACTATGTGGACAGCGGTTATGTCCTCACCGACAACAAAGGCGCCCCCAGGCATCCCAACATGGTGACTGTGGCCTTCCGGGCGTTTGTGGAGGAGCATGATCTGCCCCCGATCACCGTCCACGGCCTGCGCCACACCTTTGCCAGCGTGGCCAACAGCGCCAGAGTACCTTTGGTGGATATTGGAAAAGCTCTGGGCCACAAGGATGTGTCCATTACCGGGCGGGTGTACACCCACATTTTTGACCAGACTCACCAGGAAGTGCTTAACACTGTGGCTGCCCAGATCCAGGCGGGGTAACCCCTTTTGATTGTCTCTTGACAAGAGGAGAATATAAGCATAAGATTAGTATATAGATAAATGCTTAGGAGGTGCCCCATGACCCAGCGGGAACGGCAGATCCTCAAATGGATCGAGGAAAATCCCATGATCTCCCAGCAGGAGCTGGCCGACAAGGCCGGTATCACCCGGTCGTCGGTTGCGGTCCACATCTCCAACCTGATGAAGCAGGGACACATTGCCGGCAAGGGCTATATTGTCCGCACCGCCCCTTATGCAGTGGTGGTGGGCGGGGTCAACCTGGATATTGGCGGGCGGTCTCTGGGCGAGCTGGTGCCGGAGGACTCCAACCCGGGACAGGTGCGTACCAGCCTGGGGGGCGTGGGCCGGAATATTGCCCACAATATGGCTCTGCTGGGGGTAGATGTGCGGCTGCTCACCGCCTTTGGAGACGATCTCAACGCCCAGCGCATCGCCGCCAGCTGCGGAGAGCTGGGTATTGACATCAGCCAGTGTCTGACAGTGCCGGGAGGTGCTACCTCCACCTATTTGTTTATCGCGGACCACAAGGGGGATATGGCTTTAGCCGTCAGCGATATGGAGATTTATGACCATATAACCCCCGCTTTTCTGACAGGGCGGTCCCGGCTGCTGCAAAATGCCCAGCTGCTGGTGGTAGATACCAACATTCCGGCCCAGTCCATTGCCTGGCTGGCCGACAATATCCGGCTGCCCATCTTTGCCGACCCGGTGTCTACTGCCAAAGCGGAAAAGCTGCGGCCGGTGTTGGGCAAGCTCCATACCCTCAAGCCCAACCGTCTGGAGGCCCAGCTGCTCTCCGGCATCACCATCACCGACGAGGCCAGCCTGCATGCGGCGGCCGACGCCCTGCTGGAAACCGGCCTGCGGCGGGTGTTTATCAGCCTGGGGGGAGATGGAATGCTGGCTGCTGACCACCATCAGCGGCTCCACGTGCCCTGCTGTCCCGGCCGGATGGTCAACACCACCGGCTGCGGGGACGCGGGTATGGCGGCCATTGCCTGGGCCTATCTGGAAGGTACCGACCTGGAGGGCACCGCCAGGGCCGCCATGGCGGCGGGTGCCATCGCCATGGAGAGCGGCGAGACCATCAATCCGTCCATGAGCGCCCAACTGCTCAAAAAACGAATGGAAGCGTAATACAGGATACCGATTACAATCAATTTGGAGGGAAGCAACATGAATCTCAACAAGTATCTGGACGTAGCCCCTGAAGTGGCCCAGGCTGTGGCGGAGGGCCGCCCGGTGGTGGCCCTGGAATCCACCATCATTTCCCACGGTATGCCCTATCCTCAGAACGTGGAGACCGCCCTGAAGGTGGAGCAGATCATCCGGGAGAACGACGCGGTGCCCGCCACCATCGCCATTCTGGGTGGACGGCTGAAGGCCGGACTGACCGTGGAGGAGATCGAGTATCTGGGCAAGCAGGGCCAGGCGGTGACCAAGGCCAGCCGTCGGGACCTGGCGGTGCTGGTGGCTCAAAAGGCTGACGGCGCCACCACCGTTACCACCACTATGATGATCGCCCACATGGCGGGCATCCAGATTTTCGCCACCGGCGGCATTGGCGGCGTCCACCGTGGGGCCGAGACCACCATGGACATCTCCGCCGATCTGGAGGAGCTGGCCTCCACCCCCGTCATGGTGGTGTGCGCTGGCGCCAAGTCCATCCTGGACCTGGGCTTGACCCTGGAGTATTTGGAGACCCACGGCGTGCCCGTCATCGGCTACGGCACCAAGGAGCTGCCCGCCTTCTATACCCGGAAGAGCGGCTTTGAGGTGGACTACCGCATGGACACCCCGGAGGAGCTGGCCGCCGCCTTCCACGTCTCCCAGACGTTGGGCCTCAAGGGTGGTATGCTGGTGACCAACCCCATCCCCGAGGAGTTTGCCATGGACCATGACATTATCAACAAGGCCATCGACGAGGCCATTGCCCAGGCCAATGCCCAGGGCATCCACGGGAAGGCCACCACCCCCTTCCTGCTGGCCAAGGTAAAGGAGCTCACCGGCGGGGACAGCCTGGACTCCAATATCCAGCTGGTGTTCAACAACGCCCGTCTGGCCGCCAAGACGGCCGCCGCCCTGTGTCAGCTGGGCTGAGCGGGCAAACCTGAAGATCAAACCAAATGCAAAGCCGCCGTGGGAGCCGAATCAAGTCGGTTTTCCACGGCGGCTTTCCAGTTTCACAAAAGGGTAAGAGGGTATTTAGAAATTTTTAAGATGGATCTGGTATGCTATATACAATCTGAGAAGGAGGCATACAGATGGAGCAGATCCTGAAAGTAGAGGGCCTTTGCCGGGACTATGGCAAAGGCACGGTCACCCATGCGGTGGACCATGTGGATTTTTCGGTGGAAAAGGGGGAATTTGTAGGCATTATGGGCCCGTCGGGCAGCGGAAAAACCACGCTGCTCAACTGCATTTCCACCATTGATACCCCTACGGCGGGGCATATCTGGGTGGAGGGCAGGGACATTACCACCCTGAAGCAGAAGGGACTCTCCCGGTTCCGGCGGGAACGGCTGGGCTTTGTGTTCCAGGACTGCAACCTGCTGGACACCCTCACTGCCTATGAAAATATCGCTCTGGCCCTGACCATCCGCAAGACCCCGGCCCAAAAGGTGGACGCCCTGGTGCGGGAGACCGCCCAGCTGTTGGAGATCACCGACTGTCTGAACAAATACCCCTACCAGATGTCAGGCGGCCAGCAGCAGCGGACGGCGGCGGCCCGGGCCATCGTTACCGAGCCTGCCCTGGTGCTGGCTGACGAGCCCACCGGCGCTTTGGATTCCAAATCCGCCCGGCTGCTGCTGGAACGGTTTGAGCTGATGAATCAGCTCCGGCAGGCCACCATTCTCATGGTGACCCACGACGCCTTTACCGCCAGCTATTGCCACCGGATTCTGTTCCTGCAGGATGGGTCCCTTTTTGCCCAGGTGGAACGGGGGAACCAGGACCGCAAGGACTTTTTCCGGCAGATCATCGGCGTGGTGACCCAGCTGGGAGGTGACCAGAGCGATGTTCTCTAAGCTGGCGGTCAAAAATGTGGGGCGCAGCTTCCGGGACTATGGGGTGTATTTCCTCACTGTGGCCTTCGGCGTGTGCCTGTTTTATGTGTTCAACGCCCTGGAGACCCAGACGGTCATCCGCTATCTGTCATCCCATCAGCGGCAGGAGCTGGTGGGGGCCATTCAGCAGCTCATCGGGGTGCTGTCTGTCTTTGTGTGGTTCGTGCTGGCCTTTTTGATTCTCTATGCCTCCGGCTTTCTGGTCCGCCGCCGGTCCAGAGAGATGGGCACCTATCTGATGCTGGGTATGGAGCGGTGGCAGGTGGCCCGGCTGCTGCTGGCCGAGACGGCGGTTACCGCCCTGGTGGCCCTGGCGGTGGGACTGGCCCTGGGCGTGGTGCTGTCCCAGGCGTTGTCGGTCTTTACCGCTGGGCTGTTTGCCGTTCCCCAGACAGAGTTTCAATTCAGCGTATCTCTGCCCGCCTTGCTCCGTACCATCCTGGCCTTTGTGGGGATCTTCCTGCTGGTGATGCTCTATCACGCCTTTACCGTCTCCCGGCGGAAGCTCATTGACCTGCTGCGGGCCCGGCGGGTCAATCAGGAGCTGAAGGTCCGCAGCCTGGGGATGTCGGTGGTCCTCTTTCTGGTGGGGTGCGCCCTGCTGGTGGTGGCCTATGCCATGCTCCTCACCCGGGGGCTGCTGCGGGTGGACGGCCTGTTTTGGGTGATGATCGGCCTGGGCAGCCTGGGGACCCTGCTGTTTTTCCGGGCCCTGTCCGGTTTTCTGCTGCGGCTGTGCCAGAGCAATAAAAAGCTCTACTATAAAAATCTGAACATGTTTATTCTGCGGCAGTTCAACGCCAGCATCAACACCACCTATCGGTCTATGACGGTGATCTGCCTGATGCTGCTGCTGGCCATCGGCATCACCGCCACCTCGGTGGGCCTGAATAACACCGTGAGCCAGATGGCAGATCAGACCATCTTCCAGGATGTGGAGCTTGTTGCCTGGCCGGAGGAAGAGGGAGACACCCTGGATTTGGCCGCCGCACTGGAGGCAGGCGGCTTTGACCCGGAACAGCAGTGCAGCAGCTGGACCACCTTTCCCCTGTACCAGAACGAGGCGGGAGAACCCTGTCTGCTCCAGCAGGATTACGATGCCTACGTGTCCGCCTGGGGGCAGGAGCCGGCCGACGCCTTTCTGGAGAGCTGGGGCGCCCGGATCGTAGACGGAGAGGGGGCGGGGCTGACCGCGCTCCGGTGGTACTTTTTGGCCGACTATGCCGGAGATCCCAATGAGGCAGAGCAGCTGTTTCTCCAGGCGGCGGGCTACATTCCCGATACCGGCGGCTATCAGTACACCACCAAGCAGTCCATCTGGATGGACCTGATGGGTACGAAAGTGCTGGTGCTATTCATCGGCCTCTATCTGGGGGTGGTGTTTCTGGTGGCTTCGGCGGCAGTGCTGGCCCTTCAGCAGCTCAGCCAGGCCGCCGACAGCGCCGGGCGCTATCAGGTCCTCTCCCGGCTGGGAGTTTCGGAAAAAATGCGGGGCCGGTCGGTGGATATCCAAGTCTTTCTGGCCTTTTTCCTGCCCCTGGCTCTGGCCCTGGTCCACGCCGTGGTAGGCATGACCGCCGCCAACGCCGTCATCGCGGAGGTGGGCCGGGTGGACGCCGCCGCCTCAAGCGCCGTGACTGCTCTGCTGCTGGTGGCGGTGTACGGAGGCTATTTCCTGGCTACCTGCTGGGGAAGCCGCCGAATCCTGCGGGCAGCGGCGTAAAAAATACAAAAAGCCCTTGCAATCGGCCTTCATCTGTGCTATTATTTCTCTTACGTGTAAGAGACGGCGCGGCTTTCGTGCGCCCAAACATAGCGTGGAGATTGCCCCGTCCCCGGGGCCGAAAGGACGATGTAGCGTGATTCCGAAGCTGATCCTGAGCATTATCGACGTGGCAGCTTGCCTGTTCCTCATCGCCGTGGTGCTGCTCCAGTCCGGCAAGAGCGCCGGTCTGTCCGGCGCCATCGCCGGTGTGGCCGACACCTTCCTGGCCAAGAACAAGGCCAAGAGCTGGGACGCCAAGCTGGCCAAGATGACCAAGTGGGTGGCCATCGGGTTTATGATCCTGACCTTTGTCATCTGCCTGCTCTGAGAAAGCGAATAAAAACGCCCTTCCGGTTTTCGGAAGGGCGTTTTTTGTTGTGAAAAAGGCGAATGCAACCGGCAGTTGTCAAATTGTATCTCACTTTAGGTTGCGCTGCCGGCTGTAGTTTGCTATGCTGGACTCCGTCAAGGGCCATTGACCATTCTTTGTTTCGGAGGGTTGGAAATGGAATTTCAGCAGCGGCTCTATGAGTTGAGGAAAAAAACCGGACTGTCCCAGGAAGGGCTGGCAGAGCTTTTAGGGGTATCCCGGCAAGCAGTGCAGAAGTGGGAGACAGGCGCCTCACGGCCCGACCTGGACAACCTGGCCGCCCTGGCCCGGTACTTCAATGTGTCGCTGGATTACCTGGTCACCGGGCAGGAGCGTCAGACTGCCCCGGAACAGCCTCCCACCACCATCGTCAACAACTACTATACCTGCTATCAGTATGAGTACAAGAGCAAGCGTACCCTTTTCGGACTGCCCCTGGTCCATATCCGCTTTGGACACCGTGGGATTGGGATTGCCAAGGGCATTCTGGCCGTGGGCAACTATGCGGTGGGCGTGGTGGCGCTGGGCGGTGTTTCCTTTGGACTGTTCAGCGTGGGTGGATTGTCTCTGGGCCTGCTCTTTGCGCTGGGGGGCTGGGCTGTGGGCGGCCTAGCCATCGGGGGGCTTGCCATGGGGCTCATTGCCCTGGGCGGCGGGGCCGTGGGCCTGTTTGCCATGGGGGGCGGCGCCTTGGGCATGTACGCCGCCGGGGGCGGGGCGATTGCCTCGGAAATCGCCATCGGCGGTTCGGCCCATGCCCCGCTGGCCATCGGCCAGGCGGCGGAGGGTGCCCTTACCTTTGGGCCGAATGCAGACCCGGCGGCAGTGGAAGCCGCCATCCGGGCGGCGGCTTCCGGCGCACCCCGGTTTCTCCAGAATCTTCTTGTCTTTCTGGCACAGAACTGGTAGGAAAACAGGGCTGTCGGAGGGTTCTTATCTTTTGTTGAGAAGAACGGAAAAAGGGGGTATAATAATCGAAAGTGAACACAGAAAGGAATCATCTATGAAAGAATTACAAGAATTGATTGGTATTTACCAGGCCAGCGGCCGGGGATTCGGTTTCTTGATCCCGGAGGAGGGAGAGGACTGCTTCGTCCCGCCCCGGGCCAACGGCGGGGCCTGGAATGGAGATAAGGTGGCTGCCAGCGTCATTGAGGAGGATCGGTCGGCGGGCCGCCGGGTGGCCAAGGTGACGCAGGTGCTGGAGCGGGCCAACAAGACGGTCACCGGCGTGCTGGAGCGAAAGGACCACACCCTCTGGCTGCGGCCCGACAATGACAAGCTGCCCGGCCCCATTCAGGTCTTTACCAAACGGAAAGGAGTGCGGGCGGGGGAGCGAGCCGCCGTGGCTATGACCAGCTTCGGCGGCGGCAAGACTGTCCCTATGGGCACCCTGCAGGAGCGATTCGGCCCCGCGGACCGGCGGGAGAGCGCTGTGGAGGCCATCCTCTACACCCACGATATCGAACGGGCCTTTCCGCCCGCCGTGCTGGCGGAGGTGGAACGGGTGCCCCAGGCAGTGGAGCCCTCCGCCCTGGCAGGGCGGCTGGACCTGCGGGACAAGACTATTATTACCATCGATGGGGCATCCTCCAAGGACTTTGACGATGCGGTGAGTCTGGAGCGGGATGGGCAGGGCCGCTGGGTGTTGGGGGTGCATATCGCCGATGTGAGCCACTATGTCAGGGAGGGCTCCCAGCTGGACTTGGAGGCCTTCGAGCGGGGGACCTCGGTCTATTTTGCCGACCAGGTGGTGCCCATGCTGCCGGTGGAGCTGTCCAACGGCATCTGTTCCCTGAATCCCCAGGTGGACCGGCTGGCTCTGTCCTGTATTTTGACCCTCAACCCCGATGGAACGGTGGCAGACTACACCATCCAGAAGTCGGCGATTTGCTCCGCTGAACGAATGACCTATGAGGACTGCAACGTGCTGTTAGCCGGAGAGGACCCGGCATTGGCGGAGCGGTATGGCCACATTCTGCCCATGTTGCAGGACATGGCCGCCCTGGCCAAAGTATTGGAACGGCGGCGGAAAAGCCGGGGGGCCCTGGACCTGGAGACCCGCGAGAGCTATGTGATCTGCGACGGGGAGGGCAAGCCGGTGGCTGTGGCCCTGCGGCAGCAGGGGGAGAGCGAGAAGCTCATTGAATCCTTTATGCTGGCGGCCAATGAGTGCGTGGCGGAGCACCTGAACAAGCTGCAAAAGCCCTGTGTCTACCGGGTCCACGAAAAGCCCTCCAATGATAAGAGCGAGGCCCTGCGTACCCTGGTGGCCCCCTTGGGCTATGATCTGAAGGAGACCGACAGCCACGCCCTTCAGAAGCTGCTGGACTGGGCCAAGGGGCGACCAGAGGAGGGGGCGGTGTCCATGATGGTGCTCCGCTCCCTGATGAAGGCCCGGTATGACGGGGAAAACCTGGGCCACTTTGGCCTGGCGGCCCCATACTACTGCCATTTCACCTCCCCCATCCGCCGCTACCCCGACCTGATGGTCCACCGTATCCTCACCGCCCTGCTGGACGGTACCCTGGACAGACAGGAGAAGAAACTGACCGCCGCTGTCCAGCGGGCCGCCGTCCACTCCTCCCAGCGGGAGCTGGCTGCCCAGGAGGCCGAGCGGGAGATCGAAAAGCGCTACCTGGCCGAGTTTATGGCGGGCCATGTGGGAGAGATCTTCGCCGGTGTGGTCACCGGAGTCACCCGGTTTGGCCTTTTCGTGTCGGTGGCCGGTGGGGTGGAAGGCCTGTTGCCTGCGGAGGCCCTGCCCGGCGGCCCCTGGCATTTTGATGAGGCCCACCTCACCCTGTTGGAGGACAACGGCAGCGGCCGGTACACCTTCGGCATGGCCTTGGAGGTGGAATGTGCCGCCGCCGACCCGGTCAGCGGACAGGTGGACTTTATCCTGCCCGGCGGTACGACGGTACCCCAGCGGGAGCGCCCCAGAGAGAAGGAGCAGACCGAACAGCCCCGGAGAAAAGGGGGCAAACGGCGGGCCATGCATGTGCCCAAACGGCGGAAGGGAGGCCGGAAACGGTGAAAAGACGGATATTTGCTCTGGTACTGTCCTTTGTTGTATTGGCTTTGGGGGCGGGGTGCGCACAGAACGCCCCCGCCGCCGTGACCCCAACCCCAGCGGCCGCGCCCAGCGCCGCCCCAACCGCTACCCCGGAACCCACCCCCACCCCGGACCCGGTGGCGGAGCAGATGGAGACTATGACCACCGAGCAGAAGGTGGGCCAGCTGCTGGTGACAGGGATGGAAGGGACCCAGCCGGGGGAGGACGCCGTTCAGGCCATCCAGACAGCCCAGGTAGGGGGAATCATCCTCTTTGGCCGGAATGTGGAGAGCGCCAGTCAGCTGGTGGAGCTGACCAACGGCCTGAAGGAGCTGAATGGCGATGCGGTGCCCCTCTTCCTGGGGGTGGATCAGGAGGGGGGACGGGTAGACCGGATGCCCCCGGAGGTTGACCGCACCCCCAGCGCCGGACAGGTGGGACAGAGCGAAAACTGGAACGAGATGGGGGCGGCCTATGGCACGCTGCTGTCGGCGGAGTGCGCCGCCTTCGGGTTCAATCTGGACTTTGCCCCCTGTCTGGATATCTGGTCCAACCCGGAGAATACAGTCATCGGGGACCGGGCCTTTGGCGGAGACTGGGAGACGGTGAGCGACTTTGGCTTCTACGCGGTACAGGCCATGGAGGAGGCGGGGAACGTAGTGCCGGTGGTCAAGCACTTCCCCGGCCATGGGGATACCAACACCGACTCCCATGTGGACCTGCCGGTGGTGGACAAGACCCTGGATGATCTGCGGCAGGGCGAGCTGGTCCCCTTCGATATGGCCCTTTCGGGGGAATACTGGGGGGAACCCAAGATGGACCCCGCCCCCGCCGTTATGGTGGCCCATATTCTTATGACCCAGATCGACCCGGACCTGCCCGCCTCTCTGTCTCCCAAGGTGGTTACCGGCCTGCTGCGGCAGGAGATGGGGTATGAGGGGATGGTGTGTACCGACGATCTGACCATGGGGGCCATTTCCAATACATACGGTATGGGGGAGGCCGCCGTCATGGCGGTAGAGGCCGGGTGCGACCTGCTGCTGGTGTGCCATGGGGCGGACAACCTGACGGCCGCCCGGGACGCCCTGCTGGAGGCGGTGGAGACCGGCCGCATTTCCCAGGAGCGGCTGGACGAGAGCGTCTACCGCATCCTGTCGGTCAAGCAGAGCTACGGCCTCACCAGCGACCCGGTGCCGGAGCCTGACCTGGAGGCCCTCAACGCTCAGATCCAGGGGTTTTTGTCCCAATAAGCAGGGGGAAGGGAGTATAGAGACATGGAACGACCGAAAAGCCGGTCCATCAGCTTTTTCGGCCTGGTGGCCATGGGCATCGGCTGTATGCTGGGTACCAGCTGGCTGCTGCTCACCGGTACCTGGCTGGACACGGCGGGAGGCCCTCTGAACCTGGCGGTGGCCTTCCTTCTGTGCGTTGTCATTGAGCTGCCCTTTGCCTTTGCCTACATGGAGGCCATTCCCATGTTTCCCCTGCCGGGAGGCGAAGTGGTATACTCCTACGCCGCCTTCGGCCCCAGGGGCGGCTTCGCCGTGGGCTGGGCAGGTATTTTAATGAATACCATTGTGTTCTGTTGGGTGGATCTGGCGGCCATCTCTCTGTTGGACGAGCTGTTCCCCGTGCTGAAAGAGACGGCGGTGCTCTACCATGTGGGGGAATTTCCGGTGACCCTGCCTAACCTGGTCCTCCAGCTGGCTCTGGCGGGAGCCATTTTGTGGGTCCAGATCAAGGGGGCCAACGTGTGCGCATCCCTGGCCAAAATCGCTACCGTGGTGCTGCTGGTCATGTGCGCCATCGGTCTGGCGGTGTGCTTTGTCCACTTTGACCCGGCAATATACGCCTCTGACGGGGGCATGGAGTTTGATTTTGCCGGCTCGGCCTCTCTGCTGTCTCTGCTGGTGTTCTCGGTGGCCGGGTGGGAGACGGTGTCCAAAGCCGCCGCCGACGCTACCGGCCCCGCCGCCAGAAAGGCGGGGGCGGCCCTTATCACCTGTCTGGTGCTGGTCACCGGCATTTTGTGCCTGGTGTCTACCGCCGTGGCGGGCTGTATGCCTTGGCGGGAGGCGGTGGGCCGTACCGCACCCTTTGCCGATGTGCTGGTGGCTATCACCGGCCTGCCCTGGGTGCGGCTTTTGTTCCTGGTCACCGCCTTTGTAGGGGCGGTGGGGGTGATGAACTCCACCCTCTATTCCTCGGCCCAAATGCTGTATGGCTTGGCCCGGTTTGCCCTGGTGTCCCCCAAATTTGCCGTTCTCCACCCCAAGTACGGCACACCGGTGCGGTGTATCTGCTTTACCGCCGCCTTTGTGGTGCTCACCCCCTTTACCGGCAAGCTGTTTTTCATTCCCTTTATCAACGTGGCCTCCCTTACCACCATCGTCATGTGGGTCATATCCTTCGGAGCGGTGCTGTGGCTGCGGCGGACCCGCGCCGACCTGCGCCGCCCGGTTTCCATGCCCGGCGGACGGGTGACGGCGGTACTGGGGGTGCTGGCCTCGGTGTTTCTGGCGGGAAACATCCTGATTCCAGTCAGCCCCGGCGCCCTCAGCGGTCTGGAATATGCCCTGGCCGCCGCTCTGGCGGCCCTGGGCTGGGGGCTCTACCAGTTCCGGGACCGGTCGGTGAGCCCCGCAGAGCGGCAAAAACGGGTCTTTGGGGAGCTGCTGCCGGGGGAATTGCCTGCAACCCCTTGCAAAACCAGCAAAAAATGATATACTATTGCCCACTGAGACCAATTTTTACGAATCGAGGAATGAGAACATGGAACGCACCAAGATCGCACAGATTTTCGCGGACCAGGAGCAGTTCGGCGGCAAGGAGATCACCGTCTGCGGCTGGGCCCGTACCATCCGGGATATGAAGACCTTCGGCTTTGTGGAGCTCAACGACGGTTCCTGCTTCAAGAACTTGCAGGTGGTCCTGGACGCCAACGTGCTGGACAACTATAAGGAGATCGCCGGGCAGAATGTGGGGGCCGCCCTCATTGTCACCGGCACCGTGGTCCTCACCCCCGAGGCCAAGCAGCCCCTGGAGATCAAGGCCGCCCAGGTCCAGGTGGAGGGTACCTCCACCCCCGACTACCCCTTGCAGAAAAAGCGCCACAGTGTGGAGTACCTGCGGACCATCCAGCACCTGCGGCCCCGCACCAATCTGTTTTCCGCCACCTTCCGGGTGCGCTCTGTGGCCGCCCATGCCATCCACTGCTTTTTCCAGGACCGGGGCTTTGTGTACGCCCAGACCCCGCTGATTACCGCTTCCGACTGCGAGGGCGCCGGCGAGATGTTCCAGGTCACCACCTTGGATTTGAACAACGTGCCCAAGACTGAGGATGGCCAGGTGGACTACTCCAAGGACTTCTTTGGCAAAAAGGCCAACCTTACCGTGTCCGGCCAGCTGAACGCCGAGAACTTTGCTATGGCCTTTGGCAATGTGTATACCTTTGGCCCCACCTTCCGGGCGGAGAACTCCAACACTCAGCGCCACGCCGCTGAGTTCTGGATGATCGAGCCCGAGATGGCTTTTGCCGATCTCAACGACTATATGGATACCGCCGAGGCCATGATTAAGTATATCATCAACACGGTGATGGAGAAGTGCCCCGATGAGATGAACTTCTTCTCCTCCTTTGTGGATAAGGGCCTGAAGGAGCGGCTGGAGCATGTGGCCACCTCCGACTTCGGCCGGGTGACTTACACCGAGGCAGTGGAGCTGCTCAAGCAGAACAACGACAAGTTCGACTACAAGGTGGAGTGGGGCTGTGACCTCCAGACCGAGCACGAGCGCTACCTCACCGAGCAGATTTTCAAGCGTCCCGTGTTCGTCACCGACTACCCCAAGGAGATCAAGGCCTTCTATATGCGCCTCAACGACGACGGCAAGACGGTGGCCGCCGCCGACTGCCTGGTGCCCGGCATCGGCGAGATCATCGGCGGCTCCCAGCGTGAGGAGCGGCTGGACCT
>NZ_CALWXV010000017.1 GCF_944385615.1 uncultured Flavonifractor sp. | reverse complement strand
GCGGGGATGGTGGTGTTGCGCTCGATGAGCTTGGTCATCACGCCGCCCATGGTCTCAATGCCCAGGGACAGGGGGGTCACGTCCAGCAGCAGCAGGCCCTTTACGTCGCCCACCAGCACGCCGCCCTGGAGGGCCGCGCCGATGGCCACGCACTCGTCGGGGTTGATGCCCTTGAAGCCTTCCTTACCGGTCAGCTTCTTCACCATGTCCTGCACGGCGGGGATACGGCTGGAGCCGCCCACCAGCAGCACCTTGGAGATGTCGCCGGAGCTCAGGCCGGCGTCGCTCATGGCCTGACGGACGGGGCCGGCGGTGGCATCCACCAGAGAGGCGGTGAGCTGGTCGAACTTGGCCCGGGTGAGGGTCAGGTCCAGATGCTTGGGGCCGGTGGCGTCGGCGGTGATATAGGGCAGATTGATGTTGGTGGAGGTAACGCCGGACAGCTCGATCTTGGCCTTCTCGGCGGCCTCCTTCAGGCGCTGCATGGCAACCTTGTCGCCGGTCAGGTCGATGCCGGAGTCCTTCTTGAACTCAGCGGCCATCCAGTCCATAACGGCTTTATCGAAGTCGTCGCCGCCCAGGCGGTTGTTACCAGCGGTGGCCAGCACCTCGATGACGCCGTCGCCAACCTCCAGCACGGACACGTCGAAGGTGCCGCCGCCCAGGTCGTACACCATGATCTTCTGGTCGGTCTCCTTATCCACGCCGTAGGCCAGAGCCGCGGCGGTGGGCTCGTTGATGATACGCTTCACGTCCAGACCGGCGATGCGGCCGGCGTCCTTGGTGGCCTGACGCTGGGCGTCGGTGAAGTAGGCGGGAACGGTGATAACCGCCTCAGTGACAGGAGAGCCCAGATAGGCCTCGGCGTCCGCCTTCAGCTTCTGCAGGATCATGGCGGAGATCTCCTGGGGGGTGTAGGCCTTGCCGTCGATGTCCACCTTGTAGTTGGAACCCATCTCACGCTTGATGGACATGATGGTGCGGTCGGGGTTGGTAATGGCCTGGCGCTTGGCCACCTGGCCCACCATGCGCTCGCCGTCCTTGGAGAAAGCTACGACGGAGGGGGTGGTGCGGTTGCCTTCCGCGTTGGCAATGACGACAGCCTCGCCGCCTTCCATAACGGCGACACAAGAGTTGGTTGTACCGAGGTCGATACCGATGATCTTAGACATAATCAATTCCTCCAATATATCGTAAATTGTTTTTTAACATAGGGATAACGGGCGCGGTGCGCGCCCTGTTGTCACGCTTCCCACGCCTCGCGGGCGGGTCGCCTTCCCGCCGTCTCGGGCTGGTCTGCGGGCCGCTTTGTGGCCCTTCGCTCGCCCTCGCTCCGGTCCAGGCTCCCCTGCTCGGCGGCTCAGCGCTTCTTAGTTGGCTACCTTAACCATAGCAAACCGGATGACCTTGTCTCCGGTGCGGAAACCGGCCTGGAAGACCTCCACAATGGTGTTCTCTCCGGCGGCCTCATCCTCCACATGCATCACCGCATTGTGCAGGTTGGGGTCAAAGGTTTCGCCCAGGGCGGGAATTTCCTCGATGCCCAGCTTGGCGAGGACTTCTTTCAATCCAGCCATGGTCATCTCCACGCCCTTTTTATAGGCCTCGTCGGCGGTCTCCTGTTTGAGGGCCCGCTCCAGGTTATCGTATACCGGCAGGAAGGCGGAAGCGGTCTCCGCCTTGGCGTCTGTCCAAGCAGATTCCTTTTCCTTCTGGCTGCGGCGGCGGTAGTTTTCATACTCGGCGGCCAGGCGGAGGAACCGGTCCTCCTGCTCCGCCCGTTCCTGCTTCAGAGCCTCCAGCTCCTCCAGAAGCGGGTTGGAAGCCTCCTCCCCGGTCTCAGGGGCGGCGGTCTCTACGGTCTGCTCCTCGGGGATGACCTCTTCAGGCTGTTTTTCTTTCTTACTCATGGAACCTATTCATCTCCTATTTATGATCGTCGCTGCCGCCCGGCAGCTCGCCCTGCCCGAACAGCCGAGACAGACCCTCGGCCAGATAGGAAAGGCGGGCGGTAATTTTGGCATAATCCATACGGGTGGGACCCACCACGCCGATGACCCCCCGCATGCCGTCGCCAATGTCGTAGCTGGCCACCACAACGCTGGTATCCTTCAGCGCGTCGGCCACATTTTCCGGGCCGATGAGAATTTTCATGGCGGCGTCCTTGGGGATGGGGAAACGAGCGGGGTCGGCGTCCTCGGAGAGGTAGCTCAGCAGGGGCTGGGCCCGCTCCAAGGAGCGGTACTCAGGCAGCTCCAGCAGATGGGCGATGCCCGAGGTGTGAACGGTGCGCTGCTCCAGGCTCTCCAGTACCTCCATGGCAAAGGAGACCACCAGGGAGATGAGGCCGTAGGCCTCTCCGGCAGCGTGCTGGGCCACCCGCATCAGCTCCGGTGTAATTTCATCCAGAGGCAGGCCGGTAAAGGTGGTGTTGAGCAGGGTGTTGAGCATTTGCAGCTGGGCCTCCGTCAGATCGGAGGGCAGCCGGATCAGCCGGTTGCGCACCACGTTGGTATCGGTCATGACCACAATAATAAAGGCATTGTGCTCTACCATCAAAAGATCAAACCGGCGAATGGTCACCCGGCCCATACCAGAGGACAGGGCGAAGGCGGGATAGTTGGTCAGCTGGGATACCACCCGGCCGGCCTGGTCCAGCACCCGGTCCAGCTCCTGCATCTTCATCCGCAGAGCCTGGTTGATCTTCTGGGTTTCCTGAAGGGAGAGCTTGTGCTCCTCCATCAGCTCATTGACATAGAACCGGTATCCCTTGGGAGAAGGGATACGCCCGGCGGAGGTGTGGGGCTTTTCCAACAGCCCCAGACTCTCCAAATCAGCCATCTCATTGCGGATGGTGGCGGAGGAGATCTCCATACCGATGGAGGAGGCAATGGCCTTGGACCCCACCGGCTCCGCCGATTGGATATAACTTTCAATGATGGCGCGCAGGATTCGCTTTTTACGCTCTGTCAAATCCATAGCTGCCACCTCACTTCTGATTTAGCACTCCAACTCTCTGAGTGCTAAAGATAATGTAGCACCGTCTGGGGAAAAAGTCAATAGGCAGGGTTGTAAATTAAATGTGAACGAAAAAAAGATAGCAGAGCGGCGGAGAGATTGCGAATTGGGGCGGTTGACGTGGGGGCCGTTCAATGGTATTCTATCCAGGAAAGAACACGAATGACAAACGAGAGGGGTGTCTCTGTGGACGGTACGGTGCCCGTGGAGATCATTGACTATGAGGAACGCTACAAGCAGGCTCTGGAGGACATCTCCCTGCCCTGGCTGCTGGAGTACGACCTGTTGGAGCCGGTGGATCTGGAGATGCTGGCCGATCCCAACCGGTTTCTGGCCGGAGGCGGCCGGGTGCTGCTGGCCCGCCGGGGCCAGGAGATCGTGGGCATGGTGATGCTGGAGCTCCAGGGGGACGGGGTGTGCGAGGCTCTGAAATTTGGCGTGAAGGCGGAGTACCGGCAGAACGGCATTGGCACCGCTCTGATGGAGGCGGTGATCCAGGCCGCCCGGGCGGCAGGGCAAAAGACCATGGTTGTCACCTCGAACCACAAGCTGAAGGCAGCTCTGCGGATCTATGAGAAGCTGGGGTTTGAATACGTGGCGTATTCTGACAAATGGTTTCAACTTTCCGACGTCAGAATGGAACTGGAATTATAAGAAAAGGACGCGCTGCAAAGCGCGTCCTTTTCTTAATCGGCAAATTCATAGACCGCTCCGGCGGTGAGGTGGTGGAGCCGGTCCCCCAGTTCCTCCTGTAATAAAGCGTAGGCGGGAGCGCCGGTGCAGTGGCCGGTATAGATATCCTTCACCTTCAGGTCATCCCGCAGCGCGGCGGCCATGGCCCGCACCTTCTCGGGGGCAGGGCCCAGGGTGGAGGTGCCACCCTTTCCCATCAGGTGGAAGCCTCCCAGCACCGCCCGGATGGGCTGGCCGGAGAACCTCTCCTTTAACTGAGCGAGAATGTCCACCACCCCGGCGTGACAGCAGGAATTGAAAACCACCAGACCCTCCGCCGTTTCGGCTACCAGGGATTGCTCGTGCTTTACCCGGTCGGGGATCAGGTGGAGGCCGTCCGCCAGATCCCGGGGACCCTCCGCCAGGTCGAACCGCTTCTCATGCCGGCAGAACATACCCATGTTGATGCCGATATATTCCTTTTCCGCCCAGATCTCCGGGTCGGTGATCCTGGGCCGGGCATAGACCGGCGCGGCGGAATTGACCCGGAAGAAGGCGCTGAAGCCGTCGGCGTGGTCGTAGTGACCGTGGGACAGGACGGCCTTGTCCACCTGGGACAGGTCCACCCCCAGTTTGCTGGCATTGTACAGCACCGCGCCGCACTCCCCCGCATCCAGCAGATAGCGCCCGCCCCGGTATTCCAGGTAGAAAGACAGGCCGTGTTCACAAATCAGCCCTTCCTGGGCGGAGTTTTCCATTAAAACAATGATTTTCATGAGCTGACCTCCTCCTTTCCATATTGGGTCACGTCGTTGATCCAGGCCCGGGAGCGGAACCGGGGCACGCCAATGAGGAACTTAGTGATCTGCTCCATGATAACGCCGATATAGACCCAGAAGATGCCCCACTTCAGCACCAGCCCGAACAGGGCGGACAGGGGCAGGGCCACCAGCCACAGGGGGCACACGTCGATGAGGGAAGCGGCCCGCACGTCGCCGCCGCCCCGGAGCACCCCCACGGTATTCACCGAGTTGAACGCCCGCAGGGGGAGGCACACCCCGATCATGGTGAGCATCATGGTGGCGATTTCGCCGGCCATGGGAGACAGGTGGAAGAAGGGATAGACCCACAGGGGGAAGAACGTGTGGGTACAAATCACCAGCAGAGCTCCAATGACCAGGCCGCAGGCCATGGCCAGGGTATTGAGGGTGGCCCCCACCTCATAGATGTGTTCCCGCCGTCCTGCGCCGATCTCCCGGCCGATGATGATGGCGGTGGTGCCGCCCACAGCGAAGATGGCCACGGTACACAGATCCTCAATGTTGCCAGTCAGGGCCCGGGCGGCCAAAATTTCCGTGGAATGTTCCATATGACCCATAACCACCTTGTGCATGGAGGTGCCCAGCCCCCACAACGTCTCGTTGAGGACCACCGGGCCGGAGTAGCGGAAGAACTTGGCCAGCAGGGGGCGGCCGGGCCGGAACAAAACGGCGGGCTTCAGGCGGAACCGGCGGTTGGTGCAGGCATAGGTCATGGTGATAATAAATTCCAGCACACGGGAGAGCAGGGTGGCGATGGCGGCCCCCTCCACCCCCAAAGCGGGAGCCCCCAGATTGCCGAAAATAAACACCCAGTTGAGAAAGGTGTTGGTGCTCATGGAGATGGCAAAGACGATCATGCCCAGCTTGGGGTTTTCCATGGACCGGTGAGCCCCCACATAGACTCCGGTGATGCTGTTAAAGAGGTAAGAGGGCCCTACGATACGGGCATAACTGGCGGCCAGGGGGATCAGGTCGGTGTTGTCGGTGAGCAGTCCCATAAGCTGGGTGGGGAAGAAGCACATGACCGCCGCGAAGAGGGCGGCAATGGCCCCCGCTACATAACAGCCCAGACCGATGACCCGGTTGATGGTGTCGGTATCTCCCTTGCCCCAAAACTGGCTGATCAGCACAGAGGAGCCGCTTTGCAGCCCAAAGATCACCAGCTGGATAACGAACACCGGCAGGTTGGCCTGGGCCACAGCGGCCAGAGGGGCCTCCCCCAGACTGCCCACCATAAAGGTATCCACCAGGCCCAGCAGGGTGGTACACAGATTTTGCAGCAGGATAGGCAGGGCCAGCAGGACCACGTCTCGATAAAAGGCCCGGCCCCGGTTCAGATAGGAAAACAAAGCCTCACCTCATTGCAATGCGGGTTTGGGTGATCTCGGTCAGAGCACTGGCCAGGGCGTCGGCATCCAACCGGGTGCTGTCCGGGCCGAAGGAGATCCGCAGCACCCCCATCAGGGTACGCTTGGGCAGCCCAAGGGCGGCAAAGACATGGCTGGGCTTGCCCTTGTGGCAGGCCGAGCCGGAGGACACATAGATGCCCCGGTCGGACAGGTCCCGCACCAGCATCTCACTGGGATAGCCGGGCAGAGAGATGGCGCAGATGTGGGGGGCGTCCCCGGGACTGACCACCTCCAGGCCGGGGACAGCGGAGAGGACCTCCAGGGCGTGGGCCTTTACCGCCGCGATACGAGCGGGGGCCTCCCGGTCCCAGGCCTCACAGGCGGCGGCCAGGGCGGCCAGCTGGGCGGTGGGCTCGGTGCCGGAGCGCAGTCCGCTTTCCTGCCCGCCCCCCAGCAGCAGGGGCTTCAGATCCAGCCCCTTGCGGATGTATTGGGCTCCGATGCCCTTGGGGGCCCGGATTTTGTGGCCGCTGATGGTGAGCAGGTCCACCCCCAGCTCCTTGGGGGTGAAGGGGACCTTCAAAAAGGCTTGTACCGCATCGCAATGGAGCAGGGCGGGGCAGCGGGCGGACTGAATGGCCCGGGCGGCCTCCGCCACCGGCTGGAGGGTGCCCAGCTCATTATTGACCAGCATCATGGATACCAGCACTGTGTCGGGCCGTAGCGTGCGGGCCAGCTCCTCCGCTGATACATGGCCGGACTTGTCCGGCTTGAGATAGGTGACCTCGTAGCTCTGGGCGGCCAGGGCACGGATGGGCTCCAGCACGGCGGAGTGTTCGATGGCAGTGGTAATGATGTGCTTTCCCGTCCGCTTGCCGTATTCCACAGCGCCACGGATGGCCCAGTTGTCCCCCTCGGTGCCGCAGGAGGTAAAGGTGAGCTCCTCCGGCAGACAGCCCAGCCTGTCTGCCACCACGGCACGGTACTCCTTGACTTTGGCAGCGGCGGCCTGGCCGATGGCGTAGCCGGAGGAGGGATTGCCGTATCCCTCCGTCATGGCCTCATAGGCCGCTTGGGCCGCCTGGGGGCAAACTGGGGTCGTGGCGGCGTGATCGAGATAAATGGACATGGAGTCAGTCACCTCAGACAAAAAAATTACGGTTTCGCAATTCTTCATTGTAGCCTTACACAGAGGGAAAGTCAAGGCGGGCAGAAGGGCAGAAAACAGACGTGACAGTTTATCCCATACCGCTTGACAAGGGAGAAATAGGATAATATACTGTGACCTGCTAGGAAATATTTTTTCAAAAATGGAAAGGAAGAAACCGACATGAGCGCGATCAAGCTGCGTGAGAATCTCTGGTCTGTGGGTGTGCTCAACCCCACCCTGCGGGTCTTTGATATCGTGATGGAGTCCAAGTACGGCACCTCCTACAATGCCTACCTGCTGACCGGTGAGAAGAACGTTCTCATTGAGACGGTGCACACCGACTATTTTGATGAATATGTGGAAAACATCCGCCAGATCATCCCCCTGGAGGATGTGGACTACCTGATTATGAACCATAACGAGCCCGACCACTCCGGCAGCGTGGCCAAGCTGCTGGAGATCTGCCCCAAGCTGGAGGTCATTGCCACCAAGGCGGGCAAGAAGCACCTGCAGGATATCACCAATCTGGATCTGAACTGCCGCACCGTGGCCGCCGGAGACACGCTGGACCTGGGGGACCGGGTACTGGAGTTCATCCCTGCCCCCATGCTCCACTGGGCCGACTCCATGTTCACCTGGGACAGCAAGGGCAAAACCCTCTTTACCTGTGATTTCCTGGGCGCTCACTTCTGTGAGCCCACCATGCTGGACAAGAACATCCATGCCAAGGAGGCCTACGAGGGCGAGTTTGCCTACTACTACGCCGGAATCTTCGGGCCCTTCAAGCCCAGTGTGCTGGCCGGCCTGGACAAGATGCCCGCCGATGTGGAGCTGGTGTGTCCCAGCCACGGCCCCTGCCTGACCGAGACCATTGGAAAGGCCAAGGAGCTCTACCGGACCTGGAGCACGCCTGCCCCCAAGACCCAGCGTACCGCGTTCATCGTGTACGCCTCCGCCTATGGCTGCACCCGTACCCTGGCTGAGGCCGCCGCCAAGGCCCTGGAAGGGGAAGGCTATGCCGTCACTGTGGCCGACGTTACCGTGGAGCCCTACGAGTCCTGTGTCAAGCTGGCCCATGAGGCCGACGTGCTGCTGGTTGGTTCCCCCACCATCAACCGGGCCGCGCCCAAGGCGGTGTGGGATGTGCTCACCTCCATCGACCCCATCAACCTGAAGGGCAAGGCCGCTGGCGCCTTCGGCGCCTACGGCTGGAGCGGCGAGGCCGCCCCCATGCTCCATACCTTCCTGAAGGGTCTGCGCTATGCCGCTCCCGAGGCGCCCTTCCGGGTGTTCTTCACCCCCACCCAGGCCGATCTGGACGCCATGGCCGATTACGCCCGGAGCGTGGCTGCCCTGTGCACCGTACCGGTGGATGCCCCCGCCGCTCAGACTGACGGCGGCAAGTGGGTTTGTTCCCTCTGCGGCTACATCTATGATCCCGCCGAGGGCGATCCCGCCCACGGCGTGGCCCCCGGCACCCCCTGGGAGCTGGTGCCCGCCACCTGGTCCTGCCCCCTGTGCGGTGTGGACAAGGATATGTTCAAGAAGGCTGAGTAAGAAAAATTAAACATAAGGACGCAGGCCGCGCAAGAAATTGCGCGGCCTGCGTTTTTTCGTTTTTTAGACAGAGTATGAGGAGAGCGAGGAGGTCAATTCCCCCACAACATCATTGGGAATGGCATAGTAGGCGTGGGATTTCATGGTGCGGCCGGAATAGCCAAAGTAAAAGTCTGCCCGGCCATCCGACCAGAGAGACAGCTGATAGAGCTCCCCGAAGCGGAGCACCAGATTCGCCTCATCGTCCTGAAAGGGAGAGGTGGCGGTCCACTGGTCGGTGTGGAGCAGGGTGTCCAGGCCGGAATCCTCCGTAATGGTGTAAGAGGCGGTATCCCAGAGCGCGGTGGCGCCCAGGTCCAGCTGCTCCGCCGCCGCCTGGGGGGTGAGCAGGGGATTATTCTCCCGTAAGGCTTCCGGCGGGCCAAATACACGGCACCACAGCCAGAAAGCCCCCGCCGTGAGCAAAACGAGAAAGAGCAGCGTTCCGGTCAGGGCGATCAGGTTCCAGCGCTTTAATTTGCGGGCGTATGCTTCGGTCATGGTGCATCCCTCTTTTTTCCCTAGTATACCAGTGGGAAAGGAAAGATGGGTAACAGCCCGGTTACATCTTTCTGACGATTTTCTGTCGAAATCCTTTATAAAGCGGCGGCAGAAAAAATAAAATGGCCGTCCTGCCAAAACATGGCGGGACGGCCGGAAAGCTTTGATCTTACTTCATGGTCCGGACAGGGACATTCCAAATGTCCTTGGCGTAGTCCTGAATGGAGCGGTCGGCGGCAAAGATGCCGGAACGGGCGATGTTCATGAGAGACATCTGGTTCCACCGCTTGGGGTCCTGATAGGCCTGACCGGCCCGGACGTGGGCGTCCCGATAGCTCTCGAAGTCGGCCAGCAGCAGATACTCGTCGGCGGGGCCGCCGTCACCGAACAGGAGCCGGCGGGCCAGATCGTCGTAGTTGATGCCGTCGCCAAAGCCCAGGTTGAGCTGCTCCACCACAGAGCGCAGGTCAGAGTTGTGGATATAGTACTCATAGGACTTGTAGCCGTTGTGCTTCAGCTCGGCCACCTCGTGGGCCTTCAGGCCGAAGAGGAAGATGTTGTCGTCGCCCAGCACCTCGTGCATCTCCACGTTGGCGCCGTCCAGCGTGCCGATGGTAACGGCGCCGTTCATCATGAACTTCATGTTGCCGGTGCCGCTGGCCTCCTTGCCGGCGGTGGAGATCTGCTCGGAGAGCTCGGAGGCGGGCATCAGCTTTTCGGCCAGGCTCACCCGGTAGTTCTCCAGGAACACCACCTGAAGCCGGTCCTTACACACGGGGTCCTTCTCAATCATCTGGGCCACCGAGTTGATGAGGCGGATGATCCGCTTGGCCACAGCGTAGCCGGGGGCCGCCTTGGCGCCGAACAGGTAAGTGCGGGGGGTAAAGTCAAAGTGGGAGTCGTTCTTCATGTGCTGGTACAGGTAGATGATGTGCAGCACATTGAGCAGCTGACGCTTGTACTCATGGAGCCGCTTCACCTGTACGTCAAACATGGCGTCGGTGTTGAGGAAGATGCCGTGCTCCCGGGCAACCCAGGTGGCAAAGGCCTTCTTGTTGGCGGTCTTGATCTCGCCCAGGCGGGAGAGCACACCGGCGTCGTTCTTGAACTTCTCCAGCTCCTTCAGCGTGTCGGGCTGGAGCAGATACTTGTCGCTCTTGCAGCAGTCCCGGATCAGCTCATCCAGACGGGGGTTGCACTCGCTGAGCCAGCGGCGGTGGTCGATGCCGTTGGTCACGTTGGTGAACTTGTCGGGGGTGCGCAGATAGGCGTCGTGGAAGACGTCCTTCTTCAGAATGTCGGAGTGAAGGGCGGATACGCCGTTGATCTTGAAGCAGGCGCACACGCACAGATTGGCCATGCGCACCTCGCCGCCCCAGATGATGGCCATGGGAGCCACCTTGGACAGGTCGCCGTGGAAATAGTCGGTGAGCACCTTCTGATACCGGTTGGAGATCTCGATCAGGATCTGCCAGATGCGGGGCAGCAGGGACTCAATGAGCTGCTGGGGCCAGCGCTCCAGAGCCTCGGCCAGCACGGTGTGGTTGGTGTAGGCGATGGTGTGGGTGGTGATATACCAGGCCTCGTCCCAGCCGTAGCCCTCCTCGTCCAGCAGGATGCGCATCAGCTCGGGGATGGCCAGGGTGGGGTGGGTGTCGTTGATCTGAATGACGTGCTTCTGGTGGAAGTTGCGCAGGGTGCCGTACTCCGCCCGGTGCTTGCGCACAATGGACTGGATGGTGGCGGACACAAAGAAATACTGCTGCTTCAAACGCAGGGACTTGCCCTCGTAGTGATTGTCCTCAGGATAGAGCACCTTGGAGATGGACTCGGCCATGGCCCGCTGCTCCACCGCCTTCAGGTACTGGCCGGAGGAGAACAGGTGCATATCCACCGGCGTGGGGCTCTTGGCGTCCCACAGGCGGAGCAGATTGGCGTGATCGGTGTGATAGCCGGAGATCTCCATGTCCTTGGGCACAGCCAGTACCACGTCGTAGCCGGTGTGCTTGATGCGGTGGTGGCCCAACTCATCCCAATCGTCCTCCACCTTGCCGCCGAAGCGGACCTCCTCGGTCTCATCCATCTTGGGGATGAGCCAGGCGTCGCCCAGGCCCAGCCAGTTGTCGGGCAGCTCCACCTGCTGGCCGTCCACGATCTTCTGCTTGAAAATACCCAGCTCATAACAGATGGAGTAGCCGGTGGCGGGGATCTCCAGGGTGGTCATGGAGTCCAGATAGCAGGCGGCCAGACGGCCCAGACCGCCGTTGCCCAGACCGGCGTCGGGCTCGGTCTCAAACAGGTCGGGGGCGGAGAAGCCCAGGCCCTCAATGGCCTCCTTCAGGGGCTCCAGCACGCCCAGATTGTAAGCGTTCTTCATCAGGGAGCGGCCCATCAGAAATTCCAGGGACAGATAGTGGACCTGACGCTGGTGCTTCTCGATCACCTTGTCCTCGGTCTTCATCTGACGCTCAGAAATAATATCCCGCAGCACCATGGCGCAGGCTTTGAACATATGCAGACTGGTGGCCTCTTCCACATCGCGGCCAAAATTACGGCGCAGTTTACCGGTAATGAGGGTCATCAGTTCTTTTTTTGTGTAATTATGCAATGCAGACATCTCCTATACAGTTAGGATAGCAACAAAATAAGCACTCCGCAGGGAAATATCCTCTGCGGAGCGGAATTTTATCACAACACCCTTCTATTTGTCAAGAGAAGGAAATCCAGAGCCTTACTTTCCAGTAACCCAGCCGTAGATCTCCCGGTAGGCCGCGGCGGAACGGGTCCAGGAGAAGTCGGTGGACATGGCGTTTTTCTGCAAGCCCTTCCAGGCCTTCTTGTCGTTGTGATAGAGGTCTACCGCCTCGGCCAGCACGCCGGTCATCTCGTGGGCGTTGATGTTGGCGAAGGAGAAGCCGGTGCCCTCGCCGGTGAACTTGTTGTAAGGGAGGACAGAATCCCGCAGGCCGCCGGTCTCCCGCACCACGGGGATAGTGCCGTAGCGCATGGCGATCATCTGGCTCAGGCCGCAGGGCTCAGCGATGGAGGGCATGAGGAAAATATCGGCTCCGCCGTAAATGGCGGTGGACAGACTGGAGGAGTAGGTCATATGGGCGGCAAAGCGGCCGGGATACTGATTCTGCGCCTGCCGGAAGGCCTCCTCAAAGTTCCAGTCGCCGGTGCCCAGCACGATCATTTGCACATCCATGCCCATAATGTCGTGGATGACGGCGGTGACCAGGTCGAAGCCCTTGTGCTTCACCAGCCGGGACACGCAGGCTACAATGGGGGTGTCGGGAGCGTCCCGCAGGCCGGACATCTGCTGCAGGGCGGCCTTGCAGTTTTTCTTGCCGCCCATCTGCTTGATGGAGAACTGCTTGGTGAGCCCCTTGTCCTGCCAGGGATCGTACACCTCGGTGTCGATGCCGTTGAGGATGCCCCGCAGCTTGTGGCGGTTGTCGGCAATGACGCCCTCCAGCCCGTGGGCATAGAAGCTGTACTGTAGCTCATCGGCGTAAGTAGGGGACACGGTGGTGACATAATCGGCGGCGTAAATGGCGCCCTTCATCAGGTTTACGTCCCCGTGGTACTCCAGCATATGCTCGTTGAAGTATCCGGCGTTCAGGCCGAAGAGGTCCTTCAGGGTCTGGCTGCCGTAGCGGCCCTGATACTCAATGTTGTGGATGGTAAACACGCTCTTGGTGTCGCAGAGCTGAGGGATACGGTGGCGCTCCTCCAGCAGATAGATGGGCACCAGAGCGGTCTGCCAGTCGTTGCAGTGGAGCACGTCGGGGTGCCAGTCCAGGTGGCCCATGGACTCCACCACGGCCCGGGAGAAGAAAGCAAAGCGCTCGCCGTCGTCATAGTGGCCGTAGATGGAGGAGCGCTTGAAATAGTACTCGTTGTCCACAAACCAGTAGGTAACGCCGTCCCGCTTCAGCTCAAAGATACCGCAGTAGGGGGTGCGCCAGGCTACCGTTACATGAAAACATTGCAGAAAGGTCATTTGGCTGCGCCATTCTTCGCCGATCCCCTCGTAGAGAGGCAGGATCACCCGGACGTCGTTGCCCTCCTTGGCCAGGGCCTTGGGCAGGGCGCCAGCCACGTCGGCCAGTCCGCCGGTCTTGATGAAGGGAGCGCACTCAGAAGTGGCAAACAGGATATTCATACATTACCTCCAACCATAAGATTCTTTTGTCAGGCAGAGAGGCGGCGGCACGCCGCCGCCGCCTCCCCGTACATCGGTCAGACGATTTCGTTTTTGGCAATGGCCAAAGGATAGGTGCTGTGGCCCATCAGCATCCGGCCGGGGTTGACCCGGACGTTCTTGTCGGTGATAGCGTACTTCAGCACAGCGCCGGCCTGGATGGTGGTGCCCTGCATCAGAACGCAGCCGGACACCTTGGCGCCCTTCTCCACCCGAACGCCCCGGAAGAGGATGGAGTTCTCCACTTCGCCCTCAATGATGCAGCCATCGGCCACCAGAGAGTTGAAAGAGCGGGAGTCGGGGCCGTAGTAGGTGGAGGGGTCGGAGCGGTCCTTGGTGCGGACGGGGCGGTCGGGGACGAAGAGCTGCTCCCGCACCTGGGGGTCCAGCAGCTCCATGCTGCGGGCAAAGTAGCCCGCCACCGACTGCAGCCGGGCGGCGTAGCCGTCAAACACATAGGGGCAGATCTTCAGCTGGCCCACCATGCTCTGGAGCACGCCGGTGCTGAAGGAATAGATGTTGTGGGCAGCACAGTGGTCCACCAGAGAGAGCAGCAGCTCCTTGGAGAGCACATAGACCTCCAGGGATTCGCAGCCCTGGGCGATGGGGGGATGGATCGACACGTCGGTGATCCGCCCGCCGGCACCAATGGTAAAGTAGTCGCAGCCCTTGGGGTCGCCCTTGGGGTGGCCGGTGCATACGGCGGTGATATCGGCGTCGTTGCGGATGTGAGTCTCAAAGATGTCCTTCAGAGGCAGGTTGACCGCCAGATCGCCGCCGGCCAGCACCACATAGTCCTGCCGGATGTTCTGAATGTAGGAGCGGATACCGGCCAGGGCGTCCATACGGCCCCGGTAGAGGCCTTCCCGCTTGCCGGAGTAGCTGAAGGGAGGCAGGATGCGCAGGCCGCCGTGCTTGCGGGACAGGTCCCAATCCTTGCCGGAGCCCACGTGGTCCAGCAGGGACTGGTAGTTGGCGTGGACGATGAGTCCCACATCGCTGATACCGGCGTTGACCATATTGGAGAGCATGAAGTCGATGACACGATACCGGCCGCCGTAGGGAATGGAGCAGGTGTTGCGGTTCTGGGTCAGCTCCCGCAGGTCCGGGTTGGAAAGGTAGGAGAAGATGATGCCGTGCAGTTTGTTCATCATTTCACCCCACCTCCTTTCACATTACGAGTAATCATGGCCTTGGGAGAGACCACCGCGTCCTGGCCCACTGTCAGATTCTGGGCCACCACGGCCACGCCCCAGTCGTCGCTGCCGTCGGGGGAGGCGCCCACACGGGCCCGCTGGCCGATGACGCTGTTCTCCGCCACGATGGAGTATTCCACCACGGCGCCGGCCTTTACCACAGTGCCGGGCATCAGGATGGAGTAGCGCACCACGGCGCCCTCCTCCACGATGACAGAGTGGAACAGGACGGAGTTTTCCACCGTGCCGTACACCTCACAGCCGCCGGTGACCATGGAGTGGTCCACCTTGGCGTTCTTGCCCATGAAGTGAGGGGGCTTGGTGGGGGTGCGGGCAAAAATGGGCCACTCCGAATCGTACAGGTCGATGCCGTTGTCGGGGGAGAGCATATCCATATTGGCGTCCCACAGAGAGTCGATGGTGCCCACGTCCTTCCAGTAGCCCTTGAAGCGGTAGGCGGTCATCTTCTCGCCGGCATTCAGCATGGCGGGGATGATATTCTTGCCGAAGTCATTGGAGCTCTTCTCGTCCTCCTCGTCGGCGATCAGATACTCCCGCAGTTTCTTCCAGGTGAAGATATAGATGCCCATGGAGGCCAGGTTGCTCTTGGGCTTTTTGGGCTTCTCCTCAAACTCGTAGATGTCGTCGTTCTCATCCACGTTCATGATACCGAAGCGGGAGGCCTCCTCCATGGGAACCTCCAGCACGGAGATGGTGCAGGCGGCTTTTGCCTCCTTGTGGCGGCGGAGCAGATCGGCATAGTCCATCTTATAAACGTGATCGCCCGACAGGATGAGCACGTAATCCGGATCATAGGTATCCAGGAAGTTGATGTTCTGATAGATGGCGTTGGCGGTACCCTTGTACCAGGTACCCTTCTCACCCTCCCGCATGTAGGGGGGCAGGATGTGGACGCCGCCGTAGGAGCGGTCCAGATCCCAGGGCTCACCGTTGCCGATATAGGCATTGAGTTCCATGGGGCGGTACTGAGTGAGCACGCCTACGGTATCAATGCCGGAGTTGATGCAGTTGGACAGGGGAAAGTCGATGATGCGGTACTTACCGCCGAAGGGGACTGCTGGCTTGGCCACGTGGCTGGTGAGGGCGTGCAGGCGACTGCCCTGCCCGCCGGCCAGCAACATGGCGACACATTCCTTTTTCATTCTATCACCTCAGAGTTTGAACTGGGACTTGGCAAGATAAACTCCGGTCCGTCCGGAGAGGGGTCACTTTTCCTTCTTTTTCCGCACCGCAGGCTTGGGGGCCTCCGCCTTGACGGCAGGGGCCGGGGCCTTTTTGCGTACGGCGGGCTTGGGGGTCTCGGCCTTGACGGCGGGAGCGGCGGCCTTCTTGCGCACCGCAGGCTTGGCGGCGGGGGCCTTCACAGCAGGAGCGGCAGCCTTTTTCCCTGCGGCAGGGGCGGCCTCCTTGTCCGCTTTCTTTTTGCGGACGGGGAACTTGCGGGTACACTTGTAGATCACCGCGCTCATGGGCGGCAGGGAGATGGTGATGGACTGCTCCCGGCCCTGGCTCTCCACATAGCGGCTGCGGACCGGCTCATGATCGCCGCCCCCCTTACCGCCGAAGTCCAGCTCGTCGGAGTTGAAAATACAGGTATATACGCCGGGAATGGGTACCCCGACGGTATAGCCGGTGCGGTCCACCGGGGAGAAATTGCACACAATGACCAGAGCCTCCCCCTTGGCGTCCTTGCGGAGGAAAGCCACGGTGTTAGCCTGATTGTCGTCGGCCTCGATCCACTCAAAGCCCTCCCAGGAGAAGTCCAGCTCCCACAGTTCGGGGTGGGCCAGATAGAGGGCGTTGGCCTGCTTGAAGAACTGCTGCAGCTGGCGGTGGGGTTTGGACCACTCCTGATCGGGGTCCAGCAGGTGCCAGTCCAGAGAGTGCTCATAGTGCCACTCGTTCCACTGGCCGAACTCGCTGCCCATCATCAACAGCTTTTTGCCGGGGTGGGTGAGCATGTAGGTGTAAAAGGCACGCACACCGGCAAACTTCTCCTCGTTGCTGCCCGGCATCTTGTTGATGAGGGAGCCCTTCATATGTACCACCTCGTCGTGGGACAGGGGGAGCACAAAGTTCTCCGAAAAGGCGTACATCAGGGAGAAGGTAATATCCTTGTGGTTGAACTGACGGAAGTAGGGGTCCAGCTTGATGTAGTGGAGGATGTCGTTCATCCAGCCCATGTTCCACTTCAGGTTGAAGCCAAGGCCGCCCTCCAGACCGCCCACGCCCACCGGATGAGAGACCCGGGGCCAGGCGGTGGATTCCTCGGCGATCATCATGGTGTCGGGATGCTCCTGGAAGATATGGCCGTTGAGCTCCTGAAGGAAGTCCACCGCCTCCAGATTCTCATGGCCGCCAAACATGTTAGGCACCCACTCGCCGCCCTGGCGGCCGTAGTCCAGATAGAGCATAGAGGCCACCGCGTCCACCCGCAGGCCGTCGATGTGGAATTGTTCCAGCCAGAAGAGGGCGGAGGAGAACAGGAAGGAGCGGACCTCGTGGCGGGCGTAGTCGAATACCCGGGTGCCCCAGTCGGCATGCTCTCCCTTGCGGGTGTCGGCATACTCGTAGCAGGGCTCCCCGTCAAATTCGTACAGACCGAAGGCGTCCTTGGGGAAGTGGGCGGGCACCCAGTCCAGAATCACGCCGATACCGGCCTGGTGGAGCTGGTCCACCAGCCACATGAAGTCGTGGGGCGTGCCGAAGCGGCTGGTGGCGGCAAAGTAGCCGGTACACTGATAGCCCCAGGAGGCGTCCAGGGGGTGCTCCGTGATGGGAAGCAGCTCCACATGGGTAAAGCCCATCTCTTTCACATAGGGGATCAGGTAGGTCCCGATATCCCGGTAGGAGAGCATCTGATCGTCGGCGGTGCGCCGCCAGGAGCCCAGATGGACTTCATAAATATTCAGTGGCTTCTGGTAAATGGGATTCTTTTTCCGGTACTCCATCCAGCTGTCGTCTCCCCAGCCGTAACCGGACAGATCGTAGAGCTTGGAGGCGGTGCCGGGGCGGGTCTCCGCGTGGAAAGCATAGGGGTCGGACTTGGCCAGAACCCGACCGGAGGCGGTATGGACGGCATACTTATAGCTGTCGTACTGTTGCAGTCCGGGGATAAAGGTCTCCCAGACGCCGTCGCTGAGCAGTTCCATAGGGTGATCGGAGTCGTTCCAGCCGTTGAAATCGCCCATAACAGCTACGGATCGGGCATGGGGGGCCCAGACCCGGAATACCCAGCCATCCTGCCCGTCGCGGACCGCGGGGTGAGCGCCCATAAAGTCCTGTGCCCGGATCGCGTGTCCCTGCGAAAAGTCCTGGAGGATTGTATTCGGTTTGGTGGAAGCCATAGGTATCCTCTCCTTGTCGGCAACCTCCCCAGAAAAACTGGAATGGCGTAAACTGGGGGTTCTTGTCATTGGTAATAAATAAAATCCAAAATAATCAGATTTTATTTGTGTAAAGTATACAACGATATAACGAGATAGTCAAGACACGGTTTACCAATCGAGATGTAAAATTTCCAGAAATATATGCAATATCTTTTGTAAAGAACGCGCAAGGCCTGCCGCAGCTATTCCGCGGCAGGCCTTATAGGGGCTGGAGATCAGCCGGCCATCAGCAATGTGCGTATCAGGCGCAGGAAAATACCGGGGGTACTGAGCCGGGCAACGGCCTGATCGGCCACAATTGGGATGGAGGCCAAGGTTTCCTCCCCGGCGGTGACCGTCATTTTACCCAACGTCTGACCGGCCTCCACCGGGGCCTCCACATTCTCGCACAGCTCCAGCTGGGTGGTTACCTGATTGACCAGGGAGCGGTTGACCAGAATACGGCTGGGCTGGGCCAGCGCAGGCTGTACCGTCTCCGTTTCACCCAGCAGCACGTCCACCGGCGGCAGGGCCTGGGCGGGATATACGTCCATCAGCGTGTAATTGGCAAAGCCGTAGTTGAGCAGGGTCTGAGCGGCGGCCGTGCGGGTATCCTTGGTGGGGGACTTGAGGATTACGGCGATCAGCTCCATGCCGTCCCGCTCCGCTGTGGCGGACAGACAATAGCCCGCCGCATCGGTGGAGCCGGTCTTCAGTCCGGTAGCCCCCTCATAGAACCGGATGAGCTTATTGGTGTTGGCCAGCTGGAACTGACCGCCCCGAAGGGAATCCATCCAGATGGTGGTATAGTCCCGGATAGAGGGGTGGTTGAGAATCAGTTCCCGGCTCATCAGGGCGATATCGTAGGCAGAGGTGAGATGGCCCGCCGCCGGCAGGCCGGTGCAGTTGACAAAACAGGTATCCGCCATGCCCAGCTGGGCGGCCCGCTCGTTCATTTTGGCCACAAAGGCCTCTTCACTGCCTGCCAGGTGCTCGGCCAGGGCCACCGAGGCGTCGTTGCCCGAGGCCACCGCCACCGCCTTCAGAAGGTCGTTGACGGTCATCTGTTCCCCTTCTTTTAAATAGACCTGGGAGCCGCCCATGGAGGCGGCGTAGGCGGACACGGTGACCAGATCGTCTCTGGACAGGCTGCCGCTGTCGATGGCCTCCATCACCAGCAGCAGGGTCATTACCTTGGTGACGCTGGCGGGCTCCAGCTTGTCGTGGGCGTTTTGCTCATACAGCACGGTGCCCGTCTCCTTTTCCATCAGCACGGCCCCCGCCGCGTCTACGGTGGGCGCGCCGGCGGCGGCTGGGGCGGCCTCGGCGGCCTGGACGGGCAGAGCCAGTAGGGTGGCGGCCAGCAGGGCCGCGGCCAGTTTTTTCATCGTCTGTGACGCCTCCAATGCTCAAATGCTCTGTTGGAGAGGATATGGAGAGAAAAACACTTCTATACAGATTTTGACCGGGGTAATTTTTTCTGATAAAATAACAAATATTTGAAAAAAGCTGGGAGATAAGGACATGGGTCATACCATTGCAGTTATTTTGTCCGGCGGGCGGAGCAGCCGGATGGGCCGGGACAAGGCAGAGCTGCCGCTGGGGGGAGAGACCTTTCTGGAGCGGCTCACAACGGGCCTCACCCCGCTGTTTGACAGGGTCTATGTGTCGGTGGACCGGCCGGGGCGCTACCCGGGGCGGCGGGAGCTGCCCGACCTGCGGCCGGGACAGGGGCCTCTGGCAGGGCTGGAAGCGGCCTTCCGCTCCACGGCGGCGGAGGCGGTTTTTCTGGCTGCTGTGGATCTGCCCTTTGCCGCGCCCGCCCTGGCGGCCAAAGTGCTGGAGCGGGCGGGGGAGGGGGACGCCTGCGTCATCCGGCGGAGGGATGGAAAGGCCGAGCCCCTGTTCGCCTTGTACCGCCGGAGCTGTCTGGGTCCTTTGACCGGCTGCCTGGACCAGGGGCGGCGGGCCGTTATGGCGTTGCTGGATCGGGTGGACTGCCGCTGGCTGGCGGAGGAGGAACTGCCGGAGTTTGATCTGGAGCGGATGCTGTGGAATATCAACACCGGCCAGGAGTATCGCTGGGCCGTGGAGGAAGAGGGGTAAAATCGGAAAATTCCTCTTTACAATAATGCTTTAGTGTGGTAACATACGAAAGCAACCACGACATATACGGTTTGGAGGAATGTACATGAAACGCAGATGGACTGCTCTGGCTCTTGCGCTGGGCCTGACTGTCTCCCTGACCGCCTGCGGCAGCGGTACCACCGGCGCCGCCAACACCCCTGCGGGAGGCAACAATGAAGGCCCTGCCGGCAATTCCAATACCCCTGCCGCCGAGAGCGATCTGGCCTATGTGAAGGAAAAGGGCGCCCTGGTGGTAGGCATCACCGAGTTTGAGCCAATGGACTATCAGAACACCGACGGAGAATGGGTTGGCTTTGACGCCGACATGGCTAAGGCCTTTGCCGAGAGCCTGGGGGTGGAGGTCCAGTTCCAGATCATCGACTGGGACAATAAGGTGATGGAGCTGGACGGCAAGACCATCGACGTGGTGTGGAATGGTATGACCCTGACCGATGGGGTCACCTCTGCCATGGAGTGCACCAACGCCTACTGCAACAACGCCCAGGTAGTGGTGCTCCCCGCCGATCTGGCTGAGCAGTATCCCGACGTCGCCAGTATGAGCGACTTGAACTTTGCTGTGGAGTCCGGCTCCGCCGGTCAGGCCCAGGCGGAGGCCAACGGCTTCACCTATACTGAGGTTGTGGACCAGGCCACCGCCGTGTTGGAGGTCAGCTCCGGCACCGCCGATGCCGCCATCATCGACTCCCTGATGGCGGGGGCCATGGTGGGTCCGGGCACCAGCTACGCCGATCTCACCTATACCATCCAGCTCAACAGCGAGGAGTACGGCGTAGGCTTCCGCAAGGGCTCCGATCTGGCCCAGGAGCTGAACCAGTTCTTTGTGGACAGCTATGCCGACGGCACCATGACCCAGCTGGCCGAGACCTACGGCGTCCAGGCCGCTCTGATCCCGCAGGGATAAAACTGCTTTCCAACCAGTCCCTAAAAAGAAGAACGGTTATATTTTTGTTCGGTTTGTTGAAAAGCTTCTCTTGTAAGGGAGCCTCGCAGAGTTCCGCCGCCCGCAGGCGGCGGAATCAAATCAAAATCCGTCCTTTCCGGGGACATGTGCCTCGGAAAGGACACTTCTCATGACGGATGAGGTGACAATTTCGCAAGAAATCGAACCCCATCCGTCATGCAACCCTTTGTCTAAAAAGACCTACAGGTCTTTTTAGACAGCCTCAGCAGAGAACAGTTGCGTTCTCTGCTTTTGGCCGGTTTACGCCCTTGAAACACTTTGACTAAAGGTAGGTTCCGCCTATGTTTCTCACGGTCATCGGGGCCCTGAACGAGGGCTTTCTCCAGACGCTGAAGCTGTTCGCGGTCACGCTGATCGGCGCCATCCCCCTGGGGCTGGTGGTCTCCTTCGGCTCCATGAGTTCCTTTTTGCCCCTGCGCTGGCTGACCAAAACCGTGGTGTGGATCATCCGGGGCACGCCGCTGATGCTCCAGCTCATCATCATCTTCTACATACCCGGCTATGTGCTCCCCGGCGGCAGTCCATGGCCCAGCGGCGAGGGAGGGCGGTTTCTGGCCTCCGCCGTGGCCTTCATCATCAACTACGCCTGCTACTTCTCCGAGATCTACCGAGGCGGCATTCAGGGCGTGCCGGTGGGCCAGCAGGAGGCAGGCCAGGTATTGGGCATGACCAAAAGCCAGATCTTTTTCCACGTCACCCTGCTGCAAATGGTCAAGCGCATTGTGCCCCCCATGTCCAATGAGATCATCACCCTGGTGAAGGACACCTCTATTGCCCGCATCATCTCCATGCAGGAGATCATCTGGGCGGGCTACGCCTTCCTGAAGGGCTCCCACGGCTATTCCGGCCTGCTGTGGCCCCTGTTCTTCACCGGTGTGTACTATCTGGTTTTTAACGGGGCCCTCACCCTGCTCTTTGGCTGGGTGGAGAAGAAGCTGGCCTATTTCCGCTGAAAGAAGGTGCTGAAATGGCGATTTTGGACGTACAGAACATTGAAAAACATTTCGGCGCCACCCGGGTGCTGGAGGACATCAGCTTTTCCCTGGAGCAGGGACAGGCTCTGGCCATCATCGGCTCTTCCGGTTCGGGCAAGACCACCCTGCTGCGGTGCCTCAACTTTTTGGAAACCCCCAACCAGGGCCGTATCCTGGTTAATGGGGAGACCCTTTTTGACGCCGCCGACCCTGCCACCCAGCGGGAGGCCGAGGTGCGGAAAAAGCGGCTCCACTTTGGGCTGGTGTTTCAGTCCTTCAATCTGTTTCCTCAGTATACCGCTCTGGAGAACGTGACCCTGGCCCCCCGGTTGCTGGCCCAGGAGCGGCCCGACTTCAAGCAGAATAAAAAGACGATTTTGGAACAGATCCAGGCCGAGGGTCAGGAGCTGCTCCAAAAAATGGGCCTCAGCGACCGGGCCGGTCATTTCCCCTGCCAGCTCTCCGGCGGTCAGCAGCAGCGGGTGGCCATTGCCCGGGCCCTGGCCCTGAAGCCGGATATCCTCTGCTTTGACGAGCCTACCTCCGCTCTGGACCCGGAGCTCACCGGCGAGGTGCTCAAGGTCATCCGCGCGCTGGCCGAGCAGAAGACCACCATGATTATCGTCACCCACGAGATGGCCTTTGCCCGGGATGTGGCCGACCAGGTGATCTTTATGGATGGCGGCGTCATTGTGGAGCAGGGGCCCGCCCGGCAGGTCATCGAGTGCCCCAGAGAGGAACGGACCCGTCAGTTTTTGTCCCGCTATTCCGAGAATTGAAAAGTGGCTGAAAGCGTGGTATCATAACAAAGATGCTACGTTTCGGGCTGTTGAAAGACCTCCTCTATCAGGAAGCCTCGCAGAGTTCCGCCGCCCACAGGCGGCGGAATCCGATAAAAATCCGTCATTTCCGGGGACATGCGCCTCGGAAATGACACTTCTCATGGCGGGTGGGGTGACAATTTCGTCAGAAATCGAACCCCATCCGTCATGCAGCCCTTTGTCCAAAAAGACCTTTCGGTCTTTTTGGACAGTCTCAAGCGTGGTATCATAACAAAGATACCACGCTTTTCAGCTGCAAGGAGTTGACACCATGGATCAGGACCTGTTTTTACCGGTGCTGTCCCACTTTGAAAACGATAATTTCTGGACCGCTAGCGCCGGGCGGATGCGCTACCGGGTGGACCCGGTAAAGGGGGAGGGGGATACCCCGTCCTCCCTGACCGCCCAGGTGTGGGAGGGGCCCTGGCGGCTCCAGGACAGCACGGTGGAGGAGACCACCGCCTTTCCCATGACGGAAGAGGGACTGGAGGGGCTGCGGGACTGGGTGCTGGCCTGGCAGGAGAAGATCAACGCCCGCCCGCCCAGAAGCGTGGCCGAGACCATCCAGGCCAGAGACGCCCGCCGGGCGGCGCTGGCGGCGGAGGAGGCGGAGCGGCCGGAATGAACGCTGGACGGGGATGCGCATAGGATGACCGGGAGGGGTTGCCAATGCGCATCACAGAGCATATTCTCACCAACAGCGACTGCTACAAGGCAGGGCGCACCATCAAGCCCAAAGGGATCATGGTCCACTCCACCGGGGTGGCCCAGCCCGACGTCAACATCTTTCTCAAAGCCTGGGACAAACCGGGGGCCAACGCCTGTGTCCACGCCATCGTTCACCGGGAGGGGGTCACCGAGACCCTGCCCTGGAACTGGCGGGGGTGGCACGCCGGCGGCGCCGCCAACAACACCCACATCGGCTTTGAGATTCTGGAGCCCGCCGGACACACCTATGCCGGCGGCACCATGATCGGTTATGATCCAGTGAAAAACCAGGCCTATTTTGACACGGTCTACCGCAACGCGGTGGAGCTGTGCGCCTATCTGTGCCAAACCTACGGCCTGGACCCGGAGAAGGATATCATTGACCATGCGGAAGGCTGTAAGCTGGGCCTGGCCACCAACCACAGCGATGTGGGGCACTGGTTTCCCAAGCATGGCAAAAGCATGGACACCCTCCGCGCCGATGTAAAGGCGCTGCTGAAGGGGGGTGAACCGGAGATGACACAGGCGCAATTTGACGCCGCCCTTGCCGCCTATGAGAAGGAACGCTCCGCCCAGACGGTGAGCGACTGGGCTAAGGAGGCCTGGAAGAAGGCCAAGGACGCGGGGCTGTTTGACGGCACTGCCCCCGGCGCTCCCCTGACCAGGGAGCAGGCCGCTCTGCTGCTGGAGCGGCTGGGGCTGCTGAAACAATAATTGGAAACTGAGGAGGACGTGTAACATGACCTGGGGAACCTACTATTTCTTTTACGAGTGCCCGCAGTGCGGGAAGAAGTACCGCTATGAGCTGGAGTTTGCCTCCGAGCCTGAGTTCGGCTTCTGCCCGGACTGCCAGGTAATGGGCACCTTTGTGGGAGAGACCAAGGACAACAAGCAGGGCGAGGACAAATTCGCGGATTACGAGTTTGTATAAGCCGGTTAAAATGAGAAAAGGACGCCTTCCGGCGTCCTTTTCTCATTTAATCGTATCGTTTGGCGGTGCCGCTCTGGGTGATGTCCAGCATATCGGCGGTAATATCGGTGGTGTAGGGGTTGAGGCCGGAGGTGTTCACAATATCCAGCACCTTGTCGGGGTAGAGCTCATAGCACCAGGTCCATCCCTTGTAGGTCACGGCACCGTCCCCCGGCAGGGAGGTGGTGGTCACGTTGTCAAAGTCAAAGCTCAGCCCCTTGTCGGCGAAGAAGGCTAAGTCGGACAGCTTCAGGTCGGTCTCTACATTTTCCATAAAAATATCATAGTAGGTGGGCAGGTTCAGAGGCTGGGAGACAGCCTTTTTCAGTACCGCCATGATGAGCTCCCGCTGAGTCTTGGTGCGGCCGATGTCGGCGTCGGGATAGGCGTCATAGATGTTGTTGGGGTACCGGCCCCGGCCGTCAGAGTTTTTCCGGCAGCGGGCCACCTTCAAAGCGTCGGTGCCGCTGAGATATTGCATCCCCGGCTCAAAATGGATATACAGGTTCTGGCTGGGGTCGTCATAGGACATGTGGACAGGTACGTTGAAGTTGATCCCCCCCACCGCATCTACCAGCCGGACAAAGCCCCTGGTGTTTACCTTCACGTAGAAGTCGATGGGAAAGCCCACGATCTTCTGGACTTCCTCTTTCAGAGCGTCGATGCCGTTGTAGGGGTACATACTGCATAGCTTGTAAAAGTGTTTTCCCTTGGCGGTCACACCTTCCACCAGGGTGTCCCGTGGGATGGAAACCATGGCCATGGTTTGGTTCACTGTGTCATAGGTGGCCACGATCATGGTGTCCACATTGCCGCTGGACTGGTCGCTGGCACACAGCAGGAAGGTGTAGGTGTACTCCTTCCGCTGGCGGACAGGCTGGGCGCTCTGGCTGGGGGTGGGGGAGGGGTCGGCCAGGGCCACGCCGGCACTCTCTGCCGGAGGCGGGGTCTCCTGAGTGATCTTGGGGGGCTGGGCCAGCAGACGGAAGGCTCCGTACGCGATCACGATCAGGGCCGCCAAAATCACCAGCAGGACAAACAGGATGCGCAACACCCGCCTGCCGGGGGACAAGGGCGCTTTGCTCTTTTTCATCAGTCGTTTGGCCATGGGAGACCACGCCTTTCTTTGGTAACATCCGCTATTTCCTGCGGTCATATTTTATTAGACGGCATAAAAGGGCAAAAGGTTTTACAGAATTCGACTTTTTATTCCCCCCGACTCTTGCCCCACAAAGCGGCTGCGGATGCTGAGGGTGGCGGCGGTAAGGGCGTTGACCGCCCCCAGCAGCTCCACCAGCAGTTGATTCTGCCGGGCCAGCTCCTCCAGCACCCGGTCCATGTAGGGGCCGCCACCAGGGGCGGGAGCGGGGCCGGGGCAGTTTCCCCAGCAGGGGACGGGATGTATGTACCGCTTCATTTCCGGCTCCTCCGGCTGAGGGCGCTCCATCGGTCCCTGGCGGCTCTGGGCCAGGATGGCGGCGGCCCGCTGCCGGGCTGCCTGGTCCCGGGCGTGCTGATTGATGGGTTGATTCATCGGAAAATCCCTCCTGTTCTCCCCATCCTATGCGCCTGGGACCCGGCCGGTCCTTCCGGCACAGAATTGGGGAAATTGCCCGTTGACATTTCTGGGGGACATGGTACACTAAACTGGACCGTACAGAGGGCAGACCCTCCGACGGCAGAGAAAGGAACGAGATACCATGAAGAAGAAACTGCTTGCACTGGGCCTGACTCTGGCCCTGGCGCTGGGCCTGACTGCCTGCGCCTCCAATACCGATTCCCAGGAGAGTACCCCTCCCGCCGAGACCACTCCGGCCAGTGAGACTACTCCCCAGAACAGCGAGACCCCCACTTTGGAGGGGACCGATATCAACCTGGGCCTGCTCAACGGCCCCACCGGCATGGGAGCTGCCAAGCTGCTGGCCGACAACGACGCCGGTGAGACGGTGAACCACTACACGGTGACCATGGGCTCCGACCCGGCCAACGACATTGTGCCCAAGCTGAACAGCGGGGAGCTGGATATCGCCGCCCTGCCCACCAATGTGGCCGCCAACCTGTACAACAAGACGGGCAACATCCAACTGCTGGCCCTCAATACCCTGGGTGTGCTCCACATTCTGGAGAATGGCGACACCGTCCATTCCCTGGTCGACCTGTCCGGTAAGACCTTGTACGCCATCAACCAGGGCACCAACACCGAGTATGTGCTGGACTACCTGCTGACCCAGAACGGCCTGGACCCGGACACCGACGTGGACATCCAGTGGAAAACCAGCGAGGAGGTCACCTCTCTCATGGCCTCCGGTGAGATCGACCTGTGCATGCTTCCCGTCCCCGCCGCCACCACCGTGCTGATGCAGAATACCGATGTGCGGGACGCGGTGGACCTGAGCGACGCATGGACTCAGTCCGGCGCCTCCGGTACCTTTACCATGGGCTGCGTGGTGGTGCGTACCGAGTTTGCCCAGGAGCACCCTGAGGCTGTGAACGCCTTCCTCACTGAGTATGAGGCCTCCATCAACTACATCAAGGACAACCCGGAGGAGGGCGGCCAGCTCATCGAGCAGTACGGCATCGTACCCAAGGCCGCCATCGCCACCGCCGCCATCCCCCAGGCCAACATGATCTTTAGCGCCGGAGAAGATTTGAAGACCATCTCCAGCTACTATGAGGTGCTCTTTGCTGCCGACCCCACTTCGATCGGAGGTTCCATCCCCGATGACGCCTTCTACTACATCCCGTAATTCAACTGGAATCAAAATCCTGCGAGCTGTCATACCCCTGGCCTTCTGGCTGGGGGTTTGGCAGCTTGCGGCGTTTTTGGTGGACCTGCGCACCAGCGGACACGGGGCCCTGCTGCTCCCTGCCCCCATGGTGGTGGCCGGGCGGCTGCAAGTCCTAGCGGTCCAGCCCGCCTTCTGGCAGGCGGCGGTTGTGACCCTGGGCCGGATTTTTGCCGGTTTTGCGGCGGGGGCGGCAGCGGGCGCGGTGACTGCGGCGGCCACCTCTGCCTTGAAAGGGGCGGACTGGGTGCTCACCCCGGCGGTGAAGGTGATCCGGGCCATCCCGGTGGCCTCCTTTATTGTGCTGGTGCTGCTATGGGCTCCCTCTGCCGGGTGGGTGCCCGCCATTGTGTCCGGGCTCATGGTGCTGCCGGTGCTGTGGGGCAACGTTAGCAAGGGGGTGGCCCAGACCGACCCCCTGCTGCTGGAGGCTGCCCGGGCCTACCGCTTTGGCCGGGGCAAGACCCTTCGGCTGGTGTACCTGCCCTCGGTGCTCCCCTATTTTGCCAGCGGCTGCGCCACCGGCCTGGGGCTGGCCTGGAAGGCGGGGGTGGCCGCCGAGGTGCTGTGCCAGCCCAAGCTGGCCATCGGCACCCAGCTCTACCGGGCCAAAATCACCTTGGAGACCCCCGACCTCTTTGCCTGGACGGCGGTGGTTATTGTGCTGAGCTTTTTACTGGAGTATGCCATGGGCCTTCTGTTCCGACGGCTGGGAGGGAGTAAACCGTGATATCCGTCCAAGAAATTACCGTTTGTTTTGGGGAAAAAGTGGTGCTGGACCACTTCTCTCTGGAACTGCCGGAAAAGGGAATCACCGCCCTGTCCGGCCCCTCCGGATGCGGCAAGACCACCCTGCTGCGGGTGCTGGCGGGGCTCCAGCCCGTGCAGCAGGGGACCGTCACCGTCCCCCAGCCGCCGGTGATGCTCTTTCAGGAAAACCGGCTGCTGCCCTGGCGGACGGTGGAGCGGCACATCACCGATGTGCTGCCCAAAAGCCGCCGGGGAGAGGTCTCCCGCTGGCTGGCTTTGGCTGAACTGGAGGGGGAGGAGAAGCAATTCCCCCCAGCCCTGTCCGGCGGCATGGGCCGGCGGCTGGCCCTGGCCCGGGCCCTGGCCTGTGGAGGCAAGCTCTTTCTGCTAGACGAGCCCTTTACCGGGGTGGACGCCCCTCGGGCAGCCCGGATGGTGGAGCGAATCCGTCAGCTGGGGGTGCCGGTGATTTTGTCCAGCCATGAGGCGGAGGTAGTGGCCCTGTGCGACCGGGTGATCTCCTTGAAGGGGCCGCCGCTGGTGCGGGTCTGAATCTTACCGTTTGTTGAAAAAAGGCGGAAGTGCGTTGCACTTTTGCCTTTTTGTGATAAAATGAAGGACATCAATTTTCTGTAAAGGCAGCGGAATGTTATGAGCGATCCCATCCACACCCCTGAAATTCTGGAAGCGCCCTCTGACCCGGCGCCTACCCCCCAGCAGAAGCAGCGCTTCAAGCTGAAATGGCCCAAGCTCACCATGACCGCCCGGCAGTACTGGTGGACCACCATGGTGCTGCTGGCGGTGGTGCCCCTGCTCTCCTTCACCCTGGTGGAGCACCTCAACTACAACGACCCGTGGAAAGATTTTACCCCCGCCCAGATCGTGCTCAATCTGGTGTGGTATTATTTGGGGGAACTGTTCTTTTATTTCCTCCGGGGCCGCCGCAGCGGCGCGGTGAAGTTGGGGCTGGGTATTGCCTGGGGCTTCGGCTGTGCCAACCACTACCTCATCGCTTTCCGGGGCCGCACCCTCTTTCCGGGGGATTTCCTCAGCCTGGGCACCGCCGCCAACGTGGCGGGCAACTATGATTACAGCCTGTCCCAGCGGCAGATCGTTACGCTGGTCATCATGGTGGCCGTGATCCTGGCCATGAAGACGTTGCCCGACGAGCCCCGGAAAAAGTTCTCCTGGAAGGTGTTTCTTCCCTCGGCAGGTGTGACCGCGGTCTTTCTGGCAGTGTTTTTCGGCACCAGTCTGGTGGAGAAGCTGGGCATTGAGCCCTCCATGTGGACCACCCGGGGCAACGGCCTGTTTCTCAATTTCTCCGTGTGCATGAAGTACATGAAGGTGGAGAAGCCGGACACCTATTCTCAGGAGACGTTAAACACACTGGGAGAAGACTACACCAGCGACGACCTGTCGGTCATGGCGGTAAACCCCGACGGCACCACCCGCCCGGTGAACGTCATTGTCATCATGAACGAGTCCTTTTCCGACCTGAGCGTGCTGCCGGGGGTGGAGACCAACCAGGACGCCATGCCCTTCCTCCGCTCCTTAAAGGAGAATACCATCAAAGGCTACGCCTATTCCTCCGTGTTTGGCGGTACCACCGCCAACTCTGAGTATGAGTTCCTCACCGGCAACACCACCGCCTTCCTGCCTGCCGGAACGGTACCCTATCAGATGTATGTCTCCGACGGGGACCCCACCCTGGTGAGTCAGATGAAGGCCCTGGGCTACCGCACGGTGGCCGCCCACCCCTACCGCTCCTCCGGCTGGAACCGGCCCGCCGTTTATGCTAACTATGGCTTTGACGAGGTGTACTTTGAAAGCGATTTCCAGAACCGCACCTACATGCGGGGGGATGAAAAGAGCGGATACGTCACCGATCAGTGCGACTATGAGAATCTGATCCGGCTGTATGAGGAGAAAAAGGAGGGGGAGCCCCTGTTCCTTTTCAACGTCACCATGCAGAACCACTCGGGCTACCAGATGCCATGGACCAATCTGCCCCGGGAGGTGTGGCTTACCGGAGATTTGGAAAATCACTTCCAGACGGTAAACCAGTATCTGTCTCTCATCTACCAGAGCGATCAGGCCTTGGAGTACCTCATCCACTATTTCTCCCAGGTGGAGGAGCCCACCATGATCTTGATTTTCGGAGACCACCAGCCCCAGGTGGCTACCAACTTCTACACCGATGTGCTGGGTACTGCTCCCGACACCGCCCTGGCCCAGAAAAAGCAGATGGTGCCCTTCGCCCTGTGGGCCAACTATGACATCCCAGAGGCGGAGGGGGTGGAGCTCTCTCTCAACTATCTGTCCTCTTTGCTGGTAGACACCGCCAATCTGCCCATGACCGGGTATCAGAAGTTTCTGACCAGGCTGCGGGAGACGGTACCGGCGGTGAACACCGTGGGTATTCTGGATGCCGGCGGGACCTGGTACGGGGAGAACGAGGCGTTGCCCGCCGATTTGGAAGAGGCGATAGAAACTTACAAGGTCCTTCTGTACAACAACATTTTTGATAAGTCCAACCGGCTGGAGAACTTTTTCAGCCTCGCGGAATAAACGGCAGCGCCCCCGGAGGAATTTTCCTCCGGGGGCGCTGTGTTGATTGGCTTAACATAGTCCAAATACATACCGGCACAGGAGCTTCTTGTACCAGGGCAGGGTTTTGTCCACCTGAAGGGCGGCGGCATGAGCAGCGTCTACCGCTGTCCGGCGCTCCTCCTCGGTCAGGGTATGGGGGCTGAACTGGGCTTTTTTGGCCAGCTTGGCCACCTCCTCCGGCATTGGTCCGCCCCAGCGCGTCAGCCGGGACAGGTAAAGGTAGGCAGCGATGACTGCCTGGTTGGTGCTCTCCTGCCGGAATTTTTTCTCCCGCCGGACCCGGCCAATGGCCCGCCGGACAGGGAAGGCCAGAAGGACCAGCACCGCCGCTACGGGGATCAGAATGATCCGCAGGTCCAGAGGCTGGGTCTCAGTAACCGGTTGCTCTGTGCTGTCAGGGGCGGCGGAGGGCTTGGCGCTGGCCTGAGGGGTCTGGGTAGCGGTGGGGGCAGGCGTGGCGGTAGGTGTGGGGGTGGGTTCCGCTGTGCCGCTCTGGCCGGGATTGCTGCCGGCATAGGCGGGGGTGACCTCCACCGGCTCCCAGCCGTAGCCATCCAGATAGATTTCCACCCAAGCGTGGGCGGCGGAGTCGGGGACGGACACTTTGCCGGAGTCGGGCACGTCGGCCACATAGCCCGTTACATACCGGGCGGGGATACCCATGGTCCGCAGAATCAGAGTGGCGGCGGAGGCAAAGTGCATACAGTAGCCCCGGCGGCTTTCGGTCAGGAAGTAGGACACAAAATCCTCCCCTTCCGGGGTGACAGGGACCTCTGGGTCGTACTCTGCCAGACCGTCCAGATAGGCGGCCACAATTTTGGCCATGGCAAGCCGGAAGGCGTTGTTCTGAAGCGTGCGGTCCCCAGGCAAACGGCCATAGAGCAGATCCATATATTCCCGGTAAGCGGCATTATCTGCCCCGCCGGGCAGGCTGCCCTCCATATCGGTAGCCAGGTCCTGAACCACAGCATCGACGGCGTCCACTGCGTCGATATCCACGGCCAGATAGGAACTCTGATAGACAAAACTGGCGTAATTCTCTTCTGCAAGGGTAACCGCGTTTGGCAGCTTCGCCCTGGACAGGGGATCGCAGTCAGGCTGGATGTATACTGTGTGGGTCCATACATCATCCGCCCGGGCCAGGTAGGAGTCGTACACAAATTTAGCCCCGCTGAGTTCATCGGGCAGGGAGAGAATGTGGTAGGGGACGTACACATACCCCGGATCGGCCCCCACGTTGCGGATGGTGACCTTGGCGTAGTCCTTGTCGGGGAAGGTGTTCCGGTCTGCCAGGGCGGGGAAGTTCATGGGCTGCCAGCCATCCAGGGTGGGAGAGAGAATGGCGGACTGGGCATAGGCCTGGTCCACTGGCTCCCAGATCAGACTCAAATAATCAAACTCATCCAACGGTTCCCAGCTGTTGTCGTCATACACCGCGCTGGAAAAGCCCCGCAGGTAGATGCGCCCCCGCAGGTCGGTCTCCACCTCCAGCACCGTCCGGCCGGAGAAGTCCAGAGGGCCCGCGTCAGACAGGAACACCTTGCCGTCGGCGTCGGTGAAGGAGCCGCCGCTCCCAAAACCGAAAGGCCCCTTGCCGCTGAACAGGGTCACATCCAGATCGGATACCCAGTTGTTGATGGAGTCCAGGGCATCATCAGCCCACCGGGGGCGCTGATAATCCCCCTGGGGCATGGACAGATTGAGCAGAGCCAGCAGCAGAGCTACAGAAGGGAAGGCCAGCAGGGTGAGCCGGGCCGCCCCCCGCCGGTCCCAGCGGCGGGCCAGAGTACCCAGCCCCATCACGCACCAGGCCAGGATCAGAGCCATCAGGGGCATCCAGGCCGGGGTCACTGAGATGCACAGGGGGAGCAGCGGAAAGGGGGCGGTGAGCAGAAAAGATGCGGCACAGGAGGGGAAGCGGATCACCGTCAAGGCCAGCAGCAGCCCCAGCACCACGCCCGCCATCAGGGCCAGGAAGGTGGCCGACCATATCCATACATAGGCGGGCAGATGCTGGATGGGTTCGATGAAGCCGTCCAGCTCCAGGCTGGTACACACCGTGTTGACCACGGCGCAGCGCAGGGCGATCTCACCCCGCTGAAAGACCTCCAGAAACTGCCACACTGTCACCCCTGCCAGCCCCAGCACTGCCGCCATGCCAACCAGCATCCAGCGGGTGGGCAGGGCGCAGAGAAAGGTGTACAGCGCTGTCAGCAGGGCGCAGCCCCCCAGTATGAGAAGGGGAGGGGGTGTGAGCCCCACGGCGGTGAGGAAGGAGCACAGAGCGCCAAAGAGCAGCAAAAAGAGGAGCAGGCTGCCGCTGAGCAGCTCCAGGGGCCGGGGGCGGCCTCTGGGGGGATATCTGTGTTTCATCGTCCCCCTCCTTCCACGCCCTCGGTTGTCACATGGAAATGGCGTACCCGGCCCGGCCCGCCGGGCAGCCGGAGCGCGCCGTCCAGAATGGAGCGGCCCTCCAGCGGGGCGGGGGTGGAGAAGGCCAGCTCCAGGCAGGCCAGCAGAGCGGTTTCGCTGTCCACCGCCCGGTCCTCCGTTACTCCGGTGGCGGGGGCTGCCCACTGGATGTGGTGGGGCCTGTCCTGCTCCAAAAGCCAGCGGGACAGGGCGCACAGCTGGGTAAAGGTGCGGTCCAGCACCTCGGGAGTGCCGAAGTGGTCGTAGGTGACCACAATGGCGGCCTGTTGGGGCTCCAGAGTCTCCCGCACCACCAGCTCGTCCAGTTTGGAGGACAGCTTCCAGTGGACCGAGCGCAGGGGGTCCCCCGGCCGGTACTCCCGCAGGTCATAGTCCTCTCCGGGACCGCCGCCAGGCCGGGGACGGAGCACCGCCCCGTCATTCTGACCGCCGGTGAGATCCTCCCCCTGCTCCAGCTCCAACCGGGGCGGCAGCACCAATACGGCCCCCTCCAGGCCTTGACGTACCGGCAGGGGAAAGAGACCCAGCAGGTCACAGCTCCACACCCCTGCCGCCCGGCACACCAGCCGGCCGCAATGGGAGGCGGTCACTGTCAGGGAAACCGGCTCCTGAAGGCCCACATCCATCCAGCTCCGGTCGGTCTCGCCGGTGAGCTGGTTGGTCCACACCAGCCTGGCCCGGAGGCGGATCAGCGGAAAGGGGGAGGGATTGTGCAGCGTGATCTGAAAGACCGCCTGCTCGCCCTGGGTAGCGGTGGGACTTTGAGGGAGCACCAGCAGACTGCTGCCCACCAGCCCTGGCAGGGAGAGCAGCAGGGAGAGGATGGGCAACACCAGGATCAGTACCAGTACAAAGGTGGACAGGTAGAAGCGGAAAAAAATCTGGAAGAGAACCGCTGCGCCCACCAGAACCACATAGAAAATCCGACGGCTGACCATGGCCTCACCCGATCTTGGGGGGCGGGACCTGACCCAGAATCTCCGCCGCCGGGTCAAAGCCGCCGCTGGTTTCTGCCCGGGGGGAAAGGAGCAGCCGGTGGGTCACCACGTCGGAAAAAACCATGGACACGTCCTCAGGGTTCACATAGTCCCGGCCCAGCACCAAAGCGGCCGCCTTGGACATGGCGGTAAGGGCCAGGGAAGCACGGGGACTGGCTCCCTGGACGATCATGGGGTGGCTGCGGGTAGCGTTAATCAGCCGAATGATATAGTCCAGCACCTGGTCGGAGAGATACACCCGGTCTGCCTGGTCCCGCAGGTCGGCCAGACCGGACAGGTCCATGACCTGGCGCACCTGGTCCAGGGGATTGCCCCCCTGCTTGCGGCGCACCATGTCCAGCTCGTCTGCCGGGGCGGGGTAGCCGATGGACAGCCGCACCATGAACCGGTCCATCTGGGAGTCGGGGAGCAGCTGGGTGCCCGAGGCCCCCGCCGGGTTTTGGGTGGCGATGACCAGGAAGGGCTGGGGCACCGGATGGCTTACCCCGTCCACCGTGACCTGTCCCTCCTCCATGGCCTCCAGCAGGGCGGACTGGGTGCGGCTGGTGGCCCGGTTGAGCTCGTCGGCCAGAAACAGATTGCACAGCACCGCGCCGGGCTGGTACTCCATGGCGCCGGTGGCCTTGTTGTAGATGGAAAATCCGGTGATGTCTGAGGGCATCACATCGGGGGTAAACTGTACCCGGTTGTATTTCAGACCCAAAGCCTTGGAAAAGGCCAGGGCCATGGTGGTCTTGCCCACGCCGGGGATATCCTCCAGCAGAATATGGCCCCGGGCCAGAATGGCCAGCAGCACCTTGGCCAGCACGTCGTTTTTGCCTACCACTGCTTTCTGGACCTCGCTCAGAATCTCCAAAGCAGCCTTGTTTCCCGTCATATTGTCCTCCTTTCCGGGCGTTTTCCCCGTCCGGTGGATTGTATCGTCGATGGAAAGGAATTTACTTAGCATTATTGTAGCAAAGTGGAGGGTTATGTCAATCAGAAAATAGAACCGGCCTGTCCTGTGAAGTGGAACTGCTTTATCCAAGGGAAAAATCGCCCCACCCCCTTGCAACAAGGGATATTTTATGGTATAGTACAAACGATAGTAGTAGAGGTATGGTGAGAGTGGGGTTGCGGCTCCGCTCTTTCTTATTGAAAAAACAGGGTATGTAAAATGTTTACAGCCCTTGCCGGAGGTAGCGTATGGCCAAGGTAACAGAGCTGGTATCCGCGCTGGCCGCCCCCCTGGTGGAGGAGGCCGGCTGCACCCTGTGGGACGTGGAATATGTCCGGGAGGCCGGGCAGTGGTTCCTGCGGATCTATATTGATAAGGAGGGGGGCGTCTCCATCAACGACTGCGAGGCGGTGAGCCGCCCACTGTCCGACGCCCTGGACGAGGCCGACCCCATCGAGGGCAGCTATGTGCTGGAGGTGTCCTCCGCCGGTGCCGACCGGCCTCTGAAGAAGCCGGAGCACTTTGCCCAGTTTATGGGCAGCGAGGTGGAGGTGCGCCTCTACCGGGCCATGGATGGCCGGAAGGACCACGTGGGGGTGCTGTCCGGCTATGAAAACGGCAACGTGACCATTGAGACAGGGGCGGGCCCCAAGACCTTTGAAAAGAAGGATGTGGCCCAGACCCGGCTGTATGTGAGGATTTGACGCATCGGGCGGTTGTGCCCGGATGAGAGTGCAAGGAGTAAGAAGATTATGCCGAAGAAAAACGCCAAAGCGCAGAAGACCAACGAGCTGGACGGCAAGGAATTTTTCGCTGCCATCAATTTGATTGAGAAGGAAAAGGGCATTCCCAAGTCCTATATGCTGGAGAAGATCGGCCAGGCGCTGGTGTCCGCCTACAAGCGGGACCACGAGACTGCCGGTGACAACATCGTGATGGAGGCCGATGAGGAGGCCGGTACCGTCCGTATGTTCGTCAAGAAGGACGTGGTGGAAGAGGTGGATAACCCCTGCACCGAGATGAGCCTGGAGATGGCCCGCAGCAAGATCCCCCAGGCCCAGCTGGGGGATGTGATCCGCATCGAGATCAAGACCCGGGACTTTGGCCGCATCGCTGCCCAGACCGCCCGCCAGGTCATTATTCAGGGGATGCGGGAGGCCGAGCGGGGTATGGTGTACGACGAGTTCTCATCCAAGGAGCATGAGATCCTCACCGGCGTCATCACCCGCATTGATCCCCGCTCCGGCTCCGCCAGCCTGCGCATCGGCTCGGGCAGCGAGGCCACCGAGGCCTTCCTGGCCGCTGGCGAGCAGGTCAAGGGGGAGGAGTATGTGGAGGGCATGCGCCTGCGGGTGTATGTGGTGGAGGTCCGCCGTTCCACCAAGGGCCCCCAGGTCCTGATTTCCCGCACCCATCCCGGCCTGGTAAAGCGGCTGTTTGAGATGGAGGTACCCGAGATCTACGACGGCACTGTGGAGGTCAAGTCCATCGCCCGTGAGGCGGGCAGCCGCACCAAGCTGGCCGTCTGGTCCGCCGACCCCAACGTGGACCCCATCGGCGCCTGCGTGGGTCCCCGTGGCCAGCGGGTCAACAACATTGTGGAGGAGCTGCGGGGCGAGAAGGTGGATATCGTCAAGTGGTCGGAGGACCCCGCCCAGTACATCGCCGCCGCCCTGTCCCCCGCCGACGTGCTCAGCGTGGAGATCCATGAGGAGGGCAAGACCTGCCGGGTGGTGGTGCCCGACGATCAGCTCTCCCTGGCTATCGGCAAGGAGGGTCAGAACGCCCGGCTGGCCGCCAAGCTGACCGGCTGGAAGATCGACATCAAGCCCGCTTCCGCCCCCGCCGACGAGGTGCCGGAGGAGGAAGAGGACGTCATCCTGGAGGACGAAACCGAGACTCAGAGCGAGGAGTAAACTGTTCCCCAGACGGGGCCCCCGCCAAAGCCCAGCGCAGCGGGTTTGGCGGGGAGAGGAGGCACAGCGGAACGAGTGAGCTTTGCCGGATACGGCGAAGCGAGGGATATGGAGCTTGTGCCGACGAGGAGGCGAGAAAAATGCCCAAGAAAATTCCCATGCGCCAATGCGTGGGCTGCCGGGAGATGAAGCCCAAAAAGGAGCTGATCCGGGTGGTGAAGAGCCCGGAGGGGGAGGTCTCTCTGGATTTTAAAGGGAAGAAGCCGGGCCGGGGGGCCTATGTGTGCCCCGACGAGGCCTGTCTGAAGCGGGCCCGGAAGGCCAGGGCGCTGGAGCGGGCCTTTTCCGCCCCCATGCCCGACGAGGTATACGAGGCCCTGGAGCAGCAGATGCGGGAGGGGGAGCAGGATGGATAGCGTACTGCATCTGTTGGGTATCGCCCGCAAGGCGGGCCGGGTGGAGGTGGGCGAGGAGCCGGTAGGCGCCGCCGCCCGGGCCCATCAGGCCAAGCTGATCCTCACTGCCTGCGATGGGGCGGACAACAGCCTGCGCCGGGCAGCCCACTTTGCGGAGACCGGCAAGGTACCTTGCCTGACTACCCCCTATACCAAGGGCGGCTTGGGGAGCGCGGTGGGCCGGTCGGCCTGCACCATGCTGGCCCTTACCGATGTGGGGCTGGCTGCTGCCATTGCCGCCAAGCTGGCCCAGGCCGACCCGGAGGGGTGCGGCCCTGCCGCCCAGCAGCTGAAGGCCCAGTCGGAAAAGGCTCTCCAGCGGCAGAAGGAGCAGCGGGCCCACGAGAAGAATCTGCAAAAGAAGAACAAGAAGCCCTGGGCCCCGCCGCCAAAAGAGCGGAAAGAGGCACAGCCAGCGCCCAAGGCGAAGAAGCAGGTGAAACGGTTTGCCCCCAAGGGCAGGCTGACCATCAAGAAGCAGCCATGAGCATCCATGGCAGAGACAGATTGGAACGAGCAGGCTTGTTCCAATAAGAAAGCGCAGCGGCCCCGCCGCGTTTTCCTATTGGCGCAAGCCGACCAGTTGGAGGTGGCTTTATTTGCTGAACAACAAGTATCGTGTGCATGAGGTGGCCAAGGATTTCAACAAGAACTCTAAAGAGATCACCGACATTCTGACCAAATACGCGACGGCCCCGAAAAACCACATGCAGCCCCTGAGCGACCAGGAGCTGTCCCTGATTTTTGAGTATCTCACCCAGCACAATCAGGTGGAGAGCATTGAGAGCATCTACGCCGATGTATACCGGGAGCCCAAGGCCGCGCCCAAGGCGGCTCCCGCCGCCAAGGAGGAGCAGCACGCTCCCGCCCAGCAGCAGGGCCAGAAGGGCGGCAAGCCCGCCAAGGAGAGCGCCCAGCCCGCCAAGCCCGCCCCCCAGGCGGAGCAGCCCAAGGCCCAGCAGCCCCAGCAGCAGAACCGTCCCACCACCCGAGTACCGGAGAAAAAGGTAGTGGACACCCGGAAGGGCGGCCAGGTGAACCTGGAGAAGTACGACGAGCGGCTGGAGAACCTGGCCGCCGGCAAGACCAAGCAGATGCAGGCCGGCAAGCAGAAGTTCCAGGGCCGCAACCAGCGCAAGGGCGGCTTCCAGGGCGGCAACAAGCGCCGCCAGGAGGAGCAGGAGAAGATGCGCCGGCTCCAGATGGAGATCGCCAAAAAGACGCCCCTCACCGTCAAGATCCCCGACGAGATCGGCGTGGGCGAGCTGGCCTCCCGCATGAAGAAGACGGGCGCCGAGGTGGTCAAGACCCTGATGAAGAACGGCGTCATGGCCTCCCTGTCCGACGTCATCGACTTCGATACCGCTGCCATCATCGCTGAGGAGCTGGGCTGCAAGGTAGAGAAGGAGATCATTGTCACCATCGAGGAGCGGCTGATCGACACCGCCGAGGACAAGGAGGAGGATCTGCTCCCCCGGGCTCCCGTGGTGGTGGTTATGGGTCACGTCGACCACGGCAAGACCTCTCTGCTGGACTATATCCGCAACGCCCATGTGGCCGCCGGAGAGGCCGGCGGCATTACCCAGCACATCGGCGCCTATCAGGTGGAGGTGGGCGGCAAGCCTATCACTTTCCTGGATACCCCCGGCCATGAGGCCTTTACCGCCATGCGTGCCCGTGGCGCCATGATTACCGACGTGGCCATTCTGGTGGTGGCCGCCGACGACGGCATCATGCCCCAGACGGTGGAGTCCATCAACCACGCCAAGGCCGCCAATATCCCCGTTATCGTGGCCATCAACAAGATGGATAAGCCGGAGGCCAACCCCGAGCGCATCAAGGAGCAGCTCACCAAGTATGAGCTGGTACCCGAGGAGTGGGGCGGCGATACCATCATCTGCCCCATCTCCGCCAAGACCGGTGAGGGCATTGAGAACCTGCTGGAGATGGTCAACCTGACCGCCGAGATGCAGGAACTGAAGGCCAATCCCAACCGCTCCGCCCATGGCGCTGTCATTGAGGCCCGGCTGGACAAGGGCCGCGGTCCCGTGGCCACCCTGCTGGTGCAGAACGGCACCCTCCACCAGGGCGACGTTATCATCGCCGGTACCGCTGTGGGCCGTGTCCGGGCCATGACCAACGCCCGGGGCGAGAAGCTCACCGAGGCCGGTCCCTCTGTGCCTGTGGAGATCATCGGCATGAGCGAGGTGCCCGGCGCCGGCGACGACTTCCACGCCGTGGACGACGAGCGTATGGCCCGTGAGCTGGTGGAGCAGCGCAAGCACGAGCAGAAGATGGCCGCCTCCGCTCCGGTGGGCAAGGTGAGCCTGGAGGATCTGTTCAGCCAGATCAAGCAGGGCGAGATGAAGGATCTGAACATCATCGTCAAGGCCGACGTACAGGGCTCTGCCGAGGCGGTCAAGGCCAGCCTGGAGAAGATCTCCAACGACGAGGTGCGGGTGCGGGTCATCCACTGCGCGGTGGGCGCCATCAACGAAAGCGACGTCATGCTGGCCACCACCTCCAACGCCATCATCGTGGGCTTTAACGTCCGTCCCGACTCCAACGCCAAGGAGACCGCCGCCCGCAATAAGGTGGATATGCGGATGTACCGGGTGATCTACGACTGCATCAACGAGATTGAGACCGCCATGAAGGGTATGCTGGCTCCCAAGTTCAAGGAAGTGGATCTGGGCCAGGCCGAGGTGCGCAACGTGTTCCGTATCACCGGCGTGGGCATGGTGGCCGGCTGCTATGTCACCGAGGGCAAGATGCAGCGGGGCGCCCAGATGCGTCTGCTGCGGGACAATGTGGTCATCTACGACGGTTCCATTGCCTCCCTCCAGCGCTTCAAGGACAGCGTGAAGGAAGTCGCTCAGGGCTACGAGTGCGGCATCACCTTCGAGAAGTTCCAGGATATCAAGGAGGGCGACGTGATCGAGGCCTACCTGATGGAGCAGATTGAAGTGTAATCTGCCAGACTGGAGTGAGAACAGATTTTGCTCTGTCGCCCTCCTTTGGGCCCCGTCGCAGACGGGACGGCGCTTGCGCCGTGCAAGCGTTTTGCCACAGGCAAAACCTTGGCGCAGGGCGAATTCACTTCGCCCGAGCAAGTTTGGATGAGGGGGACCCCAACAATACACCGTATTGTTGGGGAAAGGCGACGTGATCGAGGCCTACCTGATGGAACAGATCGAGGTATAATTTAGAACATTGAAGAACCATACCCATAGAACTGCCTCGCAGAGTTCCGCCGCCTCCAGGCGGCGGAATCAAATGAGAATCAGTCCTTTTCGGGGACATGAGCCTCGAAAAGGACACTTCTCATGACGGACGGGGTGACAATTTCGTAAGAAATCGAACTTCGTCCGTCATGAAGTCTTTTGTCGAAAAAGGCGCTCGCCTTTTTCGACAGCTTAATTGAAACAGACCCGTTCCGTCCCCAAGTCATTTGAGGAGGGGACGGGTCTGTATTGTCTATCAAGGAGGATTTCCATGAGCTGTGTCTACCTGCTGTGTGCCGACCGGCCTATGCCTCTTTGGGAGGCTGGCACCCGGCGGACCCGCACCGCAGGATATGGCAGGGAAGCCATTACTGTGGAAGAGGACGGTTTTTCTGTCCAAGAGCACAGGTATTACCGCCCGGCGGTGGATGAACTGAATCTGCCCATGAAGCCTTGCCGGTATGAGTTGGACCTGCGGGCCACCTGGGAGGACGTCCAGGGGCTGCGGGCCTATTTGACGGCAAACGCTAATCCCAGCGAGCAGGTGGAGCTGTGGTATCTGTGGGTGGGGGATGCCCCCAGCCGGGTACGCCGCTTTTGCGGTCCTCTGTCGGATGTGGCGGTGGACACGTTGGAGCAGCTGGAGGAGTATGCCCCCACCTGCCTCACCATTGAGATCTAAGGAGAGCGGAAGCCCCGCTCCTGTGAAAAAAGGAGAACACTATGGCAAGTAATCGCATTGGACGCATCAACGAGGAGATCCAGCGGGAGATGTCCGCCCTCATCCGCACGGTGAAGGACCCCCGGGTCCACGGCCTGGTGTCCATCACCAGCGTGGACACCACCTCTGATCTGCGTTATTCCAAGGTCTATGTGAGCGTGCTGGACAAGAGCGATGTGAAAGAAGTGGTGAAGGGCCTCAAGTCCGCCGGAGGATACCTGCGGCGGGAACTGGGGGCGGCCCTCAAGCTGCGCTATACCCCAGAGCTGCAATTTGTGGAGGACGACTCCATTGGCAAGGGCGCCCACATTCTGAGCATGCTGCGGGACCCGGAGGTGGTCAAGCCCGCCAATCCGGCCAACGCCCATATTGACCTGGACAGTGAGGAGTAAGCGCTATGACCTATACCGAAGCCGCGGCCTGGCTGAATGCCCATGACCGCTATCTGATCCTGACCCACAAGCGCCCCGATGGGGATACCATCGGCTGTGCCGCCGCCCTGTGCCGGGGCCTGCGGAACTTGGGCAAGACCGCCCACATCTGCCCCGGCACCGAAGAGACCCACCTGTTCACCCCCTACCTGGAGGGCCTGCTGGCTCCCCAGGACTATACACCGGACACGGTGGTCAGCGTGGATATTGCCGCCCGGAGCCTGTTTACCAAATCCGGTCAGCCCTGGCTGGAGCGGGGGATTGACCTGGCCATCGACCACCACCCCTCTCAGGAGTTCTTTGCCAAGGAGACCTGTCTGGATGCCAGTCGGGCAGCCTGCGGAGAGATCCTCTATGAGATCCTCAAAGAGCTGGGGCAGGTGAACGCCGAGACAGCGGTGCCTCTCTATGTGGCGGTGTCCACCGACACCGGCTGCTTCCAGTACGGCAACACCACGGCGGAGACTCACCAGGTGGCCGCCGCCCTGATGGCCACCGGTATCGACGTGTTTCCCCTGAACAAGCGCCATTTCCGCACCAAAACCTGGGCCCGGCTCCAGGTGGAGCGGCTGCTTGTGGAGCGGATGCACCGCTATGAGGACGGCAAGATCGCCGTGGCTCCCGTGTCCCTGGGCCTGATGGACAAGGCCGGGGCCACTGAGGAGGATATGGAGGACATTGCCGCCTTTTTGGGGCAGATCGAGGGGGTGGAGACCTCCGTCACCATCCGGGAGCTGGCCGAGGGGGGCTGCAAGCTGTCCGTCCGCACCAGCGGCGGGCTCAACGCCACCAAGGTGTGCGCCCTGTTAGGGGGCGGCGGTCACGCCGCCGCCGCCGGCTGCACGGTCTCCGGCACTCTGGAGAAGGCGGAGGAGCAGATCCTGGATGCCATCCGGCAGGTGGAAGCCCATGCCTAACGGAGTTCTCATCATCGACAAACCCCAGGATTGGACCAGCATGGATGTGTGCGCCAAGATTCGTGGTATCCTCCATGAGCGGCGGGTGGGCCACGGCGGTACTCTGGACCCCATGGCCACCGGAGTGCTGCCGGTCTTTGTGGGCCGGGCCACCCGGGCGGTGGAGTTTGCCACCGAGGGGAAAAAAGAATATATCGCGGCTTTAAAGTTGGGCGTCATCACCAATACCCAGGATACCACCGGACAGGTGCTGGAGACCCGTCCGGTCCAGGTGGACCGGACCGCTTTGGAGGGGGCGCTGGCCTCCTTTCGGGGGGATATTTCCCAGATCCCTCCTATGTACTCCGCCATCAAGCGGGACGGCAAAAAGCTTTATGAGCTGGCCCGGGCGGGCAAAGAGGTGGAGCGCCCGCCCCGCCCGGTGACCATTTATGCCCTGGAGGTGCTGGACCAGGCCCCGGCGGGGTTTCCCCAGGAGGAGAATACCTGGTACTTGAAGGTGCGCTGCTCCAAGGGCACTTATATCCGTACCCTGTGCCACGACATCGGGCAGGCGCTGGGCTGCGGCGGCAGTCTGTCCGCCCTGCGGCGGACGGAGGCGGCTGGATTTACGCTGGACCGGGCGGTAACCTTGGAGGAGTTGCAGGCATCCCCAGACCCGGCGGCCCTGCTGGCCCCGGTGGACGGCTGTTTTGGGGAATATCCCGCCGTGACCATTGGGGCGGGGGCGCTGAAAAAGGCCAAAAACGGCAGCCCTTTTTCCTGTAAAGCCATGGATGGTATCTGGCGGGTATACGGTCCAGACGGGGACTTTCTGCTGCTGGGCCGGTGTGCCGGCGGCATAATGACCACCATCAAAAGCTTTTTCGAGGTGTGATAGACAGTGAACGGGACAGAGACAAGACGTGTGATCGCCCTGGGCTTTTTTGACGGCGTCCACCTGGGCCATGGGGCTCTGCTGCGACGGGTGGGGGAGAAGGCCGCCCAGCTGGGGGCCATTCCGGCGGCGGTCACCTTTGACACCCATCCGGAAAATCTGATCCTCAAGGCCCCGGCGGTGCCTCTGCTCAGCTCTCCCCTGGACCGGGCGGAGCTGATGCGTCGGTATTACGGCATCCGGGACGTGATCGTGGCCCATTTTGACGAGCGGATGATGCACCTGCCCTGGCGGGAGTTTGTCACCGACTATCTGGTGAAAGAGCACGGGGCGGTCCATCTGGTGGCTGGTCACGACTTCCACTTCGGCTACAAGGGGGAGGGCAACCCGGACCGGCTCCAGGCCCTGTGCCAGGAACTGGGCATCGGCTGCGATATTGTGCCCAAGGTGACCCGGGATCAGATCACTGTTTCCTCCACCTACATCCGTACCCTGGTGGCCCAGGGGGAAATGGAACGGGCCAACGAGTTTCTGGGTCACCCCCACACCCTCACCGACACGGTGGCCCACGGTAAAAAGCTGGGGTCGACCCTGGGCTTTCCCACGGTGAACCTGCGGTTTCAGCCGGGGGTGCTCATTCCCGCCTATGGGGTGTACGCCACCCGGGTGTGGTTTGCCGATGGCGACAGCCGCCTGGCGGTAACCAACGTAGGGGTGCGCCCCACGGTGGACGACGGCGACCGGGTGACGGTGGAGGGCTTTATTCTGGATTTCAGCGGCAATCTGTACGGACAGACCGTGCGCATGGAGTTTTACAAACGCCTGCGGGGAGAGCGGAAGTTCGAGAGCCTGGAGGAACTGAAGAGAGAAGTCATGCGTAACGCGGAACAGACCAGAGCTTATTTTGACGGCCTGTAATACGGCTGCCCATCCGAAAGGGGACACCATATGCGCTACCACAAGATCTATCCCGCCACCATCTGCTTTTGTGCTTATCTGATCGCCATCGGCGTGGTTTTGGGGGATCCCGCCCAGATCCTGCCCGGCCTTTGGAAGATCATTCTCACAGAGGACGCGTTGATAACCGACTATATCAAGATCGCGGGTATCGGCGCCGCCTTTGTTAACGCAGCCCTGGTCACCCTCATCAGTCTGGGTATCCTCCACTTGAGTAAGGACCCGCTCAACGGCTATACCATGGTGGAGATCGGTCTGATGGCTGGCTTTGCGCTCTTCGGCAAGAACATCGCCAACATCTGGCCCATCATCTTCGGTACCTTCCTGTACGCCAAGGTTCGCCGGGAGGAGTTCGGCAAGTACGCCTCGGTATCCCTGCTGGCCACCTCGCTGTCACCGGTGGTGAGCTATGTGGCCCTGGACAACGGTTGGGGCAACATCTGGTGGGCCATTCTCATCGGCGCCATCATCGGCTTTGTACTGCCCCCTCTGTCCGCCTATACATACAAGATCCAGAACGGCATGAACCTGTACAACATGGGCTTTGCCTGCGGCCTGCTGGCCACCATTCTGGTGCCGGTGATGACCTCCCTGGGTGCACGGCCCACCGTGGCCCACCACTGGGCCACCGGCTATAATCTGGAGCTGGGAATCTGCCTGGGCGGGCTGTGCCTGGTGCTGATCGTCATTGGTTTGTGGTTCAGCGGGCGGCCGGTATGGGCCGCCTGGGCGGGCTACCGGCGGCTGCTGCTCACCACCGGCCGGGCTCCCAGCGATTACCTGCGTATGTTCGGCGCGGCGCCTACTCTGGTCAATGTGGGAGTTAACGGTTTCATCGGTACGGCCTTTATCCTTGCTACCGGCGGCGATCTGAACGGCCCCACTCTGGGCGGTATTTTTACCATCATGGGCTTCTCCGCCTTCGGCAAGCACGCCCGCAACATCATCCCCATCATGCTGGGTGTGGTACTGGGCAGCTTCTGTATGCATTGGAGCATCAACGACAGTGCCGTGCAGCTGGCGCTGCTCTTCGGTACCACTTTGGCTCCCATCTCTGGCTACTTTGGCTGGCCCTTCGGCGTCGTGGCTGGCTTCCTCCACTCCTCGGTGGTGCTGCGGGCCGGAACCCCGGTGGAGGGCTTCAACCTGTACAACAACGGCTTTTCCGGCGGCCTGCTGGCCATCGTGCTCTATCCCATCATCACGGAGGCCATCCGCCACCGCCGTCCCGAGCTTCAGGACGAGGATTACTTCGACGCCTTCGAACAGGACAGTCCTATCGTTCCGCCCCCCATCTCCAAAAAGCATTAAAAAAAGCCTGTATCCCACGGGATACAGGCTTCAGCCTGTCGAGAAACCCGGTTTATGCATCAAGTATAAGCCGGGTTTCTGGCGTATAGAGGCCAAAGAAGT
>NZ_CALWXV010000016.1 GCF_944385615.1 uncultured Flavonifractor sp. | reverse complement strand
GGGCAAGGTGCTGGCCCAGGATATGAACTGCATCGAGACCCTGGCCCGGGTGGACGTGCTGTGTGTGGACAAGACGGGCACCATCACCGAGCCCCGCATGGAGGTGGGCGAGGTGGTGTATCTGGACGAGGAAAAGTACGCCGAGACCGAGATCACGGAAATTTTGAACGCCTTTTATCAGGCGGTTGAGGCCGACAACGACACCGCCCGGGCCATGCAGAAAAAGTTCCATGGCAAATCGTCCTGGCACGCCCAGCAGACCATCCCCTTTACCTCCGCCACCAAGTGGAGCGCCGCCGTATTTCCCGGCCACGGGGCCTATGTGGTGGGGGCCCCTGAGTTTATCATGGGGCCCCGGTACAGCGATCTGAAGGAAGCGGTAGACCCCTGGTCGGCCAAGGGCTACCGGGTGCTGCTGGCGGCGGAATATGAGGGGGTGCCCGACCAGAAGGGGCTGGACCCCCGGCGGGTATGCCCCATGGCTCTGGTGCTGCTGTCCAACCGTGTGCGGGAGTCCGCCCCCAAGACCTTCCGGTACTTTGCTGAGCAGAAGGTGGCCGTCAAGGTCATCTCCGGCGATAACCCGGTGACGGTGGCCGAGGTGGCCCGTCAGGCGGGTATCCAAGGGGCGGAACGCTATGTGGACGCCGCCACCCTTCAGACCGACGCCGATATGGACCGGGCGGTACGGACCTACACTGTCTTCGGCCGGGTCACCCCCGACCAAAAGCGCAGGCTGGTGCGGGCCCTCCAGCGGGGAGGCCACACCGTGGCCATGACCGGCGACGGCGTCAATGACGTACTGGCTCTGAAGGACGCCGACTGCGGCATCGCCATGGCCTCCGGCTCGGATGCCGCCTGCCATGCCGCCCAGCTGGTGCTCCTCAACTCCGACTTTGCCGCCATGCCCAAAGTGGTGGCCGAGGGCCGGCGGGTCATCAACAACATCCAGCGGGCCGCCGCCCTCTATCTGGTCAAAAACATTTTTTCCTTCTTTTTGTCCATTCTCTCCCTGTTTGCCACCTTCCCCTATCCGGTGACCCCGCTGCAAATTTCCTTCCTCAGCGCCGTCACCATCGGGGTTCCTTCTCTCTTCCTGGCCCTGGAGCCCAACCATGCCCTGGTCAAGGGCAAATTCCTCACCAATGTGTTCCGGGCCGCTCTGCCCGGCGGCCTGACCGATCTGGTGGTGGTGCTGGGGCTGGAAGCCTTTTACCTGGTCTTTGGCTTTACCACCGACGAGCTGTCCACCATGTCCACCATCCTGCTGGTGACGGTGGGTCTGCTGGTTCTCTATCAGGTGTGCAAACCCTTTGACTGGAAGCGGCGGGTGCTGATGGGAGCCATGACCGGCTCCTCGTTGGTGGCTATCCTGTGGTTTGGCGGCAGCTTTGGCCTGAGTCCTCTGACCCTTCAGTCCCTGCTGGTGTTGCTGGTGTTCCTGTGCCTGGCCTATCCGGTGATGAGCGTGCTGCTGAAGATCTGCCAGGCTGGCGCTCTGCTATGGGATAAGGCTCGCCGCATGAGGAGGCGCCGGTGAGGCCGGTCCTGCGCCCCTACCGTCCAGAGGACTGCCCCGTCCTGGCGGAGCTGTTTTATCAGACGGTACATGGGGTATGCCACAGAGATTACACCCCTGAGCAGTTGGACGCCTGGGCCGACGGCCAGGTGGATCTGGCGGCCTGGGACCTCTCCTTTCAGGCACACACCACCCTGGTGGCGGAGTGGGACGGGGTGATCGTGGGCTTTGCGGATTTGAGGCAGGACGGCTATCTGGACCGGCTGTATGTCCACAGAGACTATCAGGGCCGGGGGATCGCCACTACGCTGCTGGACGCGCTCCCAGGCGCAACACTGACCCACGCTTCCCTCACCGCCCGGACCTTTTTGGAACGGCGGGGCTGGCAGGCGGTGCGGGAACAGCAGGTGGAGCGCCATGGGGTCAAATTGACTAATTTCGTCATGATGAGAAGGGTTGCTGATGCACGGCTCTGACAAGAAATTACCTTTACTTTTTTGCCAACCCCTGATATAATGGCAAAGAATCAAATGGTATCCGCAGCTGCGGCATTGCCGCTTCAGGGGAAGCCGGTGGAAATCCGGCGCAGTCTTACCTCTACTGTAAGCGCGGACAAGGGCGCGAAAAACCATTGGCCTGTGGGCTGAGAAGGTGCGCCGGCGGACGAAGCGCGAGCCAGGAAACCCGCTGCAGGGATACAGTTTTGCGTAACTCTGAGGTGGAGAGGTGCGGCATTTTTTCGGCGGAAAAAGGCCCTCCCCATTTGGGGAGGGCCTTTTTTGACGGAAAGGGGGGCGGTCCGGTGCTGGAAGTGTATATCCCGGTGGGGAACCGGCAGCTGCGCTGCGGCTACACCACCGGTACCTGCGCTGCCGCCGCCACAGCCGGGGCGGTCCGGCTGCTGCTGACGGGGGAGCGGCTCCCCGCCGTCCGGGTGCGTACCCCGGCGGGGATTGAGGTGGAGGCCGAGCTGCTGGACCACGCTGCTGGCCCGGGCTGGGCCTGCTGCGGGGTGCGAAAGGACGGCGGAGACGACCCGGATGTGACCGACGGTACGCTGATCTGTGCCAAGGCGGAACGGACCGATAGCCCCGGCGTTACCATCGACGGCGGCGCCGGTGTGGGCCGGGTGACCCGGCCCGGCCTGGACCAGTCGGTGGGGGCGGCCGCCATCAATTCCACCCCCCGGCGGATGATTTTGGAGCAGGCGGAGCGGGAGGCGGCTCAGGCGGGCTATACCGGCGGGCTGACCATCACCATCTCGGTGCCGGAGGGGGAGGCTTTGGCGGAACGCACCTTCAATCCCCGGCTGGGCATTGAGGGGGGCATTTCCATCCTGGGTACCAGCGGCATTGTCCGGCCCATGAGCGAGGCCGCTCTCATCGACTCCCTCTACCTGGAGCAGGATATGGCCAAAGCCGCCGGGGTGAAAGACCTGCTGGTGACCCCCGGCAACTATGGAGATACCTTTGCCCAGGAGACCCTGGGGCTGGAGTTGAAGGACCGGTGCACTTGCAGCAACTATATTGGTCACGCCATTGACCACGCGGTGGGGCTGGGCTTTTCCTCTCTGCTGCTGGTGGGCCATCTGGGCAAGCTCATCAAGGTGGCGGCAGGGAGCATGAACACCCATTCCAAGGTGGCCGACGGCCGGCGGGAGACTCTTACCGCCCACGCCGCACTGGCGGGGGGAGACAGAAACTTGCTGCGGGCCCTCTTTGATAGCCCCACCACCGATGCGGGCGTGGCCCTATTACAGAAGGCCGGGCTGCTGGAACCGGTGATGGCCTCCATCGCCCAGGCCCTGGAGGAGCAGCTCAGGCACAGGGCGGGCTCGATGGAGATTGGAGCGGTATTTTTCTCCAACCAGTACGGTATTTTGGGAAAAACGGCGGCGGCAGATAACCTGTTGGCCCGTCATGGATACAGACAGGAGATTTGACTATGGTACATTTCATCGGTGCGGGCCCCGGCGGGGCCGATCTTATTACCGTTCGGGGTGCTCGGTTGCTGGGGGAGACGGATGTCATCATCTATGCCGGGTCCCTGGTGAATCCCGCCCTGCTGGACTATAAGAAAGAGGGCTGTCAGGTGTATGACAGCGCCAAAATGACCCTGGAAGAGGTCATTGCAGTGATGAAGGACACGGAGGAGAAGGGCGGCGTCACCGTCCGGCTCCACACCGGCGACCCATCGCTGTACGGCGCCCACCGGGAGCAGATGGATGAGCTGGACAAGCTGGGCATTTCCTATGACGTGACCCCTGGTGTGTCCTCCTTCTCGGGGGCCGCCGCCGCCCTGTGCGCGGAGTACACCCTCCCCGACGTGTCCCAGTCGGTCATTATCACCCGCATGGCAGGCCGCACTCCGGTGCCTGAAGGGGAGCAGCTGAGGAAGATGGCCAGCCACGGCTGCACCATGGTGCTTTTCCTGTCCACCGGTCTGCTGGAGCAGGTGGAGGAGGAGCTGATGGCGGGAGGATATGCCCCGAACACCCCCGCGGCCATCGTGTATAAGGCCACCTGGCCGGAGGAGAAGGTATACCGCTGCACCGTGTCCACTTTGGCCAAAACCGCCAGAGAGAACAAGGTTACCAAGACGGCTCTCATCACCATAGGGCATTTCCTGGGGGACGATTACCAACGCTCCAAGCTGTATGACCCCACCTTTACCCATGAATTCCGGGAGGCCAGCCAGTGACAGCGGCGGTCATCGCCTTTACCCGCCGGGGGGCGGCGCTGGGGCGGCGTTTGGCCGATGCCCTGGGGGCTACCCTCCATGTGCCTGCCCGGTTTGCTGGTGAAGTAGGGGCGCAGGCCTATGACAGTCTGACGGCCTGGACGGCCTGGGCCTGGGAACAGGCGGACAGCCTTCTTTTTATCGGGGCGGCGGGCATTGCTGTCCGGGCCATCGCTCCCCATATCAAGGATAAATTTACCGACCCCGCCGTGGTGAGCGTAGACGAGGGTGGGCGGTTTGTGATTCCCCTGCTGTCCGGCCATGTGGGGGGCGCCAATGCATTGGCCCTACAGGTGGCCGCCCTTACCGGCGGTCAGGCGGCGGTATCCACTGCCACCGACGTCAACGGCCTCTTTGCCGTGGACGTGTGGGCCAGGGAACAGGATATGGTTATCACCGACCGGGTCCTGGCCAAGGAGGTTTCCGCTGCCCTGCTGGAGGGGAAGCCGGTGGGCTTTACCAGTGACTTTAACCACTCCTGTCCCGTCGGATTGACTGAAAGCCGGGCGGAACTGGGTGTATGGGTTACCTGGAAAACCGGAGGGGGCCCCTTTCCCCGTACCCTGCGGCTGTGCCCCAAGGGGCTGATTTTGGGTGTGGGCTGCCGGAAAGGGACCCCAATGGAGGCCATTCAGGCGGCGGTGGAAGCCGCCCTCACCGGCTATGAGCCCCGTGGGGTGGAGCAGATAGCCACCATTGATTTGAAAGAAAAGGAACCGGGCCTGCTGGCCTTTTGCCAAGCCCATGATTTGCCGCTCACTGTTTTTTCGGCGGAGGAGCTGGCAAAGGCGGAGGGGGACTTTACCCCGTCGGCCTTTGTACGGGAGATCACCGGGGTAGACAATGTGTGCGAGCGGGCGGCGGTACGGGCCGGGGGAATGCTCCTGGTGCGTAAACAGGCGAAAAACGGCGTCACCGTGGCGGTGGCAGGAAGGAAGATACCATGAAAGTAACGGTGATTGGACTGGGCCCCGGCGGGGGAGTAGATTTGACGGGCCGGGCCAGAGCGGCCCTGGAGGAATGTGACCTGCTGGTGGGCTATACCGCCTATATCGACCTGGTCAAGCCGGATTTTCCCGAAAAAGAGGTGCTGTCCACCGGGATGCGCCGGGAGGTGGACCGCTGCCGGGCCGCCGTGGAGGCCGCTCTGGCCGGGAAAAACGTGGCCATGGTATGCTCCGGCGATTCCGGGGTGTACGGCATGGCGGGACTCATCTATGAGGTGGCCCAGGAATATGACCCTATTGAGATTGAGGTGATCCCCGGCATCACCGCCGCCTGCGGCGGCGCGGCTGTGCTGGGGGCCCCTCTTACCCACGACTTTGCGGTGATCTCCCTGTCCGACCTGCTCACCCCCTGGGATAAGATTGAAAAGCGGCTGACCGCCGCCGCCCAGGCGGATTTTGTCATCTGCCTCTACAACCCGGCCAGCAAGAGCCGCCCCGACTACCTGAAGCGGGCCTGTGACATCCTGCTCCGGGACAAGAGCCCCGAAACCGTGTGCGGTACTGTCCGCAACATCGGGCGAGAGGGAGAGACAGGGACTCTCTACACCCTGGGACAGCTGGGGGAGGCCCCGGTGGATATGTTTACCACCGTGTTTATCGGCAACAGCCAGACCAAGATTTTGAACGGGAAAATGGTCACCCCCCGGGGCTATCTCCAGCGGGAGAACTGACCCTATGAAGGATATTTTGCTCTTCGGCGGCACCGCCGAGGGCCGGGAGCTGGCCCAGTGGCTGGCGGAGGGGGGCTGGAAGGTCACCTTATGCGTGGCCACCGACTATGGAGCGGCCTTGGTTCCAGACCACCCTAATATTGTCCTCTCCGCCCGGCGGCTCACCCAGGAGGAGATGGAGGAGCTGATGGCCTCCCGTCCCTTTGCCTGTGTGGTGGACGCCACCCACCCCTATGCGGTGGCCGTCACCGACAACATTCAGGCCGCCGCCGCTGTGGCAGGGCTACCCTATCACCGCCTGCTGCGGCAGTCCGACGGGGAGGAGGGCTGTCTCAAGGCCGACAGCATGGCCCGGGCCGCCGATTTACTGGAAGAGCTGCCGGGGCATATCTTACTCACCACCGGCAGCAAGGAACTAGATGCCTTTGCCCGGCCCGGCCTGGTGGAGCGATGCTATCCACGGGTGCTGCCCACTCTGGACTCTCTGGGGCGGTGCCTGGACTTGGGCTTTTTGCCCAAAAACATCCTCTGTATGCAGGGTCCCTTCACCCGGGCCATGAATCAGGCCACCATGGAACAATATGACATCCAGGTGTTGGTCACCAAGGATACCGGCGGCTACGGCGGGTTTCGGGAAAAAGCGGAGGCCGCAAAGGCGGTGGGCTGCACCCTGCTGGTGGTGGAGCGGCCCCGGCGGGAGACAGGGCTGACCCTGGAGGGGCTGAAGGAACGGCTGGAACGGGAGGCAAACGGATGAAAGTCTATCTCATTGGCATCGGCATGGGGGCCCCGGAGACCATGACTTTGTGGGCGCTGGAGGCGATCAAGGAGTGTACCGCCCTGGTGGGGGCTCCCCGGCTGTTGGAGCGGTTTCAGGAGAGCCACACCTGTGTGCCCCTCATCGCCGGGGCGGATATCGCCGAGTACATCGACAAGCAGCGGGAGGGCACCATTGGAGTGCTTCTGTCGGGAGACACCGGGTTTTATAGCGGAGCCCACAAGCTGTGGACCCTGCTGGGGGACCATGAGGTGATTACCGTCCCCGGTATCTCCTCCCTCAGCTATTTCTGTGCCCGGCTCCACACCAACTGGCAGGACGTGAAGCTGGTCAGCGCCCATGGCCGCAGCCATAATGTGGTGGGGGAGATCCAGCGCAACGCCCGTACCTTTGCCCTTACCGGCGGAGCCACACGGGTGGAGGATATCTGTCAGGAATTGACCAGGCGAGGGCTGGGCGGGGTGAAGCTCTCGGTGGGGGAGCGGCTGAGCTATGAAGATGAGCGCATCGTTACCGGTACAGCAGCGGAGCTGGCCCAGGGGTCCTTTGCCGATCTGTCGGTGTTATTGGCGGAAAACCCCGACCCGGTGGTACGGCCCTTCAACTTTCCCGGCCTGCCCGATGAGGCTTTTCTCCGGGGAGAGGTCCCCATGACCAAGGAAGAGGTGCGCACCCTGGCCCTGTCCAAGCTGCGGCTGGAGGAGGATCATGTGGTGTGGGACGTGGGGGCGGGCACCGGCTCGGTGTCGGTGGAGTGCGCCCTGGCCTGTCCCGCCGGACAGGTCTTTGCGGTGGAGAAAAAGCAGGAGGCCTTGGCTCTGCTGGAGGAGAACAAGGCCCGGTTCCATGCCTCCAACCTGCATGTGGTGGCGGGGACAGCACCGGAGGCCCTTCAGGACCTGCCCGCCCCGAACCGGGTCTTTCTGGGCGGCACCTCCGGGGAGCTGGAGGAGATTTTAAACGTGATCTTCCGTAAAAATCCCGCTGCCCGGGTGGTGTGTACCGCCGTGACGCTGGAGACGGTGGCCGAGGCCGCCCGGCTCTTTGCCCCTCTGGAGGGGGCCGACATGGTGCAGGTGTCCGCCACCCGCACCCGCTCTGCGGGGCGGTATCACCTGATGGACGCCCAGAATCCGGTGTGGATTTTCTCCGGGGAGGGGCGGGTATGAGCGCCCCCCGGCTGCTGCTGTGCGCCCCCGCCAGCGGGGGTGGAAAAACCACCGTTACCTGCGCCATCCTTCAGGCGCTGGTGGACCGGCATCTGGAGCCGGTGGCCTTCAAGTGCGGCCCTGATTACATCGACCCCATGTTTCACAGTGAGATCATCGGGGCCAAAAGCCGCAACCTGGATCTGTTTTTCCTGGGGGAGGACAAGACCCGCTATTTGCTGGAACGAAACAGTGTGGGCGCTGGCCTGGCTCTCATCGAAGGGGTCATGGGCTACTATGATGGGATTGCCATGAGCCATGAGGCCAGCGCCTACCACCTGGCCAAGGCTACCTGCACCCCCGCGGTGCTGGTGGTGGATGGTCGGGGGAGCGCCCTCACTTTGGCGGCGGTGGTACAGGGGATGAAAACCTTCCGCCCGGACAGCCAAATCCGGGGGGTGGTTTTGAACCGGGTGTCCCCCATGCTCTATCCCCGGCTGAAGGAATGTATCGAGGGGGAGACTGGGCTCACCGTATACGGTTATCTGCCCAATCTGCCCAGCTGCGCCCTGGAGAGCCGCCATTTAGGGCTGGTCACTGCCGGAGAGGTGGCGGGCTTAAAGGAAAAGCTGCACAAGCTGGCGGCCCAGGCGGAACAGACCATGGATCTGGAGGGCCTGCTGGCCCTGGCGGCGGAAGCGCCCGCTTTGGAAGCGCCGCCCATCTCTCTGCCCGCTCCGGTGGAAGGAGAGCCGGTCATTGCTGTTGCCAGGGACAAGGCCTTTTGCTTCTATTATGCCGACGGTTTGGAGCTGCTGGAGCAAATGGGGGCCAGGCTGGTGGCCTTCTCCCCTCTGGAGGATAACGCCCTGCCGGAAGGGACCTGCGGGCTCTACCTGGGCGGCGGCTACCCAGAACTGTTTGCCAAAGAGCTGGCGAACAACCACATGCTGATGAAGGAGATCCACGAGAAAATCCGACATGGCTTGCCCACAGTGGCCGAGTGCGGCGGCTTTCTCTACCTGCACCGCCACCTGGGGGATGCCGATGGCCGGTATGACTGGCACATGGTGGGGGCCTTTTCCGGCCAGGCCCACAACACCGGCAAGCTGGGCCGGTTCGGATACATTACCTTGACGGCGAAAACTGACGGCCTGTTATGCAAGGCGGGGGAGTCTTTCCCCGCCCATGAGTTCCACTACTGGGACAGCAGCACCCCCGGCGGGGACTTTTCCGCCCGCAAACCCCAGAGCGACCGGGGGTGGGAGTGCGCCTTCCATACCCCCACGCTGTACGCCGGATTTCCCCATTTCCATTTCTGGGCCAGGCCGGAGCTGGCCCGCAATTTTGTGGCGGCGGCCCGCCGCTATCGGGAGGCATCCTTATGACACTGGAAGAAGTGGTACGTTCCATTACCCCCGCTGACCAGAAAGCGGCGGCGGCAGCCAAGGCCCGCTGGGATTCCATTGCCAAGCCCCTGGGCAGTCTGGGGGCGCTGGAAAACGCGGTGATCCGGATCGCGGCCATAACCGGCACCCCCAATGTGGACCTCTCCAAGCGAGCGGTGGTGGTGATGTGCGCCGACAACGGGGTGGTGGCTCAGGGGGTCACCCAGACCGGCCAGGAGGTCACCGCCATTGTGGCGGAGAATATGTCCACCGGAGATACCAGTGTGTGCGCCATGGCCCGGTCCGCCGGAGTGGAGGTGGTGCCGGTGGATATCGGCACGGCCAGACCGCTTACGGGGGAGCGGATTCTCCAGCGGCATATCCGCCGGGGGACTGCTGATTTCACCCAGGGTCCCGCCATGACCCGGGAGGAGGCCCGGCGGGCGGTACTCACCGGGGTGGAAATTGCCCAAGACCTGTGCGCTGGCGGGGTAAAGCTGCTGGGCACCGGCGAGATGGGTATCGGCAACACCACCACTTCCTCCGCGGTAGCTTCGGTGTTTCTGAACCAGGAACCGGAGGTCATGACCGGCCGGGGCGCGGGGCTGTCCAGCGAAGGATTACAGCGGAAGATCAAAGCCATTCAGCAGGGTATTGAACGCAATCAGCCCGACCCCAACGATCCCCTGGACGTGGTAAGCAAGGTGGGAGGCCTGGACCTGGCGGGGCTGGCAGGCGTGTTCCTGGGGGGCGCTGCGTGCCATGTGCCAGTGCTGGTGGACGGCTTTATCTCTTCGGTGGCCGCCCTCATCGCCGCCCGGCTGTGTCCTGCCTGCAAAGACTATATGCTGGGGTCCCACGCCTCCGACGAGCCGGCCAGTAAGCTGGTGCTGACCGAGCTGGGGCTGGAGCCCTTCCTCTATGCCGGGATGCGGCTGGGCGAGGGCACCGGTGCGGTGGCGGTGATGCCCCTGCTGGACATGGGGCTGGCGGTGTACCGGGAAATGACCACCTTTGAGGCGGCGGATATTGACGCCTATGAGCCGTTAATGTAACTCCAAGGGGGAATTCTTCCCCCCTGGATACAAAATCGGTTCCCAAGGAAACCGATTTTGATACCCTCCTCGCCTTTGCACGGCAAAGGCGGTTGTGGCCGCAGCGGCCACAAGTTAAGGTGTGCTGCGCAGGCGCATGTCCTGCTCCGCACTATTTGGAATCAAAAAAGAGGGAAAAGCCATGCTGATTCTGGTGTCCGGCGGGTCGGGCAGCGGCAAGTCGGAGTTTGCCGAGTCCCTGGTGACCGCCTCGGGGCTGGAGAAACGGATCTATCTGGCTACCATGCGGGTGTGGGACGCGGAGAGCGTCCGCCGGGTAGAGCGCCACCGGCAGATGCGCTTGGGGAAGGGCTTTGACACGGTGGAATGTCCCACCGCTCTGGCAGAAGTGACCCTGCCCCCCCATACCGCGGTGCTGTTGGAGGATCTGTCCAACCTGACCGCCAACGAGTATTTTTCCCCGGACGGGGCAGAAGGAGCCTTTGACCGGGTGCTCTCGGGGATTTGCCGGGCGGCGGAACAGGCCGAGCTGCTGGTGGTGGTGACCAACGAGCTCTTTTCCGACGGCATGGACTACGACCCGGTGACGTTGGAGTACCTGTCGGTGCTGGCCCGGCTGAATCGGGCGATTGCCGCCAGGGCCGATCAGGTCTACGAGGTGGTGTGCGGGATTCCCGTGGCGTGGAAGGGAGCGAGTGTGTGAAAAGTCTTATCATAGCCTTTGCCATGTACTCCAAGCTGCCTATGCCCCGGGTGGACTGGGAGAAGAAAGCCCTGTCCTGGGCGCTGTGCTGGTTTCCCCTGGTAGGGGTGGTCATCGGGGCGGTGCTGTGGGGCTGGATGGCCCTGGCTGGGGCGCTGGGCATTGGCAAGATCCTGTTTGCCGCCTTTGCGTTGCTCATCCCCATCGCCCTCAGCGGCGGCATCCACCTGGACGGCTTCTGTGACACCTGCGACGCTTTGTCTTCCCACCAAAGCCGGGAGAGGAAGCTGGAAATTTTAAAGGACTCCCACACCGGGGCCTTTGCCATCATCTGCTGCGCCCTCTATCTGCTGGTGTTTTTCTCCTGCTGGTGTGAGGCGGCGGTGACGCCCCGTTCCGCCCTGGTGCTGGCCCTGGGGCCCGCTTTGTCCCGCAGTCTGTCCGGTTTGTTTGCCGTCACCCTGCCCAACGCCCGAGGGACCGGGCTGCTGGCTACCTTCACCGGACCGATGGACACGCTGAAAGCAAGAGTGTTCCTGATTCTGTGGGTGGCAGCCTGCGGAGTCGGGGCGCTGGTGCTGGACCTGTGGACCGGCGGGGCCGCCCTGGCAGGAGCCGCCCTGGTGTGCCTCTATTATGTGATCACGGCAAAAAAGCAGTTTGGAGGGGTCACCGGAGACTTGGCGGGCTTTTTCCTCCAGCTGTGTGAGCTGGGTATGGTGCTGGCCGTAATGCTGGCCCAGAAGATCGAGGTGCTGTTATGATGCTCATCATTGGCGGCGCGGGCCAGGGTAAGCTGGACTATGTGCTGCGCAAAACCGGATATACCCCTGACCAGGTGGCCCGCACCCCGGAGGAGGCCAAGCATAAGCCCATTTTTGACGGGGTGGAGGATTGGCCCGACCTGGACGAGGAGGGGCTGCTGGCCGTCAACCCGGAGCTTATCTTGATCTGTGACGAGGTGGGCTGCGGCGTGGTGCCGGTGGACCCGTCCCAGCGGGCCTGGCGGGAGCAGGTGGGCCGGCTGTGCTGCCGGCTGGCAAAGCGGGCAGAGCGGGTGGAGCGCATCTTTTGCGGCCTGCCCATGACCCTGAAAGGAGACGCGCCATGGAACTGATCCTCATGCGCCACGGTACCACCCAGGGCAACCTGGAGAAGCGTTTTATCGGCACCCTGGACGTGCCGCTCACACCCCAGGGGGAGGAATTGGCCCGACGGGTCGGGCCAACTTTGCCCAAGGTAGCGCACATCTACCGCAGTCCCCTGCTGCGGTGCAGGCAGACGGCGGAGCTTCTGTGGCCCGGCGTGGAGATGACGGTCATTGACGAGCTGCGGGAGACCGACTTCGGCCCCTTTGAAGGGAAGAACCACGAGGAGCTGAAGGACGACCCATTGTACCAGGCCTGGATCGGCCAGCCTGGGACGCATTTGAATTTTGCCGCCATGCCGGTGGGGGAGACCGCCCAACAGGTGGTGGACCGGGTCTCCATTGGGCTGGAAAAGCTGGCCAAGGACGCCGCCGCGCGGAAGTTTGAGCGGGTGGGGGTGGTATCCCACGGCGGAGCCCTGATGGGCCTTTTGTCCAAATACGGACGGCCGGAGCGGGACTATTACGGCTGGATGTGCCCCAACTGCGGGGGCTTCCGCATGGCCCTGGATTCAGATACATTAGAGCTGACGGTGTTGGAGGAATTCAAGGGATGAATTGGTGGACAAGTCATCTGCTGGCCCTGCTCATCGGCTTCTGTCTGGACCTGCTGCTGGGAGACCCCCACTGGGCCCCCCATCCTGTGCGGGCCATCGGGGCCTTGATCGCAGGGCTGGAACGTATGCTGCGGCGCCTGTTTCCCAAGAGCCATGGCGGAGAGCTGGCGGGCGGTGTGGTGTTGGTATTGCTTACCCTGCTCATCCCCACCGGGCTGACGGTGCTGCTGCTGTGGGGGTGCTGGCTGGTAAGTCCCTGGCTGGCCCTGGGGGTGGAGAGCGTGCTGTGCTATCAGCTGCTGGCCACCAAGTCCCTGGCGGCGGAGAGCAAAAAGGTATACGACGCCCTGAAAGCTGGAGACCTGAAGGGGGCCCGGTACGCCGTCTCCATGATCGTGGGCCGGGATACCCAGCGCCTGGACGAGGCGGGGGTGACCCGGGCGGCGGTGGAGACGGTGGCGGAAAATGCCTCCGACGGGGTGATCGCCCCCCTGATTTTTATGGCTATTGGCGGAGCGCCCCTGGGGATGTTCTACAAGGCGGCCAATACTATGGACTCCATGGTGGGCTATAAAAATGACAAGTACCTCTACTTTGGCCGGGCGGCGGCCAAGTGGGACGATGTACTCAACTTCATCCCTGCCCGGGTAGCCGGGGTGCTTATGTGCCTGGGCAGCACGGCGGCGGGCTACGACGGGAAAAACGCCTGGCGTGTGTTCAAGCGGGACCGGAAAAAGCACAAGTCCCCCAACTCCGCCCACACCGAGGCGGCCTGCGCCGGGGCGCTCCAGCTTCGGCTGGCGGGGCCCAGCGACTACTTCGGCAAGCGGGTGGAAAAGCCCTATATCGGGGACGATCAGCGGCCCATTGAGCCCCTGGATATCCTGCGCTCAGGCCGCATCCTGTACGCCACCGCCTTTTTTGCCCTGCTGCTCTTCTGCGGGGTACCGCTGATGATCTTATTGTTTCCGTGAAAAGGAGCGTCATTATGCCAGTCTACACCCATGGCGGGGATGTGCTCACCGCCCAGGCCGCCTGGAAGGGGGAGGTTTTGGACTTCTCCACCAATCTGAACCCTTTGGGAATGCCCGCCCCGGCGAGGGCGGCGGCCCGGGAGGCGGCGGCCCAGTCCGACCGCTACCCGGACCCCCTGTGCCGGGCGCTGCGGCAGGCCATCGCCGCCTACGATGGGGTAAAGGAAACCCAGGTGGTGTGCGGCAACGGAGCCGCCGACCTGATTTTCCGGCTGGCCTTTGCCCTGCGGCCCCGAAAGGCTTTGGTCACCGCCCCTACCTTTTCCGAATATGAGGAGGCGCTGACGGGCGTGGGCTGTGAGATGGTCCACTATACACTGGACCCGGATCAAAACTTTGATTTGGACAGCGGTTTTCTGGAGGCCATCGGGCCCGGCGTGGAGCTGGTATTTCTCTGTACACCCAACAACCCCACCGGTCGGCTCATCCACCAGGAGCTGCTGCTGGCGGCGGCGGAGCGGTGCCGGAGGGCAGGGGCTCTTCTGGCGGTAGACGAGTGTTTTCTGCCCCTGGCCGCCGGTGGGCCGGGACTGGCCCCCTGGCTGGAGGAGTATCCCAACCTGCTGCTGCTGCGGGCCTTTACCAAAAGCTATGCCATGGCGGGCCTGCGTCTGGGCTACGCTTTGACGGCGGACGAGGGATTGCGGGAGGCCATGGGCCGGTGCGCCCAGCCCTGGAGTGTGTCCACCCCTGCCCAGGCCGCCGGTGTGGCGGCCCTGCGGGATTGTCCCCACTGGGCGGCGGAAGGCCGGGCGCTGGCCGAGGGGCAGCGGCCCGGATTGACTGCTGGGCTGGAGAAGCTGGGCTGTAGGGTCATTCCCGGACAGGCCAACTATCTGCTGTTCCGATTGCCCGGCGTGGACGATCTGAAGGAGCGGCTGGTGGGAAAGGGGATTCTGATCCGCTCCTGCGGCAATTACCACGGACTGGGCCCCGACTGGTACCGGGTGTGCGTGCGAACAGAAGAAGAAAACCGGCGGCTGCTGGCCGTTATGAAAGAGGTGCTGTGATGGCGAAGGCGATTATGATCCAGGGCACCGCCTCCAACGCGGGGAAATCCCTGCTGGCGGCGGGGCTATGCCGTATTTTCAGGCAGGACGGCTATCAGGTGGCCCCCTTCAAGTCCCAGAACATGGCCCTCAACTCCGCCATCACCCCCGACGGGCTGGAGATGGGCCGGGCCCAGGTGATGCAGGCCCAGGCCGCTGGGGTGGCCCCCGATGTACGGATGAACCCCATTTTGCTTAAGCCCACCAGCGACGTGGGCTCTCAGGTCATCGTCAACGGGATTCCCCGGGGGACCATGAAGGCGGGAGATTACTTCAAGTATAAGAAAAATCTCATCCCCGACGTGATGGCGGCCTACTCCGCCCTGGCGGAGGAATATGATATCATTGTCATCGAGGGGGCGGGCAGCCCGGCGGAGATCAACCTGCGGGAAGACGATCTCGTCAATATGGGCATGGCCCGCCTGGCCAACGCCCCGGTGCTGCTGTGCGGCGACATCGACCGGGGGGGCGTGTTTGCCTCCCTCTACGGCACAGTGAAGCTGCTGGAGCCCGAAGAGCAGGCCATGATCAAAGGGCTTATCATCAACAAGTTCCGGGGAGATGTGGAGATCCTCCGCCCCGGTCTCACCCAGCTGGAGGCCCTCACCGGCAAGCCGGTATTGGGTGTGGTGCCTATGCTGGATGTGGACGTGGACGACGAGGATTCTCTGTCCGCCCGCCTGTCGGGGAGCGGCAGGGTAGGGCTGGTGGATATCGCTGTCATCCGCCTGCCCCGCCTGTCCAACTTCACCGACTTCAACCCTCTGGAGCGGATGGAGGAGGTGTCCCTCCGCTATGTGGGGAGCGTGAAGGAGCTGGGCCATCCCGACCTGATTATCCTCCCCGGCACCAAAAACACCATGGACGATCTGCGGTGGCTGCGGCAGAGCGGCCTGGAGGGAGCCATCCTGAAGCACGCCGCCGCTGGCGGGGCGGTGGTGGGCATCTGCGGCGGCTATCAGATGCTGGGGAATACCGTCTCCGACCCCGATGGGGTGGAGGGAGGCGGCACCCTCCAAGGGTTGGGGTTGCTGCCCGCCCAGACGGTATTCCAGGGAGAAAAGACCCGCACCCAGGTGACCGGCGTGTTTCAAAAGGCCCAGGGCATATTTTGCGGCCTTCAGGGCGTGGCGTTTGAGGGCTACGAGATCCACATGGGCCGTACTCAGAGCGACGCCGATTCTCTGGTGGTGTTCACCACCCAGACCCAAGAGCAGCACACCGATGGCCTGAGCCAAGGCAACGTGTGGGGCTGCTATGTCCATGGGATTTTTGACAAGGCTGGGGTGGCGGAGTCTCTGGTTACCGCTCTCATGAAGGCCAAGGGGCTGGAGGGCCAGGCGGCCAGCGTGGACTGGCAGGCCTATGCCCAGATGCAGTATGACAAGCTGGCGGACGGCCTGCGGGCCAGTCTGGATATGGAGCGGGTTTACCGCATCCTGAACGGGGAGGAATAACCCATGAAAAAAATCCAATTACAGCGGGTGGCCCCCGCCGAGATCGAGGCCCGGAGCATGGAGATCATCGGCCAGGAGCTGGGGGAGCGCACCTTTCCCCCCGAGCAGCTGCCTGTTATCAAGCGGGTGATCCACACCAGCGCCGATTTTGACTACGCCGACAATCTGGTGTTCTCCCCTGACGCAGTGGCGGCGGGTATCGCCGCCATCAAAGGGGGCTGCACCATCGTCACCGATACCCAGATGGCCTTTTCCGGTGTCAATAAAAAGGTGCTGGAGAAGTTCGGGGGAAAGGCGGTATGCTTCATGTCCGACCCGGACGTGGCCGCTGAAGCCAAAGCCAGAGGGGAGACCCGCGCCACCGTTTCTATGGAGCGGGCGGCTCAGCTGCCCGGCCCCCTGATCTTGGCTATCGGCAACGCCCCCACCGCCTTGGTGCGGGCCTGCGAGCTGATCGAAGAAGGGAAACTGAAGCCCGCTTTGGTCATTGGCGTGCCGGTGGGCTTTGTGAACGTGGTGGAGAGTAAGGAGCTGCTGCTTACCATGGATACCCCCCACATTGTGGCCAGGGGCCGCAAGGGGGGAAGCAATGTAGCCGCCGCCATCTGCAACGCCCTTTTGTATCAGGCCAGCAACAATGCGCGGGAGTAACACAGGAGGAACGACCATGGAACAAAAAGCCCTTCTGTCGGTGTCCTTTGGCACCAGCCACCGGGACACCCTGGAAAAAACCATCGCCGCCATTGAGGGGGCCCTGGCCGCCGCCTTCCCGGAGCGGACCCTCCGCCGGGCCTTCACCAGCGGGATGATCCTGCGGAAGCTGGCCCGGGAGGGTACCCAGATCGACGATGTGCCCGCTGCCCTGGAAAAGCTGGCGGCGGAGGGCTATACCGACGTGCTGGTCCAGCCCACTCACATCATGAACGGGGACGAGTACGACAAAATGATGGCCCTGGCTGCCCCCTATGAGGAGCGGTTTGAAAAGCTGGCCTTTGGCCGCCCCCTGCTCACTGAGACGGGGGACTATCTGGACGCAGCCCAGGCCCTGCTGGCTGATTTGCCCGCGCAAACAGCGGGAAAAGCCATCCTCTATATGGGCCATGGCACCGAGCACTTTGCCAACTCCTGCTATGCCCTGCTGGAATATGTGTTCCGGGACCTGGGCCGGAAGGACGTGGTCATTGGCACCGTAGAGGGTTATCCCGGCTTTGGGGAGGCGGTGCGCCGCATCCAAGAGTTGGGAGCGGACCAGGTGGAGCTGCGGCCCCTGATGATTGTGGCGGGGGACCACGCCAAAAACGACCTGGCGGGGGAGGAAGAGGACTCCTGGAAGTCCCTGCTGGAGCGGGAGGGGTACGCCGTTACCTGCGTGCTCCAGGGCCTGGGAGAGTTCCCAAGCGTTCAGGCCCTCTTTGTCAAGCACGCCAGAGAGGCGGAAGAGGGCTAAGTCTGTATGCCAATTCCAGGCAGCTGCCTGTTTTGATAAAAAGGACCGGGAAAAGGGAAGTCGGGTGCAACTCCCGCGCAGTCCCGCTGCCGTAAGAGAAGAGCCGCCGGGCAAAAAAGGTCACTGGGGTATCCTGGGAAGACGCGCGGCGGCAGAGAGGCTCAAGCCGGAAAACCTTGCCTGGTTCCACACCATCAAACCTACGCGTGATAGGAAAGGATGAGACAACATGAGACATTTGACTGCCAACCAAACCGTCCGGGCCGGGGCAGTGCTGGTGGGGCTGCTGGGTCTGCTGACCATGGGCGCCTCCGCCATGCACATCGCCGAGGGTATGCTGCCGGTGGGCTGGGCCATCGGCTGGGGCGCGGTATGCGTCCCCTTCCTGGTGGCCGGCTTCTTTGCCATCAAGAAGAAGATCGACCAGGCCCCCCGGGCCAAGATCCTGCTGGCCATGTGCGGCGCCTTCGCCTTCGTGCTCTCCGCCCTGAAGATTCCCTCGGTGTCCGGTTCCTGCTCCCACCCCACCGGCGTGGGCCTGGGAGCTATCCTCTTCGGGCCCCTGGTAATGACCGTGCTGGGGCTCATTGTGCTGCTGTTCCAGGCTCTGCTGCTGGCCCACGGCGGCCTCACCACCCTGGGGGCCAACACCTTCTCCATGGCCATTGCCGGGCCCATCGTGTCCTGGCTGGTCTATCAGCTGCTCCGGAAGGCCAAAGCCCCCGCCGCTGTGTCGGTCTTTGCTGCCGCCGCTCTGGGGGACCTGTTTACCTATGTGGTCACCTCGGTGCAGCTGGGAGTGGTCAACGGCGGCATGGTGAAGTTCCTCACTATTTTTGCCGTCACCCAGATCCCCCTGGCCATTGCCGAGGGCCTGCTTACCGTGGTGGTCTTCAACGTGCTGGAGAAGTACAGCCGGACCGAGCTCCAGGAGCTGCGGGTGCTGTAAGGAGGGGAAGGATATGAAAGTCTGGCAGAAAAATTTGATTTTGATCCTGTTGGTGGTGGTCATTGCCGCCGTGCCCCTGTGGCTGCTGCCCAACGCCGAGTTCGGCGGGGCGGACGGAGAGGCGGAGGAGGCCATCATGGAGCTCAACCCCGACTATGAGCCCTGGTTCGAGCCCATTCTGGAGCCCGCCAGCGGCGAGGTGGAGTCCCTGCTCTTTGCCCTCCAGGCCGCCATCGGCGCGGGGGTGGTGGGCTTTGTTCTGGGCCGCATCACCAAAAAGCCGGGTGGAAAAACGGAAGGGAAGGACTGAGCATGGGCACCGACCGCTACGCCTATCAGTCCCGCCTGCGGCGGGTGTCCCCCATGCCCAAGCTGCTGCTGACGGCTGTGACGCTGGTGGTCTGCCTGTGCTGTGACAGCGTGGCGGTGGGCCTGTTTACCCTGGTGGGAATGGGGGTGCTGGTTACCGCTCTGGGGGGCCTATCCCCCAGGGTGTACCTCCACTTTTTGAAAATTCCCCTGGTCTTTCTGGCGGTGGGGTGTATCACCATCGTGGCGGGCAGCTATCCCGCCGGCACGGAGATGGTGGCCGCCCTGCCGGTGGGGGACCGGCTGTGGGGCTTTACCGCCGGGGGGCTGTGGCTGGGGGGGCGGATCTTCTGCAAGGCCCTGGGTACCATCGGGTGCATGTACTTTCTGGCCCTCAATACCCCGGTCACCGATCTGACCATGGCGCTGGAAAAGCTCCATGTGCCCCGCCTACTGGTGGAGTTGATGGAGCTGATCTACCGCTTCATTTTTGTGCTGTCGGAGACGGCGGCCAATATCCGTACCGCCCAGGACTCCCGGCTGGGCTATCAGGGCTTCCGGCGGTCGGTGTCCTCGCTGGGGATGCTGGCCTCCATGGTGTTCCTGCGGGCCTGGAGAAAGGCGGACCGGATCTATACCGCCCTGGAATCCCGGGGCTACACCGGCAGCCTTGCCACCCTGACGGATGCCTACCGGCCGGGGTGGGGGCTGCTCCCCCTTACCGCCCTGGCGGCGGCGGGACAGATGGCCGTATGGTTTGTGGAAGGGAGGCTGCTGCCGTGAATGCCATCCAGGCGGAAGAACTGTGCTATACCTATGAGGATGGGACCGTGGCTCTGGACCACGTCTCCTTTGCCGCCCAGAAGGGAAAGATTACCGGCATCCTGGGGGCCAACGGGGCGGGCAAGTCCACCCTGTTTCTCAGCCTCAACGGAGTAATTACCCCCAAAAGCGGCCGGGTGCTGCTGGGGGGAGAGCCGGTACGCTACGACAAAAAGGGACTTACCGAGCTGCGGCGACGGGTGGGTATCGTCTTTCAGGACCCGGACGACCAGCTCTTTTCCGCTGATGTGTACCGGGACGTGTCCTTCGGCGGGGTGAATCTGGGCCTGCCCCCGGAGGAGGTCCGCCGCCGGGTGGAGGAGGCTCTGGAGCGCACTGGGGTGTCCCACCTGCGGGACAAGCCCACCCATGCTTTGTCCTACGGGCAGAAAAAGCGGGCGGCCATCGCCGGGGTGCTGGTGATGGAGCCGGAGGTGCTTATCCTGGACGAGCCCACCGCCGGGCTGGACCCCCAGGGGGTCAGCGATATCATGCGCCTGCTACTCCAGCTGCGGGACGAGCTGGGCATGACGGTACTGATCGCCACCCATGATATGGACATCGTGCCCCTATATTGTGATTATGCCTGTCTGCTGGGGGGCGGAAAGGTGCTGACCCAGGGTACGCCGGAGGAGCTGTTTGCCCATCCGGAGGCCCTGCGGGCCAATCATCTGCGCCTGCCCCGCATCGCCCATCTGATGGAGGTGCTGCGGGACGTGGACGGCTTGGACGCCGACCGGTCCGTCGCCACCATCGGGGCGGCCCGGCGGGAGATCCTGCGTATGCTGAAGGAGGAAGAACCATGAGAGGAATGTTGTACGGCGTGGGGGTTGGCCCCGGAGACCCGGAACTTATCACCAGAAAGGCCGAGCGGGTCATCCGCCAGTCGGCGGTGCTGGCCGTGCCGGATGCTGGCCGGGGGGAGAAGACCGCCCTCAACATTGTAGGAGAGCTGGCCGAAGGCAAGCAGCTGCTCAGCTGCGCCGCTCCCATGGTGCGGGATCATGAAGCCCTGAACGCCGCCTATGAGCGTAACGCCGACCTGGTGTGCGCCGCCCTGGATCAGGGGAAGGACGTGGCCTTTATCACCCTGGGGGACCCTACGGTGTACTCCACCTACCTCTACCTCCACAAAAAGGTGGTGGCCCGGGGGTATGATGCGGAAATCATCCCCGGCGTGCCCTCCTTCTGCGCTGTAGCCGCCCGGCTGGGGACCGCCCTGTGCGAAAAATCGGAGCGGCTGCTCATTGTTCCAGCCTCCCACAAGGACGTGACCGACTGCCTGGACCTGGACGCCAATCTGGTGTTTATGAAGGCGGGCAAGGAGATCGGAGCCTTGAAGGAGACGCTGGACCACCATGGCCTGCTGGACAAAGCCTCACTGGTGGCCAACTGCGGCATGGAGGGAGAGCTGGTGTGCCCCCGCTTTGCCGATTTGGAGGAGGGCAGCGGCTACTTCTCTGTGGTATTGGTCAAGAAGGGGGAACAGGCGTGAATCTGGTTATGACCGGCCTGGACTGGCACAAGGCCCCCATCGACCTGCGGGAGAGCCTGTCCTTCACCCGCAGCCGGGTACTGGAGCTGGACCGCCGCCTGTGGAGCCGGGACGGGGTGGAGGGCTGCGTCCTGCTGTCCACCTGCAACCGCACTGAGCTTTACCTGTCCTGTGAGCCAGGGGCGGAGCCTGATCCGGGGCGGCTGCTGTGCGCCGTTGCCGGGGTGCCCTACGCCCCCTTTGCCGACGCTTTTGTCACCCGGAGCGGAGAGAAGGCTGCCCGTCACTTGATGGAGGTGGCGGGGGGACTGCGCTCCCAGATCTGGGGGGAGGACCAGATTGTCACGCAGGTGAAAGCCGCCGCCGCCGCCGCCCGGGAGGCGGGCACGGCGGACGGGGTGCTGGAGACGCTGTTCCGCAACGCCGCCGCCGCCGGTAAGGAGATCAAGACCCGTGTACGGTTTATCGGGGTGCCACGGTCGGCGGCCCGGGCGGCCGTGGACCGGCTGGACCAAACGCTGGGCGGCCTCACCGGAAAACGGGCCATGGTCATTGGAAACGGGGAGATGGGACGGCTGGCCGCTTCGCTGCTTCACCAGGCGGGGTGCTCCGTCACCATCACCCTGCGCAGCTACCACCACGGGGAGACCGTGGTGCCCGCCGGGTGTTCCGTCACCCCCTATGAGGAGCGCTATTCCGCCATGGGCGGGATGGATTTGGTGCTCTCCGCCACCACCAGCCCTCACTATACCGTTACCGCCTGGGAACTGGCTGAGCTGACCCATCCGCCCAAGGTGCTGGCCGACCTGGCCATTCCACGGGACATCGAGCCCCAGGTGGGCACTCTGCCCGGTTTTACCCTCTACAATGTGGACGACCTGGGGGTGGACACCAGCCGGGAGATTCCACAGGAGGCGGTTGCTATTGTGGAAAAATATCTGGACCGGCTGGGCCAGTGGGAGAACTACCGCTCCTGTCTGCCCAGCCTGGAACGGGTCAAGCAGGCGGTGGCCGCCCGGGTGCTGTCCACCGATCTGGAGGGCCCGGAGGCACGGGAACTGGTGGAGCTGGCGGTGAGCCGGGCGGTGGACCTGCTGTCCGGGGGGCTGAAGGACAACCTGACCCCGGAGGATCTGGAGCGGTGCGCCGCCAAGATCGAGGTCCATACCGCCGCCAAACCCCGGTGGGCCATGCCGCCGGAAAAGCCTTTCCGGTTTCCTATCTTTATTGATCTTTGTGGAAAAAAAGCCGTTGTCATTGGCGGCGGCGCGGTAGCCTGCCGCCGGGCCGGGGTGCTGGCCCGGTTTGGGGCGGAGGTCACCGTGATCGCCCCCAGGTGTAAACCGCTGGAGGGTGGCATACAATGGCAGCAGCGGCCTTATGTCCCTGGAGACCTGGCGGGGGCTGCCCTGGCGGTTGCCGCCACCGACGACCGGAGCGTCAACCGCTCGGTGGGAGAGGAGGCCCGGGCTCTGGGCATCCCGGTGAGTGTAGCCGACGCCCCGGAGGAGTGTACCTTCTTTTTCCCGGCCATCTGCACCGGGGACAACATTGTGGCCGGGGTAGCCGGACGGGGAGACGACCACGCCCGCACCGCCCGGGCTGCCAAGGCCATTCGGACCGTACTGGAGGGATTGGAATGAGGATCATACGGGTGGGCAGCCGGGAGAGCAAGCTGGCTGTCATCCAGTCGGAGCTGGTGATGGAGGCCATCCGGGCCAAGCACCCGGAGATCACCCTGGAGCTGGTGACCATGAAGACCACCGGCGACAAAATTCTGGACCGGACCCTGGACCAGATCGGGGGTAAGGGCCTCTTTGTCAAGGAGCTGGATGCCGCCCTGCTGGACGGACGGGTGGACCTGACCGTCCACAGCTGCAAGGATCTGCCCATGGAGGTGGACCCGGCCATCCCTCTGGCGGGCTTCTCCAAACGGGAGGACCCACGGGATGTATTGGTGCTGCCACAGGGAGTGGCGGAGCTGGACCCGGCCAAGCCCATCGGCTGCGCCTCCGCCCGGCGGACGGTACAGCTGAACGCTCTTTTTCCTGAGATGAAGGTGGCCCCGGTGCGGGGTAATGTACTTACCCGACTGCGCAAACTGGACGAGGGGCAGTTCTCCGCCCTGGTGCTGGCGGCCGCCGGGCTCAAGCGGCTGGGGCTGGAGGGACGCATCACCCGGTATTTTACTGTGGAGGAGATGATCCCCGCCGCCGGGCAGGGTATTATGGCCCTCCAGACCAGAGCCGGGGAGGACCTCAGCTACTTGACCGGCGTGGTGGATGGGGAAGGAACCCTGTGTGCCGCTGCCGAGCGGGCCTTTGTAAAACGGCTGGACGGAGGCTGTTCCTCCCCCATTGCCGCCCACGCCCGGCTGGAAGGGGATACCATTACCCTGATGGGCCTCTATGTGAATGAGGCCGGAAAGGTGTTTCGCCAGAGTACTTCCGGCCCCCGGGACCAGGGGGAGGCCTTGGCGGAACAGCTGGCGGACCAGATGAAGGAGGCGCAGGCATGAAGGGAAAAGTGACGCTGGTGGGGGCGGGCCCCGGGGACCCGGGCCTGCTCACCCGCAAAGGGCTGGAGGCCCTTCAGAATGCCCAGGTGGTGGTATACGACCGGCTGGTGAGTCCCGCTATCCTGGCCCTGATGCCGGAAACGGCGGAACAGATCAACGTGGGCAAGCAGGCCGCCCGCCATCCGGTACCCCAGGAGCAGATCAACCAGATCCTGCTGGACAAGGCTCTGGAAGGGAAAAACGTGGTGCGCCTCAAGGGGGGCGACCCCTTCCTCTTCGGCCGGGGCGGGGAGGAGCTGGAGCTGCTGGCGGAGCACGCCGTGGCCTTTGAGGAGGTGCCCGGCATTACCTCCGCCATCGCCGCCCCCGCCTACGGCGGTATCCCAGTGACCCACAGGGATTGCTGCTCCTCTCTCCACATCGTCACCGGCCACCAGCGGGCGGGGAAGGAGCTGGACATCGACTTTGAGGCCCTGGTGCGAACGAAAGGCACCCTGGTTTTTCTGATGGGAGTATCTGCTCTGGAGGCCATCTGTACCGGCCTGCTGGCGGCGGGCATGACCCCCGACACCCCCGCTGCTGTGGTGGAGCGGGGCACCACCCCCGCGCAGCGGCGGATCAGCGCCACCTTGACCACTCTCCCCGCCGTGGCGGCGGAGAAACAGGTAGAAAGCCCTGCTGTCATCGTGGTGGGGCAGGTATGCGCTCTGGCAGAGGAGTTCGACTGGTTCGATCAACTGCCTTTGAAGGGGAAAACGGTGGTGGTTACCCGGCCCAAGGAACGCTCCGGCACCCTGTCCGCCCGGCTGCAGGCTCTGGGGGCCGATGTATGGGAGTACCCCTGCATTGCCACGGTACCTCTGGACCCCTGCCCCGCTGTGGATGGGGCCATGGAACGGCTGAAGGAGTATGAATGGCTGGTTCTTACCAGCCCCGCCGGGGTGGAGGCGCTGTGGCGGTGGCTGGAGGGCCATGGCAAAGACGCCCGGGCCCTGTGGAGCGTAAAGCTGGCGGCCATCGGCCCTGGTACCGCTAAGGCCATGGCTGCTCACGGACTGAAAGCCGACTATGTGCCGGAGGTGTATGACGCCGCCCATCTGGGAGCGGGCCTGCCTGCCGGCGGAAAGGTGCTGGCGCTTCGCGCGGAAGAGGGCTCCCCCGCCTTGACAGAGGCCCTGGCAAAGCGTAACATACCCTGTGACGACGTGGCCAGCTACCGTACCCTGTATGAGAATCCCCGCTCTCAGAAGCTGCGGGAGGCGGTGGAGTCCCAAGCGGGGCTGCTGGTCACCTTCACCAGCGCCTCCACCGTCAAAGGCTTTGTGTCCACGGTGGGGGAGGACGCTGATTTTTCCCGCATGGTGGGCATGTGCATCGGCGCTCAGACTGCCGCCGAAGCCCGGAACTATGGGATTCCGGTACGGGTGGCCCGAGAGGCCACCATGGACGCGCTGGTGGAACTAATTGTAGAAGGTGTTTAATATGGAATTGATCCAACGGCCCCGCCGCCTGCGGGGCAATGACGCGGTGCGCCGCCTGTGCCGGGAGACCCGTATGTCCCCCGACAGTTTGATCTACCCCATTTTTGTGGACGAGACCCTTCAGGGGACCCGGCCTATCGAGGCTCTGCCGGGACAGAACCACTACGGCCTGGACAGTGTGTGTCTGGCGGTGGAGGAGTGCCTGGCCGCCGGGGTGCATCACTGTATCCTCTTCGGCCTGCCCGCCCACAAGGACGCTGTGGGTTCCTCTGCCTGGGCAGAGGATGGGGTGGTCCAGAAGGCCATCCGGGCCATTAAGGAGAAGTACCCGGAGTTTTACGTCATTACTGACGTGTGTATGTGCGAGTATACCGATCACGGCCACTGCGGCATCCTCTGCGGCCATGAGGTAGACAACGACAAGACTCTGGAGGTACTGGCCAAGACCGCCCTCAGCCATGTGCAGGCCGGGGCGGACATGGTAGCCCCCTCCGACATGATGGACGGCCGGGTAGCCGCCATCCGGGCCATCCTGGACGAGCACGGCTATACCGCCACCCCCATCATGGCCTACTCCGCCAAGTATGCCTCCGCCTTCTACGGCCCCTTCCGGTCGGCGGCAGGCTCCGCCCCCTCCTTTGGGGACCGGAAAGGTTACCAGATGGACCCCCACAACCGGAAAGAGGCGTTGAAAGAGTGTGCGCTGGATGTGGAAGAAGGGGCGGATATCCTCATGGTCAAGCCCGCCCTCAGTTACCTGGACGTGATCCGGGAGTGCTCCGACGCCTACGATTTGCCCATGTGTGCCTATTCCGTGTCCGGCGAGTATGCCATGATCAAGGCGGCAGCGGCTGCCGGGCTCATCAATGAGTACCGCATTATGTGTGAGTCGGCTCTGTCCGTGTTCCGGGCGGGGGCCAATATGCTTATCACCTACTACGCCAAAGAACTGGCCCAGGCCATTCAGAAGGGGGATATCGGCTGATGGGACGCTCGGAAGAACTCTTTGAACAGGCCATTAAGGTGCTCCCCGGCGGGGTCAACTCCCCGGTGCGTGCCTACCGGGCCGTGGGCATGGCCCCCCGCTTTATTACCAGAGCCGACGGCCCCTTCATCTGGGACGAGGACGGCAAGCAATACATCGACTATGTCTGTTCCTGGGGCCCCATGATTTTAGGGCACAACCACCCGGTCATTCGGGAGGCCGTAGAGAAGGCCGTCAAAGACGGCCTGTCCTTCGGCGCTCCCACCCGCCGGGAGGTGGAGATTGCCCAGCTGATGGTCGACCTGGTGCCAAATATCGAGATGGTACGCATGGTCAACTCAGGCACCGAGGCGGTGATGTCCGCCGTCCGGCTGGCCCGGGGGGCTACCGGGCGGGACAAGATCATCAAGTTTGAGGGGTGCTACCACGGCCATTCCGATTGCCTGTTGGTGAACGCCGGTTCCTCCGCCCTGGCTGGGGGCCATCCCTCCTCCGCTGGTGTGCCCGAGGACATTGTAAAGCACACCCTTACCGCCCAGTTTAACGACCTCAGCTCTGTGGAGGCTCTGTTGGACGCCTGGTCCGGCCAGATTGCCTGTATCATTGTGGAGCCGGTGGCCGCCAATATGGGTGTGGTAGGCCCTGCCCCTGGATTTTTGGAAGGCCTGCGGAAGCTGTGCGACAAGAGCGGCGCCCTGCTCATCTTTGACGAGGTCATCACCGGTTTCCGGTTGGCTCTGGGAGGCGCGCAAGCATATTTTGGGGTCAAAGCGGATCTGGTCACCTTCGGCAAGATCATCGGCGGCGGTATGCCGGTGGGAGCTTACTGCGGCAGCCGAGCCTTGATGGAGCAGGTGGCCCCCTGCGGCCCAGTGTATCAGGCGGGCACCCTCAGCGGCAACCCGGTGGCCATGGCTGCCGGACTGGCCCAGCTCACCTATCTGAAGGAGCACCCGGAGGTGTATACCGACATCGCGGCCAAGGGAGAGCAGCTGGCCGCCGGTCTGCGGCAGGCCATTGCCAAGACGGGCGCGCCGGTGGTGGTCAACCAGATCGGCTCCCTGCTGGCCCCCTTCTTTACCCCCACGGCGGTGACCACCTTTGTGGACGCTAAGGGCAGCGATGTGGGCAAGTACGCCAAGTATTTCCAGGGGATGCTGGAGCGGGGCGTGGCCCTGGCTCCCGCCCAGTTCGAGGCGATGTTTGTCTCTGCCGCCCATGGGGAGGCAGAACTCCAGGCCACTCTGGATGCCGCGGAAGAAGTATTTCGCAGCTTGTAATCCACAGCTTGTTGAAAAAGTCTCGCAGAGTTCCGCCGCCCGCAGGCGGCGGAATCAAATCAAAATCCGTCCTTTCCGGGGACATGCGCCTCGGAAAGGACACTTCTCATGACGAATGGGGTGACAATTTCGCAAGAAATCGAACCCCATCCGTCATGCAACCCTTTGCCCAAAAAGACCGCAGGTCTTTTTGGGCAGCCTCAAAGCCGCTGCATCCGCAGCGGCTTTTCTCTTGCCCTTTCTTGACAGACACCGGGAATCTGGTACACTGGAGGCAAGAACAGGAGGGAGGCCCATGGCAAGACCAAAAAAGTGCCGCCGTATCTGTGCCCTGCCCGTCCATCGTGCCTTTGGTCCGCTGGAGGGAACGGCTGGCGGTACGGTGGAGATGGCGGTGGAGGAATACGAGGCCATCCGGCTGATCGACCTGCTGGGCTGTACTCAGGAGGAATGTGGAGCCCAGATGGGGGTGGCCCGGTCCACGGTGCAGCAGGTGTACGACACCGCCCGGCGGAAGCTGGCCCTGGCTCTGGTGGAGGGACGGCGTCTGGCCATTGCCGGGGGAGATTATACCCTGTGTCCGCAGGGGGAGGTCTGTCCAGGCCGGGACTGCGCACGCAGAGGCTGCGGGGGAGGGCGCTGCGGGTGCGGTGGCTGTGCCCCTTCTGAGGGGGTAAAATGCGCTGGGCAAAGTTCACAAAATTTTTTGAAATAAGTTGTGACAATCTGCGTACTTCGTGGTATAATCAGAACAGGGAACCGGACCGGTCCGGCGACCCAATCCCTCCTCGGAGGGTGGAAGGAGTTGAAAACGATGAAGTTCGTGTTCACAGACAAGAAGATCAATCTGCCCAACAAGGTCCATGCCTACGCCGAGAAAAAGGTGGGCAAGTTAGACCGTTATTTTAAGGCGGATACGGAGGCCGCCATCGTCTTCAGCGTGGAAAAGGACCGCAACAATGTGGAGCTGACCATCCGCTCCGGCAGCACCATCATCCGTGTGGCCGAGAGCACCTCTGATATGTTTGCCACCATCGACGCGGCCGTCTCCTCGGTGGAGCGCCAGCTGCGCAAGAATAAGAGCCGGCTGGAAAAGCGCCTCCGTCAGGACGCCTTCTCCCGCAGCGTGGATATGGAGGAGATCTCCTCTTTCGCGCCGGAGACCGATGAAGAGGACTTCAAGATTGTCCGCACCAAGCGTTTCCCCATCAAGCCCATGACGGTAGACGAGGCGGTGCTCCAGATGAATCTGGTAGACCACACCTTCTTCGCCTTTAAGGATATCGACCAGGACGGTCGGTTTGCTGTGGTGTATAAGCGCAACGATGGAGACTACGGACTCATTGTGGACGAGGATTAAAGGTGCATAAAATCCAAGCGGGAGCGGCTTTTGCCGCTCCCGCTTTTTAAGACTGTGGAAAAAGACCGTAAGTCTTTTTCCACAAAAGATTACATGATGGATGGAGTTCGATTTCTTGCGAAATTGTCACCCCATCCATCATGAGAAGTGTCATTTCCAAGGCGCATGTCCTTGGAAATGACAAATTTTGATTTCATTCCGCCGCCTTCGGGCGGCGGAACTCTGCGAGGCACTTTTACAAAGGAACTTTTTGTGTGTAAGGCGGTGTCCTATTCCGCCGGGGTGAAGTCGCCAGTAAGGGCGTCCACATAATAGGCGCCGGTATCGGTGGTAAACCGCCACACCGGAGTCAGCTGGACCTGCCGGGTGGTGGTGCTGCTGGACAGATAGCCGGGGGTCATGGCCTCGATGCGGCTGCATACATATCCACCGGCGTTGACCCCTGCCAGAAAGCGGACCAGCACGGTGGAGGTGGAGAGCAGCGCCTCTTCCGTTGAGGAAGCGGCGGTCCCCTCCAAACGCGAACCTTCAATTTGGATCAGGTCCTCCCCCTGCCAGCGCAGGGTGACGGGACAGGAAAAGACCGGGGCGCCCTCCCAATTTTGAAAGTAGGTGAGCACCGTCTCCGACCCGTCCAGGCGCTTGTCCGCCAGCGTGCCGGAAAGGCCCATGGTTTTCAGACAGCTTTGGCTGGATTTGTCATAATCATGACCGTCCAGCGTGTACACACCGGGCTGAAGGGTTATGGTAAAGCTGCCGTTCATGGAAAACTCCGCCGTGCCGTTTTGGCCGGAGTAGCGGGGGCGCACCTCGTTTTGTTCCTGAAGGGTTACCTCTCCCAACAAAGCAGAGGCGATGGCGGACTCATTGGACCGGTCCCGGGTGACCGTCACCACCGGCAGGGTTAAGTCATCGGGCAGCTCATCCAGCAGAAAGGAGATGCCCCCCTGCTCCAGCACGGACAGGGCTGCTTCCTTGGTTTCCTCCTGATATCGGGTGCTCACTCTGGCCTGACTGCCTACCAGCAGGAGCAGGATGGCGTTGACACATAGCAGCATTAGCAGGATCACATTTTTCAGTTTCGACCATTCCATAGCAACCTCGCTGTCTCATGCCCGCTGGGGCCCCAGGGGCGTCATTTGGCAACCCAGCCGGCCTGGACGGTCTCTCCGCCGTTGTCCCGGTAGCACAGCAGCAGCTCCCGACCCTCGGGGGAGAGGGCGTCCAGCGCCGCGGCCGCCATCCGCTCCTGTAGGACCAAACTGGTCTGTCCGGCATCCTCATACCGGCGGAAACAGAGGGTAAAGGCGGTGATCTGTCCATCCTGAATGGTAAAGTGGGCGGCGCATCCCCCGCCGGGGAGGCTGACCTCCGCCCCGTTCAGGCTGTAGCCGTAGCGGACCTCCAGACCGTCGTCGGTCTTTTCCACCGCCATCAGATAGAGCCGGGCGGCGGCGCAGTAGCTGCCCACCGTATCGGCGGCCATTTTCCGGGTGGCCTCTACGATCTCTGTAACATCATAGCCGCTCTCGCTCCCAACCGGATAGCGGGAGGCGGTACCCTCCGCCGTGCTGTAGGAGACGGTGCCCGTGCTGCTGATCTCCAGAGTCTCCTGTCCCTCCCGGATGCGGATCCCGTTGGGGATGGGGTAGTAGGAGGTCTGAAAGGAGAGGGCCTGCTGCAACGTGCCAATCAGCGTGTCATCCAGGCTGGACAGGGGATTGGAAGCGCGGTAGACGGTTGGCGTGGGAGTGGCGGCGGAGAGGAGCATATAGGGGTCCAGACCGCTGTAGCCGCTGTCCTCCCCCAGCTCAAAGACAAAAAATGTGCCGTTTCCGCCGTAGCCGGACAGCAGCTGATCCATGTGGCCCTCATAGACCACCGCCGTTTCGCAGGCATAATACAGGCTGTCGCTCTCATTATGATAGTACAGACGCACCTCGCCGTCCACCCGGGCCACCGCGATCTGCCGGACTGAGCCGGTGAGGGCGGTATTTCCGCTCCCTTCTCCGGTCCAGGCGCTCAGGGTCTCCAGCGGGATATGGCCCAGGAAGTCAAACCAGATGCCGGGGGACTGGAGGGCGGTCCGCCAATCCGATTCCGGTACTGAGACGGGCCGGGCGGCGCTGGTCAGCGCCTCTCCCAACAGAATTCCCACGCTGTCATACAGCTTGTCGGTCTGGGTGGTATCGTACTGAACGGCGTACCGGTTTTCTCCGTCGTACAGGGCAATGCGCACCGGCCGGGCGGCGGCGGTAAGCTGTCCGCCGCTGTCAGAGCTGAGCGTGGAATCGGCGTGGGTGGGGTGGAAGAGGGAGATCAGTCCCCCCAGCAGTCCCTGTGTGCCGGAGGCCGCCTCATTCTGAATCAGAGCAAGGCCGGTCAGATAGACGGCGGAGAGGGAGAGCAACACGATCAGTAGCGTCTTGAGCCGCTCCACTCCCTGATTGCGCCGCCTCCGGCGGCGTCTGGGCTTACTCTGTTGCATGGCGCGGCCCCTCCATCAGCAGGGTGATGCGCACCGTCAGGCCAGGACCCGGACGGTCCAGCAGCTCGATGATGCCTTCGTGACGGTCGATGATCTCTTTGGCGATGGAGAGCCCCAGGCCGGTGCCCCCGGATTCCCGGGAGCGGGCCTTGTCCACCCGGTAGAACCGCTCAAAAATACGTCCCCTGTCCTCCTTGGGGATGCCGATGCCGTCATCTGCCACCTCCATCCACACCTTGGCGGGCCACTGACCGGCAGAGATGCGGATATGGCCGCCGTCGGGGGTGTATTTGATGGAGTTGGAGACGATATTCATCATCACCTGGACAATGCGCTCCCGGTCCCCCACGATCTGCGGCAGGGTATCGGGCAGCTTCAGCTCCACCTGATGACCGTGGCGCTGGGCCTCCATCAAAATGGCGTTGTACACGTCCTGTACTGCCTGCCCAAAGGAGAAGGGAGCCAGCTTCAGCTCCGACCGGCCGGAATCGAACCGGGACAGCGTGAGCAGGTCCTGGACGATGTGGGTCATCCGGTCGGACTCGTTGAGAATGACCCCCAAAAAGTTCTTTTCTGTGTCGGGGGGCAGCTCTCCCGCGTTATCCACCAGAGTTTCCGCATAGGAACGGATATTGGTCAGGGGGGTGCGCAGCTCATGGGACACGTTGGCCACAAACTCCCGGCGCATTTCCTCGGTTTTGTGCTGCTCGGTGACGTCATGGATCACCACCAGAACGCCACCCAGCCGCTCCTGGTCAAAGGGGGTGAGCAGCAGCTCCAGGCTTTTGCCCCCCACATTGCGCACCCCGTCCAGATAGCCGGGGGACTCCACTGCCAGTACCCCCTGAAGGGGGGCGATGTCGGAGAATAGGGTGTCATAGTTGACGCTGCCTCCGATGGGGATGGCCATGCCCAGCAGCTCCTCGGCAGCGGGGTTGGACTGGATCACCGCCCCGTCCCGGGCAAAGGCCACCACGCCGTCGGTCATGTGGAGAAAGAGAGTGCCCAGCTTGTTGCGCTCGTTCTCCACCTCCTCCAGGGTGTGGTGGAGCTGGCGGGCCATGTCGTTGAAGGTGCCGGTGAGGATACCGATCTCATCCCGGGAGGCCACCTCTATTTTTTGGGAAAAGTCCCCGTTGGCTACCCGCTCCGCCCCCTCGGTAAGCCGCTCAATGGGGGTGATAAGGGTTTTGGACAGCAGGAAAGAGAGCATTACAGAGATGACCAGACCAAAGCCAAGAGCCTCCACGATCAGGGTAATCAGCTCGCGGTTCAGGGCGGCGGCGTTGGTACCGTCGTCCCGGACATAGATGATATAGCGCTGTTCTCCCCGCTGAACAGCTACCGCCACATCCATGTAAGAGGCGGAGGGAGTGCTGTCGTCCCCCTTTTCCGCGCCCGCCAGCACCTGCATCAGGTTGCGGGAGTCCAGGTCTAAAGGCTGGTCGGCGTCCTGCTCGTCGGAGCCCGCCAGCCAGTGACCGTCGGTGCCGTCCAGCACATAATACTTCCGGCTGCGGTTGTCTACTCCAAGGGTGCCGTTATAGGCGTTGAGGATTTCGGCAATGCTGGCCGCGCCGTCCTCCTCATCGGAGGTGGGGGTATTCAAATCGGCCCAGAAAACCTCGTCCTGAAAGGCCTCGGCCATCTGGGTATAAAAGTCTTGGGTATAAAAATTGGCCACAGAGTTGATGAGGAATGCGCCCACAACGGTCATCAGCAGGATGATGAGCAGCGTCATGATGAGCATGAGCTTCATGTGCAGGCTGCGAAACATACCGTGGACCACTCCTCTCTGGTTGAAAGATAAAAACCGATGGGCGGGGACAGAGCCCCGCCCTTATGAAACTGTCAGGCGTTGAAATAGTACCCCAGTCCTCTCCGGGTCACCACAAACTGGGGAGAGGCTGGGTCGTCCTCCACTTTTTCCCGCAGGCGGCGGATGGCTACATCCACTGCCCGCACATCGCCCACATAGCCCTCGTAATTCCACACGTGCTCCATCAGAGCCTCCCTGGAAAACACCTTGCCGGGCTGGGCAGCCAAAAACTTAATCAGCTCATACTCCCGCTGGGTCAGATCCAGGGCCCGGCCATCCTTATAGACCATCATCTGGTCGGGGTCAATGGAAATGCGGCCCAGCTCCATCCGGCTGCCCGAGGGAGTGGGGGGCGGAATGGGCGCGCCGGATACCATCTCACTGCGGCGGATATTGGCCTTGACCCGGGCCAGCAGCTCCCGCATGGAAAAGGGCTTGGTGATGTAGTCGTCAGCCCCCAGCTCCAGGCCCAGGACCTTGTCAGTCTCCTCCTCCCGGGCGGTGAGCATGATGACCGGCGTGCTGCGGTTTTCCTTGCGCAGACTGCGGCACACGTCAAAGCCGTCCATCTTGGGCAGCATCAGATCCAGCAGGATCAGGTCGGGATTCTGCTCCAGGGCCAGCTGCAAGCCCGCCTCACCGTCATAGGCCTCCAGCGTTTCGTAACCATCCTTAGCCAGATTAAAGCTGAGAATGTCCACGATATTCTTCTCATCCTCCACGATCAGAATACGCTTGCTCATGGTAACCTCCTGTCCTTACAGCCCCAGCAGCTGCTTGACCTTCAGCACCAGGGCCACCGTCTTGGCGTCTGTGATCTCCCCGGACATGACCTGATCGGCCAGCTGGGAGAAGGGAATCCGCTCCACCTCCAGAAATTCGTCGTCGTCCGGGTGGCAGGCTCCCTGCTTCAGCTCCTGGGCCAGATACATATGGAGTACCTCAGTGGAGAACCCGGGGGAGAGGTACAGGCAGCCCAGATAGGTCAGCTTGCCGCAGGTGACCCCCACCTCCTCCTCCAGCTCCCGCAGGGCGGCGGGGCGGTGGTCCTCCCCCTTTTCCAGCTTGCCGGCAGGCAGCTCGGTAACCACTTCCTGGAAGGGGTAGCGGAATTGACGCACGATGCTGACCGTACCGTCATCAAACAGCGGCAGGATGGCCACCCCGCCAGGGTGCTCCACCACTTCCCGCCCGGTCACACGTCCGTTGACCAGCTGGGCCTTGTCCAGCTTAAGGGTGACGATCTTGCCCTCAAAAAGCGTTTGGCTCTCTACGGTCTTTTCCCACAGTTCCATCCGGCATATCCCCTTTTTCTTCAATAGGATAGGAGCATTATATCATAATCCCGGCACCTGTGCCACCCTCAGCTTTTCCAATCCCGCCAATCATTACAGCTATACGCCGCCCGGCCCAGCCGGTATAATCGTCTGTGACCATGTGAGGAGGTAGCCTATGACCATCCAGCCCATCGGCAGCGCCAGCGTTGCCTTGTACATCACCCCCGCCGATCTGAAAGAGCACGGCCTGACCCCGGCGGGTCTGACTTTGGAGCAGGCCCTGGAGCTCACCCGCACCGCCTTCCGGCAGGCGGGGATGGATCTGGAGGGGGCCATCGAGATCGAGGCATACCCAGAATCCTGCGGCGTGCTGGTATTTGCCCATGTCCGCGCCCCGGAGCGGCGCTGGTTTTCCTTTGACAGTCTGGAGGATCTGGCCGCCGCCGCCCGGGCCGTGGCGACTCCCAGGCCGGACGCAGCCCTGCTGTGGTGGGGGGAGCGGTGGTGGCTCTCCCTGCCGGTGGAGGAGGAGCAGGCCGCCGCCCGGCTGTCGGAGTTTGGCCGGGGCGAGACCGACCGGCCTCATCTGGAGGCCAGTCTGGCCGAGCATGGCCGGACGGTACTCCCCTCTGACGCCCTTACCGGACTGCTGGCATATTTTCCTGGCTGAGCTATTGACAGGTATGGTATAATATATTCTCAGAAGATTTGTCCCGGTTGGGAGGTGGCGGAATGGAGCACAAGGGTGTCAAAGTGGTCGCCAAGAACAGCAAGGCTTACCACGATTATTTTATCGAGGATAAGTACGAGGCGGGCATTGAGCTGGCGGGCACCGAGGTCAAATCCATCCGCCAGGGCCATGTCAACATGAAGGACTCCTTCTGTATCATCAAGGACGGGGAGATCCACGTCCATGGGATGCACATCAGCCCCTATGAAAAGGGTAACATCTTTAATAAGGACCCGCTGCGCCCCCGCCGGCTGCTGATGCATAAGCGGGAGATTTTCAAACTGTTTGCCAAGGTCAAGCAGGACGGATACGCGCTGGTTCCGTTGTCCATCTACTTCCGGGGCCCCAGAGTCAAGCTGGAGATCGGCCTGGCCAAGGGTAAAAAGCTCTACGACAAGCGGGATTCCGCCGCTGCCAGAGATGCCAAGCGGGAGATGGACCGCACCATGAAAGCTCACCGCCGCGGCGGTTATTGAACGGCGGGGATTTGATGCCCCGAAGAAAGGAAGGAGATCCACATGGCTCAGAATCCTATCGTGACCTTTGAGATGGAGAACGGCGGCAAGATGGTGGCCGAGCTCTACCCCGAGGTGGCGCCCAATTCTGTCAACAACTTTATCAGCCTGGTCCAGTCCGGCTTTTATAACGGCCTGATCTTTCACCGGGTCATTCCCGGCTTTATGATTCAGGGCGGCTGCCCCGAGGGCACCGGCATGGGCGGTCCCGGCTACTCCATCAAGGGTGAGTTTTCCCACAATGGGGTGAAAAACGACCTGAAGCATGACCGGGGCGTGTTGTCCATGGCTCGGGCTATGCATCCCAACTCTGCCGGCAGCCAGTTCTTCATTATGGTAGAGAAGGCCCCCCACCTGGACGGCGAGTATGCTGCCTTCGGTAAGGTGATTGAGGGCATGGATGTGGCCGACGCCATTGTGGGCGCCAAGCGGGACCGGATGGACCGGCCCTATGAGGATCAGCGGATGAAGTCGGTTACCGTGGAGACCTTTGGTGTGGAGTATCCCGCTCCGGAGAAGTGCTGAGACTGCCTCACCCACAGAAATAAAGTATATTACCTGTCGCGGCGCGGCTCAGCCGCGCCGCTCCATGGGGGCGTACTGGTTTCGACGGGGACGTAGAGGCGGGAATAGCGGGCGGATGTGCCTGACATCCTAAAAACGGGCAACTTATAAATTAAAGAACAACGATAACGTCGTTCTCGCCGCTGCTTAATTAGCGGCCGTCCCGCCCGGAAGGACCACGAGCCGGGATGGGGCGTCGTCGAGTGGTGCACGTGTGTGCGCAAAGCTTTGAGCGCACCATGAACAATGAAGCTACCGAGCCTTGTAGTTTGACGGCCTACGCCAGGGTGAGGGAATGTAAATGACCGTCTGCGCCCGGAGAAGTTCCCGAGGAAGCGTTTTCGGACGGGGGTTCGACTCCCCCCGCCTCCACCAGATGGACATTACACGAACACCTACTTTTTCAAAGGCGGCTTTGCCGTAAGGGTGTGGCTGTGATGTCAAAACAGAAACTGAGGACCAAGGTACTATGCACCTTGGTCCTCGGTTTTTTTGTATGCTTATGCCCTATTGGGATTCATTGCCCAATCATAATAGATAGATCGTCGCAAGCAATGCGAGTATTAACACACACTCACTTTTCCTCTTGTTGGGTACTATGCCCCAAACCCCACTGAACACAGAACTCATTTTGGGGCTGCGTGTTCTGCGAACACTTTTGAAGGGTACGCTAAAACGCCGCCCCCTTTGCAGGGATGTGACGAATCGTTACACCCTTATGAGGTGGCAATATACCATCCCATCCGGCGATATAAGTTTCCCCAAAAGGGGGTTTCCAAAATGGAAGCCCCTTACTCGGGACGATAGCTATGGTGTACTATCCCTCCAAAAGGGTGTTCAAATTTCGCACCCCTTTACACCGTAAAGGTACTGTGAAACAGGGACACCCCTGATTCCGACTGGTACGTCGCAAAACGCGACGCACCGAACATGAGCGGGTAGGCAAAACGCCTATCCATCTCAGGTGTGAGAAATGCCCCCATGGAACAAACCGTTCCTCCTCATTACTGCGACAAAACAAAAAGGGACGCCCCGAAATAGGGCGTCCCTTTGCATATTATCTTTGAACTTTACTTCACTCCTCACTTTTATCAGAATACTTCTTTTTCCATGTTTCCAATTCCTTCCGCCCTTCTTCGCTGGCATATAATTTCTGGATTTCAGGTGCAAGGAATCGGGCGAAGGAATCAATGATGGACTGTGGCAGTTCGATCTCATATGGATTTTGACGTTTTTCTTGGCTGGACATAGTGTATTGCCCCAACAGCAAAACCTTTCCGGCTCAACTCAGTCCATCTCACACTCCTTCCCGGCGATACACAGCTGCGAAAGATTGTTCCCATACACAGAGGGGAAACAGATAATTTTAAAGCCTGAGAAAATTCTCATAGAGCTCCTTTCCCATCCCTTCCCTTCCGGGGTTTTCGCCGGAAAAGCCCGCACAAAATAGCTCGGATAGGAAGGGAATGAATCGAATTAAACTGGGTATATTTATCTTTTTCTTTTTATCTACCGTCTGGTTTTCGCACTTCAAGAAAGCGGATTACTGTACTTGTCGAATTCATTATTCAGACTTCCGGCGTTCCGTAACCGGATTTCTTGAAGTCGGTGTTCGAAACCGCTTCATAGTGTTTTGGGTAGATACGGTTGGGTTTTCCACACCCCTGTTTTTTGATGGATACAAGATCTGCATATTGCAGCTCCCGCAGCGTGTCCACCGCTTTTTGACGGCCACAGTGCAGCAGCTCGCACACCTCGTTGATGGGGTAATACAGATAAATTTTGCCATAATCGTCGGCCCATCCGTTTTTGCGGGACAAATCCGTTCGACGCAGGATCATCGCATACAACAGTTTGGCTTCGCTTGACAAGGAGCAAAAACTTGGTGCCTCAAACAGAAAATTGGGCAGTCGTATAAAACTTTGGGCCGGTGGCTTCTGATGAATGTAAAAGGGTTTTGTAGCCATGACAGGTACCTCCATGCGGACAATTAGAACGTGATTTCTGAGCGATAAGGGGTATTGCTATTCATCTCCATGATTGCCAGGCTGGAAACCGAGCATATATCCGGCTTTTAGAAGCTCTATTTGTCCGTATTCAACCTCCGTTTCCTGTCACTTGCTGTTTTCTGACGGCGGTGTACCTTGCGGGCACAATCGGGACAATACTTGGCACGGTTGGATTTTGCCAGAAACGGCGTACCACATTCTGCGCATCGCTTCAATCCTTTGGGACTGGTGATTTCAGCTTGTAAAGCCGGAGCACCTGGCAGAACCCAATCCCGGAACCAGGTGCAGCACAGAGAATAAGAGATGCTCTGTACACAGACACAAGGCTCGCCATCATCCAGCGCAATACAATTGCCGCCGTCATAATTGCAGCAAGATTTTCGAATCAGCGCATTGGCTTTTCTCCTTTGCTTGGGTGTCATTTGAATCAACAAATTGTTTTTCCTCCCAGCTTTGTGGTTGCAGCATATGCAGATATTTTTCCATGCGCTTTCCTCCATTTCATGTAGAGAATTGATTTTGTGAGATTTATGGTTTATAATAAACGTAAACCGTAAACTCTAATTGAATTGTACCGCAGAAAAAGCCTGAATGCGGTATATCAACCACAAATTATTTTGGTTTCAGAAAACGCACGTTTGTAAATTATAGTTTATAAACGGATAGGAGGATAAACTCATGCTGTATGACGAAGCACGGATGGCGCTGACCAAAGAGCGGCTGGAAGATCTTCGTAAAGAAAAAAAGCTGTCCTTTGAACAGCTTTCCAAGCAGCTTGCAGAGCGTGGCGTCAACATCAGCCATACAAATCTCAAAAATTATGAAATCAACGATCCTGTCCATCCTCTGTATGGCCGTACCCGCAGCATGAGCATCGAGTATCTGGTCGCCTTTGCGGATTTTTACGATGTGTCGGTGGAGTATCTGCTGGGACTGTCTAACTCTCGCAAACAGGAATACCACAATATTTCTGAGCAGTTGGGTCTGTGCGACGGGGCGATTGAAGAATTGATTCGATGCAAGGAAGATTCTAGCAGTGAGGAAGATCCGAAAATATATGCACAGCAGGATACGGCAATTCTAAATGATTTTCTCACCAGTATGGAGTTTGAAATTGTGATGGAGAAGATCAAGCAGAGCTTATTTTCGTACTATCTGTACGCACTGAGCAGTGATGCTTTTGGAACAAAACGGCGTGAGAGAAATGCTGAAAAATTGGAAGAAGCCCGCCTGTTGATGAACAAATATGGTTACTTTCCGGTTGAGAATGATGTAATTTCCCAAGTCCACATGGAAAATGCTATTGGCGTACTGAACTCTTATCTGCGAAAATTGCCGAAGCGACTATATGATGAATTTAGGAAGAACTAAACAAAGAAAGTAGGTTGCTAATATGGATAATCAGATTCACAACCAGATTGTGAGCTTTATTTGGGGCATTGCTGATGACTGTCTGCGCGACGTATATGTGCGTGGCAAGTATCGTGATGTGATTTTGCCTATGACGGTGATTCGCCGTCTGGATGCTGTTTTGGAGGATACGAAACAGCAGGTTATGGACATGAAAGCCAAACTGGATGCTGCGGGGATTACCAATCAAACGGAGGCACTGTGTGTAGCTGCTGGACAGGCGTTTTGCAACACTTCTCCCTTCCGTCTGCGTGATCTGACGGCCCGCGCCAAGCAACAGCAGCTCAAAGCCGATTTCACCGCATACTTGGACGGTTTTTCTCCAAATGTACAGGAGATTTTGCAGAAGTTCCAGTTCCGAAACCAAATTGACACAATGATCGAAGCCGATATTCTGGGCGCAGTCATTGAAAAATTTGTGTCGAAGGAAATCAACCTCAGCCCTAATCCGGTTTATACCGATGATAGCAAAACCGAGATCAAGCTGCCGGGACTGGATAACCACGCCATGGGCACTATCTTTGAAGAACTGATTCGCAAGTTTAACGAGGCCAACAACGAAGAAGCTGGTGAACACTACACACCTCGTGATGTGGTGGAACTGATGGCAGATTTGATTTTTGTTCCTATCAAGGACCAGATCAAGGATGCCACCTATTCCTGCTATGATGGAGCCTGCGGTACGGGTGGTATGCTGACCGTGGCGCAGGATCGCCTGCTGGGACTGGCGGAAGAAACCGGCAAGCAGGTTTCGATTCACTTGTTTGGCCAAGAAGTGCAGCCGGAGACCTATGCCATCTGCAAAGCGGATATGCTGCTGAAGGGTGACGGAAAACAAGCAGAGCATATCAGCTATGGCTCTACGCTGTCGATGGATGGTAACGCCACCAGACAGTTTGATTTTATGCTGTCCAATCCTCCTTACGGAAAGACATGGAAAGTGGACGCAGAAAAGATGGGCGGCAAAAAAGACATCCTGGACAGCCGTTTCAATGCCTACCTGGAGGATGGCACTCAGCTTGCCATGATCCCCCGTGTCAGTGATGGCCAGTTGCTGTTCCTGCTGAATAATGCGGCGAAGATGAAGACGGATACCCCTCTGGGCAGCCGCATTGCAGAAGTTCACAACGGTTCCTCTCTGTTTACCGGTGATGCAGGTTCCGGCGAAAGCAATGCCCGCCGTTACCTCATTGAGAGTGACCTGGTGGAAGCGGTAATTGCACTGCCGGAAAAAATGTTTTATAACACAGGGATTGGTACTTATATCTGGGTGCTGAGCAACAAAAAAGAAGAACGCCGCAAAGGAAAGATTCAGCTGATCGATGCCACGGCTATGAAATCCCCGCTGCGTAAAAACATGGGCGAGAAAAACTGCGAGCTGACACCGGAGCTCCGGGATGAAATCATGCGGATTTTCATGGAGATGGAAGAAAGCTCCGTCAGCCGTGTATTTGACAACCGGGAATTCGGATATTGGTCCATTACTGTCGAGCGCCCTCTTCGCCTGCGGGTGTACCCTGACAGAACGATTCCTGCCGACACTTTCAAAAAGGCGGAGGAGTTGGAGCAAGTACAGAAAGCAATCCGCTCTGTCCCGGCAGGAACCCCTACCGATGATTGGACGGTTTTTTCCAAGGCCACAAAGCTAAAAGCGGCCGCATTGAAAAAGATTCGTCCCTTTATCACGGAGAAAGATCCCATGGCGCAGCCCGTTGACGGAGAACCTGATACCGACCTGCGGGACACAGAGATGATTCCCTTTACTTATGAGGGCGGGATCGATGCCTTTATGAAAAACGAGGTGTTGCCATATGCGCCGGATGCCTGGGTAGACGAAAAGAAAACCCAGATTGGTTATGAGCTGTCCTTTACCAAGTATTTCTATCAGCCGGTGCAGTTGCGTAGCATGGAGGAAATCGTAAACGACCTCAAAAAGTTGGAATCTGAAACTGATGGTATGCTGGCGGAGATTCTTGGAGGAGTTGAGCAATGAGAAGATACGAGGTATATAAAGACACGGGGCTATTTTGGTTGCCTCAAATTCCACAAAAATGGGAATGGAAATTTCTTTCTCAAGTTGCCAAAGAGCAAAAGGATAGGAAGCCGGAAAATATAGATTTTGCGGTAATGTCACTGAGTTATGGAAATATAATACGCAAAAAAAATCTTAGCGCCGGATTGGTGCCAGAAAACTATAACAATTACCAGGTCATCCGTAAAGGAAATATTATACTAAGATTAACAGACCTACAAAATGATCATACGAGTTTGAGAACAGGGTTAGCAAAAGAAACTGGGATTATAACATCTGCATATACTTGCCTTTGCCCATTAAGCAATTCAGCATATCTACACTACTTACTTCATGCGTACGATATCCGAAAAGTTTTTTATGGCATGGGAGGAGGCGTTCGTCAGTCGATTGGGTACAAAGATATTAGAAATATGTATGTTCCATGCCCATCTCATAAGGAACAAGATCAGATTGTACGATATCTGGAATGGCAGACTTCTAAAATCAATCGGTTAATTGCCGCAAAAAAACAACAGATTCAAGTGTTGAGAGAACAGCAACAAAAATTGATTTGCGAAGTAATCACAAAGGGCGTACATAGTGATGTTGGCTGCAAAGACAGTCATATCGCTTGGATTGGCGATATCCCCAGCCACTGGTCGGCTATTCGCTGCAAATACCTGTTTAGGGAAAGAGATGAGCGGTCAAAAGAAGGTATGGAAACGCACCTGTCAATGAGCCAGAAGTACGGCTTGGTTCCTGACTCCCAACTGGATGAGCGCCGTATGCTGTCGGAATCATATGCTGGCGGAAAGCTGTGCTATCAAGATGATCTGGTGTTAAATCGTTTGAAGGCCCATCTGGGAGTATTTGCATTAGCGCCACAATTCGGAGTAATCAGTCCGGACTACACTGTTTTGATACCAAATACAGAAAGAATAATTCCGTCCTTTGGAGAAATGGTGTTGAAAAGCGCCTTGTGTCGACGTGAACTGCGGGTTCGAGTGCGTGGTATTATCGAAGGATTTTGGCGGCTCTATACAGAAGATTTCTATACGATCTATCTTCCTGTACCGCCCATCGAGGAACAAAAAGAAATCATGCAATATATCGACGCTCAGGCTAAAAAGGCTTCGGCAGTTGAGAACGCCTTAAACAGAGAAATTGAGCTGTTGCATGAACTTCGTACTCGTCTGATTTCTGATGTTGTCACAGGCCAGATTGATGTGCGGAGCATTGATGTGCCGGATTTTGAGTTAGTCGAGGAACTGGCAGATGAAGCCGAAGAACCAGAGGACGAGATGGAGGTGGAATAATGGCCATTGAGAAGCAAAATGGAGATATTATTGAGTTTGTCAAACAAAAAGACTATATCATGGTTAATAATGATCTGGGCGGCGGATCATTTGGCAAAACCGTTGTTTTGAAAGATCCGTATATTGACGAACTCTTTGTTGCAAAAAAGTATGAGCCAGAATATGACGAAATAAGGGAGCAATTTTACAAGAACTTCCTTGATGAAATCAAAATACTCTATAAACTTAATCACAGAAATATCGTCCGCATCTATAACTACTATGCTTATGAGAATATTTATAGAGGATATATTTTGATGGAATTTATAGACGGAAAAACGATCGATAAATATCTAAGTGAATATGAAGAACTTGATTCGATTTTGTGCGATGACCCGACGCCTGATAATATTTTTGTTCAGTTGATCGATGCCTTTGCGTATATGGAAAAACACCATGTCATTCATCGTGACATCCGCGAAGGAAATATCATGATTGATAAGTCAGGTACGGTTAAAGTAATTGATTTTGGAATTGGAAAACTTGTTGAGTCGACACAAGCTGATGATAGTTTGCGTTCGCAAATCAACAGGCGCAATGCTGATACATTACCGCAGGAATATTACGACAAAGAATATACATCTCTGACAGATATGTTTTATTTGGCGGAGCTACTTAATCGCCTGATGAGAGAAGCGGAGCATCCTGATGAGATGAATTTTTCTTATCAAAGCATTCTCGATAAGATGATGCAGAAAAAACCGGAGGATAGATACTCCAGCTTTGAAGAAATCCGAAAAGCTATCAGCAAGCGTGGGTTTGTGGCACTCAATATCTCAGAGGAAGATAAGAAGATCTATCATTCCTTTGTTGATAACTTATACAAATCTTTGACACAGTACACATCAGAACGCCAATTTAATACTTCGCCGGAATCATTTAGCGAGAAATTACAAAAGGCATTACAAAGCAATATTTTTGAAGAGTACATCCAAAAGAATGCAGATGTTATTAGCAGTGTGGTTTCGTGTTCGTACAGGTATGACAATAGTGTTGGTATTCCCTGCGAAGCGGTAAAAGCCTTTTTAACGTGGTATGAGTCTTACAGCATGGAAACGAAGGAACTTATACTGCAAAATATCATATCAAAACTGTCTACAATTGCAGTCGCAATTCCTGATGATGAATTACCATTCTAAACAAAACGAGGTGACACTATGCCAACCAACACAAAAGAATCTGGCATTGAAACTTTAATCGTGGATTGGCTGGTCAACCACAACGGATATGAGCAGGGTACCAATGCCGACTATAACCGCGACTATGCGATTGACGAAACACGCCTGTTTCGCTTTTTGCAGTCCACACAGGGCGATGCGATGGACAAGCTGGGCGTGTTCAAAAGTGAGCAAAAAAAGCAGCAGTTTCTCAATCGTCTGCAAGGTGAAATTGCCAAACGTGGAATCATAGATGTCCTGCGCAAGGGAATCAAGGTGTATCCGGTGGATTTGGTCATGTTCTACTTGACCCCCACCGCCAAAAATGTGGCCGCCCGTAAGATGTTCGAGCAGAATATTTTTAGTGTAACCCGCCAGCTGATGTACTCCAAGGACGCCACAAGGCTGGCCTTGGATCTATGCGTGTTTATCAACGGTCTGCCGGTCATTACATTTGAGCTGAAAAACCAGCTCACCAAGCAGAATGTGGACGATGCCGTTTATCAGTACCAGCATGACCGCGATTCCAAAGAACTGCTGTTTCAGTTCAAACGCTGCATGGTTCATTTTGCGGTTGACGATGCGCAGATCAAGTTCTGCACCAAGCTGGACGGAAAAGCCAGCTGGTTCCTCCCGTTCAACAAGGGATATAAGGATGGAGCGGGGAATCCGCCCAATCCAAACGGCATGATGACCGATTATCTCTGGAAGGACATTCTGACCAAACAGAAGCTGGCCCGCATTATTGAAAACTACGCCCAAGTGGTGGAAAAGGAAGATCCGGACACCAAAAAGAAAACATATACGCAGGTGTTTCCTCGATACCACCAGCTGGATGTGGTAGAGCGGTTGCTAGCAGATGTGAAGGCAAACGGTATTGGGCAGCGGTATCTGATTCAGCACAGTGCCGGTTCCGGAAAATCCAACTCAATCACTTGGCTGGCCCATCAGCTCATAGGACTGGAATCGGACGATGGTGAGCTGCTTGTGGACAGTGTTATCGTCGTTACAGACCGAGTAGTTCTGGACAAGCAGATTCGGGATAACATCAAGCAGTTTATGCAGGTGAGCAGCACCGTGGCGTGGGCAGAACATTCCAGTGATTTGAGAAAGGCAATTCAGGCTGGGAAACGGATTATCATTACCACCGTGGAGAAATTCCCATTTGTCCTTTCTGACATTGGCACACAGCACAAGGATAACCATTTCGCAATCATTATCGACGAGGCCCATTCCGGTCAGAGTGGGCGCACCTCGGCAAAGATGAACCTTGCCCTGTCTGGGTTGGCTTCTGAGGAAGAACAGGATAATGAGGATAAAATCAATGCCATGTGTGAAGGACGCAAGCTGCTGAAAAACGCCAGCTACTTCGCCTTCACTGCCACACCTAAGAATAAAACCCTCGAGACCTTCGGAACCCCGTACCAAGAGGGAGATAAAATCAAGCATCGCCCGTTCCATGTCTATACCATGAAACAGGCAATCCAAGAGGGCTTTATCCTGGATGTACTCAAATACTATACACCTATCGACAGCTTTTATCGCTTAAAAAAGACCGTGGAGGACGATCCACTCTATGATAAGAAAAAAGCTCAAAAGAAGCTTCGTGCCTTTGTAGAAAATCAGTCTTTTACAGTTGAGCAAAAAGCTGAAATGATGGTCAGCCATTTTCACGAACAAGTGATTGCCAAGGGTAAAATTGGTGGAAAAGCTAGAGCAATGATTATCACCAGCAATATTGAGCGTTGCATTGAATACTACTATGCGGTCAATAGATGCTTAGCTGCTCGGCATAGTCCTTATGAAGCAATCATCGCGTTTTCTGGCGAAAAGGAATTTCACGGTCAGCAGCCTGCATTGACTTCTGCGGGGCTGAATGGATTCCCAGATAACAAAATCCAAAAGACATTTAAGCAAGATCCCTATCGTTTCTTGATTGTGGCGGATATGTTCCAAACAGGCTATGATGAACCGCTGTTGCACACCATGTATGTGGATAAGCCACTTTCTGACATAAAGGCCGTGCAGACGCTCTCTCGGCTCAATCGCGCTCATCCGCAGAAGCACGATACTTTTGTTTTGGACTTCGCCAATGATTCAGCCACAATTGTAGAGGCTTTTTCTCGGTACTACCGCACCACATTGCTGTCGGATGAAACTGATCCCAATAAACTCTATGACCTGATTGCCGCGATGGAGGAGTATCAGGTATTCACACAGGATCATGTAGAGAAACTGGTCAATCTCTACCTCGACGGTGCCGAGCGGGATCGACTTGATCCTATTCTGGATGCTTGTGCTGCTGCATACAAAGAACTGGATGTCGACGGACAAATCAAATTTAAAAGTGCGGCCAAATCCTTTGTGCGTACATATGGATTCCTGGGGGCTATTCTCCCTTATGGAAATCCTGATTGGGAAAAGCTCTCGATTTTCTTGAATCTGCTTATCCCGAAACTGCCGTCTCCGCCAGAGGATGATTTTACACAGGGGATTTTAGAGGCGATTGATCTGGATAGCTATCGCTTAGAGGCTAAGGAATGTATTTCTCTTGTGCTTCAGGATGAAGATGCAGAAGTGGCCCCTGTGCCGACGGGTCAGATTGGAGCCAAAAAAGAGCCAGAGATGGATTTGCTCTCTGCCATCTTGACAACATTTAATGATATGTTTGGCAACATAGATTGGAATGATGCGGATAATGTCCGCCGTCAAATTCTTGAGATTCCGGCTATGGTCTCCAAGGATGAGCACTATCAAAATGCTATGAAAAACTCCGATAAGCAAAATGCTCGTATTGAAAGTGAGCGTGCTTTGCAGCAGGTTATTTTTAGCATCATGGCTGACAATATGGAACTGTTCAAGCAGTTTCAGGATAATCCCGATTTCAAAAAATGGTTGTCAGATCTGGTGTTTAATTTGACTTACAATAAGGAAGGAAAGCCTTATCAAACGCCGTCTCAGAATTGAGAAAACCGCAGTAGAATTGCCCCTATGTCCTGAATTGTGGCATAGGGGTAATTCTAAATAAAAAAGCGTTCGCAGAACGCGCAGCCGCAGAATGAAGTTCTGCGATCAAAAGGGGTTTGGGGGCGCTGCCCTCAACAAGCAGACGGCAGGAAATGTGAGTGTGTATTAACACTCGCATTGCTTGCCGGATTTGTGTGTGGCTATCCACACGCATTGCTTGCGCGCCTATATGTTTGACTTCCGGGACTGTATCGCATAGACCTGCATTTCTTTCTGGTTTGACCTCACAATATTATGTTGATATGGGGTTGAATGTTATCCTGTTATCTGATAAAATCAAGTTAACAGACAGGGGGTGTATCTTTTGAAAGAGGTAGCAGAAAGGCTGCGGTTTCTGCGGGAAAGTGTCAAGCTATCTCAGGTTAAAATGGCTGAAATCGTCGGTGTCAA
>NZ_CALWXV010000015.1 GCF_944385615.1 uncultured Flavonifractor sp. | reverse complement strand
ATCCTGCCCTTCATGGAAGTCACCACGCCGCACAGGTTCATGCGCTATGTGGACGGCCAGACCAGGCGCCTGACCGCCCGCACCGACCTGGGCAGACGCTATCAGAATACATACGATGTGGTCCGGGAATATGCCGACTATCTGGATCTGTGCCGGAAGCTGGAGTTTCCATTGAGCGATTCCGTCCTGTTTCCCCGGGACCTGCAAAAGGCCCATGACCGGGCCGCCGCCCAATGGAAGCAGGAATTGGACGCCAAGATGCGCCGGGACTTCCATGCGGCGATGGAATCTGTCCGCCTCCATGCTGACTTTGAGCTGGACGGCATGGTGGTGCTCTGTCCCCAAAGCCCGGAGGACATCATTCAGGAGGGACAGGCCCTCCATCACTGTGTCGGCACCTATGTGGACCGCGTGGCAAAGCAGGAGTGCGTCATCCTGTTTCTGCGTCGGGCGGCTGAAGCGGACAAGCCATTTTACACGCTGGAGATCAGAAACAGAAAAGTGGTCCAGGCTCGATCTGCCAACAATCGCCCAGCCACACCGAAAGTCCAGCGGTTTCTCGACCAGTGGGAACGGGAAGTCCTGCAAGCCGCATAAGATACGCCTGTCCTATCGGGCTCATACGGGGAGAAAGGATAAACCATGTCAGAACGCAGTAACGCCGGATATATCATTATCAGCGCCATCCGTGTCGGGGACACAGAATATGTCCTTGGCGAGAACTCCAAGGCCCCCGCACGGTTTGTCACATGGATGTGCAGAAACGGGAGCGATTACTTTTGGGGCCGCTACACAGACGACCCCCTGTCCGCTCTGCGGAACCTGCTGGACCGGGCCGGGAGCGCACTGGAGGCGCTGGAGCGCCGGCAGAGAGAGGAGGCGGGCCAGCATGAGGATTGAACGCTTCCCTCTGCAAGACCGGCTCGACCTGCTGGACACCGGCCGCTGTGCCCACCCCGAATACGCCGCGGCTATCATCCACCGCTTTGCTGATATGACCCTGCCTGAGTATTTCCAGGGCTTTGAAGCGGAGCTGGAGCGGCTGCGGTCCGCCCTGGGCCTTTCCCGGGAGCGGGTACAGTCCATGACCTACAAACAGCTTGCCAAGGCCCTGGACGACCGGCTCTCGGCAACTCCCTCCTGTGGCGACGCCTACCTCTATGACGCGGCCGCCCTTCTGCTCCCGTCCCTCCTGGGTGCCCCTCCTGAACAAACAGGGCAGGAGGAGGACGGGGCCCCGCCCCTGGGGCAGCCCCTTCTCCCGCCCCGTTCGCTGGAGGAGCGTCTGAAGGCCAGTCTGCCGCCGCGGGACAGTGTCCTTGGGGACATGGAGGCCGGCAGTCTGATCCAGTTCATGGACGAGCTGGTGGCGCCCTGCGCGGCAGAGTTCACGGCCATTTATGAGCAGTATTTTCGGCAGTATGGAAACAAGACTGTCTCCGAATTGGCCGCTGACTGCGCCGCGATGCCGGAAGCGGAGCGGCAGACCGTCTTGTATGAACTGCTGATTCACCCGTTTGCCTCTCTGGAGGAGCATCCCAACAAACGGTATTGCCTAACAGGACGGTACACATAAAACAACATAAGATTGTTTTCAAAAAAACAGTGTAGCTTCCGGTTATGTCGTTTCTTCTTTTTATAGGTTATTCAGCAAAGACTTGGGAAGTATTCCAAGGGCATAGGAAATGTCTATCCGTTAACTACCGAGGATACTTTAACTAAAATGTCCATTTTTCAAGTTCGCATAATTCAAGGATATTAACACATGGAACGCCAAGATCTTTACATACATAAGGGATTTTTTTGCTTGAATCTTTATTTTCTTCAGTAATAACTGTTAGAGAATATTTTATAGCAGTAGCAATTAGAAACGCATCACCTGATGATTTTAATTGCTTAAAATCAATCAATTGGGGGTTTGATGTTACAACTGTTGTTACATTCTTTTGAATCAATTCGTCTATCTGAAGAATCGTACAATTACAGTCCTTTAGCCACTTTTGTATCGGTTCATCACTAATTTCCTCGAATATTTCTGAACATGTTACAATTACACTTGCTTTTACCAAGTTATCAATGTTTCTCCACAGTTTTTCATAAATTCTTCTACGATATTGTCTATCTTCTTTTTGTGACAAAATAGCACAGGTATCTATTATGTATTTATATGGAGGTTTATCGTCAAATAAGTTTAACTGTTCCATTGCGATACCTCCCTCAAAATATTGGAGATATGCTTTTGGTCTATTCTCAAATATCTTGCAATGTCTTGCCTATCAACGAGCCCTTCGCCATATCCATGGTATAAAGTTTGACATAAACTACCACTTGTCTTGTCAATAGTTTCCAAAAGAATATTACGGAACCCCTTATTTCCACTAGCTTTTCTTTTCTCTCTTTCTATCTCTTTTTCCATATCAAATGTTCGTTTGAATTCTAAAATAAATGTATCATATTCGGGTTTGCTAATTTCTCCAACATCTAAAAGCCTTCTCGAGATTACTTCTTTACTAACAGAAAAAACATCTGCTAAAGAAGCAATATTATCCTCTGTAAAATCTTTTATCTTGCGATTTTTAACCAAGGTCATAATTGCCTGCTCTGGAACTAAGACTTCTCCTGCAACAGCGTTACAAAATACTTCTTCTTGTTGTGCAGAAAAAGAAGTTACCATATCATTACACATTGTAGATTGACGCTTAATAATGTGAACAAGTTCATGAATAATTGAAAACGTTTTTGCAGGGTATCTGTCATCATTATTTATTCCAATAATAGGATATATGTCGTTGTAGATAGCTACACCACGTGCAATTTCAGTATCCACACCTGAAAATCCTTGAATAAACACTCCTTGCTTTTCTATTTTATTTCTTATATATAAATAAAATTTTCTTTTGCTCGGTAATGAGCATTGATCCTTCAATTCTAACTTGAATATCTGCCTTATTGAGTCGGCCCACTGTTTAACATCAGTACCAACAATTGAAAGCGAAAAGGCCGGCAAAGACTCCTGTAATTCATTTTTTGTGCTTATTAGCAATTCACGTGAGTAAAGTAAATCCATAATAGCCAAGTTTAACGAGCTATCATCGAAACTTCCATTTCCCCGTATAGTCCGCATGTTATACATTTTAGGAATATGCTGTAGTTTGATGTCTTTTGCATTCATATATAAACCCGCAAATGGTATGTGAAAGCATTTTGCAATTGTTTTCGCTTGAAGGCAAGTTGGAAAATTACAAGAATTGATATCTTCCCACAGCAAATATTTCTTTTCATCATATTTAGTGATTCGCTCAATATATGGAAGTGTGATTCCAATATGTTCTCGTAAATATTTTAATGTTTCTTTATTTATCAAAGCACGAACAACCATAATCACTCCTCCTTAAATTAGCATTACATTTATATTGTACCATGTCTAACATAACAAAAGAAAGTAATTTATTAGGAAAACGGAGGTATTGTTATCGACGCGATACCCCCGTTTTTGCTGAAATCTATGTGGCAGACCGTCCTGTATGAACTGCTGATCCACCCGTTTGCCTCTCTGGAGGAGCATCCCAACAAACGGTATTGCCCCTAAGCCGCCGTCAAGTTCCTGAGCGGTACCCTGACGGCGGCGGGCGATGGGTCCCCCATCCAGGTGTGTTGGTGAACGGGTGTAGAACAGACGAGAGGGTACACGGAGGCAGGCCGGAAATGGCTGGGCTGGGCATGTGCTCCCCCTCTGGACCGGCCGCCCGAAAAACAATTTGTCAAAACGGAGGTAAACATCATGTTGAATCGAATCATTCTCAGTGGGCGGCTCACCCGGGACCCCGAACTGCGCCGGACACAGAGCGGCATCCCCGTCGCGTCGTTCTCTCTGGCGGTCAACCGGGACTTCAAAGACAAGGCCACCGGTGAAACGCCTGTGGACTTCATCGACATCGTCGCGTGGCGTCACACCGGAGAGTTCGCCGCCAACTACTTCGCCAAGGGCTCCATGGCCATGGTGGACGGGCGGCTCCAGATCCGGGACTGGACGGACCGGGAGGGCAACAGACGCCGTACCGCCGAGGTCGTGGCCAGCAACATCTACTTCGGGGACTCCGTCAAGAAAAAGAGCGCCCCCGCCCCCGCCGCGAACACCGATGCGACCCCGCCGGCGTCAGAGTTTGAAAGTGACGTGGACAGCGAACTCCCGTTCTGATGGGAAGGTGACGGCCCTATGACGGGGCGCCGGAGAAACGACCATTTGCGCCCTGCCTCTGGACCGGAGGCTGAGCGCTTTTCCCTTCAGACGCCGAAACCATGTATGGACAAGGAGGTGGAAGCATGAACGATAAGGCGGCAGAGAAACTCAGGCGCCATATTCTGGACGCCCTTGACCGTCAGCCCTTTTTACAGCGTGAGGGCGACTGCTTCTTTTATGAAATCTATGCCGACTACCGGGACGGGATGGACAGCGCCACCGCGACCAAGCTCCTGTCCGGCGACGACCCCATGCAGAGTTTTTGGGAGTCGCTGGAGGAATGGTATTTCGACTACGAGTGTCAGCTGAGAGACGAACTGGAGCAGGATGTCCAGTCCGCGCTCACCTCAGAAGATGGGCCATATCCAGATGGCTTCACAGCGGAGGAAACCGGGCTGTTCTATGACCTGATGATGGACCATGTGTATTTCAGGCTCCCGGAGAAACACTTCCTGGACCAGACCTTCCCGGTCAATATCATGCTGGACACTGGGGACGGCAACTACGATTATGTCCTCAACAGCGTCTACCCCTGCTGGTATGGCCGCTATGAGGAGAAAATCGACGACCGCGCCGGCATCGTCTGGCTGGCAAAGTCCCAAGGTTATACCCGGGCAAAGCTCCAGCAGGCACTGCGGGACGGGGACACATCCGGGCCCAAAGGCTTCCTGGCGAGTATGCGGGCGGAGGTGGCCAACATCGCCTCCCACATGAACACCGTGACCTTCCTGGTGGAAATGTCCCTATCTGACCTGATGGAGCTCAACCGCCTGATCCGGCTCCAGGACCGCAACGGCCACTTCTATGACAGCCGCAAAAATCCCTACTGCGGCTACATCATCCTGGAGAAAGACACCGTGACCGGCCTGTATGACCCTTGGCAGGGCGGCGGAAGCGTGTTTGAAATTCAGCTGGAGCGGGATGTGAAACTGCCGGTCAAATACATCCGCTCTGCCCTCCCGGACGGCGGCGACGGCTACGCGGTGGAAAGCGTCTACGGGATGTGCGGCTCCGCATGGACCCAGGGCGGCGTAAAGATGATCCATGCGCCGCTGAAATATGCCGTTTCGGCGTAGGAGGATGGCAAATGAAAATCCTCTCCTGCGGCGCAGGGATGCAGAGCACGGCCCTGGCCCTGATGAGCTGTGAGAACGCAAAGGCCGGGCGGCCCGTCCATCCTCTGGTCCCCATCTATGACGCCATCATTTATTGCGACCTCGGGTTTGAACCCCCATGGGTCGCAAAACAGGTGGACTTCATCCGCCGGGCCTGTGCGTCCAGCGGTCTGCCGTTCAAGGTATTGAAATCACCCTTATATTCCGATTTCATTCGGAATTTTGGCGAGCGGCGGACCATCAGCATCCCGTGGTGGACCCTTCGGGATGACGGCCATAAGAGCAAAATGCCCCGCAACTGCACCATCGACTATAAGGTAGAACTGATCTCCAAGTATGTACGATGGGACCTGCTGGGCTATCAAAAAGGACAGCGGCTCAGGGACGAGGACAAAAAGGCCCATGAAATGCACATCGGATTCAGCCTGGAAGAAGCCAGACGCTGTAAAGCGAGCACCAATCCGATGTTCGTCAACCGCTTCCCTCTGGTACAGATGGAATTTACCCGGGCGGACAGCTACGGCTATATCAAGGAGGTATGGGGCCTGGAGACCCGCGCCAGCGCCTGTACCTTCTGCCCCTTCCATAAAAACCACTTCTATCAGTACCTTAAACAGCACGAGCCGGAGCAATACGCTCAGCTGGTTCAAATGGACGAGCTGTTGCGGGTCAAGGTGCCGAAACCGCCCATGGACTCTGACCTCTACATCTCACGGAGCAGAAAGCGGTTGAAGGATCTGACCCCGGAAGACTGTGCTGACGCAGAGTATTTTGATTACCGCGGAGAGCGGATTTGGAACGGCTTTTAAGGCCGCAGAACTACCAAAGAAGTAAGGAGGTAAACCAGATGAACCAACTGACATTGACAGACCACACTTATCTGTACCTGGGCTCTCTGTCCGAGGCCAGGCGCAGCGATGAGGCGGGGCTGTGGCGGGCGAGCCACCAGTGCAACATCGCCTGCAAGCAGGCCATTGAAGCGGCCATCCGGGCCGGCTTCGACGGTATGCACCTGAAAGCGGACTGCGCCCGCGGCGTCATCGCCCAATATGGCTTCAAGCGCGTGGGCTGGGTGCTGGCCAACACCATTCAGAAGAAGCGGTGGGATGGCCGGTTCCGTCCCCGGCACAAGGAGTGGGCCGACACCATCTTCATCCCCGCCTGCGGCCGGACAGGCGAGTACATCGTGGAGAGCCACCCGGCGGTGCTGGACGGCTTCGTGGAAGCATTCCTGGACGAGGTAAAGGGACTCTCCCTCTTTGACGCCTCCCAGTGCGACACACTTTCGGGCCGCAGTCTGGAGGGAGAAGTCCTGGTCCTGAGCCCGGCGGCACTCAAAGAGTCTTGCTGGTCTCCCCGCAATCAGCTCTGGCTGGCGGAAAGCGGCTTTGGGTGCAGTCCCCATGCTTCCGGCCGGGCAATCTATGCCACCTGCCTCGGGGATGGGGAGCGGACCAGATGGAACAGGAGCGATTTTATCGGCATCCTCCGGGACGAGTATTTCCCGGAGTGGGCAAAGCAGACCGTAGACACGCTTCGGAAAGCAGAACAGGAGGCGCACGATGGCATATCTTCCTAATGTTCTCAGGGAGACCAGCGAGGGGCTGAACCAGATCCCGATTCAAGACATCCTGTTCCAGAAGCGGGAGATTTTCTGCATTGGGCCCATCACGGAGGACACCGCCTCGGCGCTGGTTCTGCAGCTCCGCTTCCTTCAGCAGGACGCACCCGGGCAGGAGATCACCATGTATATCAACAGTCCCGGGGGCGAGGTCCCCAGCGGCCTTGCCATCTACGATGTCATGAAGGCGGTCGGCTGTCCGGTGCGGACCATCTGCACCGGAACCGCCGCCAGCATGGCCGCAGTCCTGTTCCTGTCCGGCGACCGGCGGGACATGCTGCCCCACGCCAAGGTCATGATACACGACCCGTTGATTCCGGGCGGCGTGGGCGGAAGCGCGCTGAACGTGGACGCCATCGCCAGGAACCTCATGCAGACGCGCCGGACGGTTGCGGACATCATCTCGGCCCACACCGGCAAAAGCCTGGAGGAGGTACTGGACAAGACCGCCTCAGACAGCTACTTCGACGCCGGGGAGGCCGTGGAGTGGGGCCTTGCCGACAGAGTCATACACCAGCTGTAAATCAGGAGGTACTATGTCAGAGAGAATTTTATACAAAGGCCCCTGTATCAGCAACGATACATGGGTCACGGGGCTGAACAACAACGACTGCATCATCGGCCCCAGCGGCACCGGCAAGACCCGCAGCTATGTGCTCCCCAACATCCTTCAGTGCAGTGAGAGCGTCATCGTCACCAGCGTCAAGGACAGCCTGTGCAAAAAGACCGGCAGGGCCCTGCGGAAGAACGGCTATCAGGTCATCGAGATCAACTTCCAGGACTGTGCCGCTTCTTCCTGCGGGTACAATCCGCTCATGTATGTGCGCCGCGACCAAAAGCGTGGGTGCTGCCATGAGCAGGACATTCTTCAAATCGCCGCCGCCCTCTCTCCCGTCAAGACAAAGAACGACCCGTTTTGGGAGCAGGCCGCCCAGATGGCCCTCTCAGCCATGATTTCCTATGTGCTGGAGTATCTTCCCCGCCAGGAGCATCATCTGGGCAGCGTGATCCGGCTCCTGCGGGAGATGGGGAACGGCAGCTTTGACCGGCTGTTCGAGGAGGTCTGCACCTTCGCTCCCGACAGCTTCGCGGCGGCGCAGTATCAGATGCTCCGCAACATTCAGAAGTCCCCCAGGACCTATGCCAGCATCCAGGCGTTCCTGGCGGAAAAGCTGTCCCCCTTTGCCTTCCACGGGGCAGAGAAGCTGTTTACCAACTCCAGCCAACTCTATTTCCAGAGCCTTGGCGACCGCAAGACAGCCGTGTTCCTGACCATCAGCGACACAGACCGGTCCATGGACGCTCTGGCGACGCTGTTCTACACCCAGGCGCTTCAAAATCTCTGCCGCCATGCCGACCAGTGCCCGGGCGGCCGTCTGCGTGTCCCAGTCCGCCTTATCCTGGACGACTTCGCCGCCGGGGCCGCAGGGTGCATCGCTGACTTCGACCAGATCAGTTCCGTCATCCGCTCCCGGGAGATCAGCGTCAGCATCATCCTCCAGAGCCTTGCACAGCTGGAGGCCGCATACGGGCATGACAAGGCCGTTACCATTCTGAGCAACTGCGACCACCTGCTCTACCTGGGCGGACAGGAGCTTGCAACGGCCCGGTACATCTCCGTCAAGGCCAACAAGTCTGTCCACACCATCCTGAACATGCCCTTAAACCATGCGTGGCTGTTTACACGGGGCGGCGCACCAAAGGAGGTGGAGAAATACCGCCTGGAGGACCATCCCCTGTATCACTTGGCACAGCCGTCGAAGCAGAAAGCGGCGTACCATGAACAGGATGAGCACGAGGCATGAGGCACAAAACGCATTCTGATGGACAGCGCGTATCAAGGCCGTATTTGCTTGCAATTCCCCTTGACGCCTTCAAAACCAAACTGTTTCAGGAGGTGATAATATGTGGCTACATGGCATGATTGATGGCTACAGCTTCTCCATCAAGCTGTATGAATACGGGAGCAAATGGGGCATCCAGCAAGGCTGTATCTCTAAACTCGAAATCAGAAAAAATGGATGCATAGTGGCCAACTACGACCGGGGCTGGGACATTGAGCCCAAGGACGATGAGGCGCGGGCCGTATTGGCCGAAATTCTACGACGGTATAATGGATAACAAGTGCGGGAGGAGGTTTCAAGCAAGGCCAACAAGTCTGTCCACATCATCCTGAACATGCCCCTGCACCATGCGCAGCTGTTTACTAGGAGTAGTGAGCCTCAATGGATACAGAACTATGACCTGGAGAGTCACCCTTTCTATCAATGTGGGCGGGCGGCGCAAACCTGCGGGCATCACCCGGATGCCGGGTGGGATGTATAATGAAGCGTGACAGTTGTGACAGTCAAAACTGGAACTTTTCTCACTGTATCGCTAAATTAAATTCAAATTGGATATTGAAAAAAGTTTGGAATTGACCGTCACAACCGTCACCAAGGAGAAATTTAATATGATTGATAAGAAAACGCCCACGCCCAGAGTGCGGGACGGCAAGCCGGTATGGACAGAGGAGATCTTTGACTATACGGTTGCGGCGGTGAGCAATCGTTATGCAGTCACCTCTACGGAATTTTTCCGCACCCAATTAACCGCCTCCACGCTGGAGCCACGCACCTTGCAAAAGCCTACAGCGCATAGCGCCGGTGCGGGGGTAAAAATCCTCTCCGCTTCCATGCACGCCGATACAAAGAGGGCATATCAGCTTTTGATCGGAGGAAGGAAAAGTTAGGTATAGCATTGTCTTCTAATATCTTATGGGTACTTTAGAAACATTAATGTTGATCTCATATTGATGAGAGGCAAGCATTTGAGACAATGTTTTTTTTTGCAAATCTAACTGAGATTCCGTCCCTCGAAATGGTCCTAGTGTAACCGATTTCAAAGCCTTTTTATCAATTAATAATTCAATGTATGGAATAAAATATCCCGCATTAGTTCTATATTTTATCGAGAAATCATCTCTATACTTGTCTGCCATATCAACAATTATACGGACCTCCTGCTCATAGCTAAAGCACTCTTGTTTGAAAATCATTTTTAAAGAGGCCAATTTTTTAGAAACAACTTCTCTAACCGGCTGTTCAAACCCTTCTTTATATTTACTTATTATTTCCAGGAGAAATTTTTTAATAATGTCCTCTTGTTCTTTTTGACTATATACCACCGAACTAACATTTAATCTTACTTTTCCATGTGCAGAAAGTGTTGGGTAGTTTGACAAAATTGCCTTGGAATCCATTCCCAAATTAATTCCTTCAAACAAATCTCCTTTGGAATAATAATTCCACATAGGTAAAAGGTCACTTTTTTGCGAAAAAGATGCAATATATGTTGTATATTCGCTGCGTTCCGATATAAGTTTGTTGTTTTCGCGCATTGCAAAAAAATCATTTTTTGATGGTTTTATACCGGACAAAAGTTCATATAAATTGGGGGAAATATATCCACAAGCCCTAAGATCTTTACATACTTTATAGTAACATGGTTCGACTATTGTCCCTTCTGATATATCATTCAAGCAATCATATTGGCTGGCCCATAAAACAATTTTATCTCTCGAATTGAGAAGAATTGATTCTATATTATGAAGTGCCGTATAATGATATATTTCACCATCAAAATTTGTATAGCGGGGACTGGCATCAACGCTTAAACTCATTAAAAATTCATGCAATAAAGAACCCATGCGATTTTCTCCTTCTCTACCGCAATACTCCTGTACCAGAGTCTTTTTCAGGGTTTCCAGTTTCTCAAGGCTACGACCGATGTTGGCTTTTATTTTTCCTGTTTGCTCAACAAAAGCATCATATTTAAGTTGTTATGATAATGTAGGACAAATATGCTCCATACTTATAAAGGGCTTTTACGATATTCCATTTTACCGCACAATGTAGATTGCCGCAACAGCAAGTTTGTAGATTGCCGCAACAGCAAGTTTGTAGATGGGATGACGTATTTATAAAAATACGATTGAGTGCGGCAATTACTTGTAGAAACTCGTTGACTATGTAGCTGTTGCACTATGGCACAGCGAAAATATTCCAGAAGAACACAAGCCAAACTCCCTATGGGCATGAAACGGATGCCAGGCGGAGGTAAAATGGGTAACAGTCGATATCATACTTTTTCCTTGTAGAACATCAAGCAATGAGATGGATGATGTAATACAGACAAAATGATTTTTTGATGTTTCTGGTGTAAAATGACTGCATATACCAGGCGGTTTTCTATTGCGGACTGGGAGGAGGTGTGCTATACTCAGGTCAGACTTACTTCCAAACACTCTGACCTAATCCCCTGAAAAACGGCGGCTTGTCCGCCAAGTTTGACCCCAAGCATGAGCGAGAGTGCGTTGGAAAAACTCCGACGCACCCTCGCTTTTTTCATCCCCTGATGCCGCAGAGCTGTTTTCAGAATTGATGCTGATTTTGGCTCGGTTTCGGCGCTGTTCAGCCGTAATGGAGCAAGATTGTTTCAATTTCTGCTTCACGGCCAATACATGGCCCCGGGGGATGGTGGGGGTCATAGGGGGAGGAAGGGGGTGTGGATGGAAGTGACAAAATATTGGGACGAACGACGAAAATAAAATGGAAGGGAACAATGATGCAGGGGGCGCTCCTGGAGCGCCCCCTTTCCTCACAATATATTACAGTACATTTTTCAATGTCAGCTGCTCCGCTTCGCTGAGCAAGCTGATCTGGGTCATCAGTCGGGCATTGGCGGCGGCATATTCTCCATATTCCTGACTGGACAGCAAGGCCAGCACCTCCTGAAACCCGGCGTAGATCTGGTCGGTATCGGCGTGGCGCAGCAGCACATGGAGATAGACGTCCCGTTCCCGCCAGGTCTGGAGGGACTGCTCCGTTATGGAAAACGCTTGCTCCCACTGGTCATCCCGGGCCAGCGTTTGGGCCTGCTCCAATGCATCGGCGAGGGCTCCGGTAAAGCCCTGGAGCGAATAGGTGTGGGCCAGGGTCCCGCCCAGAATGGCCCCCATCAGGGCCAGCGCGATCCACAACCGCTTCACCGGGCAGCCTCCTTTTCAATCAGACAGACCTGGTTTGTCTCATCCACTGTCATAAGAAACACATCCTCCACCCGATCCACCTTGTGGGCTTTCAGCTGTTTTTCCAGCCACCCGTCGTTGAGGCCCCGGCGGTCCAGGCTGCGGCGAATGAGCCGCCCGTCGTTGATGAGCACCACCGGCAGCCCCGGCTCAGGCAGATGCAGATTCAGATCCTGAGCGGTGGGGGGCTGCTGGGCGGCAAAGGGGAGAACAGACAGTTGGCCGTTGGTCTCCAAGATAGCGTACTTGACGGTAGACAGGTCGGTGACCCCCTTCATCCGCAGTTCCTCCATCAGCTCGTCCAGAGTGAAGCGGTTTTTCCTCATCTCCCCTTGGCGGAGCTTGCCGTTTTCCACGATGATGCTGGGGCGGCCGCAGAGGATGGCCCGGAACTTGACGCTCTTCATGGTGAGCACCGACAGGGCCATGGTAAGGCACAGCAGGGTGAGAATGGGGATCAGTCCGGTGAGCAAAGGGATGCCGAAATCCTGCATGGGTACCGCCGCCAGGTCGGCGATGAGCAGGGCCAGCACCAGCTCAGAGGGCTCCAGCTCCCCCACCTGCCGCTTACCCATCAGCCGGATACCGGCAATGATGAAGACATAGAGTATAATGGTACGAAAAAACGCGATGACCATGGGCGACCTCCTGAAAAGAAACAGGCTTTATGGTTCAGTATGACCGGGCGAGGCGGCATTATGCGGCAAAGCCGGAAAGAAAGGAGTCATGGGTGAAAAAACGGGCCCGAAAGTGGATGATCGCCGGCGGAATCGCCGCGGGCCTGCTGTTGGTGGCTGGGCTGGACGCCCGGCTGACAATACAGCATTATACGGTGGAGAGTGAAAAGGTGGAGCAGGCGGTACGCCTGGCAGTGCTCACCGACCTGCACTCCTGCAAATACGGTCAAAACCAGCAGGACCTGCTGGACGCAGTGGCGGACCAGGACCCGGATCTGGTGCTTTTATGCGGGGATATTGTGGATGACGAGCTTTGGAAAGAGGAGTGGCGGGCCCTGCTCACGGTGAAAAAGCTGGCGGAACAGTGCCCGGTATACTACGCCTCAGGCAACCATGAATACCGCACCGGACGGCTGGAGGAGATCAAAGAGCTGCTGCGGGCCTGCGGGGCCGTGGTGCTGGATGGCTACAGCGTCTGCGCGGCGGCGGGGGAACAGATGGTCCAGATCGGCGGAGTGGACGATCCAAAGGTGGGAGAACAGCGCTGGGAGGAACAGCTGGCCACCGCCAGCGGGGATCTGGACGGGAAGCATTTTTCCATCTTGCTGACCCACCGGCCTGAGCGGGTGGACGACTACGCCGGCAGCGGCTTTGATCTGGTGCTGGCAGGCCACGCCCACGGAGGCCAGTGGCGTTTGCCCGGCCTCATCAACGGCCTGTTGGCTCCCAACCAGGGATTCTTTCCCCAATATGCCGGGGGACAGTATGCCCTGGGGCAAACCACCCTCATCGTCAGCCGGGGCCTGGCCCGGGAGAGCACCCGCATCCCCCGTATCTTTAACCGGCCGGAGCTGGTGATTGTGGACGTGGAACCACCAAAATAATTATGAGGTAATCTATCATTTTTTGAGACATCCGGGGCGCATTGACTGTGAAAAACGGCAGATGCGCCCCGGCTTTTTGTCCAAAATTACAATTTTGTAAAATGTGTGGGAAAGGGAGTTGCCGGGCAGGGCGAATTAGGGTACAATCGAACAAATACCATGGAAAGAAAGGCGTGATGCAGGAGATGAAGGCGACCTTGATTCTGGAGAACGGCGCTGTGTTCCAGGGCGTCAGCATTGGTTCTCCGGCGGACCGGGTATGTGAGATGGTATTCAACACCTCCATGACCGGCTATCAGGAGATCCTGACCGACCCCTCCTACGCGGGACAGGGGATCGTGATGAGCTATCCCCTCATTGGCAACTATGGCGTGAACCATGAGGACAACGAGTCCGCCCGGCCCTGGGCCGAGGCGTTTATTGTGCGGCACCTGGCCAAGCGGGGGAGCAATTTCCGCTGTGAGGGGGAGCTGGACGCCTATCTGAAGCAGTATGATATCACCGGGATCGAGGGCGTGGACACCCGGGCGCTGACCAGAATACTCCGCAGTCAGGGGACCATGAACGGCATGATCACCTGTGCGGAGCATTTTCATGTTGAGGAGTGCCTGGAGCGCATCAAGACCTACCGGGTGGAGGGCACCGTGGAGAAGGTGACCCGGAAGGAGCCTCAGCTCTATCCCGCTCTGGGGGAGCAGCGGCTGCGGGTGGCCCTGATGGACTACGGCGTAAAGGAGAATATGATCCGCTGCCTCCAGAAGCGGGGCTGCCAGGTCATGGTCTACCCCGCCCACACCCCGGCGGAGACCATCCTGTCCGGCGGCTATGACGGCGTCATGCTGTCCAACGGCCCCGGTGACCCGGCGGATAATGTGGAGATCATTCAGGAAGTGAAAAAGCTGTACGACTCCGACCTGCCCCTCTTCGCCGTCTGCCTGGGCCACCAGCTGCTGGCCCTGGCCACCGGTGCTCAGACCCGGAAGATGCGCTTCGGCCACCGGGGAGGCAACCACCCGGTGAAGGACCTGGCCGCTGGCCGGGCCTTCATCACCAGCCAGAATCACGGCTATGTGGTCACCGCCGAGAGCGTGGACCCGGCGGTGGCGGAGGTCTCCCACATCAACGTCAACGAGGGCAGCGTGGAGGGGCTCAAGTACAAGCGGCCCAACTGCTTCACCGTTCAGTTCCACCCGGAGGCCTCTCCCGGCCCCATGGACACGGAATATCTCTTTGACCGCTTTGTGGACAGCATGAAGGGAGGCAACCGGTAATGCCCAAGAATCCGAATATCAAAAAGGTGCTGGTGCTGGGCTCCGGCCCCATCGTCATCGGCCAGGCCGCCGAGTTTGACTACGCCGGTACCCAGGCCTGCCGGGCCCTGAAGGAAGAGGGCGTGGAGGTGGTGCTGGTCAACTCCAACCCCGCCACCATTATGACCGACAAAGATATTGCCGACCATGTGTACATCGAGCCGCTGAACATCGCCAGCGTGGAGCAGGTCATTCAGAAGGAGCGGCCTGACTCCATCCTGCCCACTCTGGGGGGACAGACCGGTCTGAACCTGGCCATGAACCTCCACGAGCAGGGTATTTTGCAGCAGTACGGCGTGAAACTGCTGGGCACCAGCCCTGAGTCCATCCGCAAGGCGGAGGACCGCCAGGGTTTCAAGGACGCCATGGAGGCCATTGGTCAGCCCTGCGTCACCTCCGACGTGGTGGAGGGCGTGGAGGACGCCGTGGCCTTTGCCGGGTCTATCGGCTATCCCGTCATCGTCCGCCCCGCCTACACCCTGGGCGGCACCGGCGGCGGCATTGCCTACGACGAACTCTCCCTGCGGGAGATCGCCGACCGGGGCATCCACCTCTCCCGGGTGGGCCAGGTCCTGATCGAGCGGTGTATCTCCGGCTGGAAAGAGATCGAGTTTGAGGTCATGCGGGACGGAGCGGGCAACGTGATCCAGATCTGCTCCATGGAGAATGTGGACCCGGTGGGCGTTCACACCGGCGACTCCATCGTGGTGGCCCCCACCCAGACCCTGGCCAACAAGGAGTTCCAGATGCTCCGCAAGGCCTCCCTGGATATCATCTCCGCTCTGGAGATCGAGGGCGGGTGCAACGTGCAGCTGGCCCTCAACCCCGATTCCTTTGAGTACGCCGTCATTGAGGTCAACCCCCGGGTGAGCCGGTCCTCCGCTCTGGCCTCCAAGGCCACCGGCTACCCCATCGCCAAGGTGGCCGCCAAGATCGCCTTGGGCTACACCCTGGACGAGATCCCCAACGCCGTCACCGGCAAGACCACCGCCTGCTTTGAGCCCACCCTGGACTACTGCGTGCTCAAGATCCCCCGTCTGCCCTTTGACAAATTTACCACCGCCAGCCGCACCCTGGGCACCCAGATGAAGGCCACCGGCGAGGTCATGGCCATCGGCAACTCCTTTGAGGGGGCGCTGATGAAGGCCATCCGCTCTCTGGAGCTGCCGGTCAAGTCCCTGCGTCTGCCCGGCCTGGATGAGCTGTACACCGAGGAGATCGAGGAGCGGCTGGTGAACATTGACGACCAGCGGCTCTTTGTGGTGGCCGAGGCTCTGCGCCGCGGCTTCTCCCCCGAAAAGATCAACAAGATCACCAAGTACGACCTGTGGTTCCTGGACCGTCTCCAGAATATCGTGGACATGGAGGACAAGCTGGACCATGGCCATCTGGATGGGGACACCCTGCGGCAGGCCAAGGAGATGGGCTTCTCCGACGCCTGGATCGCCGCTCTGTCCGGTAAGGAGCGGGCGGAGATCAAGGCCCTGCGGGAGGACTACGGCATCAAGCCCGCCTTCAAGATGGTAGATACCTGTGCCGCCGAGTTTGAGGCCCAGACCCCCTATTACTATTCCACCTATGATACGGAGAACGAGGCCGCCGAGGAGCTCCACCTGCCCCAGGTAGGCGAGCTGGCCCCCCATATCCCGGAGGCGCCCTATCTGGCGGCCGCCACCGCCGAGCCCCACCGCAAAGCACCGGCAGAGCCTCGGAAAAAGGTGCTGGTGCTGGGCTCCGGTCCCATCCGCATCGGTCAGGGCATCGAGTTTGACTACTGCTCGGTCCACTCCGTCTGGGCCTTCAAGCGCCTGGGGTATGAGACCATTATCATCAACAACAACCCCGAGACCGTGTCCACCGACTTTGACGTGGCCGACAAGCTGTACTTCGAGCCTTTGACTGCCGAGGACGTGGAGGCCGTGGTGGAGCTGGAAAAGCCCTGGGGCGCCGTGGTCCAGTTCGGCGGTCAGACCGCCATCAAGCTGGCCCAGGCCCTGACCAATATGGGCGTGCCCATCCTGGGCACCTCCGCCGACGGCGTGGACGCCGCCGAGGACCGGGAGCGCTTTGACGAGATCCTGAACCAGTGCGGCATCCCCCGGGCCGCCGGTAAGACGGTGTTCACCACCGAGCAGGCGCTGGCCGCCGCCCATGAGGTGGGCTATCCCGTACTGGTGCGCCCCTCCTATGTGCTGGGGGGCCAGGGTATGGAGATCGCCTACAACGACCGCAACATCACCGAGTTCATGCGCATCATCAACCAGGTGGAGCAGGAGCACCCCATTCTGGTGGACAAGTACCTGATGGGCCGGGAGGTGGAAGTAGACGGCGTGTTCGACGGGGAGGATCTGCTCATCCCCGGTATTATGGAGCACATCGAGCGGGCCGGCGTCCACTCCGGCGACTCTATTTCCGTCTATCCTCCCATCCATATCGAGGATAAGCATAAGGAGACCATCTACCGCTACACCTATGACCTGTCCAAGGCTCTGGGGGTGGTGGGCCTGGTGAACATCCAGTTCGTCATCTACGACGATACCGTGTATGTCATCGAGGTCAACCCCCGTTCCTCCCGCACCATCCCCTATATCTCCAAGGTCACCGGGGTGCCCATCATCGACCTGGCCACCAAGGTCATGCTGGGCCAGAAGCTGAAGGACCTGGGCTACGGTACCGGCATCTACAAGGAGGCCGACTATTACGCCGTGAAAATGCCGGTATTCTCCTTTGAGAAACTCACCGACGTGGACACCGGCCTTGGCCCCGAGATGAAGTCCACCGGCGAATGTCTGGGTCTGGCCGAATCCTTCCCCCAGGCTCTGCTGAAGGCCTTCAAGGGCGCCAACATGAAGGCCCCCAAAAAGGGCGGGCGTATCATCGTTACCGTCAAGGACGAGGACAAGGGAGAGCTGCTGGGCATCGCTCAGGGCTTTGCCGACATGGGCATTGAGATTCTGGCCACCAGCGGCACCTGCGACGCCCTCAACGCCGCCGGCATCCCCGCCCGGAAGGTGGCCCGTGTCTCCGAGGCCCACCCCAACATTCTGGACATGATCGCCTCGGGCACCGTGGACCTGGTCATCAACACCCCCACCCGGGGCCGCCGCCACGACACCGACGGCTTCAAGATCCGCCGCTCCACCGTGGAGCACTCTGTGGCCTGCATCACCGCCATCGACACCGCCCGGGCCATGCTCACCGTCCGCACCCAGGGCCGCTCCTCCGACCTGCGGCCCATCGATATCACCAAGATTTGATGCCAACGGGAACTTTCCCATCAGTGCCCGCCACCCCCACGAACCTCTCCCCCACCCCCTGCGTATACTAGGACTGTGAGGGGCAAACGCCCGTCACGAATTCGATTGGGGGTATTTCATGATGTGTTGCTGCAATAACCGGAACCGCTGCCGCTGCTGCGGATGCTGCGGCTCCTCTGAGAACAACGGGAACAACGCCGGTTCCCTGCTCTCCAACCTCTCCCTCTCCTTTGAGTCTGGGAACGGTACCGGTCTGCCGGTTTATCTCACCATCCCCGCTTTCCTGTGGGGCAACAACCAGGAGGAGGACGACGACTCCTCCTGCGGCTGTGGCTGCAACTGCGGCTGCTGGCGCTGAGTCCCGCACCGCCCCATCCGGGGCGGTTACTTACCCCCAATCTCCCCTGCGGCAGGGCCGCAGGGGATTTTTTGTCCAAATCCGGCGAATCCTCTCCCTGTGGAAAATTATCCCCGGCAGTTTCTGAAAAAAGCCTTGACAAATCTGTAACGCCTGCTAAAATATGCTTAAATTATTTTATTTAAAAATTTTTAAGTAAAATGATTTAACTAAAATTTTTGAATTATTTTGTGAGGAGCATTACCATGGATTTCGAGAAGATCAAGGACATCATCGTGGAGACCCTGAGCTGCGACGCCGATAAAGTGACTCCCGAGGCCCGCCTGGCTGAGGACCTGGAGGCTGACTCCCTGGCCGCTGTGGAGCTGTCCATGGCTCTGGAGGAGGCCTTTGGCGTGACCATCGCCGACGAGGACCTGCCCAACATGAAGACCGTGGCCGACCTGGTGAAGTACATCGAGGATCACGCTGAGTAAGACGACGAAAATAGGCATCGGTGCAAACCGGTGCCTTTTTTCCGAAAGGAGCCGCTATGACCAATCAAGAGATTTTTGAGCTGATGACCCGCTTTGACCAGAGCGGCATCACCTCCTTCAAACTGAACACCAAAGAGTTCACCCTGGAGCTGGGCAAGGGCGGCGCCGCGATCCCTGTCCCCGCCGCGCCTGCGGCCGCTCCCGCCCCTGCCGCTGCGCCTGCCCCGGCGGCTCAGCCTGAGGGCCCCTGCATCACCGCCCCCCTGGTGGGCACCTTCTACGCCGCCTCCGCCCCCGACGCCGAGCCCTTTGTAAAGGTGGGCGACCATGTGAAAAAAGGACAGACCGTCTGTCTGATGGAGGCCATGAAGATGATGAACGAGGTCCACGCCCCCTGCGACTGCACCATTGAGGCCATTCTCCAGGAGGACGGGGCCCTGGTGTCCTTTGGGGACCCCCTCATTCGCTACCGGGAAGGGTGAGCTCATGTTCAAGCGTATTTTGATCGCCAACCGGGGAGAGATCGCCGTCCGGGTGTTCCGGGCCTGCCGAGAACTGGACATTGAGCCAGTTGTGGTCTACTCCCAGGCCGATGACCAGGCCCTCCACGTCCAACTGGCGGAGCGGGCCTACTGCATCGGCCCCGCCCGCTCGGCGGACAGCTACTTAAATGTCAACGCGCTGCTCACCGTGGCCCAGGCCGCCGGATGCGACGCCGTTCACCCCGGCTACGGCTTTCTGTCGGAAAACGCCGACTTTGCCGACGCCTGCGCTCAGGCGGGCATCGCCTTTATCGGCCCCTCCGGTGATGTGATCCGGGCCATGGGCAACAAGGCCGCCGCCCGCAAGCTGATGATGTCCGCCGGGGTGCCTGTTGTGCCCGGCTCCGACGGAGCGGTGGACACCGCCGAGGAGGCCAAGGCCCTGGCCGATTCCATCGGCTACCCCGTTCTTATCAAGGCGGCCGCCGGCGGCGGCGGCCGTGGTATGCGCCGGGTGTTTGAGCCCGATCAGCTCATTCCCCTCTTTGAGGAGGCCCGCAGCGAGTCGGTGGCCTGCTTCGGCAGCAGGGAGATGTACCTTGAGAAGCTGATTCTGAATCCCCGGCACATTGAGTTTCAGATCCTGGCCGACCGGCACGGCAATGTGATCCAGCTGGGGGACCGGGACTGTTCCATCCAGCGGCGCAACCAGAAGCTGCTGGAGGAGTCCCCCTCCAAGGCCCTCACCCCCCAACTGCGGGAAAAGATGGGCGCCGCCGCCGTGGCCGCCGCCAAGGCCGCCCACTATGAGAACGCTGGCACCATCGAGTTTGTGCTGGACCAGGAGGGCAACTTCTACTTCATTGAGATGAACACCCGAATCCAGGTGGAGCACCCGGTCACCGAACTGGTCACCGGAATGGACTTGGTGCGGGAGCAGATCCGCATTGCCGCCGGTCTGCCGCTGTCTCACACCCAGGAGGAGATCCAGCTCCGAGGCCACGCCATCGAGTGCCGCATCAACGCCGAGGACCCGGCCAACGACTTCCGGCCCTGTCCGGGCAAGATCAACTTTGTCCACCTCCCCGGCGGCTGCGGCGTGCGGGTGGACACCGGCCTGTACACCGGCTACACCCTGCCCCCTTACTACGACTCCCTGATGGCCAAGCTCATCGTCCACGCCCCCACCCGCCTGGAGGCCATCCGCCGGATGCGCCGGGCGCTGGAGGAGCTTATCATTGAGGGCCCCGCCAACAACACGGATCTGCTCCACCAGATCATGCACCACCCGGATTTCATCCGGGGCAACTATACCACCGGCTTCCTGGAGGCCAACATGGACACCCTGCTGGCCTGGAGCCGCAGCGGAGAGGAGGAAGCTAAGGCATGAGCAACGTCTTTTCCCAACGCCGTCAGAAGCTCCTCTCCCTGAAGGCCCTCCGTGGGGCCTCTCCCGCCCCCGCCCACACCGAGGAGACCTGCCCCGCCTGCGGCGGCACGGTACGCCGCCGGGATGTGGTTCTGGCCCGGTATGTCTGCCCCCTGTGCGGCCATCACTACCCCATCGGGGCCTACTACCGGCTGAGCCTGGTACTGGACAAGGGCACCTTCCGGGAGCTGGATGCCGCTCTCTCCTCCAACGATCCCCTGTCCTTCCCCGGCTATGCCGCCAAGCTGGAGGGCGCCCGCCGCCGCACCGGCATGAACGAAGGCGTGGTCACCGCCACCGGCCGGATCGGCGGTCAGAAGGTGGCGGTAGGGGCGCTGGACGGCCGGTTCTTTATGGGCAGCATGAGCGCTGCCCTGGGAGAAAAGGTCACCCGGCTGGTGGAGTACGCCGAAAAATATAAGCTCCCGCTCATTCTCTTCTCCGCCAGCGGCGGGGCCCGGATGCAGGAGGGTATTCTGTCTCTGATGCAGATGGCCAAGACCTCCGCCGCCCTGGAGCGGTTCTCCCAGAAGGGTGGGCTCTATATCTCGGTGCTCACCCACCCCACCACCGGCGGCGTCACCGCCAGCTTTGCCAGCCTGGGAGATATCATGCTGGCCGAGCCGGGGGCGCTCATCGGCTTTGCCGGGCCCCGGGTCATCGAGCAAACCATCGGGGAAAAGCTGCCCGAGGGCTTCCAGAGCGCCGAATATCTGCTGGAGCATGGATTTCTGGACGCCATCGTCCCCCGTGCCCAGATGCGGGACACCTTGATCCAGCTGCTGAAACTCCATGGAAAAGGAGGGAGCGACCGTGGCAAATAATCTCACCCCCGCCCAGCGGGTGGCGCTGGCCCGCCATCAGGACCGGCCGGGCACCGCGGATTTTATCGCCGCCCTCTTCACCGACTTCTTTGAACAGCGGGGCGACCGCCTGTGTGCCGACGACGGCAGCATTTTAGGGGGTATCGCCCTGTTCCACGGCCAGCCGGTCACCGTCATCGGCCACCGGAAGGGCCGTACCCTGGAGGAACACCTGGCCTATCACTTCGGTATGCCCTCCCCGGAGGGCTACCGCAAAGCCCAGCGGCTGATGGAGCAGGCCGAAAAGTTTGGCCGCCCCATCATCACCTTCATCGACACCCCCGGCGCATATCCCGGCCTGGAAGCCGAGGCCAGAGGACAGGGAGAGGCCATTGCCCGCACCCTGGCCCTCTCCTCTGCCCTCACCGTCCCGGTGATCTCGGTGGTCACCGGCGAGGGGGGCAGCGGCGGCGCACTGGCTCTGGGCGTGGGCAATAAAGTTCTTATGCTGGAAAACGCCGTCTATTCCGTCCTCTCTCCCGAGGGTTTTGCCGCCATCCTGTGGAAGGACGCCTCCCGCAGCGACGAGGCCTGCGATGTGATGAAGCTCACCGCCGCCGACCTGATGGAGCTGGGAGTGGTGGACGCCATCATCCCCGAGCCCACCGGGGGAGCCCACACCGACCTGGCCGCCGTGTGCAGGACGCTGGACGCGGTGCTGGTCCATGAGCTGGCCGCCCTCAACAAGCAGAGCGGGCAGGCCCTGGCGACGGGCCGCTATAAAAAATTCCGCCTCATGGGCAGCAAAGCCCTGAGAAAGGAGCGTCCATGAACGGAATTAAACTATTGAGCACCGGCTCCGCCCTGCCCCGGCAGGCGGTGACCAATGACGACATGGCCAAACGGGTGGACACCAGCGACGAGTGGATTGCCACCCGCACCGGCATCCGCAGCCGCTACCACTGCACCGGGGACGAGACCCACACCGGCCTGTGCCTGTCCGCCGCCAAGCAGGCCCTGGAGCGCTCCGGCCTGACTGCCGACCAGATCGGGGTCTGCGTTGTGGCCACCCTGTCCCAGGACTACCTGACCCCCGCCGCCGCCTGTCTGCTTCAGCGGGACCTGGGCTTTTCTGAGGATACCGTGTGCTTTGATCTGAACGCCGCCTGCTCCGGCTTTGTGTACGCCCTCCACACAGTGGAGTGCCTGCTGGCCGCCGCCAAGCGAAAATATGGCTTGGTGGTGGGCGTGGAGGCTTTGAGCCGCATCACTGACTTCACCGACCGGTCCACCTGCGTTCTCTTCGGGGACGGGGCCGGGGCTGCTGTGGTGGAGTGGCGGGAAGACTACCCCTCCCTCCATGCGGTACTGGGCTGCCGGGGCAATCAGGAAGCCCTCTATGTGCCTGGCGCCAACGCCCCCGCCCCCTCCTACATCCACATGGACGGCAAGGCGGTGTTCCGTTTTGCTGTGGAGGCCCTCCCCCGCTGTGCCAAAGCGGTGGTGGAACAGGCAGGGATGACCCTGGACCAGGTGGACCGCTTTGTCTTTCACCAGGCCAACCAGCGGATTATCGACTTTGCGGTGAAAAAGCTGGGAGTGGACCCGGACAAGTGTACCGGCAACATCGCCCGTACCGGCAACACCTCCGCCGCCAGCGTGCCCCTGCTGCTGGATGAGCTGGTGACCGGCGGAGTGCTCACCTCCGGCCAGAAGGCCCTGTGCGTGGGCTTCGGCGGAGGCCTGACCTGGGCCGGGGCCCTGCTGGAACTGGCATAAAAAGGAGTTTACTATGAAATTGAATGAACTGCTGGGGGTTGAATTCCCCATTATTCAGGGCGGCATGGCCAACGTGGCCACCGGCACCTTTGCCGCCGCTGTTTCCAACGCCGGTGCCCTGGGCCTGATCGGTTCCGGCGGAATGGACGCCGACTCTCTCCGCAAGGAGATCCAGACCGCCCGGGCCGCTACCGATAAGCCCTTCGGCGTCAACCTGATGCTGATGAATCCCCACATCGAGGATTTGGCCAAAGTGGTGGTGGAAGAGGAGGTCCAGGTGGTGACCACCGGCGCGGGCAATCCGGGCAAGTATGTCCCTACCTGGAAGGAGGCCGGCATCAAGGTGTTCCCCGTGGTGGCCGCCCCCATCCTGGCCAAGCGGCTGGAGCGGTACGGCATTGACGGCGTCATCGCCGAGGGCACCGAGAGCGGCGGCCATGTGGGTGAAATGACCACCATGGCCCTGGTGCCTCAGGTAGTGGACGCGGTGAGCGTGCCCGTCATCGCTGCCGGCGGTATCGCCGACGGCCGTCAGATGGCCGCCGCCTTTGCTCTGGGGGCCTGCGGCGTCCAGGTGGGCACCTGCCTGCTAGCCAGCGCCGAGTGCCCCATCCACGATAACTACAAGCAGGCGGTCATTAAGGCCGGGGCCAACGATACCACCGTCACCGGCCGCACCGGCGGGGCCCCGGTCCGGGTGCTCAAGAACAAGATGGCCCGGGAGTACCTGCGGATGGAGAAGCAGAACCTGCCCCTAGAGGAGATGGAAAAGCTCACCCTGGGCTCTCTCCGCCGGGCGGTATTCGATGGCGATGTGGACACCGGCAGCTTTATGGCCGGTCAGGTGGCCGGTATGGTGAAAGAGGTCCGGCCTCTCCGCGCCATCTTTGAAGATCTGATGAACGGTTGCCAGACCGTTGTGAAAGGACTGACGGTATGAGCCTTGCATTTTTGTACGCCGGACAGGGCAGCCAGCACCCCGGCATGGGGACAGACCTCTATGAGACTTACCCCGTGTTCAAAGAGGTGCTGGACAGCGCCCAGGTGGACTTTGATCTGAAAACGGTGTCCTTCACCGACCCCGACGGGGTGCTTAACCAGACCGAGTACACTCAGCCCTGCATGGTGGCCTTTGCCGCCGGTATGACCGCCATCCTGTATCAGATGGGCATCCGGCCCGCCTACGCCGCTGGGCTGAGCCTGGGCGAGTATTCCGCCCTTCAGGCCGCCGGGGTGTTCACCCCCGCTCAGGCCATCTCTCTGGCCGCTTTTCGGGGTAAAGCGATGGCCTCCGCCTGTGCCGGTATGGCCTGCGGCATGACCGCCGTGCTGGGCCTGGACCGGGAAAAGCTCCATCAAGCCTGCACCCAAGCCGCTGAGCTGGGCGTGGTGGAGATCGCCAACTATAACTGTCCCGGCCAGCTGGTCATCGCCGGACAAAAGGAGGCGGTGGATAAGGCCTCCGCCCTGGCCAAGGAGCTGGGGGCCAAGCGGTGCCTGCCCCTGAAGGTCAGCGGCCCCTTCCACACCTCCCTGCTCCACCCCGCCGGGGACGCTCTGCGGGAGAAGTTCCAGGAGGTCACCTTCGGCCCCATGGCCTTCCCGGTGCTCTTTAACTGCCTGGGCCATGAGATGGGCCCTGACGACACCATCCCCGGCCTGCTGGAAAAACAGGTCCAGTCCTCGGTCTATATGGAGGACACCATCCGCCGCTTGGAGGCGCTTGGGGTGGACACCATTGTGGAGATTGGGCCGGGCAAGGCCCTCAGCGGTTTTGTGAAAAAGACCGCCCCTTCCATCAAGACGTACGCCGTGGAGACCTGCGCCGATGTGGTGGCCCTCTCCGCCGCGCTGAAAGGATAACCGTATGAGCATGACTGGAAAGACCGCTGTCGTCACCGGCGGCAGCCGCGGCATCGGCAAGGCCATCTGTCTGGAGCTGGCCCGCCGGGGTGCCAACGTGGTATTCTCCTACGCGGGCAACACCGCCGCCGCTGAGGAGACCCTGGCCGCCCTCAAAGAGCTGGGGGTGGAGGCCCGTGCCGTCCAGGGCAGCGTGGCCGACCCCGCCGCTGTCAAGACCCTCATCGATACCGCCGTCAAGGAATTGGGCGGTATTCACATTCTGGTAAATAACGCCGGTATCACCCGGGACAACCTGGCCATGATGCTCAAGGAGGAAGACTTCGACGCGGTCATCGAGACCAACCTGAAGGGCACCTTCCTGTGCATGAAGGCCGCCGCCCGGCCCATGATGAAAGCCAAGTACGGCCGTATCATCAATTTGAGCTCGGTGGTGGCTCTGCGGGGTAACCCCGGCCAGATCAACTACTGCGCCAGCAAGGCCGGAGTCATCGGCATGACCAAATCCCTGGCCAAGGAGCTGGGCAGCCGGGGCGTCACCGTCAACGCGGTAGCCCCCGGATACATCGACACTGACATGACCGCCGCCCTGCCTGAGGCCGCCCGGGAGGCCATGCTGGGTTCCATCCCCGCCGGCCGGGCCGGCACGCCGGAGGATGTGGCCGCCGCTGTGGCCTTCCTGGCCTCGGAGGAGGCTGGCTATATCACCGGACAGGTTTTGAGCGTTGACGGAGGCATGGGTATGTGAACAGAAGCGCGGAGGCGCCCGGGAGCAGGGCAACAGAGAAACGCGCAGACTGAAAAACAGGCTGGGCAATGCCCAGCGGCATTTTCGGCGGAGCGTTGAGCAGTTGCCCGTCGCGTAGGGCGCGCAGCGTGACAGCAGGTTAACCGCCTGTCTATATTAGGAGGAACAAGATCAACTATGGAAAAACGCAGAGTAGTCATTACCGGCATGGGGACTGTCAACCCCCTGGGCCACAATGTGGCCGATACCTGGCAGGCCGTTAAGGATGGGGTGTGCGGCATCGCTCCCATCACCCAGTATGACGCCGCGCCCCAGAAGGTCCATCTGGCCGCCGAGGTAAAGGACTGGGACCCCGCCTCCGTGCTGGACAAGAAGGACATCCGCCACATGGCCCGCTACTCCCAGCTGGCCGTGGCCTCCGCCAAGGAGGCGGTGGCCGACAGCGGCCTGGACCTGGAACAGGTGGACCGCACCCGCTGCGGCGTCATCGTCTCCAGCGGCGTGGGCGGCATTGCCGGTACCGAGAAGGAGCAGATGCGCTGCTCCGAAAAGGGCTTTGACCGGGCTTCCCCCTTCTACATCCCCTCCACCATCGCCAACATGGGGGCCGGTCTGATTGCCATCGCCTTTGGCTTTCAGGGTATGTGTACCTGTCCCGTCACCGCCTGCGCCGGCGGCTCCAACGCGGTGGGCGACGCGTTCCGCCACATCCGGGACGGCTACGCCGAGGTGATGCTGTGCGGCGGCGCCGAGGCCTCCGTCACCCCCCTGTCCATCGGCGGCTTTACCTCCATGCGGGCCCTGCACGTGGGAGACGACCCCACCCGGGCCTCCATCCCCTTCGACGCCCAGCGCTCCGGCTTCGTGCTGGGCGAGGGGGCCGGTATCCTGATGCTGGAGGAGTATGAGCACGCCATGGCCCGCGGGGCCAAGGTGTACGCTGAGGTGGTGGGCTATGGCGCCACCTGCGACGCTTACCACATGACCGCCCCCGCTCCCAACGGAGAGGGCGGCGCCCGGGCCATGGCCCAGGCTTTGGCCGACGGCGGGGTGGCCCCCGAGCAGGTGGGCTACATCAATGCCCACGGCACCTCCACCCCCCTGAACGACTCCGGCGAGACCACCGCCATCAAGACGGTGTTTGGCGATCACGCCTACAAGATGGCCGTCAGCTCTACCAAGTCCATGACCGGCCACATGCTGGGGGCCGCCGGAGCGGTGGAGGCCATCTTCTCCGCCCTCACCCTGAAGGATGGCTTCCTGCCCGCCACCATCCACTATCAGGTGCCCGACCCGGCCTGCGATCTGGACTATGTGCCCAACCAGGGCCGGGAGGCTCAGGTGGAATACGTACTGTCCAACTCCCTGGGCTTCGGCGGTCACAACGCCTGCGTTCTATTCAAAAAGTGGGAGGGTTAAGCCATGATGCAGTATAATTCCAATCAGATTGCGGAGATCATCCCCCACCGCTACCCCTTTGCCCTGGTGGACCGCATTGTGGACGGCGAGGAGGGCAAGTGGGCCAAGGGCATCAAGTGTGTCACCGTCAACGAGCCCTTCTTCCAGGGCCACTTCCCTCAGTACCACGTCATGCCCGGCGTGCTCATTCTGGAGGCTCTGGCCCAGGTGGGCGCGGTGGCTCTGCTGTCCATGCCGGAGAATAAGGGCAAGATCGCCTTCTTCGGCGGCATCAAGAACGCCCGGTTCCGCCGTCAGGTTACCCCCGGCGACGTGCTGGAGCTGGAGTGTACCCTCATCAAGCAGAAGGGCCCGGTGGGGATCGGCGAGGCCAAGGCCACCGTCAACGGACAGGTGGCCGCCACAGCCGAACTCACCTTCGCCCTGGGTAAGGATTCCTGATTGCTCTTTCCTCCGCTTTTTGTTATAATATGTTTCATCATTCAACTGTTTTGCGGAGGCCTGGGTATGCTGGAAGATAAATTTGAAACAGTGTATACGAAATTCAAACTTCACTTTTACCAGGAGATCTTTGAGCGCTTTCAGAACCGGGAGGCCAGCCTCACCACCGTGGAGACCTTCGCCATGGAGGCCATCCAGGCCCTGGGCTCCCCCACCGTCAATGAGTTTGCCTCCTTCATGCGCATTTCTCCTCCCAACGCAGCCTATAAGATCAACAGCCTGATCCGCAAGGGCTATGTTCAGAAAATCCAGTCGGAACACGACAAGCGGGAGTACCACTTGCAGGTGACCGAGAAGTACAAAGAGTACTACAACGTCAGCAGTGACTACGTCCATGTGGTCACCGAGCGGATGCGCCAGCGGTTCACCCCCGCTGAGTGCGCCAAGCTGGAGGAAATGCTCTCCATCATCAGCAAAGAGCTGATGCCGGAGGTCAGCCTGGGCTCTACCGAGGGATAAAGCTGCCGAAAAAGCGGTAAAGCCACTTTTTCGAGTGGGATACAGTCTGCCGCGCCTGCAAGCGCGAACGCTGCGAGGCTTTTTGTGAAGAAACTCGCTCCACCAACCAAAAAGGACGTGCTGTGAATCGCAGCACGTCCTTTTTGTCACTTGATATCCAATTCCGGGGGCACGTCGATCTGGTCGGATACATATTTGCCGTTCTTTTTCCGCTGGCGGACACACTCGGTAAGCAGATATTCGATCTGCCCGTTTACCGAGCGGAAATCATCCTCCGCCCAGGCGGCAATCGCTTCATACAGCTTAGGGGACAGGCGCAGAGGCACCTGCTTCTTGCCATCGGCCGCCATATCAGTACAGACTGCCGGAGTTGACCACCGGCTGAGCGTCCCGGTTGCCGCAGAGCACCACCAGCAAATTGGACACCATGGCGGCCTTCCGCTCCTCGTCCAGCTCCACCACCTGCTTCTCACTCAGCCGCTCCAGGGCCATCTCCACCATGCCGACCGCCCCGTCCACGATCATCTTGCGGGCGTCAATGATGGCGGAAGCCTGCTGCCGCTGGAGCATGACCGCGGCGATCTCGGGGGCATAGGCCAGATAGGTGATGCGGGCCTCAATGATCTCCAGCCCCGCCTGAGCCACCTTGCTCTGGATCTCCTCCTTGATGCGTTCGGCCACCACCTCGCTGGAGCCCCGCAGGCTGCCCTCGTCGGCAACGCCGTCCCCAGTGGTGTCCACGTTGGGCGCCACGTCGTAGGGGTAGATACGCACGATATTCCGCAGGGCGCTGTCGCACTGGAGGGACAGATACTCCTTATAGTTGTCCACATCAAACACCGCCTTGGCGGTATCCACCACCCGCCACATGACGGCGATGCCGATTTCCACTGGGTTGCCCAGACAGTCGTTGATCTTCTGCCGGTTGTTGTTCAGGGTCATGATTTTCAGGGAGATCCGCTTGCCCGCCGCCTCGGGGTCCGCCTTGGGAGCGCTCTTGCCGCCGTCCACATCACCGCTCTGGTTGAGCTTGGTCTTGGCCGCCGGATTCACCCCGGAGCAGAAGGGATTCACATAGTAGAAGCCCTCCCCTTTCAGGGTGCCGATGTACTTGCCGAACAGGGTGAGCACCAGCGCCTCCTGGGGCTTGAGCACCTTCAGTCCGCACAGGAAAATCCAGCCCAGGGACAACCAAATAATACATACCACCATCACCACGATAGCCAGCGGGTCCGGCCCGCCGAACCAGGACGACTCTGCGGCCTCCTCCCGGATGGCAGCCCACACCAGGGCCGCCACGGCTACGACATACAGGGTCAGGATCAGCAGCAGCACAGGCATTCCCTTTTTCTTGCCGTCTAAAATCTTCTCTTTCATCTCGGAGCACCTCCGCTCTCTTTTTGATATCAAAATAATATCACCAAAATATCAGAATGTCAATGCTGTTTGTTAACACTCTGTAAACCCTTTTCTCTTGGCTTTTTTGTATCATTCTTTTCAGAGAAATTTCAGGATCGGAAGGTATTCTTAAGGCAAGCAGAAACCGCTTGATATGCTATGGAAAGGATCGTACCTATGAGAGTTTTGATCGTGGAAGACGAACGGCGGCTGGCGGAGGCTCTGGGCCAGATCATGGCCGAGCAGCGCTACCAGGCCGACGTGGTGTACGACGGCGCCGACGGCCTGGACTACGCCCTGACGGGGCGGTACGACGTCATCATCCTGGACGTGATGCTGCCCAAGCTGGACGGGTTCGAGGTAGCCAGCCGGCTGCGTCACGCCCATGTATCCACCCCCATTCTGATGCTCACCGCCCGGGATGAGATGCCCGATAAGATCGCCGGGCTGGACCACGGGGCAGACGACTACATGACCAAGCCCTTTGACATTGGGGAGCTGCTGGCCCGGGTGCGGGCCCTCACCCGGCGGCAGGGGGAGGTCATTGGGGAGCAACTGGCCGCCGGAGATTTGACCCTGGAGCTGTCCACCCGCTGCCTGCGGTGCGGGTCCAAGTCGGTGCGTCTGGGCTTTAAGGAGTTTGACGTGCTCCGGCAGCTGATGGTCCACCCCCGCTCGGTGGTACCCAAAGAGGATATCATTGCCCGGGTGTGGGGGCTGGAGTCCGACGCGGAGGACAACAATGTAGAGGTATACATCTCCTTCCTGCGGAAAAAGCTGATTTTTCTGGAGTCCACGGTGAGCATCGGCACCGTGCGCAAGGTGGGGTATTATCTGGAGATTCCTGTCTCATGATCCGGCGTCTGCGGTGTAGGTTTATCCTCATCAACCTGCTGCTGGTAGGACTGGTGCTGACTGTAGGGCTGGCGCTGCTGCTGGCGGCTAACGCCCGCCGCCTGGAAAACGAGAGTATGGTGGCCCTGCATACCATTCTCAGCTGGCAGGACGGAGAGAGTATCCCGCGCTTTGAGATTGGCGCGCCCCCTTTGGATCAAGGGGAGTACGATACGGACCGGAACGCCTCTTTGGTCCCTGTTTTCTCCGTCACGGTGAAAGAGGGACAGGTGGTGTCTATCAATAACGGTGATCAGGTGGATGTGTCGGAGGCCACCGCCGCCCAGGCCGCCCAGGAAGCCCTGGCCACTGGCCAGGACAGCGGCCTGCTGCCCTCCCTGGGCCTGCGCTTTCTGCTGGAAAAGACGCCGGAGGGCACCATCCGCATCGCCTTTGCCGACCGCACCTGGGAGCGCAGCTCCATGGCGACCCTCTTTCTCTCCTGTCTGCTGATTTGGGTGCTGGCTATGGCCGCCTTCTTTTTCGTCGGGCTCTTTCTCTCCTCTCTGGCCCTCCGGCCGGTGGAGAAGGCCTGGAAGCAGCAGCGGCAATTTGTGGCCGACGCCTCCCATGAGCTGAAAACCCCGCTTACCGTTATTTTGGCCAATACCGGCATCGTCCTGGCCCACCCCCAGGACACCGTCTCCACACAGGCCAAGTGGCTGGGCTACACCCAGGAAGAGGCCAAACAGATGAAATCCCTGGTAGAGGACCTGCTCTTTCTGGCCAAATCGGACGACGCCCGGCTCACCACCCACCCCACCCAGGTGGACCTGGGCCAGCTGGTCCAGGGCTGTCTGCTCCCCTTTGAGCCGGTGGCCTTTGAGGCAGGTGTGGAGCTGGTGGCCAATCTGTCCCCCGGCCTCACTTTGCTGGGAGACGAGGGGCAGCTGCGGCGGCTGGTACGGATTCTGCTGGACAATGCCGTCAAGTACGCCGGTCCTCCCCACCCGGCGGTGACGGTCACCCTGACCAAGCAGCAGGACAAGCTGCGCCTGACGATCCACAATACCGGAGCACCCATTCCCAGCGAACATCTGCCCCATCTCTTTGAGCGCTTTTATCGGGCGGACGCCGCCCGGGACCGGACCCAGGGAGGCTATGGTCTGGGTCTGGCCATTGCCAAAAGCATCACTGAGGCCCACCGGGGCAAAATTTCGGTGACCAGCAACGCCGACGCTGGGACCACCTTCACTGTTTTGTTTCCCCGGCGGTAGGGTTGTATTTTAAGGCGTTTTCCCGTATACTGGTGTCAATACGTGTACGAGGTGTATTATGGATCTCTGCAACAGCAATGACATCAAGGCCCTGCTGGGCCGCCACGGCTTCCGCTTTTCCAAAAGCATGGGGCAGAATTTTCTCATACAAGGCTGGGTCCCCCAGGATATCGCCGACGCCTCAGGGGCTGACCAGACTTGCGGCGTTCTGGAAATCGGTCCCGGCATCGGGCCCCTCACCGTCCAGCTGGCCCAGCGGGCGGGAAAGGTGGCCGCCATTGAGCTGGACCGGGACCTGCTGCCCATTTTGGCGGAAACCCTTTCTCCCTTTGACAACGTGACGGTGATTCCCGGAGACGCCATGAAGCTGGACCTGGCCGCTCTGGCGGCCGAGCAGTTCCCCGGCCTCACCCCGGTGGCCTGCGCCAATCTGCCCTACAACATCACTACCCCCGTCATCACCGCCCTCATTGAGGCGGGGTGCTTTGCCTCTATCACGATGATGATCCAGCGGGAGGTGGCAAAACGGATCTGCGCCTCCCCCGGTACGGCGGACTATGGCGCTTTCTCCCTGTTCTGTCAGTACCACACCGTCCCGGAATACCTCTTTGAGGTACCCCCCGATTGCTTCCTGCCCGCCCCCAAGGTGACCTCGGCGGTGATCCGGCTGGTACCCCGGACCGAGCCGGTCCAGACTTTGGCCAGTGAGGAACTGTTCTTCCAGGTGGTACGCGCCTCCTTTGCCCAGCGCCGCAAGACCCTGCTCAACGGCCTGTCCGCCGCTTTTGGAGACAGGCTGGGCAAGGATGCTCTGCGCCAGGCCATAACCCTGGCCGGACTGCCGGAGGGAGTCCGGGGAGAGCGGCTGGGCATCCCGGAATTTGCCCGGCTGGCCCATGCCATCCAGTCTCTGATGGGGTAAGGCCCCCGTACAACCGAGGACAGATTGAAATTACCAGGAAGCAAAATTGCAAAATTGCCCGGTACCCGCCATGGAGGAATTGACATTTTGCCCAAATCTGTGTATGATAATTGCATAGCATTTGGCGGTTCTGGGGTTTGCCCCCTCTATCAGAGCCCCTGAGCGATCAATACGGGAAAGAGGTCATGCATTATGGCAAACGTTGATTTGAATCAATACGGCATCACCGGCGTCACCGAAATCCTCCATAATCCCTCCTATGAAGTCCTGTTTCAGGAGGAGACCAAGCCCGGCCTGGAGGGCTATGATAAGGGCCAGGTCACGGATCTGGGCGCTGTTAACGTGATGACGGGCATCTATACCGGCCGCTCCCCCAAAGATAAGTTTATCGTCATGGACGACACCTCCAAGGACACCGTGTGGTGGACCTCCGACGAATTTAAAAACGACAACAAGCCCGTTTCCAAGGAGGCTTGGGATACCTGCAAGGAGCTGGCTATCGAAGAGCTGTCCAACAAGAAGCTGTACGTTATGGACGTGTTCTGCGGCGCCAACCACGACTCCCGCATGGCCATCCGCTTTATCATGGAGGTGGCCTGGCAGGCCCACTTCGTGAAGAATATGTTCATTGAGCCCACTGCAGAGGAGCTGGAGCACTTCCAGCCCGACTTCATCTGCTACAACGCCTCCAAGGCCAAGGTGGACAACTACAAGGAGCTGGGTCTCAATTCTGAGACTGCCGTCGTCTTTAACCTCACCTCCCGGGAACAGGTCATCCTGAATACCTGGTACGGCGGCGAGATGAAGAAGGGCATGTTCTCCATGATGAACTACTACCTGCCCCTGAAGGGCATGGCCTCCATGCACTGCTCCGCCAACACCGACCTGAACGGCCAGAATACCGCCCTGTTCTTCGGCCTGTCCGGCACCGGCAAGACCACCCTGTCCACCGATCCTAAGCGCCTGCTCATCGGTGATGACGAGCACGGCTGGGATGATAACGGCATCTTCAACTTTGAGGGCGGCTGCTACGCCAAGGTCATCAATCTGGATAAGGAGTCCGAGCCCGATATCTACAACGCCATCAAGCGCAACGCTCTGTTGGAGAATGTCACCGTGGACGAGAGCGGTCACTGTGACTTTGACGACGGCTCCGTCACCGAGAATACCCGTGTCTCCTACCCCATCGACCACATTGAGAAGATCGTTCGCCCCATCTCCGCCGGTCCCGACGCCAAGAACGTCATCTTCCTGTCCGCTGACGCCTTCGGCGTGCTGCCTCCCGTGTCCATCCTGACCCCGGAGCAGACCCAGTACTACTTCCTGTCTGGCTTCACTTCCAAGCTGGCCGGCACCGAGCGGGGCATCACCGAGCCCACCCCCACCTTCTCCGCCTGCTTCGGTCAGGCCTTCCTGGAACTGCACCCCACCAAATACGGCGAGGAGCTGGTGAAGAAGATGGAAAAGTCCGGCGCCAAGGCCTATCTGGTGAACACCGGCTGGAATGGCACCGGCAAGCGGATCTCCATCAAAGACACCCGGGGTATCATCGACGCCATTCTGGACGGCTCCATTCTGAAGGCGGAGACCAAGACCATCCCCTATTTCAACCTGGCCGTTCCCACGGAGCTGCCCGGCGTGGACACCAACATTCTGGACCCCCGCAATACTTACACCGATCCCGCTGAGTGGGACTCCAAGGCCAAGGACCTGGCTGCCCGCTTTGCGAAGAACTTTACCAAGTACATCACCAATGACGCCGGCAAGGCGCTGGTGGCCGCCGGTCCCAAGGCGGACTGAGTCTCGCTCCAACTGCATAACTCCTCCGGTCCCGGTGCGCTTCGACGCACCGGGACCGTTGTTTTTATCGGAATCTCATTTCTCCATCCGCCGACGGTGAATCGGCGCTGTCAAGCCTCCCTTCTTCCACATAGCATGGAGAAAAGGAGGTCTTTTTCTATGCCCATCATCTATCTCTCCCCCTCCACCCAGGAGAATAATCTGTATGTGAACGGCGGCACGGAAGAGGAGTGGATGAACCGCCTGGCCGACGCCATGGAGCCCTATCTCACCGCCGCCGGTATCCGCTTTTCCCGTAATACCCCCGACATGACCGCCCTTTCCTCCATCCGGGCCTCCAACGCCGGAAACTACGATCTTCACCTGGCGCTCCACTCCAACGCCGCGCCAGAGGAGCAGTACGGTCAGGCCCGGGGCATCCTGGTCTATTACTATCCCGGCTCAGTGGAGGGCAAGCGGGCTGCCCAGCTCATCGCCAACGGTCTGAAAACCATCTACCCCCTGCCCAACAAGGTACGGGCCGAGTCCACCACCGCCATCGGCGAGGTGCGGCGGGTGCGGGCCCCGTCGGTATTCCTGGAGCTGGGCTACCACGACAACCCGGATGACGCCGTTTGGATCCAGACCAATCTGGACGCCATCGCCCGCAACCTGGTGCTTTCTCTCACCGAGTATTTCGGCCTGCCCTTCCTGGAGCCTCAGTCCCCCCGTCCCGCTATGGTGGACGTCTCCTGGGGCTACCTGAACATCCGGGATAAGCCCTCCACTACCGCCGCCGTGCTGGCCAAGGCCTATGACGGTACCCGGCTCACCGTTCTCAACCAGTGGGAGGACTGGTACGTAGTGAAGCTGGACGGTATGGTGGGCTGGGCCAGCAGTCAGTTTATCACCCTGCTATAGCCCCCCAACCGTCGGCAAGCGCGGCAAACTGATTCGTTCATAATTCGTTCACAGTAAGTTCCAAAACGGTTCACCACTTGGCCGTGGAATCTGGTATGATATGTGATGTCAGGATACCAAAGATCTCAAAGACATGACTCCTCCTCTCTTCTCTCTTTTCAATGCACAACCCACTGTCCCCCCGCAGGGCGGCAATCGCCCCCTGCGGAGGGGCCAGACCAAAACTCCCGCGCCTCCATTGAGAGGCGCGTTTTTTGATGCCAGCCGTATCCTTTTTTCTCCAGCCGGTTATACTGGAACTGTGGGAGGTGATACGATGGCTTATGTGGACCCGGCGATCCGGCCCCAGTTCGACTCCATGCCGCCCCACCTGCGGGAGCACATTCTCCGCATGGGCGTGCGGTTGGAAACCATGTCCGATCTGATGGGCTGCCTGGAGCGCATTATCGCGGAACAGTCGGACAAACCGTAATCTCAAAAATTTTTTGAGAAACTTTTCAATTTGCTCTTGCATTCTGTCAGAAACTGTGCTAATATAACTAAGCTGTCAGCGAGAGAAACTCACTTGAGCTGATACGCGGCTGTAGCTCAGTTGGATAGAGTGTTTGGCTACGAACCAAAAGGTCGGGGGTTCGAATCCCTTCAGCCGTACCAGGAAAGGCAATCACTTCGGTGATTGCCTTTCCTATTTTTGTTTTTTCCACCTCTTGACAAGTACGCTTTACCGTGCTATAGTTCTCACTATGAAATTGGGTGGACATTCGTCCCCCACATAGCGACAAGGGAAGTCCACAGGAAAAAGCCGTCCGGCTTACCGAAGGAGCAAAACTCTCAGGTGTTTCCCCCAGGAAATGAGGACTGTGGATGGATGTGGCTCTGGAGAAGTCTCCCCAGCGGAGATGCCGAAGGTGCAACGCGCTCTCAAGGAGCGCCAATCTCTCAGGCAAAAGGACAGAGTGAACGCAGTGACATCCGGCCAGGCCGGGTGTCTTGTGCTGTATTTCAGGGCCAAACCGCAAACAGGCGGTTTGGCCCTTTTCTTTGCCGCAATTTCACAGAGAAAGAGGAGAGAATGAGATGGAATGGATCGAAGGACTGGTAGGCGTGGTGAACAAAGTGCTGTGGGACTATGCACTGCTGTTCCTGCTGGTGGCCACCGGCATTTACTTCACAGTGCGCCTGGGCTTTATCCAGCTGCGCAAGTTTGGCGAGGGTATGCGCCGGCTGTTCGGCGGCTTCTCCATGAAGGTCGCCCGGGCAGGCAAGGAGGGTATGTCCTCCTTTCAGGCCCTGACCACCGCCATTGCCGCCCAGGTAGGCACCGGCAACATCACCGGCTGCGCCACCGCCCTCTACTCCGGCGGCCCGGGGGCCATCTTCTGGATGTGGCTGTCCGCCTTCTTCGGCATGGCCACCATCTATTCCGAGGCCGTGCTGGCCCAGAGATTCCGCACGGTAGACAAAGACGGCCACGTGGCTGGCGGCCCTCTCTACTATATCCGGGCCGCCTTCCAGAATCAGTTTGGTACCTTTCTGTCCGGCTTCTTTGCTGTGGCCATCATTCTGGCCCTCGGCTTTATGGGCAATATGGTCCAGTCCAACTCCATCGGTGACGCCTTCCATACCGCCTTTGGCATCCCCAAGCTGGTGGTAGGGGTCATCATCGCCCTGATCGCCGCTTTCATCTTCCTGGGGGGCGTACAGCGTATTGCCTCCTTCACCGAGAAGATCGTCCCCATTATGGCCTTCTTTTACATTGTGGGCTGCATTGTGATCCTGTTCATCAACCACAGCGCCCTGCTCTCCGCCCTGAAGTCCATCTTTGTGTGCGCCTTTGACCCTCAGGCGGTGCTGGGCGGCGCGCTGGGACTGACCATGCGGGAGGCCATGCGCTACGGCGTAGCCCGGGGCCTTTTCTCCAACGAGGCCGGTATGGGCTCCACCCCGCACGCCCACGCTATGGCTAAAGTGGAGAAGCCCCAGGACCAAGGCGTGATTGCCATGATGGGCGTCTTTATCGACACCTTTATCGTGCTCACCTTGACTGCCCTGGTCATTTTGTCCTCCGGCCTGCTCCAGCCGGTAAACGGCCCCTTACAGGGTACCGCTTTGGCCCAGGCCGCCTTCAACGCCGCTTTCGGCACCTTTGGCAACGCTTTTGTGGCCATCTGTATGCTCTTCTTTGCCTTCTCCACCATCATTGGCTGGTATTTCTTCGGCGAGCTCAATGTAAAGGCCCTATTCGGGAAGAAGGCTACCAAAGGATACGCGGTGATCGTGGTGGCCTTTATCGTGGTGGGCTCCACCCTGAAGGTGGACCTGGTATGGTCCCTGTCCGACCTGTTCAACGGTCTGATGGTGCTGCCCAACCTAATCGGCCTGCTGGCCCTCAGCGGGCTTGTGGTCAAAATTACCCGGGGCACCGGCGACACCCTGCGGCAGTAAGATACAAAACAAACCGGACCGCGCTTTTCCTTTCGCGGTCCGGTTTGTTTTACGCTTGTTCAGTGACCCAACAGTTCCATAGGGTCCACGCTCTGGCCATCCTGGGCCACGCTGAAATGCAGGTGGCTGGGCAGAGCACTCTCGGCGATGGCGGTATCCCCCACCGAGCCGATCACATCCCCCACGGTGACGGTATCCCCCACCTCCACGGTGGGCATACCCGCCAGATTGGCGCAGGTGGTGGTCATATTCCCGCCGTGGTCAATGACCACAGTGGTACCCAGCATCACGTCTTCAGTCACCTCTGTGACCACACCGGACGCGGGAGCCCGCACCTCAGTGCCGGCAGTGGCGGCGATATCCACCCCGTCGTGGGTACGCCAGTCCCCCATAGTGGCATCATAGGCCAGGGTTTCCACACTGTAACCGGCCAGCACCTCACCCTGGACCGGCCAGGTCAGAGAGGTGGGGGCGCTCTTGGGCGTAGGCGTGGGGGTAGGCGTGGGCTGGGCCGCCGACGGGGCAGCCGTTGCCGCGGCGGAAGCTGTGGCGGCAGGCCGGGCTGTGGCCGTCACAACGGGCTTCTGGGGCTGGATCGCCGCGGCTGTGGCAGTGGGCTTGGGCGTCACCGTGATGCTGGCAGAACCGCCTACCGGACGCTCCGGCTCCTCTCTGGTCAGCGTGGAGAAGAGGAACCAGCCGGAGATTCCAATGGCCGCGATACAAAGCGCCAGGACGATGTAGAATCCCTTTCCCTCGATAAAGTCACTGAAACGGTGGTAGAATGATTTTTTCATATTCTTCAGCACCTCCGAGCCTTATTTTGGACAGGCTGGCCGGTACTTATACACCACCGCGGTGAAATTTTGCACCTTTTCCAAAAGACACAGCCCCGGCGGACGCAGTCGCATCCGACGGGGCTGTGTGTTGCTGTTTACTGTCTGGCGCCGCTCGTTACTGGGCTATGATGACCCGGATGCGGCCACCGGCGCTCTCGGTCTTATCATACCAGCCGGTGAGGACGTAATCCCCCTCTGCCACCCGGCTCAGGCTGGAGGGCATATACTGCCCCTTCTCATAGACATAGACCGCCACCTGGTCGGACAGACGGTACTGCCGGTTATCACCCACGGCCACCTTATCCGCCACGCTGACGCTCTCCAGCCGGCGGCTGCTCAGATTATACAGCCGCTCCACCGTGGTGTCACTTTCCATCTTCACCTGGCAGGGACCCAGTACCAGCTTATAGACCGTATTGTAGGAGCTGAATACCTGGGTCTGTCCGCCCACATCGAAGGTGTAGGTGGAGGAGACCTCCATACCCATATTGACCTCCATCATATCCGTGATGACGCCGTACTGATGGATATCGCCCGTCACATCGTCCAGGATCAGGTGGGTGATCTGACCGTCGGAGTTGAGTACATAGTAGCGTACCATGTCCTCGGTGAACTCCACCCCGGCCAACCGCTCCGGGTAGACCCGGATGGGCGTGCATCCCTCATAGGTATCAATGATCTGGATATCATCTGCCAGGACATAGTCGCCCAGTCTGGTGCCGGCGGCGTTCATCTTGCCGGTAAGACCCATCTCCGTCAGCCGCTTGACCTCCAGCTTGTCGTTTCCGGCCACCACGCGCACCAGATCGCCTTCCTTCAGGCCAGTGGCGCTGCACTGATAGCGGTAGGCGTTGCCGTCTGTGGCCACCACAGTGATGGTGCGGGCGGTATAGCTGTCATTGTCTCCGTCGTCATAGGGCAGATTTTCCACCTGGGTAATGACGCCATAGATCAGATCACTGTCGGTCTGGGCCTCACCCAGGGCTGCCACGCCGCCGTTGCGGCCCAGCAGCAGCGTGACCCGGTCGCCTACGGCATAGCTGCCCAAATCGGACAGGGCATAGGCCGCCTCAGTGGTTTCAATGGTATAGCTCTTGCCTGCCACCGTCACGGAGGTGGGGGCGGCGGCAGAGGGGCTGATGGCCTCCAGCAGACCGGTTACCTTGTCGGAGTAGGCCCAGATGGTATGCATGGACTCCGACCAGTAGACCACATCCTGCGCCTGAATGTTGTCCAGATTGGAGGTACTGCCGTTGCGGTAGACTGTGGCGCTGCCGGCAGCAAAGGGAATCTTGGACTGCCAGCCGGAGGAAGCCACCACGGGGCCCTCCATGGCGGAATTCACCAGGGCCACCCGGTCCAGCTCCCCGTCGGCGTTGACCAGGTTCAGGGTGGGCTCCAGGGTGTTCAGATGGTAGGTCCCGGACTTATCCTTGGTGACCATCAGATTATAAAAGAGGTATAGGCAGTCGCGCCGGGTCATGTAATCGTTCTGGCCGCAGCTCACCCCTTCGTCCAGACCCAGGGCCCGGTACTGGGCCATCTGGCCCGCCGGCCACAGACCGGTAAAATCACTGTCGCTGTAGCCCAACAGCCGCAGCAGGATGGTGACCCCTTCCGCCAGAGTGATTTTCTGGTTGGGGTTGAAGTTGCCGTACAGATCTCCCTGCACCAGATTCAGGTCCACCGCGGCTTTGATATAGGGGGCGGCCCAGTGGGTCTGGGGTACGTCTGGATAGGGCTTGACCGCCACCGTGTCTCCCACCGTATCCCGGCTGGTGGAGGCGGCCACCGTCATTTTGGTAAATTCCGCCCGGGTCACGGTACGGTCCAGGGCCAGATTGCCCTCATCGTCTCCCACCATAATGTCCAGCGCGGCCAGCACCTGGGCGGCCTCTTCCTCCGTCGGCGGCGCCGCCAGCGCCATGGGCGCCAGCCCCAGCACCAATACCACGGCCAGCAGTCCCGATAACAGTCGATGTTTCATCTTTTTTCTCCTTCTCACGGAAACGGGCGCTTCTTATGTGTCTTCAGTATATACCTTCCCGGAATGGGAGGCAAGAAAAAGGTAGACCGGCAGGTCAGTCGTACCGCAAAGCGTCAATGGGGTTGAGCTTGGCGGCCTTGTCGGCGGGCAGGTAGCCAAAGAGTACCCCGATGCCCACCGACACACCAAAGGAGACCAAAATACCGCTGAGGTTGGGAATGGCGGCAAAGCCATCGGCATCACTGACAATCACACCGGCCACTGCTGTAAACAGGTTAGCCAGCAAAATACCGAACAGGATACCGATCACCCCGCCGATGGCGGAGGTGGTGCCCGCCTCAATGATGAACTGGCTGCGGATGTCCCGGCCCTTGGCCCCCAGGGACTTGCGGATGCCGATCTCCCGGGTGCGCTCGGTCACCGACACCAGCATGATATTCATGATGCCGATGCCTCCCACCACCAGAGAGATGGCGGCGATAATCACCAGGATGGTCATAAGCACACTCAGCATGGAGTCCATCATTTCCATCATTTCCGCCGAAGTCATGACCATATAGACGCTGCTGTCCCCATAGATCCGGTTGAGCATACGCTCAATCACGCCTTTGGCGGCAGAGGAGGTCTCTTTGCTGGTGCTGGTCACCAGATAGCTGCTGCTGCCCATACCGCTGCCGGCGGCGTTGAGCTGCTCCACCAATCCATAGGGCAGATAGATCAGATCATCCCCGCTGCCCTCGGTGGAGTCGGCCTTTTCGCTCAGAGTGCCGATGACGGTATAGGGCACACCCCCCACCGTCAGGCTCTGGCCGATCCCCTTGCCGTCAAACATGGCCTGATTCAGATAGCTGCCGATCACGCACACCTTCTGGTTGCGCTCCACATCCACATAGCTGAGAAACCGCCCCTCTTCCAGGGTGTCTCCGCTGGCGGTCTGTCCCTTTTCCGGATTATATAGGGTCTCGCTGACCCCATATACACTGGTGCGCTCATACTCCTGGGCCCCCTGACGCACCACTGCGGAGGCGCTGAGGTAGGGACTTACCGACTCGATATACTGGGGATATTTCTCCGCCAGCCCATAGAAGTCGTCGGGAGTGACTTCCCGGTTCCCGCCGTAGGAGAAGACAGAGACCTGGATCATATTGACGCCGATCTGCTCAAACTGGCTGTTCATGTATTGCTGCATTCCGTTGCCCAGCGAAACGATGACGATGACCGCCGCCACACCGATGATAATGCCCAGCATGGTAAGCAGGGCCCGCACCTTACTGGTCAGCAGGCTCTTGATGGCCAGACGGAAGGATTGCCCGATCTTCATACGTTGAGCACCTCCCTGGCATCGTCTCCGTTCTGTTCCAGGTCGGGCTGGACCACGGCCTGGGGATCATGGGCATCGCCATCATAGATGATCCTTCCGTCCTGTAAGCGCACGATGCGTTTTGCCTTGACAGCAATCGAGTTATCGTGGGTGATGAGCACCACCGTGTCCCCCTCGGCATTGAGCTTCTGGAGAAAGCGGAGCACCTCCCGGCCGGTGCGGGAGTCCAGGGCGCCGGTGGGCTCGTCGGCCAAAATCACCGACGGGCTGCCTGCCAGGGCCCGGGCAATGGATACCCGCTGCTGCTGGCCGCCGGAGAGCTGGCTGGGCAGATTCTTGCGCTTATCCACCAGGCCCACCCGTTCCAGGGCCTGGAGCGCCCGCTCCCGCCGCTCGCCGCCGGAGACACCGGCATAGAGCAGGGGCAGCTCCACATTTTCCAATACGCTGAGCTTGGGGATCAGGTTGTACTGCTGGAAAATAAAGCCCAACATTTTATTGCGGATCTCGGCCTGCTGGTCGTCGTCCATGGTGGACACATCCACTCCGGCCAGGTGGTAGGTGCCGGAGGTGGGCACGTCCAGACAGCCGATGATATTCATGGCGGTGGACTTGCCCGAGCCGGACTGGCCCACGATGGCCACAAACTCCCCCTGATCCACCGTCAAGGAAATGCCGTCCAGGGCGTGGACGGTCTCCTCTCCCATCTGATAGATCTTATAGATATCCTTCAGTTCAATGAGGTGTCCCATAGCTTAACTCATCCCCGTGATTGTTTCCATCATGCTGGAGCCCTGGGGGCTGGGGGCCAGGATGATTTCCCCCTCCTCCAGACCGTCTACGATCTCAATATAGTTGTCATCGTTGCGGCCCAGCGTGACCTGACGCTCCTCAGCAGCGGTAAAGTCCACCACGTTTCCGTTCTCGTCCAGGCAGCCCTCACCGGCCACCAGCACGGTGTCTCCCCGCTCCACGGCCTCCACCGGCAGGGCCAGCACATTCCCCACTTCCTCCACAATGATCTTGGCGGAGACATTCATGCCGGGATAGAGCTCCTCCGGAGAGCCGTCCACCAGAATGGTTACCGGGTAGCTGGTATGTCCGCTGGCGGTGGTGCCGTTGATATTGATCTTATCCACCACGCCGGTGAAGCTCTGGCCGTCCAGGGCATCAGCGGTGATCTCCACCTTCTGCCCCACCTGAATCTGGCTGATGTCCTGCTCGTCAATCTCCATCTCAAAGGTGAGCTGAGAGCGGTCATAGATGACGGCGGGATAAGTAACTGTGGTCCCCGAACTGGACATGCCGTTGATGTTGTCCCCCACGTCCAGGTTCTTCTCGATTACCTCGCCGTCAATGGTAGAGGTAATGGTGTAGTCGTCCAGCTTCTCCTGGGCACTTTTCAGAGAAAGCTGGGCATTTTCCAGAGAAATCCGGGCGTTTTCAATCTGAGTCTCCAAATCCTGCTCTGAGATCACGCCTACGATCTGCCCCTCGCTGACCCGGTCCCCTTCCTTGATGTTGAGCACGTCCAGGTCCCCGGCGGCCTTGGCCGTGATCTGTCCGGAGGAGGCATAGGTAAAGTTGGACCCGGAGGCGCAGGCAGTACCGCCGATAGAGGCGGTGCCCTGGCTGTTCTCATCCAGTACGCCGGGGTTGTTGACCTGAATAGTCACCTGCCGTACCCGGGTGCCTCCCGCCCCCACCTCGTCGGTGGCGGCGATCTCGCTGACCGTTCCGGTGAGGGTGGAGGCGGTGCCGCTGACCGCCACGGTGGCCTGCTGGCCTACATAAAAGCTCGCCGCGTCCGCCGCATGGAAGGGTACCTTCAGCTTCATGTGATCCCGGTCCAGCACGTCGGCAATAACGGTACCCACCGTTACGCTGTCTCCACGCTCCACATGGAGCTCGGTAATCACACCGGAATCCTTGGCGGTGATATTGCGGTCCTTCTGGTTATCGCTCTGAGTCTTGAGCAGATCGTCCAAGGCCAGCTGGGCCGACTGGACATTGAGCTCCAGCTGGGCAATGTTGTTTTCCACATCCTTGGCGTCGATGCGGAAGAGCACATCCCCCTTGTGGACCGTCTGTCCCTCCTCAAAGGGGGCCTCCAGAATCTCGCCGCTGACCAGGGTGGTCACGTTGTAGGACTGGATGGGTTCAATGGTGCCGGTGCCGGACACCGAAACGGTCATGTCCTGCATGGAAACGGTATAGGGTAAATAGATGCTGCTCAGCAGCTTCTGACCCGTCCCCATGCAGCGGGCCAGCAGAAAGAGCAGCAGAGCCACCACCACAACCAGGATGATGAGCCGTTTGACCCACTTGCGCTTCTTTTTGGGCGCCTTAAATTCCGGCGCCTTTTTGTCCTGCTTCTCCGGCGGAGCGGCAGGCGTTTCCGGTTTGACCTGGGTTGCTTCCATCGTCGTTTCTCCTTTTCTTTGCTATACCTCATTGCAGGGGGAGGACTTGGCCGCCGCTCCCCGCCGCAGAAGGTCCAACATACGGACCAGCCGGGCTCTGACCTGCTCCGGGCTGCCCTCTTTCCCCATCGATACCACCGCTCCTGCGGCAGAGGCTATCAGCAGATGGAACAGATCGGGCAGATCGGTATCAGTTTGCAGATCCAGCCGGGACAGGTCGATCTGTCCCCGCAGCCGGTCCAAAACGGCACAGGGCCCCTGCCGGTTGAGGACCAGCCCGGGCTGAAGCTGCCGGTTGCGGCGGAGGATGGCCGCCATCTCCCGGAACTCACCGCTGTGCCAGTTGGCCTGTACATGGTCAAACAGGGCCAGAGACGCGGCAAACAGATCACCCCGGTTCCAGTCCAGCCGCTCCCCCATCCGCTGGATCAGCAGCTCGCCATAGGTTTCCATCAGATAGCGGAACAGATCCTCTTTGTCGGTGAAGTACATATAAAAGCTTCCTCTGGGGATACCGGCCTCCCGGATAATCCGGTTGATGGAGGCCTCCTCATAGGGTACCCGGACAAATTCCGCCCGGGCCGCTCCCAGCAGCCGCTGCCGCTTTTCCTCCGGCAGGTGAAAAAATGTGGTGCTCGGCATGGACTTCCCTCCAGACCTGACAAGCTGTCACAATCTTAATACGACAGCCTGTCAGGTGTCAACGGAAGATACCAATTGTTCACAATTTGTTTGGAAGGAACGTCCTAAAGAGCATACCAAAATCAAAGAAAATTTTTACTCAAAAAAAGATAAATTTTTCTTAAAATCCTCTCTTCCTTTTTCTTACAGACATGTAAAAGGGGCGCTGCTTTGCAGCGCCCCTTTTATTGGTTTTATCTTACTTGCCCACGATCTCAGCGGTGTCCATGGCGATCATAAGCTCCTCGTCGGTGGGGATGAGCAGCACCTTGACCTTGGAGTCGGGAGCAGAGATCACAGTCTCCTTGCCCCGGACGTTGTTGGCCTCAGCGTCCATCTTCACGCCCATGAACTCCAGGCCTGAAGTAGCGCCCATGCGGGTATTGGCGTCGTTCTCGCCCACGCCGGCGGTGAAGACGATGGCATCCACCCCGCCCATGGCGGCGGCATAGGCGCCGATGAGCTTCTTCACGCCGTACTGGAAGGCCTCCAGAGCCAGGGCGGCCTGCTGGTTGCCCTCGTTGGCGGCATTCTCAACATCCCGGAAGTCGGAGGACACGCCGGAAATGCCCAGCACGCCGGACTTCTTGTTGAGGATGTTCATCATTTCCTTCATGTCATACCCGTACTTGTTCATCAGGTACTCCATGATACCGGCATCCAGGTCGCCGGAGCGGGTGCCCATGGGCAGACCGGCAAGGGGGGTGAAGCCCATGGAGGTGTCCACACTCTTGCCGCAGTCCACAGCGGCCACAGAGGAGCCATTGCCCAGGTGGCAGGTGATGATCTTCAGCTCCTCGATGGGCTTGCCCAGCATGGCGGCGGCCCGGCCAGACACATAGCGGTGAGAAGTGCCGTGGAAGCCGTAGCGGCGGACCTTGTCCTTCTCATAGTACTCATAGGGCAGAGCGTAAATGTAGCTCTTGGGAGGCATGGTCTGATGGAAAGCGGTGTCGAACACACCTACCATGGGCACGCCGGGCATGACCTTCTGGCAGGCCTGGATGCCGGTGATATTGGCGGGGTTGTGGAGAGGAGCCAGGGGGATGCACTCCTCCAGAGCGGCCATGACCTCGTCGGTGATACGCACAGAGCCGGCAAACTTCTCGCCGCCGTGAACCACCCGGTGACCCACCGCGTCGATCTCAGAGGCGCTCTTGATCACGCCGTGCTCGCTGGAGAGCAGGGCGTCCAGCACAGCCTGAATGGCCTCGGCATGGGTGGGCATGGGGATCTCAAACTCATACTTGGCATCCTTGGCGGGGACCTTGTGGGTCAGACGGCCGTCGATGCCGATACGCTCACACAGACCCTTGGCCAGCACCTCACGGGTGCCGGGGTCCATGAGCTGATACTTGAGGGAAGAGCTGCCAGCGTTGATGACCAGAACTTTCATGGTACAATCTCTCCTTACTTTTCCTGATAAACTGTGGCTTGAGCGCCAAGCGTTCCCGTAGTACAATAGGAGCACATATCAGTTTTATTTTATCCCTTTTTTCCGCAAAGGACAACCCACATTTTTACTGAAAGGGAGAAAAATTTTACTCTCGTTCTGGAGGAAAAGCAATGACCGCCGTTGGAATCGTCGCCGAGTACAATCCCTTCCATCTGGGCCACCGCTGGCACATAGCCCAGACCCGCTGTCTGCTGGGACAGGACTGCCCTGTGGTATGCGTCATGAGCGGCCACTGGGTCCAGGGAGCGGACTGCGCCATTGGGGACAAGTGGACCCGGGCGGGGCTGGCGCTGGCAGGGGGCGCCGACCTGGTGCTGGAGCTGCCCACCCCCTGGGCTATGGCGTCGGCGGAGACCTTTGCCCGGGGGGCGGTGTCTCTTTTTGCCGCCTCCGGGGTGGTAGAGGTACTTTCCTTCGGCAGCGAGTGCGGCAGTGCGGCGGAACTGGCCCAGGCGGCAGCGGCATTGGACCACCCGGCCTACCCTGCCCGGCTGCGGGCGGCCCTGGACAAAGGACTCTCTTTTCCCGCCGCCCGGCAGGAGGCGGCGGGCTGTCCCTGTCTGTCCACCCCCAACAACAATCTGGGGGTGGAATATCTGCGGGCGTTAGCCTACCTGAACTGCCCTCTGGAGGTGGTGACGGTGCCCCGCCGGGGAGCGGCCCACGGCGGAACCGAGACAGTGGAAGGCTTTGCCTCTGCCACCCAGATACGGCGGCTGCTTCGGACAGAGCGGTATGAAGAGGCCGCCTCACTGGTCCCCGCCGGTACTTTGGAGCGGCTGGGGAAGATTTCCTCCCTTTCTTACGTGGAACGGGCCATTCTGGCCAAACTGCGGACCATGGATACCGGGGCCTGGGCCGACCTGCCCGACAGCGGCACAGCAGAGGGCCTGCCGGAACGGCTGGTCCGCGCCGCCCGACAGGCCCTCTCTCTGAATGAATTTTATGCATTGGTCAAAACCAAACGATACACCCATGCCCGGCTGCGGCGGCTGGCTCTGTCCGCCTTTTTGGGGCTGACCACAGACCGCCCCGTCCTGCCACCCTATGCTCGCGTGCTGGGGCTCAACCGTCGGGGACAGGCGTTATTGAAGCGGATGAAGGATGTCTGCACCCTGCCCATTCTGACCAAACCGGCTCAGGCCAAAGCCCTCACCGGTCCCGCCCGGCGGCTCTTTGAGTTGGAGGCCAGGTATACCGATCTGTACAGCCTGTGCTTTCCCACCCCAAAACCTTGCGGGTCGGAGTGGACCACCAGTCCGGTGGTGGACTTCACCCAACCGGAATGACCCAGTTCAAATCCCAATAGGTGACCGGTACGGCCTCACGCTGCACCCCGTTGTCCAGGTACATCCGCTTTAGCCGCAGGGCGCCGATCTCCACCGCCGTGATGGTCTCACCCTCCGGCGCATTACAGATCCAGGTCCCGGTGCCGTCGGACAGCATCTGTGCCGGGTATTGCTCACCCGACGCTCCAATAAACACCACGTCATGGGCGTAGACAAAGGCCAGGGCGCTGTCGTTTTCCACCTTCCTCTCCGGGTACAGGTCCAGCAGCCGCCCATCCTTGCTGACCAGAGCGGTGACCGTTCCCGCATCAAAGGTCCGGCTGGTCTCTGTCATATCCAGAGCCTGAACGGTGGCCAGCTTGATCTGCTTTTCCCACAGCAGTGTGCCGCCGTCATAGGTGTAGATGTGCAGGGTATAGCCCTCCTCCGGCTGCTCCACTGCCTGAAAGCTGGTCCCGGTGGTCCCCTGGGTCAGAAAGCCCTGCTCCAGTTCTGCGTCGGTCAGATAACTGGTATAGCATCCGCTTGCTCTCAAATCGGCAACCGTCTCCCAGCCCTCCAGAACAGAGTCCAGGCCGGTCTCCAGTTCCTGATCCCCGGCAAAGAGCTTCATTTGATAGCCGTAGTCTGACTCATCATCGTCCCGTTCTGGCAGGGATTGGGTGGAATACTGCTCCAGGTGGACCCGGATCACCTCGCCCTGCCGCTCTGCCTCCAGGCGGTACGTCCACCCATCTTGAGTCCACTCCTGGGGCTCCTCCATGCGCCACACCTTTACCCCGCTCTTTATGGCTCCCACGCCGGGGAAGTAGCATGCGGTCAATGCCGCCGCAGCCGCAGTCAGGCACAGCCCTGCCGCCAGGCAGGCCGCCAGCCACAGCACCCGGCTTAGGGGCCTTTTTTGATGCCCTTTTTTGTCCTGTTCCGGCAGTTGGTTCAGCTCCTTCTGAATCCGTTCCTCAAAACCCCTGGGCAGTGGGCAATCCTCCCGCCGGGCCCGGGCACGGAGCCGTTGATCCCATCCGTTCATTATTCTTCCTCCTCTCGCAGTAGCTCTCTCAAATTCTGTCTGGCACGGCTCAGCCTGGATTTCACCGTACCCTGGGCCACACCCAAGATGCGGGCGATCTTCTTGACGGGCAAGTCCTCGTAATAGTAGAGGGTCACGACCGCCCGCTGGTCCTCCGGTAGGCGGAGCACCGCTTCCCACAGGTGAGCAACCGGCGGGTCTTCGATGCCGCCTGCCAGCTGTTCCACCGTGTCGGTGTACACTACCCGGGCACTTTTGCGCCGGTAGCCATAGGCACAGTTGACTGTGATTTTCAGCAGCCAGGCTCGGGCGGCGTCACCGCTCCGCAGACGCCCCCAGTTTTTCCAAGCCAACAGCACCGCCTCGCTCACCGCATCTTCCGCGTCGGCGTCGCAGTCCAGCACCGCCCGGGCGGCTCGGAACATACTGCGGCTGTGCTGGGTAACCAGGGCGGCAAATTGCTCCTGCGCGCTCTGTATACCAGCCAGTTCTATGGTTGCCATACTCCCACCTCCCTGTCCCACTGTCCGGACACCCTATAGATGCGCCAACAAGTGAATCGGTTCCCATAGTTGCAAAAAAAGATGTCCGGCTTTCTGAACCGGTCCAGTAAAAACGGACAGTGACAAAAGGCCCCCTGATGTAGGAAAATAGACTACATCAGGGGGTCTTGTCATGGAGAAACGGAAATACACACACGTTCAAGCACTGCTGCCTGAAATCAAGGCAATGCTGGCAGATGGGAAAACCCAACGGGAAGTTGCAGAATACTACGGCTTTCAGGATAAGCAGGTGGTAAAAAGGCTGCTTGAGCGTGAGCGGAGAAAAGGACCTGTTGACAAAGGTAACGTATGGGCTGAGAAATCATATTCTCAGCCCATATTTCATCCATAAATACC
>NZ_CALWXV010000014.1 GCF_944385615.1 uncultured Flavonifractor sp. | reverse complement strand
CGGGCTCCGCAGGGCAAGGATAACGGGTAACACCCGCCGGGGGCGACCCTAGGAAAAGTGCAACAGAGATATACCGCTGACGGCTCAGCCGTCAGTAAGGGTGGAAAGGCGAGGTAAGAGCTCACCCGATGGCTGGGAACAGTCCATCGCTGTAAACTCTATCCGGAGCAACGCCGTGGAGGGACAACAGGCCGGCCCGGCCGTCCCAGGGAGGCGGCTTGAGCGTACCGGCAACGGTGCGTCGAGATAGATGGCTGTCTTAAAGGACAGAACCCGGCTTACAGGCTTACTTGCAGATATGGCGGGCCCGGAGCACACCGCTCCGGGCCGCCTTCTACCACTTGACAAATGTGGAGAGACATATTATAATCCAGTTCAATATGAAACTGCAATGACAGGGAGAAGTACTGCCCTATGTTCCGCTCAGAGAGCCCCCGGTTTGGTGTGAGGGGGAGGGGACAGGCCGGGAAATACACCCTGGAGCAGCCGCCTGAACAGGGGAGACCCCCAGTAGGGCCGTGTCGGGTGCGCCCGTTATTGCGCCGGAGTGTGTTGGCACTCCATGAGGCCGTTTTTGTGAGAAAACGGCAAACCAGAGGTGGTACCGCGTTTTTACGCCCTCTGTCCTTACGGACAGAGGGCGTTTTTGCGCAGAAGAATCATCACAAAAAGAATATCAGCAATAAAGGAGAAAGAATATGACCTGTTACGAAGAACTGAAGGCCCGCGGCCTCATTGCCCAGGTGACCAATGAAGAGGAGATCTCCAAGATGGTCAACGAGGGCAAGGCGGTGTTTTACATCGGCTTTGATCCCACCGCCGACTCCCTCCATGTGGGACACTTTATGGCCCTGTGCCTGATGAAGCGGCTCCAGATGGCGGGCAACCGCCCCATCGCTGTCATCGGCGGCGGTACCGGCATGGTGGGAGACCCCTCCGGCCGCACCGACATGCGCACGATGATGACCCCTGAAACCATCCAGCACAACTGCGATTGTTTCAAAAAGCAGATGGAGCGGTTCATTGAGTTTGGCGAGGGCAAGGCCCAGATGGTGAACAACGCCGACTGGCTGATGAAACTCAACTATATTGAACTGCTGCGGGATGTGGGCGCCTGCTTCTCCGTCAACAACATGCTGCGGGCTGAGTGCTACAAGCAGCGAATGGAGAAGGGGCTTTCCTTCCTGGAATTCAACTATATGATCATGCAGTCCTACGATTTCTACTACCTGTTCCAGCACTACGGCTGCAACATGCAGTTCGGCGGCGACGACCAGTGGTCCAACATGCTGGGAGGCACCGAGCTCATCCGCCGCAAGCTGGGCAAGGACGCCCACGCCATGACCATCACCCTGCTGCTCAACTCCGAGGGCAAGAAAATGGGCAAGACCCAGAAGGGCGCTGTGTGGCTGGACCCCAACAAAACCAGCCCCTACGAATTTTACCAGTATTGGCGCAACATCGGCGACGCCGACGTGCTCAAGTGCCTGCGGATGCTCACCTTCCTGCCTCTGGAGCAGATCGACGAGATGGACAAATGGGAAGGGGCCCAGCTTAACACCGCCAAGGAGATTCTGGCCTTTGAGCTGACCCAGCTGGTCCACGGCGCGGATGAGGCCAAGAAGGCGCAGGAGGCCGCCAAGGCGCTCTTTGTGGGAGGCGGTGACATGAGCAACGTGCCCTCCACCATGCTGGAGGCCTCCGACCTTACCGACGGGGCCATCGGCATCCTGGACCTGATGCTGAAGTGCAGCCTGGTACCCTCCAAGAAGGAGGCCCGCCGTCTCATCGAGCAGGGCGGCGTGGAGCTGGACGGGGAGAAGGTATCCGATGTGAACACTTCTGTGCCCGCTGACCGACTTAGCGGCGACGGTGTCATGATTAAGAAGGGCAAAAAGGTCTTCCATCGGGCCTCTCTTCAGGGCTGATTTCTCAGGGGTTGCCGTATCGCTTACGGCAGCCCCTTTTCTCTGCTTTTTTCTACAGTACCATTGCGGGGGAGAGGCGGCCATGATACAATATACTTTATTAAACGCCAGTAAGTTGTGTATGGCAAACTGCAAAGGAGGAAACAGCCATGTCCGACAAAGAGGAGCAGGAGAAAAAGAAAAAATGGTATATCCTGGACGGAAATCACCTTCAACTGCTCATCGTTCTGCTGGTCGCCATTTTATTTTATGTGGGACTGAACAACCTCGATGTGGTAACCATCCGTATCGACAAATTTATGGGGGTCTTGTCCCCCTTCATCGTAGGCTTTGCTATTGCCTATCTGCTCAACACTCCCATGTGCTTCTTTGAACGGAGGCTCTTTGCCAACAGCAGATATAAGCGTGGGCTATCCATTCTGCTGGTCTATGTGCTGGCTTTTGCGGTAGTTGCCGTTCTGCTTGGGCTTATTATTCCTCAGGTGGTGCAGAGCGTCAAAGACCTTGCGGGAAATATGCAGGGTTACATGGACAGTCTGAATCAATTGGTACAGGATTTGACGGTGCAGTTCCATCTGGACCCGGAAGGTGTCAACACCGCCCTGGGTGATTTCCAGAGCATGATGAGTAAAATCAGCTCACAGGTGGCCCAGGCCCTGCCTCAGCTGCTGGATGTAGGTTTTGCCATTGGAAACGGCGTAATCTCCGGCATTACCGCCCTGATCTCCTCCATCTACATGCTGGCAGGGAAGGGGCGGCTGGTCCCGCAGCTCAAGCGTCTGCTTTATGCGGTATTGCCCAAACGGCGCTCCGACCGGCTACTCCAGATTTGCGGCCACGCCAACCATGTCTTTGTGGGCTTTATCAATGGCAAGATCATTGACTCGGCCATCATCGGTGTGCTGTGCTTTCTCCTGTGCGCCATTTTCCGCATTCCCTATCCCATGCTGGTCAGTGTTACAGTAGGCGTCACCAACATCATCCCCTTCTTCGGCCCTATCATCGGCGCCATTCCCTGTCTCTTTATTCTGGTCATTGTGGACCCATGGGCCGCCCTCCGGTTCTTCGCCCTGGTCATCGCTTTGCAGCAGTTTGACGGCAACATCCTGGGTCCCAAGATCCTGGGGGACAGCACCGGCCTTTCCGCTATCTGGGTACTGGTCTCCATCGTCACCTGCGGCGGTCTGTTTGGCTTTCCCGGTATGATTTTGGGCGTGCCCACCTTTGCGGTGCTCTATGCCCTGGTACGGGAGTGGGTCAACAACCGGCTGAGAGCCAAAAAAATCGACGGTGACGGAAAACCGCTGAAGAAGGACCCGCCGGTCCAGCCGGAACAATAAAAAGGAACTCCGCGGAAGTGATATTCCGCGGAGTTCCTTTTTATTGTTGTCTTTCTCCCACCAAATCAGCCATGGAGTAAAGCCCAGGAGCCTCCACACCAGCCAAGAAGCGAGCTGCCCGAATGGCGCCGGAGGCAAAGACCTCCCGGCTCATAGCGGAGTGGCGCAGCTCAATGACCTCATTCTCACCGGCGAAGATCACTTCATGGTCTCCCACAATGTTGCCGCCCCGGACAGCGGAGATGCCGATCTCTCGCTTTTCCCGGGCTTTGCGGACGCTGTGGCGGTCATAGACATACTCCGGCTGATAGGGGAGGGCCTGGGCCGCCGCATCGGCGATCATGAGTGCGGTACCGCTGGGAGCATCCACCTTTTTATTGTGGTGCCGCTCCACGATTTCAATATCGTAGTCCTGCCCCAGAGCGGCGGCCGCCTGCCGGACCAGTGCCAGCAGCACATTGACCCCTATAGACATATTGGCAGAGCGGAAAATGGGGATCGTCCGGGCCGCCTGGTCAATGGCCACCAGCTGCTCCTGGGAATAGCCAGTGGTTGCCAGCACCACTGGGACGCGTCGTTCCAGGCAGAAATCCAGCAGGGCAGGCAGGGCAGCAGGGGAGGAAAAGTCGATTACCACGTCGGCCTGCCCCTTGAATTCAGCAGGGGAGGAGAAGACAGGAAAATCCCCCTCAGCAATTCCCAACAGGTCAAATCCGGCCACGATCTCCAAATCAGGCTGGGCGGCGCACAGACGCTCTACCGCCCGGCCCATCCGGCCGTTGCAGCCGGAGAGGATCCATCGAAACATATTATAACATCCTTTCCTGGGTCAAGCCTCTTATGCTTTGAGCAGTCCAGCCTTCATCATGGATTGACGGAGGACCTCCAGCGGACCGTCGGACATATCGCACAGCGGCAGACGCAGAGAGCCGATGTCGTAGCCCGCCAGATTCATAGCGGCCTTGATTGGAATGGGGTTGACCTCCAGGAAGAGGGCATCGATAAAGTCCATGTACCCCAGCTGAATGGCGGCAGCCTTAGAAAAATTGCCCTCCAGGCACAGATGGGTCATCTGGATTATGATTTCGGGGGCGATATTGGCCACCACCGAGATAACACCCTTGGCGCCCAGGCTCATCATGGGCACCACCTGGTCGTCATTGCCCGACCAGACGTAGAAGTCGTCGCCGCAGATGGCTAGGGTGTGGGCCAGCAGAGAGAAGTTGCCGCTGGCCTCCTTGACGCCATTGATGTTGGGGTGCTGGGAGAGCACCTTATAGGTTTCAGCGGTAAAGGAAACACCGGTCCGGGACGGCACATTATAGAGGATAATGGGCAGCTGTACCCGGTCGGCTATGTATTCGTAGTGCTTGATGAGGCCAGTCTGGGACGCCTTGTTGTAGTAGGGGGTGACGTGCAGCAGGGCGTCGGCGCCGGAGTCCTGAGCGTGCTGGGACAGGTAGACGGCAGCGGAGGTGTCGTTGCTCCCCGCGCCAGCGATGACCTTGACCCGGCCATTTACCCGCTTGACACAGTATTCCACGGCAGCAATGTGCTCCCGAATGGTGAGGGTGGAACACTCGCCGGTGGTACCACAGACACAGATGGCATCCAGGCCACGCTCGATCTGCTCGTCAATGAGCTTCCCAAACTGGTCATAATTGATGGCGCCGCTGTGGTCAAACGGGGTGATGATGGCGGAACAGGCTCCGGTAAAAACAGGCTCTCTCATAATAGGGTTACCTCCTTGAAATGTAACCCTCCGCGCACAGAAGTTCGGCAAGAAGGACTGCGCCGCCTGCGGCGCCGCGAAGGGTATTGTGAGACAGGCAGACGAACTTATAGTCGTACTGCGTGTCAGGACGCAGACGGCCGATACAGACCGCCATGCCGCCCTCAGTCATCCGGTCCAGCCGGGTCTGGGGACGGTCGGGCTCCTCAAAGTAGTGCAAAAACTGCTTGGGAGCGGAAGGCAGGGCCAGCTCCTGGGCGCGGCCCTTGAAATTTGCCCAAATCTCCTTGATCTCCTCCATAGAGGGTTTATTCTCAAACCGTGCGAACACAGCAGCCATGTGGCCGTTGGACGCGGGCACCCGCAGGCACTGGGCGGTAATGGAAGGGGACTGGGCATTGACGATGACCCCGTTCTCCACCTTGCCCCACAGCTTCAGGGGCTCCTGCTCGCTCTTCTCCTCCTCGCCGCCGATGTAGGGGATCACATTGTCCACCATCTCAGGCCAGGTATCAAAGGTCTTGCCCGCGCCGGAAATGGCCTGATAGGTGCAGACCAGCACCTGATTCAGACCGAAGCCGCGCAGGGGGTGCAGGGCGGGAACATAGCTCTGGAGGGAGCAGTTGGACTTGACGGCAATGAACCCGCGCTCCACCCCCAGTCGCTTTCGCTGGGCCTCGATGACTTTGATATGCTCCGGGTTAATCTCGGGCACCACCATGGGAACGTCGGGCGTCCAGCGGTGAGCGGAGTTGTTGGAGACCACAGGGCACTCGTGCTTGGCATAGGCCTCCTCCAGAGCCTGGATCTCTTCCTTTTTCATATCTACAGCGGAGAAGACAAAGTCTACCTGGGAGGCAATGGTCTCAATATCGGCCTCCGCGTTCATGACCACCATACCCTTGGCCTCCTCGGGCATGGGGTTCTCCAGCGCCCAGCGGGAGCCGATGGCCTCCTCATAGGTCTTGCCAGCGGAGCGGCTGCTGGCCGCAATGACAGTAAGCTGGAACCAGGGGTGATTCTCCAGCAGGGAAACAAAACGCTGGCCCACCATACCGGTGCCGCCGATGACGCCTACTTTATATTTTTCCATGACCGATACCTCCGTTGCTCAAATCCTATTCCATCACCGGCCTGTCTCAGACCGGAAACTGGTGATAAAAAAGAAAATCAGCAGTTTACAGAACTGCTGATTTTGTACTATAATGGCAGGGACAGCGCGACCCTGCCATTATCCGACAAAAGCAGACAGCACTCCGCCGCGTTTGCGGCGACAGTCGCACGGATCTTCACCGGGCAACCAGGTAAACGCCCCGCCGGGGAACGTCCCTTCGGCGGCCTCCCCTTTCTCACGGTTCTCCGGGCCCGGTCGCCCTCCCCGCGGTACTCTTGAACAGCCGCGCCTCTATTCTGCAAGTGTGAATTTCGCTAGTTAGTTTGCAAAATTGTACCACAAGTTCTGGTAAACTGTCAACGAAAGCGAGATGGGATTTCCAACAAATGAACAGAAAAATAGTGATAAAATTTGTGCAGACTGTTGCCCTTGGTCTGGCTATTGCAATACCGCTGGGAACAGTTCCTGCCGGAGCAGCATCTGTGACCGTCAACCCCACCATCAAGGTTGGGCTGTTCTACGGCTCCACTGCTTTGCCCGGCGCTAATCTGCTCAACGACGTGGGCAGCGGCTACCGGCTGGGCTATTATGACAGCAGCCGGAACTTTGTGCAGCTGGCCCAGACATCGGAAACCGCTATTTCGGTGGTCAAGACCCAGAATGTGTACTATGGCACCTCCGGAAACTGGTCTGGTTATTTCGATACCCTGACCTCCAATATCGCGGTGGGGTGCTGGCATTTGAAGCTGCCCGGCTCCTATGGCTCTTATGCGGACGCCTCTGCCGCCGCTTCGCTCTACCCCGGCGGATTTGCGGCCTGGATCAATGGGGAATGGCAGGCACGGGTGGGGGCCTATCTCAGCCAGGAGGAAGCCCAGGCCGCCCAGACCAGCCTGGGCCTGGTTGGCATCGAAGTGACAGGCACCTCCAGTTACGGTGTATCGGTGGTCAAGACGGGTACCAGCCAGATTTTATTCCAGTTTGATGGAGGAAGCAGTCTGTGCCTGGGCATTGCTCCCGGCCTGGACAACTCCATCCAGACCGAGACCATCTTCAGGAATTGCACCTACTATGGCGGTTTTCAGTACCAGCGGGTGAACGGCGGCAACCTGACTGTCAGCAATGTCATCCCCCTGGAGGATTATGTTCAGGGAGTTATCGTCCAGGAGATGAGCGCCTCCTGGCCCTTGGAAGCCCTGAAGGCCCAGGCCGTGTGTGCCCGCACCTATGCCTATCGCAACTATGTGTCAAGCAAGCACCAAAGCCAGGGCTTTGATCTGTGCAACTCCACCGACTGCCAGGTCTACTATGGAATGGATGAGGTGACCGCCACCAGCAGCCGGGCAGTGGACGAGACTTATGGAGAATACGCCTGGTATGGCGGTTCCCTCATTGAGGCGGTATATTCCTCCCATGACGGCGGCGCCACCGAGAGCGCCGTCAATGTATGGGGAAACGATGTGGGGTATTTGGTAGGGAAGTACGATCCTTATGAGGCATCGGTATCCTCCAAGATCTCCAACTATAATTGGACTGTGACCTATACCGCCCAGGAGCTTACCGACCTGCTCAACTCCAAGGGATATGCCAACTCGGGCATCGTGGACTTCAAGGTTACCAAGACCAGTCCCACCGGCAACGCCATTGAGATTACCTTTATCGACTCCTCCGGCAAAAGCTGGAGTAAGATTCGGGATGACTGCCGCACCTTCCTAGGGCTGCGTTCCATCCACTATACCATTACCAGCTCCGGCGGCGGCAGCTCCACTGGGACTGGGGGATACACGTTCAACGGCAGCGGCACTTTGAGCAGTTTGGATGGTGCCTATGCCATTGACGGCAGCGGCAACACCGCTGCTCTGGGAAACAACGCCTATCTCATTGATGGCAGCGGCCAGGTCAGCCAGGCCCAGTCCGGCGGCGGCAGCAGCACCAGCGGCTCCACCGTATTTACCATCAACGGCTCCGGCTGGGGCCACAACGTAGGCATGAGCCAGTGGGGTGCTTACGCCATGGCCCAGCAGGGGTATACTTACAAGGATATCCTTACCTTTTACTATACTGGAATCGAGGTGCGCAAGCCATAAAAACATCAGATTTTGACTTTGAACTGCCGGAAGAGCTGATTGCCCAGACTCCGCTGGAAAAGCGGGATGCATCCCGGCTGCTGGTACTGGACAAGCACACCGGGGAAACCCGACACATGCATTTCTACGACCTGCCCACGCTGCTGCGGCCGGGAGACTGCCTGGTACTCAACGACTCCCGGGTGCTGCCCGCCCGGCTGATCGGCCATCGGGAGCCCGGTGGGGGAGCGGTGGAGGTGCTGCTGCTCATCGATCGGGGAAACAAGACCTGGGAGTGCCTGGTACGGCCGGGCCGCAAAATGAAGCCGGGCACCAAGGTATCTTTTGGAGAGGGACAGCTTACCGCGGAGGTCACCGAGGTGCTGGAGGGCGGCAACCGGCTGGTCCGCTTCGACTATGATGGCATCTTCCTGGAGAAGCTGGAGCAGCTGGGCAAAATGCCCCTGCCGCCTTATATTAAAGCGGAGCTGAACGATCCGGAGCGGTATCAGACCGTCTACTCCCGGGAGGTAGGCTCCGCCGCGGCCCCCACTGCCGGGCTCCACTTTACCAAGGATCTGCTGAAGCAGGTGGCGGACATGGGGGTAAATCTGGCCTATGTGACCCTCCACGTGGGCTTGGGCACCTTCCGTCCGGTAAAAGAGGAGGACATCCTGGATCACGAGATGCACTCTGAGTATTGTATGGTCCCGGCGGAAACCGCCGAACTCATCAACCGTACCAAGCGGGAAGGGGGACGGGTGATCTGTGTGGGCACTACCTCCTGCCGCACTATTGAGAGCTGGGCGGCGGAGGATGGTACCTTGAAGGAAAGCGCTGGGTGGACCAATATCTTTATTTATCCAAGCTACAAATTTAAGGCACTGGACTGTCTTATCACCAATTTCCACCTTCCAGAGTCCACCCTCATCATGCTGGTGTCCGCCCTGGCAGGCCGGGAGCACATTCTGGCCGCCTACAAGGAGGCAGTGGAGCAGAAATACCGCTTTTTCTCCTTTGGAGACGCCATGTTTATTTGCTAAGATTTTTTGAAAAAGCCGGGGTTGCCACGCAGCCCCGGCCTTTTCATACCCTTATTTCTCATTGCATTCGGCTCAACACAGCCACATTACCCCTTAGACGGGGATCGGTGGGGGAGAGAGACAGGGCTTTTTGAGCCTCTTCCAAAGCCAGACTGTTTCGTCCGGTACGGAAATAGGCCTGACAGCGCAGATCGTAGGGAAGGGGCCCCCAGGGCTCGGCCTCACAGATGTAAGTATCCGGACGTACAGTGATAGCCAGAGCAATCCCAGTGAAATAGAGCACCCCATCCCAATTTTCCTGCTGGTAGCACAGCATGGCCAGGTCCATCCAGGGCTCCCGCAGGTGTGGAGCCTCAGCGGCAGCCCGGAAAAACCAGCCTCTGGCCTGGATGGGGTCTCCCTTCTGCAAATACGCTTTGGCAATATACCGCATAGAGGCCGCCCGTTCATCCTTCCAGGTGGCAGTGGGCAGAGACAGGTGCCTCCTTAGGGTGACGATACAGTCCTCCCATCGCCCATAGAAAAAGTATTCCCGGCCCAGATAGTGGACATTGCGGTCATCCTCCGGGGCCTCCTGTACCGACAACTCCAGCAGAGGAAGATACTGCCCCCGGGATTTGCTTGGGTCCGGGTGGTGGTCCATCTGTACCCCTGCTGCCGTCACCATGGGCCCCGCTTGGCCAGGACCCACCCACTGGAGTACCTCATGGACCGGGTGGACCCAACGATAGCCGTGGCGGCGGTGGATCTTCTCATACCAGAACACTACCCCCTCGCCGCCATCGGACCGGAAAGACCAGGTGTACCGGTATCTGGCCTGACCGGCTTCCGGGGTCCAGGCTGTCTCCAGAGCCGACCGCCAACCAGGGTGAAATATCTCGTCCAGATCGGTACACACGCAGATATCCGCATCCTCCTCCACCAGCTCCAGAGAGCGGTTGCGGGCCACATCGAACCGCCAGGGGGAGATTTCTTCCACCGTGACCTGAGCGCCCCGAGCCCGCAGCCGTTCCACGGTATCATCTGTGGAACCTGTGTCCAGCACCACCACCTGGTCCGCCTCTCCCATAGAATCCATCCAACGGTCCACAAATTGGGATTCATTTTTGCTGATGGCATAGACTACGATCTTCATGCTGTTTTCCCCCTTCAAATGAGGAGAGGAGAGCCCAATGCCCTCCTCTCCCGCAGGTCAGGAATTCATCAGACCGGCGGCCTGAAGATTCTGAATGATTTGGTTAACGATACTGATGGTCTGGGCCAGTGTGGCGTTAGACTCCAACGTGCTTACCGTAGCCGCCGCGTTGGTCTCCCCGGCAGGGCCGGTTGGGCCAGTAGGTCCAGTAGGACCGGTAGCACCCGCCGTACCGGCAGTGCCGGCAGGACCAGTGGGTCCGGTGGGACCGGCAGCACCCGCTGTCCCGGCGGCACCAGTGGGACCAGTGGGACCGGCAACACCCGCTGTCCCAGCAGCGCCAGTGGGTCCAGTGGGTCCGGTAGGACCGGTAGCACCCGCAGTTCCATCCGGACCGGGAATGCCCTGGGGCCCAGTTGGGCCAGTGGCTCCATCCGGGCCGGGAATACCCTGAGGACCGGTGGGGCCGGTAGCACCGGCTGCACCGGTTGGGCCAGTCGGGCCGGAGACACCCTGAGGTCCAGTCGGTCCGGTAGGACCAGTGGTTCCCGCAGCTCCGGTAGGACCGGTGGGACCCGGCGTGGCCGGACCGGCAGGTCCAGTCGGGCCCGTGGCCCCCGTAGGACCGGTGGGACCTGCTCCACCCGACCCGGCAGGTCCGGTAGGACCAGTAGCGCCTGCAGGACCGGTTGCCCCTGTGGGACCAGTAGGTCCGGGCACAGGGCAGGGAGGGGGACAAGGCGGCGGGCAACAGCCCGGCGGACAGCAGCAGGCCGCGCCCTCCTGTTTCCGTCTCCACTCCCGATCAGAGGGAAGATAGTGGTTCATATTGTACTCCTTTGATCCGCTTAGCTTGTGGCTTTGCCACATGACAGCCTATGCCGCCCCCATCTGAAAGGTGTCCATCAGCAGCCCCAGCAAAAAAGCAGGAAAAAGGGTTGACAACGCTAACTGTAACTGATATAGTTACAGTATAAAGTGCAACAAATAAAGTTACAGTTTAAAGGATATGCTAAAACAGGCCCACAGCCTGAATCAAACCAAGAAAGGACGATGGATATGACTCCCATTACCATTACAAAAGAAAACTTTGAAGAACTGGTACTCCATTCCGACAAACCGGTGCTGGTGGACTTCTGGGCTCCCTGGTGCGGTTACTGCCGCCGGATCGCTCCGGTGCTGGATCAAATTGCCCAGCAGTTTGACGGCCAGGTGGTAGTTGGCAAGATCAACATTGACGAGGAGCCCGGTCTGGAGGAGCAGTTTGGGGTAGAGGTAATCCCCACCCTGTTTTTCTTCCGGAATGGGGTGGCTGGGGAGCCCATTGTAAACCCCGGTTCCAAGGCCCAGATCATTGACTGGATGGGGCTCTAATAGAAAGAGGAGGTAACCGGCATGGCACAGTATGAGATCTTGATCGTGGGCGGCGGTCCCGCCGGATATACGGCCGCCCTCTATGCCGCCCGCAGCGGCCGGAAAACAGCGGTGGTGGAAAAGCTGTCTCCCGGTGGGCAGATGGCCACCACCTCCACCATCGACAACTACCCCGGATTTCCCGATGGAGTGGATGGCTTTGAGCTGGGGGAGAAGATGGAGCAACAGTCCAGGAAGTACGGGGCAGAGACCATCTATGCTGAGGTGACTGGCGCAAACTTGACCGCCGTTCCCAAGGTGCTCCACACCAGCGAGGGCGATCTCACCGCCGACGTGGTGATTCTGGCCACCGGGGCCTACCCCCGGGAGCTGGGCCTCCCCGGAGAGAGTGAACTGCGGGGGAGAGGTGTCGCCTACTGCGCCGCCTGTGACGGCATGGGTTATCGGGGCAAGGTGGTGGCGGTCAACGGCGGCGGCAACACCGCTGTGGAGGATGCCCTCTACCTGTCCAAACTCTGCAAAAAGGTATACCTGATCCACCGGCGGGACAGTCTGCGGGCATCGGCGGTATATCACAAGGCTTTAGAGGAGGCTGGGGTGGAGATCCTCTGGAACAGCCGTGTTACAGCATTACGCAAGGAGAAGCGCCTGACAGGAATAGAACTGGAGAATGTGGTGACCGGAGCAAAAACAGAGCTGGCCTGTGATGGCCTCTTTGTGGCGGTGGGTCGTGTGCCAGATACCGCACTCTTCACTGGGCAGGTCACAACCGACAAGGCTGGATACTTGATAGCTGATGAGAGCTGTCGTACCAACGTACCCGGAGTCTTTGCTGCCGGGGATGTGCGTACCAAGGCTCTGCGGCAGGTCATCACCGCCGCCGCTGACGGAGCAAACGCTGCCCACTGGGCGGAAGAGTACCTGCTGAAACAAGTGTAAAGGAGAATCACCTTTCATGAATGGCCTGTTCTGTGTGGCGGTCCACGCCCTGATCTATCTGGACAAACGGGGGTGTATGCTATCCAGCGAGGAGCTCGCTTCCAACATCTGCACCAACCCGGCCCGGGTCCGCAAGGTAATGGCCAAGCTGAAAAAGGCGGGGCTGGTAACCACCCGGACCGGGACCGAGGGAGGCTATCAGATCACTGTTGACCCTGCGGAACTGACTTTGGATGTAGTGGCTGATGCGCTGGCGGTACGATTTGTGGAGCCCGCCTGGCACAGTGGCGGTGGGGTAGACTGCGGCTGTATGGTGGCCTCTGGTATGGCCGGTGTGATGGATCACCTTTTTGACGATCTGGACCAAGGCTGCCGGGCCAAGCTGGCTCAGGTCCGGCTTATTGACCTGGAACGCCAGCTGAAATCCACACAAAAAGGAGAGTCCCTATGAATCTGCAGCTGGAGACCGGCGTGCCGGTACTCACCGTCTTTATCCAAGGTCTGCTCAGCTTTTTCTCTCCCTGTGTGCTCCCCCTGGTACCTCTGTATGTAGGCTATCTGGCTGGGGGCGCCCGGGTAGTGGACGAGAACGGTGCCATCCGCTACCCCCGAGGCAAGGTGCTGATCAACACGCTGTTCTTTGTGGTGGGAATCAGCTTTGCCTTCTTTATACTGGGATTAGGCTTTACAGCTGCCGGCCGCTTCTTCAGCGGCAATCAGACCTGGTTTGCCCGGATCAGCGGTATCATCATGATCCTCTTCGGCATATATCAGTTCGGATTTTTAGGGAAGGCGTCAGTTTTGGAGCAGGAGCACCGGCTGCCCTTTCGGCTGGACAAATGGGCCATGAACCCCTTGGTGGCCCTGGTTCTTGGCTTCACCTTCAGCTTTGCCTGGACCCCCTGTGTAGGACCCACCCTTGGCAGCGTACTGCTGATGGCCTCTTCCGCCGCCAGCGCAGGCAAGGGCTTTCTGCTCATCGCCGTCTATACCGCTGGATTTGTCATTCCCTTTCTGGCGGTGGGCATCTTTACCGGCACGGTGCTGAACTTCTTCAAGAAACACCAGAAGGTGGTCCGGTACACCGGCAAAGTGGGGGCAGCTCTGCTGGTGCTCATGGGTATCATGACGCTCACTGGCTTTATGAACGGCATTACCAGCTACCTATCCGTGGTAGGAGGGGGAGCCGCCACGGAGACTCCAGACCAAAGTACACAAACAGCATCCCCAACCCCTGATGTCACGGAAAGCGCCCAGCCCTCTCCCAGCCAGAACCCAACGGTGGAAGCCCCTGACTTTACCCTCACCGACCAGTATGGCAATACCCATACCCTGTCCGACTACAAGGGCAAGACAGTATTTCTCAACTTCTGGGCCACTTGGTGCGGCCCCTGTCAGAGCGAAATGCCCGACATTCAAAAACTGTATGAGGCCTATGGAGAAAATGGGGAGGATCTGGTGGTACTTGGGGTTGCCAACCCCAAAACCGACACTAACCCTATGAACCAGGATATATCCCAGGAAGAGGTAGAGCAATTTCTTTCAGACCATGGCTATACCTTCCCCGTGGTGATGGATACCACAGGCGAGGTATTTGCCTACTACGGCATTTCCGCTTTCCCCACCACCTTTATGATCGACGCCAATGGCAACGTGTATGGCTATGTACCGGGAGCTATGACGGGGGATATCATGGAGTCAGTGGTCAAACAAACGATGGACAGTGTATCATAACCAAAACGGATCGTCTCAGTGAGACGGTCCGTTTTTTCGCGGAGCAGGCGGCTGTCCCTTGTGCTTTGTCCGCAGTTCTGGTATGATAAAAGACACTTGCAAGATAAAGGAGTTTTACTGTGTTTGAAGTAATCAAGACCGAGGGCAAGGCCCGCCGGGGCGTCTTTACCTGCGCCCATGGCACCGTACAGACGCCGGTTTTTATGAATGTAGGTACCCAGGGTGCCATCAAGGGAGCCCTGTCCGCCTTTGATCTGAAGGATATTGGATGCCAGGTGGAACTGTCCAACACCTACCACCTCCATCTCCGCCCCGGCGACCAAGTGGTGCGCCAGATGGGTGGACTCCACAAATTTATGCGGTGGGACGGGCCCATTCTCACCGATTCCGGCGGGTTTCAGGTGTTTTCACTGTCCGGTCTGCGGAAGATCAAGGAGGAGGGGGTCACCTTTGCCTCTCACATCGACGGCAGGCGGATTTTCATGGGGCCTGAGGAGTCTATGCAGATCCAGTCCAATCTGGGCAGCGACATCGCCATGGCTTTTGATGAATGTGTAGAAAACCCCGCCACCTATGAATACGCCAAGGCTTCTTGCGAGCGCACCCTGCGGTGGCTTCAGCGATGCAAGGTGGAGCACGACCGGCTCAACAGCCTGCCCGACACAGTGAATCCCCATCAGATGCTCTTTGGCATCAACCAGGGCGCTACTTTTCCCGATCTGCGGATCTGGCACATGAAGGAGACGTCTAAAATCGACTGTGAGGGCTATGCCATTGGTGGTCTGGCGGTAGGGGAGCCCACCCAAGTGATGTATGACATCATCGACGCGGTGGAGCCATATATGCCACAAGATAAGCCACGGTATCTCATGGGAGTGGGCACTCCCTCCAACATCATCGAGGGGGTAGCCCGTGGGGTGGATTTCTTCGACTGTGTTATGCCCGCCCGCAACGCCCGCCACGCCAAGCTGTTCACCTGGTCGGGAGCCATGAACATCCGCAATGAGAAGTATAAGACAGATGAGCGGCCCATTGACCCCCAGTGCGACTGTCCGGTGTGCCGGAACTTTTCCCGGGCCTATCTGCGCCATCTGTTTGTGGCCGAGGAGATGCTGGCCATGCGCCTGGCAGTCATGCACAACCTCTATTTTTACAATAAGCTGGCCCAGTGTATCCGAGATGCCTTGGACAAAGGGCAGTTTGCCGCGTTCCGGGCGGAATACTCAGAAAAACTGGCTGGCAGGATTTGAAACAATCTGTGAAAAATAGCGAAAAAGACTTGTCAAAACCTGCATTTCGTTTTATAATGTTCCACTGATGACGAATCGTCAAAGCTAAAATCGGAGGGGATTGTATTGACAGCACAGGTTGCCAACGCGATGTTGTCCAGCACCACCAGTGTCGACACGACAAGTAGTCTTATGGGAATGCTTATTCCGATCGTGCTTCTTGTGGCGGTGTTTTATTTCCTGCTGATCCGGCCGGAGAACAAGAAAAAGAAAGCCGCTGCCAAGATGCGTTCTGAATTGGCCGTAGGCGATCAGATCACCACCATCGGCGGTATTGTAGGTACCATCTGCGCAGTGAAGGAGAACACCATCGTGATCGAGACCAGCTCCGACCGTGTGCGCATGGAGTTCACCAAGTGGGCTGTGTCCACCCGCGGCACCCAGACCACAGAGGAAGGCCCCGGCGAGACCAAGGACGCTAAGGACAAGAAGTAATATAAAATGCCCTCCCGGCATAGGTTTCATCAGGAACCTGTGGCAAGGGAGGGTATTTTTATGCGAAAAAAGGAGGAAGACCAGGGGGCGAAGCTGCTCCGCTGTGCACTGGGCATCCTGCTGGGAGGACTGCTGGCCCTGGGTGTATGCCTGCTGTTCCTGCTGGGCGCATCGGCGGCTATCTCTGGCGGACTGCTGAGCATGGAGCTTACCTATCAGATCACCATTGTGGGCTGTGTACTGGGAGGCTTCTGCGGTGGACTGCTGACAGTGCGTCGCTGCGGCGGGGGACTGGCCGCGGGATTGCTTACCGGGGTAGTGCTCTTTCTGCTGGTGCTCACCTTGGGTGCTCTGTGCTTCCGGGATGTATCTTTGGAGGCTGGGGGCATCGGTCTGCTCTGCGGCTCCCTCTGCGGCGGGGCAGCCGCCGGGCTGATCGGCAGCGGCTCCGGCGGAACCAAACGGAAAAAACACAGAAAGCGTTGAAATTAACCGGACGCTATGGTATAATGTCTTAAAGTTTCTATTTGGGAGGGAAAATCAGAATGAAGCATATTAAGACGCTCAACGGCGCGACTTTGAAGAAGAGCGCCGCCCACGGCGGTTGCGGCGAGTGCCAGACCTCCTGCCAGTCCGCCTGTAAGACCTCTTGCACTGTGGCCAATCAGAAGTGCGAGAACCGCTAACAAACAACAGGGCAAGGGTGGGTGCAAACCCACCCTTTTCCATGCTCTGAGGAAGGAATCGAAATTTATGGTACATACCTTTCAGTGTCTCGGCGTGCGCATCGCCGTGGATGTCAACAGCGGCGCTGTTCATGTGCTGGACGAGCTGACCTATGACCTACTCACCGCCTTGGCAAAGAGGGAAGAAGATGGGGAGAGCCTTCAGGGCGAGTTACCGGAGGAGCTGATTGCCGCGCTGCCCCAGTATGACCCAGCCGCTTTGGCCGAGATCTGGGAAGAACTGCGGGAACTGAAAAAAGAAGGCCTGCTTTTTGAACAGGACGACTATATTGACCGGGACAAAGCTGCTTCCATGCAGCAGCAGGCCCTGGTAAAAGCCCTTTGCCTCCATGTATCCCATGACTGCAATCTGCGGTGTAAATACTGCTTTGCCTCCACCGGCGACTTTGGCACCGGTAAGCGGATGACCATGGACATTGAAACCGCCAAGCAGGCCATTGACTTTGTCATCGCCAAGTCTGGCAACCGCCGCAACATTGAGGTGGACTTCTTTGGGGGTGAGCCCTTGATGGCCATGGACACTGTGAAGGCCACCGTGGAATACGCCCGTTCCATCGAAAAGGAGCATAACAAGTGTTTCCGCTTTACCATCACCACCAACGGCGTGCTGCTGGATGATGAGAATATTGAGTACATCAATCGTGAGATGTCCAATGCGGTACTCTCTCTGGATGGTCGGAAGGAAGTCAATGACGATTTGCGGCCTACCATCAACGGCAAGGGCTCCTATGATGTGATTGTGCCCAAGTTTCAAAAGCTCATCGCTGGCCGTGGCACCAAGGACTACTATCTGCGCGGCACCTTTACCCGGTTCCACAAGGATTTCGCTGAAGATGTAAAGGAGCTGGCTTCTATCGGCAAAAATGTGTCGGTGGAGCCGGTGGTAGGGAAGGAGGACGATCCCTATGCTCTCCAGGAAGCCGACCTGCCTGAGCTGAAAGCGGAATACGAGCGCCTGGCGGAGTATCTGAAGGACCACCGGGAAACAAACTTCTTCCACTTTAATGTGGACCTGTCCCAAGGTCCCTGCGTCATTAAGCGGCTGCGGGGATGCGGCGCTGGTTGTGAATATGTGGCAGTCACACCTGATGGCGATATTTATCCCTGCCACCAGTTTGTGGGCAATGAGGCTTACAAGCTGGGCAGCGTAAAAGACAACAGCTTCGACAGCAACCTGTCCAGCCAGTTTGCCGGTCTCAATGTATATACCAGGGAAGAGTGTGCCCACTGCTGGGCCCGTTTCTATTGCTCCGGCGGCTGCTCGGCCTCCAATTTGCTCGTAGGCGGCGATATCAAGCATCCTCATAAGGTAGGCTGTGAATTGGAACGCAAGCGGCTTGAATGTGCCATTGCTCTTAAGGCCATTGACGCCGGTATGGCAGATTAAACAGCAAGATATACAATTTGTGATATTACAAATTGGCATCACCAACTAGCACTCGAACAAGCTCCGCTACTCAAAAGAACAACTTCTTTGAGAAGTAGGGCTTGTTCTTTTTTTTGCATGAAATATTTCTTGCATTTTACGAGATGAATCGTTTTTTGAGAGGGGAGGGGATAGCTGGTCTAAGCACTTAAAAGCTCTTTGCTTGCGATCCTTCATACATTTAAAACATTCAAAATCAATCACCGCTTGTCCGGTTTCAAAATAATCAAAATCGCTCATATTCTCTATGTAGTTATTCCAATCAAAATCAATCATTTTTCAAAAACGGACCGCATGATCGATTTTGATTTCTTGCAAATTTAATGTGCGGAGGCAGCTTTTCCATGTTCTCAGTCTGATTTAAAAATGAAAATAAAGACAGATCCCATTTATGAAGCTCACTTACAGGAGTAAACAGAAGGGAAGATACCGGTTTTTGCTGATGATTTTTTCCATATTCTTCTTTTTGCAAAAGTATTTTTGTCATATTAGCAAATTCCAATGTCCTGCACGCTATTTTTAGTTTACATAATTTATTTTACATAAATATTTGACATAATATACAAAAATGACTTTTTTCTTCGCCTTACCTTGCACCGTGTCTCTGGTTAGGCTATAGTAAAGACAACAGATAAACAGGCAGGTCTACTGATACTCTATGACGCATAGGCTTTTCCGTGGGAGGTGAAGCGTGTGCGCAGGACCATTGTAGCTGCCTGGAATATACCAACGGAAGGAATCATCCCTACCTTAATCATACTCTCCATTTGCTTTCTTGCCGGTGGTCTAACCGGATGTTTGGTGGCCGCTCAGGTAGGGGGGGCAGGAGAGACCAGTCTGAACGCCTATTTGCAGGCTTTTTTACAGGCTGCCCAATCTGGGGCTGTGGACGCCCCAACACTGTGGTCTCAGGTGTGGGACACCTTGCGTTGGCCTTTACTGGCCCTTCTGCTTGGTCTTACCGCCTTGGGCGTCTTAGGGCTTCCCATTCTCTTCGGAGTCCGTGGCTTTTTATTAGCCTTTTCCATCGCATCCTTTGTACGGGCATTTGGCGGCTCTGGCTGGCTGTTAGCCTGTTTGGTGTTCGGCATTGGGGAAATCTTGTCCCTGCCTGTCCTTTTTATATTAGGAGTGCAGAGTTTCCTGTCTGCCCGTGCTCTGGCCGCCCGAGTGCGGGGCGAGGAAAAGGGGAGAGTCCTCTGGGGTCGGGACTGCCTTGTCCGCTGTGCTATGTGCGGCGGCATTCTTTGTGTGTGTATCCTGCTGGAGCAGACTGCGGTACCCGCTCTGCTATCCAATGCGGCAGCTATTCTTGTAAGTTGACAGAGAGAAAATAAGAAGGTGTTGGACAGATGGAGTATCTGAATGGCTATGAACGATTTTTAATGGAAGAAAAGCGGGCATCTCCCAACACACTCAGTTCCTATCTGCGGGATGTGCGTCAGTATTTGGGCTGGCTGGGAGAGGCGGGCCTTTCGCCGGTACAGGCCTCCCACGCCGATGTGGAGGCCTACACCAGCAATATGATGGCTCACGGAAAATCGGCCGCCACCGTTACACGGAGCCAAGCCTCTCTCAAATCCTTTTATACCTGGCTCATGGAGATCGGCCAAGTGCGGGAAAACCCGGCCCGTGGACTCCCCCAAACTAAAGTGGAACGTAAGTTGCCCCACATTCTCACCTCCCGGGAAGTAGAACTCTTCTTGGAGCAGCCCGACCCCTCTGATAGCAAAGGCTCTCGGGATAAAGCCATGTTGGAGCTGCTCTATGCCACAGGCATCCGGGTCAGTGAATTGATTGGGCTGAACCTGGACAATTTAAATCTTTCCACTGGCTTTGTCCGCTGTGTCAGCCGCGGGAAAGAGCGGGTCATACCTTTATACCAGACCGCTGTACGGGTATTGCAGTACTATGTGGAGCGGGTGCGTCCTCAGATGGTGGAACATCCCGATGAAAAAGCGCTGTTTGTCAACATGAGCGGGGAGCGTATGAGCCGCCAGGGCTTCTGGAAGATCATCAAACACTATCAGGAGAAAGCGGGGATTCAAAAGGATATCACTCCTCACACCCTGCGCCACTCCTTTGCCACCCATCTGTTGGAAAACGGTGCCGATCTCCACTCCATCCAGGAAATGTTGGGCCATGCCGACATTTCCTCCACCCAGATCTATACCCAGTTGGTCAGTCAAAAACTAAAGGACGTATACAACAAGGCTCACCCAAGAGCGTAATGACAGCCGGCTGCGGAGTTTCCGCAGCCGGCCTTTTCTATGTCCTCTCGTTAGTTCTACTGGACGGCTCATTCTGTATCCCGACGGGAGAGGTTGCCTTCTCTTGCCTCTCTTTGCGGATGATGCTATAATAAAAATCTATGTCCGAAAAAAATACCAGGGAGGGATGGGACATGAAGCTGATCCTATGTGTGGACGACAAGGGCGGCATGGCCTTCCATGGCCGGCGGCAAAGTATGGACCGCCTGCTGCGGGCAGATGTGCTGGCAATGGTGAGAGAAGCCCCTATCTGGATGACCCCCTATTCCGCCAAGCAATTTGATCCAGTCCCTGTCAACCTACACCCAGCAGAGGACTTTTTGGACCAGGCTGGGGCGGGGGAATACTGCTTTGCTGAGTTTCCGCCCCTGACCCCCTGGCTGGACAGGGTGGAACGCCTGGTGGTCTACCGATGGAACCGGGTCTATCCTGCCGACGCCCGCCTGGATTTCGATCCAACGGCCCGGTTTAACCTGGATTCCATGGTGGAATTTCCCGGCTCCTCCCACAAAATTTTAACGAAAGAGGTCTATACCAGATGAAACGTATTTCTTCCGCTGTGTTGGTTCTGGCTATGGCGTTCGCGCTGTTACTGGGGGGCTGCGATATGCTCCCCGCCGCCCAGACCGCCGTCTCCTACGGCCTGTCCGACTTGCCTACCTATGCCGGGGAACCCTATGTGACCATTAATGACAACCAGCCCTTCTTTACTGAGGAAGACTATACCACCAATTCCTTTGAAACGTATAGTCCCCTGGATTCTCTGGGGCGGTGCGGGTCGGCCTATGCCTGCGTGGGACAGGATCTGATGCCTACCGAGGACCGGGAGAGCATCAGCTCGGTGACCCCCAGCGGCTGGATCAACGTCCAGTACGACGGCCAATACCTGTATAACCGATGCCACCTCATCGGCTTCCAGCTTACCGGCGAGAACGCCAACGAGGAAAATCTCATTACCGGCACTCGGTACATGAACGTGGACGGGATGCTCCCCTTTGAAAATATGGTGGCCGACTACGTCAAGGAGACAGACAACCATGTGCTCTACCGGGTAACCCCGGTGTTTGACGGGGATAATCTGGTGGCTTCCGGGGTGCTGATGGAGGCCTACAGTGTAGAGGACGACGGGGAAGGGGTCACCTTCTGTGTCTATGCCTACAACGTCCAACCGGGTGTCACCATCGACTACGCCACCGGCGCCAGCGCCAAGAGTGGGGAAGCGCTTCCCCAGGTCTCCGCTCCTGCCCAGACCGCTGCCGGCAGCGGGGAGGACAACAGCCAGGATCAGACAGGCAGCTACGTACTCAATACCAACTCCAAAAAGTTTCATCTGCCTGATTGCTCCGGGGTGGAGAGTATGAATGAAGCCAACCGCCAGGACTATACCGGATCCCGGCAGGATTTGATCGACCAGGGGTATGCCCCCTGCGGAATCTGTAAACCCTGATAGTATGGAGCGTGAAGCGTGGGGATAGGTTATCTCCACGCTTCACGCTGTAAAAAGTGAGGTTTCCCATGAAAGACATTGTAACATCCTTTGGTGCGTGGATTCAGACACTTTGTGACAAGGACCCGGAAAAGGCCCGACAGTGGCTCACCACCGGCTACCGGGCCAAAAAAATGCAGTTGCGCTTCGCCCCTGGCAGGGGGATGACCCGCTCGGCCCAGATGGCTGCGGTCCAGACCATGGACTCTATGATTGCCCCTCTGGCCCACCCGGATAAGGCCGCCATGGTCAGTCTGTTTTTGCCCTGCGAGCCGCTACAGGTACTTGGGTTATTCCCTTATTCCTGTGAGGGGTTTGGCTGCTTCCTCTCCGGTACCCAGGCAGAGGGGACCTTCCTCCGTTATGCCGAGAGCGAGGGTCTGCCTGAGACTTTCTGCTCCTACCACAAAATTTTTATTGGGGCGGCGGAAAAGAAGCTGATGCCCAAGCCACGGTTTATCCTCAGCACCACTCTGGCATGTGATGCCAATATGCTTACTTTCCGTCGGTTGGCGGAGTATTTTGATGTGCCCCACTTCATGATCGACGTGCCCTACCGCACCGACCAGGGGGCTGTAGACTATGTAGCTGGCCAGCTCAAGGACATGACGGCTTTTCTGGAGAAGCAGACCGGCCAGAAACTGAGCCTGTCTGCACTGGAGGAGACGGTGGCCCGGAGCAATCGCAGTCTTGCCAACTACGACCGCTTTCTGACCCAGCGGGCAGACAAGCTGCTCATTGGGGAGATGACAGGGGAGATGTTCGCCGCCTTTGCCCTCCATATCCTGCTGGGTACCCCGGAGACAGAGGCCTTCACCCTCCAATGCCTGAAGGACGCCCAGCAGGCCCCGACAGCGGAGGGGGTGCGGCTACTGTGGCATCACACCACCCCATTCTGGGTAGCCCCCCTGCGGCAGGTCACCGATTTTAACCGGGCGGTACAGCTGGTTGGGTGTGATATGTGCTTTGAGGGTATCCAGCCCACCTTTTCAGAGGACCCATTCCAGGCTATGGCCCAGCGTGTGGTGTACTCCGCCTTCAATGGTCCAGTGTCCCGCCGCATCGACAAGGGTATCCAGGCTGCCCGGCAGGTGAAAGCCGACGGCGCGGTGTGGTTCTGTCACTGGGGGTGCAAACACACCTTGGGAGGTGCACAGCTGGCCAAAGAACGCTTTGAGGCGTCTGAGATTCCCTGTCTGGTACTGGACGGGGATGGGTGTGACCGCAGCCATGGCGGCGAGGGCCAGCTGGCCACCCGAATGGAGGCCTTTGTGGAGATGCTGAAACAGGAGAAGGGGGAAAAGGCCCTATGACCACTCATTATATCTGCAAATACACGCCGGTAGAGCTGCTGGCCGCTCTGGGAGGGAACTGCGCCGTACTGGACCAGATGCCTGACGGCTTTCCTCTCAGCGACCAGCTGGGACATCCCAACCTGTGCGGCTTTGGCAAGGCGGTGCTGGAGGCTTGCCTGTCAGGGCAGGTGAAGGAGCTGGTGCTGGTCAACTGCTGCGATGTAATCCGCAGTGTGTACGATATTCTGGAAGAACACGGAAAACTGGACTTTCTCTTTCTTATGGACCTGCTCCACTGTGGGGACCAGTGCGCCCGGCAACGGATGAAGGGGGAACTGCTTCGACTGGCGGAGGCCTACGGGGCCTACAAAGGAGCCGCCTTTGATCCACAAGTCTTCCGGTCTGCCTTTGTTCCCATGGAGCAGCCCAGCCAGCCCTACCTCAGCGTACTGGGTGGCCGGGTGGGAGACAAGCTCTTTCAGACAATGGCCGAGTCCCTGCCCCTGCCGGTGCGTAATGACACCTGTGTCCACAACCGCAGCGTGGCCCAGCCGCCGGAGAAGGGTGATTTTGACGCCCTGATGGACTGGTATGCTGGAGCTCTGCTGGAACAGACCCCCTGTATGCGTATGACTGATGCCGCTGGGCGGCGGCAGCTGGTCAACGACCCTCATCTGAAGGGGGTGGTATACCACACGGTAAAATTCTGCGATTACTACGGTTTTGAGTACTCCAAGCTGCGGCACGAGCTAAGTGTGCCCATGCTCAAGCTTGAGTCGGATTACACAGCGGGGAGCAGCGGCCAGCTGTCAACCAGGCTGGAGGCCTTTGCCGAGACTATGGCTCCGGCACAGCCCAGCCAGAGAAAAGGAGAGAGGAACATGAGCAGCGGACGGTATTATGTGGGCATTGACAGCGGCTCCACCAGTACAGATGTGGCCATTTTGGATCGGGACAAAAACCTGGTGGCCGGAGTGATCCTGCCCACCGGGGCGGGGGCCTCGGCGGGTGCGGAGCGGGCTCTGGAACAGGCCCTGACTCAGGCAGGACTGCGCCGGGAGGACATTGCCGCTACTGTCACCACCGGCTATGGCCGCACCGCTATCCAGCAGGGGGACAAGTCCATCACTGAAATCACCTGCCACGCCAAAGGGGCCTACTTTCTGGACCCCAGCGTGCGTACCATTATCGACATTGGCGGCCAGGACAGCAAGGTCATCCGGCTGGATGGGGAGGGGAATGTGGTCAACTTCCTGATGAATGACAAATGTGCCGCCGGTACCGGTCGGTTTCTGGAGCTGATGGCCCGTACCTTGGAGCTGTCCATGGAGGAGATGAGCCAGATCGGCTTGGAGTGGAAGGAGGAGATCGTCATCTCCTCCATGTGTACCGTCTTTGCCGAGTCGGAGGTGGTATCCCTTATTGCTCAGAACAAGAGCCGGGGGGATATCATCCACGGCCTGAATCAGTCGGTTGCCGCCCGCACCGCCGCCCTGTGCCGCCGGTTGGGAGGTGAGCCCAACTATATGATGACGGGTGGAGTGTCCAAGAACCGTGGTGTGGTGGAGGCTATCCAGCGGGAGCTGGGGGTAGAACTGCTCGTGTCCGACCAGGCCCAGCTCAACGGCGCTCTGGGTGCTGCGCTGTTTGCACTGGAACTAAATTAAAACAGCATATCGCGTTTCTCGATAAAATATACTTTGCGCTCCTCCCGCCCGTTGACTTCCAGACAGAAGGGTGGGTATAATTAAAATATGCATGTTAAGAATCTGGAAGGAGTGGATATTACATGCGAATGGCTCTGGCCATTGTTTTGTGTAAGCTGCTGCGCTTCGCGGGCAAGCTTCTGGGTAAGGGAAGCAGTCTTCCCGGCCAGTTTGCCCTGAAACTCTGTCCCGACGTGCTGGGCCGGGTAAAGCTACCCAGCTATGTCATCGCTGTTACTGGCTCCAACGGCAAGACCTCCACCGTGGAAATGATTGCCTCCGTTCTTCAGGCCGCTGGGAAAGATGTGGTGTACAACGCCGAGGGCTCCAACCAGATCGAGGGAGTCACCACCCTCATCCTCACCCACTGCACTCTGGGAGGAAAGATGAAGGGGGACGTATTGCTGCTGGAGAGCGACGAGCGGTATGCCCGCTACAGCTTCCAGCGGTTTCACCCCACCCATTTCGTCATCACCAACCTCTACCGGGACCAACTCACCCGCAACGGCCACCCGGAGTGGGTGTATGACGCCATTCTGCCCGCCATCCACCCGGATACCACCCTGGTGCTTAACGCTGACGACCCTCTGGTGTCCTGCTTTGCTCAGGGCCACGACAAAGTAAAGTGGTTTGGCCTGGAGGCTTGGGATGGGGCCACAAAAGAGCACCATGGGATCTATGATGACGGCGCCCGATGCCCGGTGTGTAAGGGGAAGATGGAATATACCCTGTATCACTATAACCACATTGGACACTACCGCTGTACTGTCTGCGGCCACCACCGGCACACCCCCGATTTTGCCGCAACAGGTCTGGATCTAAAGGATGGACGGCTGGTACTGGACGGGGATACCGAACTTGCCCTCAGCTTCCGCAGTATCTACAACGTATACAACATCCTGGCAGCCTGGTCTCTGTGCCGGCTGTGCGGGGTGGACAAGGGGACCATTGCACAGGTACTGGGCAGCTACATCCTGAAAAACGGCCGGATGGTCACCTTCACTCTGGGGAAACACCATGGCACTCTGCTTACCAGCAAGCATGAGAACTCGGTGGCCTATGACACCAATCTGCGGTACATCAAGGACACAGGAAAACCCTGCTCGGTACTGGTTATCGTGGATGCCATCAGCCGCAAATACTTCACTGGCGAAACCAGCTGGCTGTGGGACATTGACTTTGACCAGCTCAGCGCCCCTCATGTCCAGCGTGTGATACTGTGTGGCAAGTATGTCAACGACCTGGCCCTGCGCTTTGACTGCTCGGCGGTACCCCAGGAGAAGATCACTTGTCTGGACACTGTGGCTCAGGCAGTGGAACTGCTGGCGGGGAACGGGGAAGAGGACCTGTATGTGGTCACCTGTTTCTCAGACCGGGACAAGCTGCTGAGTAAAGTCCAGCGGACGGAATAAGGAGGGGCCGCCATGAAAATCACGTTGCTGCATCTCTACCCGGAGGCAATGAGCCTCTATGGGGAATACGCCAATCTCACCTTACTCTCCCGTTATCTGACCTGGCGTGGGGCGGAGGTGGAAATTCGGGCCGTTGGCTGTGACGATACCCCCGATTTTACCGGGGCAGACCTCATCTATATGGGGGCAGGCGCAGAACGTATCCAAAAGGCAGCTCTATCCTGGCTGTCTCCCTGCAAAGAAGCCCTGAAAAAGGCCGCCGATAAGGGTGGGCTGGTATTTTTCACCGGCAATGCCATGGAACTGCTGGGGGAATCTATCACCGATCAGAAGGGGACAGTGCATGAGGGCTTGGGCTTTGGGCAGTTTACTACCGTGGAGACCGACAAGAGGGTGCCCCACGATATCATCGCCCAAACACCCCTGTTTTCCCAGCCGGTGGTGGGCTTTATGAACAAGTGCTCCTGTACCGCCGGAGTGGACAACCCTCTTTGCTCAGCCATGACCATGGGTATGGGAAATGAGCAGGAGAGAGGGGCCGAAGGATTTTACCTCAATCATGTGATCGGCACCCACATCACTGGGCCGGTGTTGGTAAAGAACCCCGCCTTCCTGGCTTGGATAGCAGAAACCATCCTGAATAACAGGGGGGAGGCGCTGCCAATTCCCACCGAGGAGCCTCAATGGCTCACCCACGCCCGGCGGGCCTATCAGGTGACACTGAACGAGCTGTCTGCCCTGGCAAATAAGTAAAGAAACACAAAATGGCCGCCAAAAGGCGGCCATTTTTGCGTCTACAGATCATTACACATCTTCATCATTGGATTTTTTGCTCTTTTTCCGCACCTTACCCAAAGGATTGGCCCGGGCTGCCGCCCGGAGATTTTCATTATCCACGTGGGTGTAAATTTGGGTGGTGTTCAGGTTCTCGTGGCCAAGCACCTCCTGAAGAGTACGTACATCCACGCCGTTTTGCAGCATCAGGGTAGCAGCGGTGTGGCGCAGCTTGTGGCTTGAGTAGAGAGCTGGGTCCAGTCCCGCCTTTAAAAGCCGCTGCTTGACCATATAGTGGACCGCCGCCGTGGTCATTCTGGTATGGGAACGGGTGAGAAAAAGGGCGTTTTTATCTGCCGCCGCCTGGTTGTTCCGTTCAGTCAGCCAGTCGTCCAGAGCATCCCGGCAGGCCTCATTGAGGAAGATCATCCGTTCCTTATTGCCCTTACCCAGCACCCTCAACTGTTCCTCCCGGACATCCGTTAAGTTAAGTCCAACTAACTCAGAAATCCGCAACCCGCAGTTGAGGAACAGGCTCAAAATACAGTAATCCCTGGCCCGGTTGGGCTCGTCCACGGCCTCCAGCAGCTGGATGGACTCATCCAGGGACAGATACCGTGGCAAAGACTTTTTCAGTCGGGGAGAATCCAGATCCTGCATAGGATTTTCGCTGATGAGCTTCGCTTTGCTGGACAGATACTTATAAAAAGAACGGATTGCGGCGATTTTCCGGGCACGGGCGGTGGGCTCCAGGCCGTAGCCGGAGGTGGGGCTGTTGGCGTGCTTGACTCGATCCCGGCTAAGGTAACTCATGTAGCTGTACACATCGCTGAGGGTAACGGACTTGGCCAGATCCAAATCCAGATCGTCGATATCGATCTGGTCCAGCTCGGCGGTGCGGGGTACCCGGCCTTTTTCGATCTTGATGTAGCGGAAGAAATTGCGCAGGTCCAGATAGTATTCATCCACAGTTTTCTTGGAGTGGCCCTGGATGGTCTCATGATAGACCAGGAAGTTGCGCAGCAGCTCTGGAGCGGTCAGTTTATAGTCATTGTGGTCCATAGGATGGTTTTACCTCCTCTTAACTCAACAAAATTTTTATTTTGTTGAGTTAAGAGTTAAGGCTGAAACGGGTCCCCCACCGGGCCTGACACCCAGAAAAATCCCAGCCCAGGCCCAACGGGCTCTACAACAAAATAAAAATTTGTGGTTGTTGATTTTGTTTTTGCGGCAGTACGTAATACAGCAACCGGCTGGCTCTAGCCATGCCAATTCAACGCACAATCTTCGGAAACACCATACCATTCCTACAAGCCTTTGTCAATCCATCATCCGGTCTGCCATATAGCCGGAAAAGCAATTTTGTGACTGCTTTTAGATCAACTGGCACATCAAAGATCAAGATAGCCCAGCCATTCTGCCCATACATAGCTTTTGGTTGACAGCCAACTCATAGACTGATAGACTGAGAAAAGGCCGCCTTTATGGGCGGCCTTTTTACATACTATTTTTCTCGTTCCCGCCAACCCCCTAAAATATGAAGATACCGAATGGCCTGGAACATGTAATTGCTCAAGGGCTTTCGGTCCACATCATAGGAGTGGGCAGCCACCAGGGTATTGCGCAAAGTAGGCCGGTTCCCCACCTGAACCACGATTGCGGTATGGGTAAAGGCGCCGCCCTGGGGACTGAATTGAACAAAATCCCCCGGCAGCAGCAGGTCCAGCCCAGTCTCTACAGCATAGGGTCCAGGGCGAAGCTGACCATTGGTAAGGTAACGGTAAAAAAATTCCACCCCAGACCAGGCCGGAGCCTTATTATTGGCGTCCAGGTAATACCAGCCGTACTCCGGGGTGTAATCCATGACCCCAATACCGGCATACAGGCACTGGGAAGCAAAACTGGTGCAGTCGCCCCCCACCTCTTCGTAGTCATAATAGGCCGGGTTACGGCCAAAGGCCCAGCGGTGTGCATAACTCACCGCTGACCTGCGATTGTATGGAACAGGCTGCCACATAATCCTTCTCCCCTTTCCCGCTATTCTATGCCGGATAGGGACAAGAGGAACCTTGGAAAAATAGACACAAAAAGGAGAGGGTCTCCCCTCTCCTTTTTTCGTGCGGTATGAAAATCAGGCCTTGCCGTCGCAGCCCAGCACGTTGATGAGCTTGTGCTTGACCAGCTCCTTGATGTTGGCCCGAGCAGGCTTCAGATACTCGCGGGGGTCAAACTTGTCGGGATGCTGGGTGAAGAACTGACGGATGGTACCGGTCATGGCCAGGCGCAGATCGGAGTCAATGTTGATCTTACACACAGCGCCCCGGGCGGCCTGACGCAGCTGCTCCTCCGGGATGCCAACGGCGTCGGGCATCTTGCCGCCGTTCTCGTTGATCATCTTCACATACTCCTGAGGCACGGAAGAGGAACCGTGGAGCACAATGGGGAAGCCGGGCAGACGCTTGACTACCTCGTCCAGGATGTCAAAGCGCAGGGGCGGGGGAACCAGCTCGCCCTTCTCGTTGCGGGTGCACTGGGCGGCGGTGAATTTATAAGCGCCGTGGCTGGTGCCGATGGCAATGGCCAGGGAGTCACAGTTGGTCTTGGTCACAAACTCCTCCACCTCTTCGGGGCGGGTATAATGGGAGTCAGCGGCGGAAACATTGACCTCGTCCTCTACGCCGGCCAGAGCGCCCAGCTCGGCCTCTACCACCACTCCGTGGTCGTGGGCGTACTCCACCACCTTCTTGGTGATCTCAATGTTCTCAGCGAAGGGCTTGGAAGAGGCGTCAATCATGACGGAGGTAAAGCCGCCGTCGATGCAGCTCTTACAGGTCTCAAAGCTGTCGCCGTGATCCAGATGCAGGCAGATGGGCAGACCGGTCTCGATGATGGCGGCCTCCACCAGCTTCACCAGATAGGTATGATTGGCGTAAGCCCGGGCACCCTTGGACACCTGAAGAATCAGGGGGGCGTTGACTTCCTTGGCGGCTTCTGTGATTCCCTGAACAATTTCCATGTTGTTCACGTTGAAAGCGCCAATAGCATATCCGCCGTTATAGGCCTTCTGGAACATTTCCTTTGTGGTTACAAGAGGCATAGCAGTCATCTCCTTTTCTTAATGCAAAATAGATTTTAACAGTTTTCATTGATAATTTCAAGAGGACGTGATATGATATTCCCGCAAAATAAAAATTTGTAAAAAAACTTTCAACTAACAGGAGGCAACTTTCATGAGTGAACTGAGAGGCGCTTGCATCATCGGCCAGTCCGGCGGTCCTACCGCCGTCATCAACGCCAGTGCTTTGGGTGTGATCCGCACCGCCCTGGACACCGACTGTATCACCCGGGTTCTGGGCGCGGCCCACGGCATCAAGGGCGTACTGGACGACAAGCTGTACGATATGGGCCAGGAGGACGCGGCGGAGCTGGATCTGCTGAAGTACACCCCCTCCTCTGCTCTGGGCTCCTGCCGCTATAAGCTGGCCGACCCCGACAAGGACGACACCGACTACAAGCGCATTCTGGAGATCTTCCAGAAGTATGACGTGCGCTACTTCTTCTACAACGGCGGCAACGACTCCATGGACACCTGCAATAAGATCTCCAAGTATATGCAGAAGGTGGGCTATGAGTGCCGCATCATGGGCGTGCCCAAGACCATCGACAACGACCTCAACGGCACCGACCACTGCCCCGGCTTCGCTTCTGCCGCCAAGTATATTGCCACCTCCTGCGCTGAGGTGTGGCAGGACGCCCACGTCTATGATACCGGCATGGTCACCGTTATTGAGATCATGGGCCGTCACGCCGGCTGGCTGGCTGGCTCCGCCGCTTTGGCCAACCTGACCGGCTGTGGTCCCGACCTGGTCTACCTGCCCGAGGTGGATTTTGATATGGACCAGTTTGTCAAGGATGTGACCGACATCTACAACAAGACCGGCAAGTGCATGGTGGCCGTGTCCGAGGGCATCCACTATGCCGACGGCCGTTTCGTGTCTGAGGCTGAGACCTCCGCCACCGATGGCTTTGGCCACGCCCAGCTGGGTGGTCTGGCTGTCAAGCTGGCTGACATCATCAAGAACAAGACCGGCGCCAAGGTGCGCGGCATCGAGCTCTCCCTGCTCCAGCGCTGCGGCTCCCATGTGGGCTCCAAGACCGACATCGACGAGGCCTTTGCCGCCGGTAAGGCCGCTGTGGAGGCCGCTGTGGCCGGTACCACCGACAAGATGGTTGCCTTCCAGTGCACCCGCGACGGCGGTTACAAGTGCGAGACCGTCCTCCAGCCCCTGGACATCGTGGCCAACTTCGAGAAGAAGGTGCCCCGTGAGTGGATCAACGCCGCTGGAAACGGTGTGGAGCAGCCCTTCATCGACTATGTCCTCCCCCTCATCCAGGGTGAGGCCAATGGTCCCAAGGAGAACGCTCTCCCCCGCTTTGCCCGCCTGAAGAAGGTCCTCACCACCGAGATGTAATCTCAAACATACAAGGAGCCGTTCCCACTCATGGGAACGGCTCCTATTTTTTGCTATAATGTTAGAGAAAAGGACGGCCAGATGGCCGCCCTTTTTGCTGGTTACTGCACGCCGGTGAGGGCCCGCATAACGGTATAGGTCTGCTGATCCAAACCCTTCTTCATGGCCAAAGCCTCGTGGATATCGTAATCTACATAGGACTCGCCGTCCATAGCTACCACCCGACAGGTCTTGCCCTCAGCCAACAGCCGGACTGCCTCATACCCCATATAAGTAGCAGCTACTCGGTCACGGACGGTGGGCGCGCCGCCACGCTGAACATGTCCCAGAATGGTAACGCGCGTATCCAGCGCGGTAGCCTCGTGAATCTGCTTGGCCACCTCATAGGCGCCGCCCTGAACACCCTCTGCCACAATGATCATGAAATGGGTGCGTCCCGACAGACGGGCCCGGCGGATGGGCTCTACCAGATCCGTCTCATAATTGACCACCTGTTCAGGAACCAGTACAGCAGTGGCACCGCAGGCCACACCTACATTGAGGGCCACATGGCCGGCGTGACGGCCCATGACCTCCACCACCGAACATCTCTCGTGGGACTGCATGGTGTCCCGCAGCTTATCAATAGACTCAACAGCGGTATTGCAAGCGGTATCATAGCCAATCGTATAAGTAGAACAGGCAATATCGTTGTCAATGGTTCCAGGAATGCCGATTACACTCAGACCCTTGTCGGCAAGGGTAAGCAGGCCCCGGAAGGTACCGTCGCCGCCAATGCCCACCAGGGCATCCAGCCCCAGCAGCTTACAGGTGGCCACAGCACGCTCTCTGCCTACTTCAGACTTGAAATCCTCACTGCGGGCAGAATAAAGCATCGTACCGCCCCGACGGGACAGGCCGCTGACGCTGTCAAAGTTCAGGGTAACAAAGTCGCCGTTGATGAGTCCGTGATAGCCGCGCCGGATACCAACACATTCAATACCCATGTGGATTGCGGTACGCACCACCGAACGAATGGCCGCGTTCATGCCAGGGGCATCTCCTCCGCTGGTAAATACACCAATGCGCCGTACTGCCTTTTCCATCGTGATTTCCTCCTTGTTTTCCCGTTCAAATCCCATTTATACCTTTAACTCCGCGGTCTGGCCGGCCAAGGCCTGGGGATACCGGGCCAAGACAGGCTCCACCTCTTCTGTCAGAAACTCTTCCACCTGTTCGGGACAACGGCCCACATAGCGGGCAGGCTCCAGATGGGCGGTCAGCTCTTCCCGGCTGAGCATGGAGAAGGCCGGATCGGCGGCGATCAGGTCGATGAGGTTGTTGGACAAACCCAGGTCCTTTACATTGGCACCCGCCTGCTGACTGAGCACCCGGATGCGCTCATGGAGATCCTGACGGTTGCCCCCCTTCTTGACTGCGTCCATCATGATATTCTCGCTGGCCATAAAGGGCAGCTCCTCCAGCACGTGCTTCTGGATGACCTTCTCATGTACGACCAGTCCATCCGCCACATTGGCATAGATGTTGAGAATGGCATCCACCGCCAAAAAGGCCTCGGGCACACTGAGACGTTTGTTGGCTGAATCGTCCAGGGTGCGCTCAAACCACTGGCTGGCGGCAGTGATGGCGGGGTTGACTGCGTCGGCCATCACATACCGGGCCAGCGCACAGATGCGCTCACAACGCATGGGGTTGCGCTTGTAGGGCATGGCGGAAGAGCCGATCTGGTTCTTCTCGAAGGGCTCCTCTACCTCCTTCAGGTGGCACAGCAGGCGCATGTCGGTGGCAAACTTGCTGGCCGACTGGGCAATGCCGGACAGCGTGGAGAGCACCTGATAGTCTACCTTCCGGGAATAGGTCTGGCCGGACACCGGAGCAGTAGCAGCAAAACCCATCTCGGCGGCAATCTTCCGGTCCAGCTCCCGGCACTTCTCATGGTCGCCGTCAAAGAGCTCCAGGAAGGAGGCCTGGGTACCGGTGGTGCCCTTACAGCCCAGCAGCTTCAGGGAGTTGATGCGATGCTCCACATCGGCCAGATCCAGCAGCAGCTCGTTCATCCATAAGGTGGCCCGCTTTCCCACGGTAACCAGCTGGGCGGGCTGAAAGTGGGTGAAGCCCAGGGTAGGCAGAGCCTTGTACTGCCGGGCAAACCTGGCCAAACGGTCCAATACACGCACCAGCTCATCCCGGATCAGGCACAGCCCCTCACGCATCAGGATAACGTCGGTGTTGTCCCCCACATAGCAGCTGGTGGCCCCCAGGTGGATGATGGGCATAGCCTTGGGACACAGGTCCCCGTAGGTGTGGACATGGGCCATCACATCATGGCGCAGCTTCTTTTCATACTGGGCGGCCTTCTCATAATCAATGTCGGTCAGGTGGGCCTCCAGCTCAGCCACTTGCTCAGCGGTCACCGGCAGACCCAACTCCATCTCCGCCCGAGCTAGGGCGACCCACAGACGCCGCCAGGTGGAGAATTTCTTGTCCGGGGAAAAAATATACTGCATCTGGTCGCTGGCATACCGGGAAGAAAGGGGACTTTCATAACGGGCGTGATCCATGCAAATAACCTCTTTTTCGTAAAATCGACTCTACATAGTATACTATAAAAAAAGCGTTCTCACAAGGAAAACTTCCTGTGGCATAAACAACGCGATTGCTCCCTCTTCTTCCCTGTCCAATTTCCAGCCCAAAAATTTCAAATGGGGGAGGCCATAGCCTCCCCCATTTTTATACCAACATACAGTGTTGCTCTATTAACTCAACAAAAGTTAGCTTTTGTGCAGTTTCTTGTGGGCCAGTGCACCGTCCAACAGCTCACCGGCGGCGCTGAGGGTAGCATCTGTAACATGCTCACCCGAGGTAAGCCGGGCCAGTTCCTCACACCGGCGGTCCCGGGTAAGCCGCTCCACCTGGGTATAGGTACGTCCACCCCTCTCCCCCTTCTCCACCGAGAAGTGAACGTCAGCCATGGCGGCCAGCTGGGGCAGATGGGTGACGCACAGCACCTGCTTGGTGCGGGCCACATCCGCCAGCTTTTCCGCCACCTTCTGGGCGGCCCGACCGGACACTCCGGTGTCTACCTCATCAAATACCATGGTACCCACCTGGTCATTTTCCGCCAACACGTTTTTCAGAGCCAGCATAATACGGGCCAGCTCACCTCCGGAGGCAATCTTTTGGATGGGCTTCAGGTCCTCCCCCACATTGGCGGACATGAGAAACTGGACCTCGTCCATACCGGTTTCGTCCATGGCAAACTCCCCCGGCTTGGCTCCAAATTCTACCTGAAAGCGGACCTTTGGCATATCCAGCTGAGCTAATTCGCTTTGAATACGCCACTCCAGCGCCTTGGCAGCCGTTTTTCTAGCATCGCTGAGCGTTTTGGCCGCTGTTTGGGCACTCTCCAGCGCTTTGGCCTTCTCCTTCTCCAGTCGGGCAATGGTATCGGTAGAGAATTGGATCTCATCCAGCTCTTTTTTACATCGTTCCAGGTAGTCCAGCATTTCCTCTACCGATCCGCCGTACTTCTTTTTCAGCCGGTGGAGTGTGTCCAGCCGGCTCTCGATCTCATCCAACTCCCCCGGCTCAAAGTCAAAGCTGTCCCGCAGATCCCGGACCTGTTCGGCCAGGTCGTCAGCGGCACAGCGCACCTCAGTGAGCTTATCCAGCAGCTCCGCCGCCTGAGCACTGATGCGGGCCGCCGCATGAAGAGACTGCTCCGCTTCTCCCAACAAAGCAGCGGCTCCCACCCGTTCCTCGTCGCCGGTCAGGGCCAAATGGGCCCCCTCTACCGACTCCATCAGTTTGCCCGCATTGCGCAGCAGATCCCGGCGCCCGGTCAGCTCCTCCTCTTCCCCAGACCGCAGCCCGGCCCGCTCCAACTCACCGATCTGAAACTCCAGGCTGTCGATCCGCCGGGCCTTCTCCGCCTCGTCCATTTGTAGTGCGGAAATTTCCCGCCGGAGGGCTGCCAGCCTGCCATAGACCGTCCGAAACTGCTCCAACAGCCCGCCTGTGGCCCCAAAGCCGTCCAGATAGTCCAGATGGCACCGTTCATCCAGCAGTTGCTGACCATCGTGCTGGCCATGGATGTTGAGCAGCTGACGGCCCAGCTGCCGCAGCTGGGACACTGTGATGAGCCGCCCATTGATGCGGCAGACATTTTTACCATCTGGCTGGATCTCTCGCTGAATGAGCAGATTTCCCTCCTCGTCTGGTCCGACCCCGTTTTCCAGAAACCAATCCAGGGCTGGAAGGCCGGTAAACACCGCATTGACCAGAGCCGACCTGGCCCCGGTGCGGATCAGATCCCGACTAGTACGCTCGCCGATGATGGCCCCGATGGCGTCCACCACGATGGACTTGCCCGCGCCGGTCTCACCGGTAAGGGCGTTGAAGCCCCGATCAAACTGGATGTCCGCCGTCTGGATCACCGCAATATTTTCGATGTGGAGCAGAGAGAGCATGATTGCCACCGCCTTACAGATTCGCGCCTCTCGGCCCGAATTAAGTGTCTATCTGATATTGTGATTGCTAAGGGGGAGCAAGCCCGCTGTCCCTCAAAAGGCACAGCGGGCTTGTATCCAGCAGGATAACAGCTTCCCCCGAATCATTTGAGCATCGCATGAATCTCGTTGCAGAACTCCGCCGCATCCTCGTTGGTGCGCATGATAAGGATGGCAGTATCGTCTCCCGCCAGGCTGCCCACCAGACTGGGGATATCCATGCCGTCGATGGCGGCGCAGGCTGCCGAGGCCAGCCCAGGCATGGTTTTGAGTACCACAATATTCTGTGCCACATCAAAGGAGGTGACTCCCTCCTTAAAAATGGTACGCAGCCGGCCGGCAATATTCAGAGAGGCCTTCCGCTCCGAAACGGCGTAACGATAGGTCCCATAACCCGTCAATTCCTTGATCAGATGGAGCTCCTTGATATCCCGGGAAATGGTGGCCTGAGTGGACTGTACCCCTCTGGCCCGCAGCTCTGTCAGAAGCTGGTCCTGGGTATCCACATCCTGCTCCGCAATGATCCGCAAAATCTCCTGCTGCCGTTTCGCCTTCATAGCTTACGCACCTCCCAATTTATGATTTAAAATCTCATAGAATGTTCGACCGGTAACCCGGACCAATTTGGTCTTGGATTTGGAGACTCTGGTCTCCACTACATCCCCACCATTGAGTTTAAAAGCTTTTCCTCCGTCTACCGACAAAAAGGCGGTCTTGCGGGCCATTCGGCCCAGCTTGATAGACACCGTCCGCTCCCGCCCTAGAACAAATGATCGAGCAGACAGGGCGTGGGGGCAGATGGGGGTAACAATGATATTTTCCGCCGTAGGTTCCACAATGGGACCTCCTGCCGACATGGAATAGGCGGTGGAGCCGGTGGGGGTAGAAATAACCACCCCGTCAGCGGACATTTTAGTGATGGTGGTCTTATCCCCCAGCACCTCCAGATCCACCACCCGAGCCACCGCGCCCTTGGTGAGGGCTGCATCATTGAGGGCGATATCGGAATAAATCACCCGGCCCTCCCGGCGTACCGTCACGTCCAGCATCATCCGGCTCTCCACGTTATACTTGCCAGCAGGCAGACGGGAAAGCATGGACAGCTCCCCCAGTTCCAGCTCCGCCATAAAACCCACGCTGCCCAGATTGACCCCCAAAATAGGTACATGGAACTGATTGGCATCCTTAGCGGCATGGAGGATGGTGCCGTCACCGCCAAAGCACACCAGAATATCGGCATCTTTCAGCTCCTCTTCTGTCTTCTTAAACTGGATGTGCTTGGGAAACTCCATATTCCCCCCTTCCACCGCAAATGGCAGACAGACGGCTGTCTCCACTCCTGCGGCCTTCAGGATCTTTTCCGCCGCCTGGGCGGCCTTCAGTCCCCGGTCCCGATAGGGGTTGGGGCTCAATACTACCTTCATTGTCCGGCTCCTTCCAGGGCCGCGTGGGACGCCTCGACCAGGGCTGCCGGATCTCCGGTCCAAAGGGCTTTGCCCCCACCGGCCAGCAGATGGCCCAGATATTCGATATTGCCCTCGGGTCCTCTGATTGGCGAAAAGGTCATATCCTTTACAGAAAAATCTGCCTCTGCAGCATTTTTCAGAAATTGCTGCAATACCTCCAGGTGGACAGCGGGGTCCCGTACCACACCCTTCTTCCCCACCTTTTCCCGCCCCGCTTCAAACTGCGGCTTGACAAGGCAAACTACTTGCCCTCCCTCTTTCAGCAAGCTACACAGGGCAGGCAGGATAAGTTTCAGGGAGATAAAGGACACGTCCACACTGGCGAAGTCCAGTTCATCGGGAATCTGCTCGTGGGTCAGGTATCGGGCGTTGGTTCGCTCCAGGCAAACGACTCGTTCATCGCTGCGAAGAGACCAAGCCAGTTGACCATAACCCACATCCACAGCGTACACCTTAGAGGCGCCGTTTTGCAGCATACAGTCTGTGAATCCGCCGGTAGAGGCGCCGATATCGCCGCACACCGCCCCTGACAGCTGGATGCCTGTAAAGGTCTTCATGGCCTTCTCCAGTTTTAAACCGCCCCGGCTCACATAGGCCAGGGTCTGCCCCCGCACCTCAATGGGGGCGTCCTCTGGGATCTGGGATCCCGCCTTGTCCACCTTTTGCTCTTTTACAAAGACCTGTCCGCTCATGATGACTGCCTGGGCTCTCTGACGGCTTTCCGCCAGCCCACGCTCCACCAACAGCACGTCCAGTCTCTTTTTAACGATTGCCATGCCCACAGACCTCCAACGCCTTTTTGTATAAGGATGCTCCGTCCAGCCCACACAGGGCCCGCAGCTGGTTTACCGAGCCATGGGTCACAAAACCGGGGCCAGTATTGACCAGCGCCATCCGGGCGGCAATCCCCCACTCCAACAGACCTGCGGCCAGGCGCTGCCCCACACAGTTGCCTGGAGCTGCCTCCTCTGCCACCAACAGCCGCCCCGTTTTCTGTACCGATTGCGCTACCAGCGCAAGGTCCAGAGGGGTAATGGCATTGAGCTTGACAACCTCTACCTGGATACCATCCCCCTCCAGCCGATTGGCACACTCCAATAAACTGTTGATCGTGATACCATATCCCGTCAAGGTAATATCCTTGCCAGCACGCAGTATAACAGTCTTTTCCGGGCCAGAGTTCTCCTGATAATCCCCCTGGCTGCCTCGGGGATAGCGGACAGCTACCGGGCCTTTTACCTCATAGATGGCATAGCGAAGCATAGCCTCCAACTCAGAATAGCTGGAAGGACACAGTACCGTCATACCAGGCACTGTATCCAGAAAGGCAGGATCAAAGACCCCATGGTGAGTCTCCCCGTCTTCCCCCACCAGCCCGGCCCGGTCGATACCGAATACAACGTGGAGCCCCTGGAGGGCTACGTCATGGAGGAGCATATCATAAGCCCGCTGCAGAAAGGAAGAATAAACCGCAAATACAGGGATCATCCCTTGCTTGGCCATGCCGGCAGCCATAGCCACTGCATGGCCCTCAGCAATGCCAACATCAAAAAAACGCTCCGGGAAACGGGTGGCAAATCCATTGAGCCCCGTTCCCCCCTGCATGGCCGCTGTGATGGCACACAGCTTGGGGTCCTGCTCTGCCAGGCGGCACATGGTCTGTCCGAAAATGGCTGAGAAGTTCGTGCCGGTGCCCTTAATAACCTCTCCTGTCTCCACGCAAAACCGTCCAACCCCATGAAACTGGTCAGGATTCCGCTCAGCAGGCGTATAGCCTTTTCCCTTTACAGTTCGCACGTGGAGCAGGACTGGGGCTTTCAGATCCCGGGCATACTTCAGCAGCCGGGTCAGTCGTTTCACGTCATGTCCATCCACTGGGCCCAGATAGGTAAAACCCATATCCTCAAAGAGACTGCATGGAAGCAGCGTTTCCTTGATGGCGGTTTTGACCTTGTGGGTTACCCGATAGATGTGCTTGCCCAGGGGGATGACCCCCATAACCTTACGGTAGCCCCGCTTGAAATGCAGGTATTGCGGCTTGAGCCGCTGGCGGGCCAGATGATCGGCCACACCGCCCACACTCTTGGTAATGGACATGCCGTTATCGTTGAGAATGACGATCAACGGCTCCTTACTGTCCCCTGCGTCAGACAGTCCCTCGTAGGCTAATCCACCTGTGAGAGCGCCATCTCCGATCAGTGCTAAAACACTGTAATTCAAATGCTGTAAAGTTCTTGCCCTTGCCATTCCAAGAGCCACGGAAACTGAGTTGGAGGCATGTCCGGCAATAAAGGCGTCGGTGCTGCTCTCTGAAGGCTTGGGATAGCCCGCCAGACCACCCAGGCTTCTCAAGGTCTCCATGGCCTCGTTGCGGCCGGTAAGGATCTTATGGGCGTAGCACTGGTGGCCCACGTCAAAGACCAGCCGGTCCCGGCCGGTATCAAATACCCGATGGATAGCAACGATCAGCTCTACCGCCCCCAGGCTGGAGGCCAGATGGCCGCCGGTATGGGAGACCACGTCCAAAATACGGGCCCGCAGCAAACCGCAGAGGGTCACAGCCTCGCTATCGGTCAGGGCACTGAGATCGTTGGAACATTGCTCCAGACTAAGAATGGTAACACCTCCCAGAGAAGGATAGATAGGTGGGACTCAGCTCCACAGCCAGGCGCCCACAATGCCGATTGCTACACCCAAAAGTCCGCCCATCAGGACCTGGAATGGAGTGTGGCCCAGCAGCTCTTTCAGCTCCTTGCCGAAGATGGCGGGCTTCATCTCGGTCCAGTGGTCCATGATATAATTGAGGATCTTGGCCTGCTCTCCTGCCGCTTTGCGGACGTTGGCAGCGTCATACATAACCACGATGGCCACCACCGCCGCAATACTGAACAGCGGAGAGCTCCAGCCATACATAAACCCCACTGAGGATGCGCAGGCACACACAAAAGCAGAGTGGGAGCTGGGCATTCCGCCGCTGGACATGATGTAGTGCCAGTCCAACTTTTTCTTGGTGAAAAGGGTCAGCAGCATTTTGATGCACTGAGCCAGCGCCCAGGCTAGAATTGCCAGATTTAAAATCAAATTACCGGTGAGAAAGTCTACTACGTTTCTCATATTCGCCTCACTTTTCGCGGCTGGCCAGGGAACGTGCCAGCCAACACAGGCTGTTTCCCTCTGCTCCGAAGATTGAAAGAGCCGCTACCGCCTCTTCGGTCAATTTCTCAACCAGCTGGCGGCACTCCTCCAGCCCTTTCAGGGTGACAAAGGTATTTTTCTCACTTTTGGCATCAGAGCCCACCGGCTTACCCAGGGTGGCCTCGTCCCCCACCACGTCCAGGATATCGTCCTGGATCTGGAAGGCAAGGCCAATGCGCTCGGCATAGCGGCATACCGCCTGCCGCTGCTCCTGAGTGCCCCCAGCCAGCACACAACCCATTTCGGCCGCGGCGCGGATAAGGGCGCCGGTCTTAAGGCGTTGGAGTTCCTCCACCTCGGTCAGGCCCATTGCGTGGCCCTCCCCTGCCATATCCAACACCTGTCCGCCCACCATGCCCTGGGCACCGGCCGCCCGGGCCAACACCCCCGCCGCCTCCAGCACCCGCTGGGGGGGCAGCGTCACCGACGGGTCTAGCATCCATTCAAAGGCCGCCGTCAGCAGGCCGTCGCCCGCCAGCACCGCAGTTGCCTCTCCATATACCTTATGGTTGGTGGGCCGGCCCCGGCGTAGGTCGTCGTCGTCCATACAGGGCAGATCATCATGGATCAAAGAATAGGTATGGATCATCTCAATGGCTCCGGCAAAGGGCAGCGCCTGTTCTAGATCCCCGCCGCACAGACGGCAGGCCTCCAGCAGCAGCACAGGCCGGATCCGTTTACCTCCGGCCAGCAAACTGTAGTTCATAGCATCGTAGAGGTCCCCTCTGGGCGCCCGATCCTGAAAACATGTCCGCAGCCAGGCCTCCGCCTTAGCTCTGTGGCTGTCTAGTCGCTCCTGCTCCGTCATGCCTGCCCCTCCTCAAACTGCTCCTCTACCGGCTGGCCATCCGGTCCGGCCAGCAGCTTGCGTACCTTCTGCTCAGCACTATCCAGCTGGGCCGAACAGCGGCCCAGTAGTCCCGTCCCCTCTTCAAAAAGAGTCAGGGCCTCCTCCAGAGGAGCGTCTCCTTGCTCCAGTCGTTTTACAATCTCCTCCAGCCGGCTCATGGCCTGCTCAAAGGTCTTTTTTTCTTCTGCCATGCTCCATAAATCCTTTCCAAATGCCGTCAAGCTAGACCACTTGACAGGATATTTCGCCATCCGCTACCCGCAAACGCAGGGCATCGCCGGGAATCACATCAGTAGTGGAACGGACTACACCGCCATCCTCCTTTTGAGGAATGGCGTAGCCCCGCCCCAGTACCTTCAACGGGCTGAGTGCATCCAGCTTTGAGGCCAGAGCGGCAAACCGTTCCCGCTCCCGGCTCAGGGAGGCGGTCAGGCCCGCCGCCAGCTTCTCCCGTTGATAGTCTAACAGCATCCGCTTGTCGTCCACATAGTTCATAGGGTTTTGAAGCGCCCGGCATTGGGACGCGCGGTCCAGCTCTCGTCTGGCTGCCTCCAGCCGCCGACCCATGGCCTGGGCCATCCGTCCGGATATCTGCCGCAGCTGCACCGCCACATCGTTCTGGTCTGGTACCGCCAGTTCGGCAGCATTAGAAGGGGTAGCCGCCCGCAGGTCTGCCACAAAGTCAGCGATAGTCACATCGGGCTCGTGTCCCACTGCCGAGATCACTGGAATGTCTGAATGATAGATAGTACGAGCTACGTTTTCGTCATTGAAGGCCCACAAGTCCTCCATGGACCCGCCACCCCGGCCGGTGATAATGAGGTCAGCCACCCAATGCCGGTTGGCCCAGGCCAGGGCGGCACACAATTCGCCAGGGGCTTCCGTCCCCTGGACCCGCACCGGCAGCACAAAAACCTCAGCCATGGGCCACCGTGCCCCCAGGATGCGCACCATGTCCCGCACTGCCGCCCCAGCGGACGAAGTGATAAGGGCGATGCGCCTGGGGTATTGTGGAATGGGCTTTTTGTGGGCCGGATCAAAGAGGCCCTCAGCGTACAGCTTCTGCTTGAGCTGCTCAAAGGCCAGATGCAGATCTCCCACCCCTTCCGGGGTCAAGGTGGAACAGTACAGCTGATACTGTCCATCCCGCGGAAACACCGCCACCCGGCCAAAGGCAATGACCTTCATGCCGTTCTCCGGCCGGAACCGGAGGCTGATTGCCTCCCGCTTGAACATGACACAGCGAATGGCCCCCTCCCCGTCCTTCAAAGAAAAATAGTGGTGACCTGAGGGATAGGCTTTGTAGTTGGAGATCTCACCCCGCACATACAGGGCAGTCAGTACTTGGTCTCGGTCCAAGAGGGTCTTGATATATTGATTGACCTGAGAAACCGTGTAAACATCACTCATGTAAGGTCACCCGCCTTTACAGCTCTCCAGGTGAGAATGGCGGTCCCCATGGCGTTGTCGGTGGAGAACCGTGGCTGAGCAAATACTGCCCCCAGCGGTTCCATCACCTGACGCAGCAGGGTGTTGGAGGCCACGCCGCCGGAGCACAGCACCGGCAGGCCTGGATATTGCTCCAGCGCCGCTAGTGTGGTGCGTTTTACCACATCAGCCACCGTCAACAGGGCAAAGCGGGCAATGTCGGCTTTTTCTACCCCCTGCTCCGCCATAGTTTTGACTTTGTTTTCCATCCCGGAGAGCGAAAAGGTAAAGTTATCTAGCTTTACAGAAAACTTGCTGTCGTTTCCCTCCCGGGCGAGATGGTCCACCGCCCGGCCTGCCGGGAACTCCAGTCCAAGCAGCACACCGGTTCGGTCAATCAGCTGGCCGGCGGAGATATCGCTGGTACCACCCAGCAGAGTAGCCTTCACGTTGACCCCATCCGGCTCCACATAGAGCAGCTCGGTGGTACCGCCGGACAGATGCCAAGCCAGCATAGGCCTGTCCAACAGATCCAGACGGCCCGCCGACCAAGCGGCGGCGGCGATATGGCCCTGTTGGTGAGAGCAGGCAAAAAAGGGGATGCCCAGAGCGGAAGCCAAGGTGCGGCCCTGGCTTTCCCCCGCCAGAAAACAGGGCATATAGGAACCCTCTACCGCCCTGGGACGGGTAGAGGCTCCCACAGCACATAGCCCCTCCAGCCAGCCTCCCTCCTTCAGCTGGGCAAAGCGGCTGGGCAGGGCTTTTACATGCTGGAACAGGGCATCGCTCTGCCGCAGGCCCAGCTCACCAGGGCGCACCTCCAGAAGACGGCCGGCGTTTTCGCCCACCTCCCCGTCAAAGACAGCTACAGAGGTGGTATAGTTGCTGGTGTCGATGCCAAGCGTGCGCATTATGCCTGGTCCTCCGGCTGCTGCTCCTTCAGACCAACTGGGTCGGGGATGTGCTCTCCACGGACAAAGGCCCCCAGGATGCCGTTGACAAAAGAGACCACCTCAGGCTCCTCATAGTGCTTTACCAGTTCCAGGGCCTCGTTGATGGCAGCAGCGTTGGGGATATCCTGCATATACAAAATCTCATACATGGCCACCCGCATAATGGCCACCGCCACCCGGTTCAGCCGGGAGAACTTCCAGCCAATGGCATATTTGGAGATATACTCGTCCAGCTCAGGGGTGTGCTCATACACCCCTTCTACCAGACGGGTAATATAGGTCCGTTGGGTCTCGTTGGGAAATTCGGCGTACAGGGGCTCCTCCTGCCCAATGAGGGCAAAGGTCTTGCGGTTGAGGGCCTCGTCCAGCAGCTCTCGGGCGGTCTGTCCGGTGAAACCCAGCTCAAAGGTCAGGTGGACAGCGATCTCTCGGGCGGCAGTTCTGGTCATGATGGTTCCTCCATTCCGGCGTTCTTGGCCGGTGATATTCATTGTTGCTATGATTATACATCAAATGTATGCAGAAAGGAAAGAGCTATTTGAAAATTAGACTTCAGATTCCAGCTTTTTCTTCTGAACTGTCCTGCCAAAAAGCGCAAAAGACCCGGGGCAGGTGCTTCTGCCCCGGGTCCTATTCTGCACTTACTTGTGCTCCTTGTCAAACAGAATACCGGCCACATGGACGTTGACATGCTCCACAGATAGGCCGCTGGTATTCTCAATGGCGTGGTACACAGCGTTTTGTACCTCTTTGGCCACATCAATGATGGTATAGCCGTATTTGATGAGCAGGGAGACATCTACCCGGACGCTCTCCTCCACCATAGTAATGCGGATGCCCTTGGACAGATTCTTTTTTCCGCCCAGCAGCTCCGCAATGTCGCTGCTCAGGTTCGTGGACAGGCTGCCCACGCCCTCCACTTCCGTGGCAGCCGCCGCCGCGATCACAGCCAGAACATCCTCTGAGATGTGGATATTGCCCAGCTCGTCAGGCCGGGAGATATATTCCTTTCCATCGCCCATTCCGGTCACGCTCCTTTTGTGTACTGTACCGCCGCCGCCCCATACCGGGTATGGCGCAACATCAGCAGTGCGCGCTTTGTACGCAAAACGCGAAAATACCTTCCGCTTTTCCCGCCTATGGCGGGGGTATGCTGATATTGTATCACAAATGCGGGAAATTACAACTGATTTTTTCCAGGAGCCGGAGCAAATCGTCAGGGCTGCGCCTCAATGATCTTGATATTACTGGCCTCTATTCCGGTTTCGCCTGTGACGATCTCAGTGATACGGGCGACGTCTGCGTCGGTGAGGCCATCGGCAGAGGCTGAAACCACCACGCTGACGCTGCCGTCACTGATAAAAGCCACACAGTCGGCATACCCCTTGGCAGTGACCAGATTTTCGATCTGGGCCTCCGATACGGTATAGTCAGCAAGGGTTTGGATGGCCGCGCTGGTTTCCGCCTTTATGGTTTCGGTTGCGCTTTCGTCGGCCGCCGCATCCTGTAAAATGGACAGCGCACTGTCCCGCGCTTCCTGACGGTTGAGCCGGGCGGCGTCAAAGTATCCGCTGGACTGGGCATTGGTACTCGGGTCAGGGGAAGCCGCCGGAGTGGCAGATGGGTTAGGGCTGGCTGAGAGCAATGGATCCGCTGTCTGCATGGACACAAGCTCCGCCTCTCCCAAGGTCTTGCCCACATCCTCCGTCTGCTCCTTCTGATAGGACCAGTTGAGATACACCGCCCCGCACACGAAGAGCACCACTGCCGCCACTACCGCGTTGCGTTTCCAAACGTTCATACTGTTACAGCCTCACTTTCCTTTTGATACTGAGATCTTGTCGGCCCCCAACCCGGTGAGGGCGGCTACCGCCTCTACCACCCGCAGGCGCACTGCGGGGTCATCTCCGCCGGAGCATACCACAAGTGCGCCTTGATATTGGGGCGAAAGCTGTTGAAGGACCACCGCCTCCTCGCTGCCCGACCCCTGGGAGATCACCACCGTGGACTGAGTGGACTGGCTCTGATCCTCCCCAATCGACCGCTGGATGTCCTGCGCCAGCACCTGGCTGGGGCCGCTGCGCAGCGTGAGCACCACCTTTGCCTCACCCACCCCATCCATCTGGGACAGGGCCTCCTCCAGCCGTCCCTCCAGCTCCTCCGTTCCAAATTCCACCTCCTGGACGCTTTCCTGCTGGGGCTCCTCCGCCTTGGACTCTCCGCCCAAGGCGGGCAGGACCATCAGAACCACCCCTGCCGCTACCACCAGCAGCGCATATTGATACCGGTGGAACAGCTCGGTCAGCCGTTCTTTCCACAGGGCCAGGGGACTGCCCTTTTCCGGTTTCCCAGCGCTCATTCCACTCCCCCGCTTTCGTAATACTGCCGATCTGCCGGAATGGCAAAGTCAGCTTCAATCTGTTCCGTCAGCTTCCGCCGTTGTTCACGGGAGAGCGATCCTGTGACGGTGACCACCTTTGGAACTGGATAATCCACCGCCTCGTCAGCCTCCACCCGCACCTGGCAGGAGATGCCCAGCGCTGCCGCCTTGTCCTGAATATATGCGGCAGACTGGGTTTCTATGATGTCCTTCATCAGGGTTTTGTTCTCCCCTTCCAGCGCCTGGGCAGAGATCTCTGCGTCCAGGCGGTATTCCGTCATGGCCTGGGTGAGGGCGCTGCCATCCAACTCCAACAGAGGCTTGACCACCGCCAACAGCAGAAGCAGCCCTCCCGCCAGCCGTGCCGCCCGCTTAGGTCCCCCCTCCGGGGAAAGTCCTTCCGCCAATGCCAAAATCAGCGCCGCGCAGGTCACCCCCATAAGCCACTTTCCCAGAAATTCAACCATATTCAGCCTCCCCCTGCCGCCGACACAGCGGCTACCATGGAGATGAGCAGCAAAAGCGCACAGGCCCCGGTCATCCCCAGCACCAGACCAAAGGCTCCGCTGATTTGGTCGATGAGGGCTGCTACCCGGCTGCCCGACAGGGTAGCGCTGAGCGCGGAGGCCACCTTATAGGTCAGATAGTGGAACCCCAGCTGGAGAAAGGGAACCAGACAGATGCCAATCACCACCAGCATCCCAAAGATCCCCACTGTGTTCTTCAAAATGCCAGCCCCCGCCAGCACTGTTTCCGCCGCATCAGACAGGATACCTCCCACCACAGGCACCATACTGGACATGGTAAACTTGGCGGCTTTGACGGTAAGGGCGTCGGTGGTGCCCGCGATGACCCCACTGATGGTGAGGTATGTCACAAAGAGAATGAGCACTGCAGTGAGCACGGTGGTCACCGCCCATTTCAATGTGGCGGCCATTCGCTTAAGCCCTTCGTTGCCCACCGCTGCCCAAGCCACACAGGCAGCGATATAGGTATATACCAGAGGCAGCAACACCCGGTTAATGAGGGTAATGAGCAGATCTGAGAAGAGCATGGTGGCCAGCTGCCGGGCCACTGCCCCGCCGGGGGTTCCAGCAGCGGAGGCCGCCGCTGTCACCGCCGGAAGCAGTAGCTTGGAGAAGCTCTCCATGTGGTCGATGGCCTCCCGCCCCATACCGATGAGAGAATTGGCGTCAGCCGCCGCCACCGCCGTTACTGCCAGTGCTCCTACCAGGGCCACCGCGTTTACCGGCCCCTGCCCCGCTCCCATTCCCTCAGTCAAAGAGCAGAAGAGCACCACCGCCAGCAGCAGGGCGCCGCTGCGCAGGGCTTTACGAAGCACGCCGCCCAGCTGTGCATTACCGGTGTCCAAGAGCTGGCCGATGCTCTGATCCAGGTCCAACCCGGCATTCAGGTCCACATCTGGCATCCACTCTGCCCCGGCATCCTCCAGCGCCTCCAGTCCCAAAGCCTCTGACTGGGCATCCAGCACGCTTTCGCTGGCCCAGGCTGTACCCGTCAGTACCACTAACAGCACTGCCAACATAGCCAGCCGCCGCATCATGGTCCTTCCCTCCTCTTTTGTGGCAGATTTCCAAGCAACACAGGCTCACAGCAGGGCCGCCACTGTATCCAGTACCGCCCTCAGCAGGGGCAGGGCGGTACACAAGGCCAGAGCGGAGCCGGCAGTTTCCGTGACAGCGGCAATCCCTCCCTCCCCCGCGTCCTTACATACCTGGGCGGCAATGTGCGTAAGGATGGCGATACCCACTGTTTTGATGACGGGAGCCACTACTGCCGGGGACAGGCCCGCCATATCTCTCAGGTCCTCCGCCATGGCCACCACATCCTCTACTGACCCAAAGGCCAGCGTCAAAATCATGGCGGCAGCAGTAAGAGACAGTACCAGAGCCAGCTGCCGGGCGGTGCCCTTGATCATCACGGCGCACAGGGCAGCGATCACCGCCACCGCTCCCACCTTCAGCATGGTTTCCATGGCTACAGCCCGAAGAGGTCCTTGACCAGCGTAAACAAGCTGCTGATCTGTTGGACCACCATCATGAGTACCACCACCAGCCCCGCCAGGGTGGTCATGGTGGCCTGCTCGTCCCGGCCGGACCGGGAGAGCACCTGATTGAGCACCGACACCAGAATTCCGATGGCGGCGATTTTGAAGATCAGATCTACATCCATATTCTTCGCTCCTTCACAGCAGCAGAATGACCAGCAGCCCGCCTACGGCTAGTCCCAGCACCCGGTACATCCTGCCCCGTTTTTCAGCCTCCATCCGGGCCAGCTCCGCCGCCTGGCTCAGTTCTTCCGCCGCCCGGGCCAGAGCGGTCCGAAGGCCAGACTCCTCGAACCGGCCCAGCACCTCCCCCAGCTCGTCCAAAACCGCGATTTCCCGGTCCTCCAGGTCCAAATCGCTCTCTGTCAGGGCGGTCCTCCAGATCTCCGCCAGGGACCGCCCCCCCAGCTCGTCAAAGCCCAGGCAACAGTGGGAAAAAAGCACTCCCACCGGCGGAGGATACTCCACGCCAAGCCGCTCCATTACCTGAGGCATTGGAGTGAGCCGGAAGGAGATCTCCCGGTCCATTTGCTCCAAAGCGCCCGCCAGCTGCCTCAGCACCCTGGCCCGGCGGGTCAGCCGTCCCGCGGCAGCAAATCCCAAAAAGGCTCCACCCCCCGCCGTCAGCAGAGCCCCCATCAGACGGATCACAGCTCACTTACCTGGCAGACCCGCTGGTCTCCCTGTCGGGCAAGCACCACCAACTTCTGAAAACACCGATTTTCCAACAGAGGCTTGTACAAAGGCCGGGTTTGGAGGTCGTCCAGATTGGCGGCGTGGGCAGTACACACCAGACTTACCCCACAGTTGGCTGCCATTAACAGTGCGGCACAGTCCTCTGGGGCGGTAATCTCATCAGCGGCCAACACCTGCGGGTTCATGCCTCTCAACAGCATCAGAAGCCCTGTTCCCTTCGGACAGCCATCCATTACATCGGTCTGCCGGCCCACATCCAGCTGGGGTTCGCCGTTCCACATAGCCGCCAATTCCCCCCGTTCATCCGCCACCCCTACCCGCAGGGGCGGATGGCCCTCCCCATCCGCTAGCCGCCGGATCAGATCCCGCAGCAAGGTGGTCTTTCCTCCTCCCGGCGGGGATAGAATGAGTGTGCTCTGAAATCTCCGTCCTGCCCACAGCCTGTCCACCACCGGAGCGGCCGCTCCCAGCACCTGCCGGGCGATACGGATGGCCAGAGAGGACAGCTGCCGCAGATTGTATACCTCTCCATCCTTCATCACCGCGCTGCCACAGATACCGACACGGTGGCCGCCCCGTATAGTGAAAAAGCCGCTGCGCATCCGCTCTAGGGCGGTATGTGCGGAGGCCTGGGTGGCGATCTCCAACACCAGTTCCAAATCCCTTGGACAAACCGGCGCCTCTCCCGAAACAAACTGCTCTCCCTCCGGGTACACCACCGCCATGGGCCGACCCGCCCGCAGGCGCAGCTCCTCTGCCCGGGCTTGACTGGCCTTGTCCACCTGTTGGGCCTGCCGCCGCAGATGGGGCGGCAGCAGAGCCGCTGCCTGCAAATACCCTTCTCCACCCTTTCGCTCAGTCATATCGTCACATCCTTCTTTGGTGTCTGCCCTATCCCTATGAGGCCCCATCCTTTTTTATGCCTATAAAAGGGCCTGTTGCAAAATAGGCCAAAGAAAAAAAGACAGGCAGGGCAGCCCGAAAAGGGTTGCCTTGCCTGCCTT
>NZ_CALWXV010000013.1 GCF_944385615.1 uncultured Flavonifractor sp. | reverse complement strand
TCCCATCATCGTCTATCCCTCCTTGCTGGTATTATAGCATGGAAACGAGGTTTATAGATGACTTTGTCAACAGGTCCTTACAGGGACGCCGACGGCAACCCCATCACCTTTGGCGTGGGCACTACCTATGTGTGCATCGTCCCCACCGACTGCCAGGTGAGCTTTTCCTAAACACGAAGGGCCGCGGCGCTGTGCGCTGCGGTCTTTTTACAGGTGGTTTGGGTCCACCATAATATCCCCCGCCGGTACTTTGGCCCAGTCGAAGTGTTGGGCCAGCTCCGCCGGGGCCACCGGCTCCGGCTTGTCCATCTGTCCTGCCCAGAAGGCCAGCAGTCCGGTGAGCGCCTCCGGCGCGAAGCGCTCCCGCAGGGCCCCCATATCCAGGTCCTTTTCCCGTTTGGACAGCCGCCGCCCATCGGGGGCCAGCAGCAGGGGCACATGGTAAAATTCCGGCGGAGTCAGCCCCAATAGCTCATAGAGATAGCGCTGACGGGGGGTGGAGTCCAGCAAGTCACGTCCCCGCACCACTTGGTTTACTTCCATGGCTCCATCATCATATACCACTGCCAGCTGGTAGGCATACACCCCGTCGGACCGGCGGAGGATAAAATCCCCGCAGTCATGGAGCAGATTTTCCTCATAGAACCCCTGCAAACCGTCAGTAAATCCGATATTGCGGTCGGGCACCTTCACCCGCCAGGCCGGGCGGCGGGTGGCGGACAGCTCCGCCCGCTTGGCCTCTGTCAAGTGCCTGCACCTACCGCTGTACACCGCCTGTCCGTCCGACCGGTGGGGAGCAAAGGCGGCCAGACGCTCCGCCCGGGTGCAGTAACAGGGGTAGATCAGCCCCCGCCCCTCCAGGGTCTCAAAGGCCCCGGCATACAGATTGGTCCGCTCGCTCTGGCGATAGGGGCCGTGGGGTCCCCCCACCTGATAGCCCTCATCCCAGTCCAGCCCCAGCCACCGCAGGTCGTCGGCCAGCTGAACGGCGTATTCCTCCTTACACCGGTCCGGGTCCAGGTCCTCCATCCGCAGCACCATGGTCCCCCCGGCGGCGCGCACCGACAGCCAGGCCAGCAGGCCGGAAAACAGATTGCCCAGGTGCATCCGCCCGCTGGGACTGGGGGCGAAGCGTCCCCGCACATTGCCCATACCGCTCCCTCCTTTTGCTTCATTGTACCACATCCCCCTTCCGATGCCCATTAGACTTTTCGTTGCTTTTTCCCAAAAATCTGTTATACTATGCACAATAGAATCTATGCTCCGAGCGGAACCGCCTAAGGGCTCAGCCTATGGCGCTCCGCCAGGGTCGCTCTGGAAACGGCGCGGCCTTCCGTCTTTGAAAAGGAGTCTCTTGCCCAGGGGGTATTCTACCCTTCTGCCCGGAGGTACCGCAAAAGACGGTACCTCTTTTTATTTTTTGGAGGAAATTACCATGAAATTGATTGATACCCGGGACGCAGTGGGCCATGTGCTCTGCCACGATCTGACCCAGATCATCCGCGGCGTCACCAAGGACGCCCGGTTCCGCAAGGGCCATGTGGTTACGGAAGAGGATATCCCCGTGCTGCTCTCCATGGGAAAAGAGCACCTTTATGTCTGGGAGAAACAGCCCGGTATGCTTCACGAGGACGAGGCCGCTCTGCGGCTCCAGGCCCTGTGCCAGAACCAGCACATGCACGCTACCGCTGTGAAAGAGGGGAAAATCGAGCTCATCGCCGACTGTGACGGCCTGTTTCAGGTGGATGTAGAGCGGCTCACCGCCCTCAACGGCGAGGACGAGATCATGATCGCCACCCGCCATACCAATACCGCCGTCCATAAAGGGGACAAGCTGGCGGGCACCCGTATTATCCCCCTGGTCATCGCCGAGGACAAGCTACGGCAGGTGGAAGAGCGGGCGGGGAACGGTCCCATCCTCTCCCTCACCCCCTGGAAGCTGAAAACCTGCGGCCTCATCACCACCGGCAGCGAGGTGGCCAAGGGCCTCATTGAGGACACCTTCACCCCCGTTATTGTGGACAAGCTGGCCGCTTACGGCATTGAGGTCACGGAGCACTGCCTGCCCGGGGACGACATGGCCGCCATCACCGTCGCCGCTCTGGACTACAAGGCCAAGGGGGTGGATCTGATCCTGTGCACCGGCGGCATGAGCGTGGACCCGGACGACCGCACCCCCAAAGCCATCAAGGACACCGGGGCCAACGTGGTCTCCTACGGTGCGCCGGTGCTGCCGGGGGCCATGTTCCTGCTGGGCTACTTTGACGACAGCACTCCCATTCTGGGGCTGCCCGGCTGCGTCATGTACGCCAAGGCCACCGTATTTGATCTGGTGCTCCCCCGCATTGCCGCCGGGGTAAAGGTGAGCCGGACCGACCTGAAGGCCCTGGGCCACGGCGGTCTGTGTCTTGGCTGCCCCGAGTGCCACTATCCGGTGTGTCCCTTCGGGAAAGGGTACTGAGATGGTCACCGGTATCTCATTGGAGGAGGCGGAGGCCCTGCTGACAGCGGAGCTTTCCCCCCTGGGGCAAGAGGTACTGCCCGCCGGGGACGCCCTGGGCCGCACCCTGGCTGTGGACGTCACCGCTCCCATGGACCAGCCCCCCTTTGACCGCTCCCCCCTGGACGGCTATGCCCTCCGCTCTGCCGATATTGCCGGGGCGGACCGGGACCATCCGGCGGTTCTCGCCGTGGTGGATACCCTGTACGCCGGGGACCAGGCCAGAGTGCCCGTGGGTCCCGGCCAGGCTGTCCGCATCATGACGGGTGCCATGCTGCCCCCCGGCTGCGATTGCGTGGTGGCCCAGGAACACACCGACCGGGGCAACCCGGTGGCGGTGTACGCCGCCCTGCCCCCTTATCAGAATTACGTCTATCAGGGCGAGGACTATAAAGCGGGCACCGTTCTGCTGAACAAAGGGACCCGGCTGGACGCCGCCGCTCTTGGGGTGCTGGCCAGCGCTGGGCTGACAGAGGTCCCAGTATGCCGCCGCCCCCGGGTGGCGGTGCTCACCACCGGGGATGAGGTGGTAGCTCCCGGCACCGCTCCCCTGCCGCCAGGGAAAATCTACGGCTCCAATCTGGCCCTGCTGCTGGCCCGGCTGGCTGAGCTGGGCATCCCGGAGCCTGCGGCGGAACAGGTGGGCGACGACCCCCAGGCCGTGGCTCAGGCCATGGATCGGCTGTTGGAGTGCTGCGATCTCCTCATCACCACCGGCGGTGTGTCTGTAGGAGATAAAGATATTTTTCACCAGGCCCTTCCCCTGCTGGGGGCGGAGCGGGTATTCTGGCGGGTGGACCTGAAGCCGGGCACCCCGGCCATGTTCTCCCGGTACCAGGGCAAACCTATTCTGTCCCTGTCGGGCAATCCCTTTGCCGCCTTCACCACCTTTGAATTATTGGCCCGGCCCCTGCTGGCCACTCTGGCCGGGGAATCCCATCTGCTTCCCCACAAACGGCGAGGGGTGCTGGCTACCCCCTTCTCCAAGCCCAGCCCCAGACGGCGCTTTCTTCGGGGCAGGTATGAGGATGGAGAAGTGACCCTGCCGGAGGGCCATTCCTCCGGGCAGCTGGCCTCCCTGGTGGGGTGCAACTGCCTGGTGGAGCTGCCGGCCGGCACCCCGGCAGTAGTGGCAGGCCAGCAAGTCCAGGTGTGGCTGCTGTAGGGCGCGGCAGCCCTGACCCGCCGCCATTCCCAACCAACAGGAGGTTTTCATGGAACAGTCTTTTAATCACTTTGACGCCCAGGGCAACGCCATCATGGTGGACGTGACCGGCAAGGACCCCACCTTCCGCACAGCGGTGGCCCAGGGCAAAATCCGCGTCACCCGGCCCATTCTGGATGCCATCACCGGCCGCACCGCCGCCAAGGGAGACGTGCTGGGGGTAGCCCGGGTGGCGGGCATTATGGCTGCCAAGCGCACATCCGAGCTGATCCCTCTGTGCCACCCCCTGTTGCTGAGCCATCTGTCGGTGGACTTTACCATTTTGGAGGAGGAGTGCGCCGTCCAGGCCACCTGCACCGTCAAGCTCTCGGGCAAAACCGGGGTGGAGATGGAGGCCCTCACCGGGGTGAGCGTGGCCCTGCTCACCATCTACGATATGTGCAAGGCCATTGACAAGGGGATGGAACTGGACGAAATTCACTTGGTCCATAAAGAGGGCGGCAAGTCGGGGGTGTACGACCGTGGATAAGCCTCTGGTGGTGGCGGTATCCGGGGTAAAAAACTCCGGCAAAACCACCCTGATTGAAGCTGTCCTCCCTCTTTTGGCGGAAGCCGGGCTCAATGTAGCGGTGGTCAAGCATGACGGCCATACCTTCCTTTCCGACCCGCCCGGCACCGACACCGGCCGCTTTATGGCCGCCGGAGCGGCGGGCACCGCCATTTTTGACGGGGAGAAATATAAAATCGTGAAAAAGCAGCCGGTATCGGAGGACTATCTCATCACCCAGTTCCCCGAGGCCCACCTGATCCTGCTGGAGGGCTTCAAGTACACCCGCTGGCCCAAGCTGGAGGTGGTGCGGCGGGGCAACTCGGAGGGGCCGGTATCCGACCCGGCCACCCTGCTGGCCCTGGTCACCGACCTGCCGCTGGAGGTGCCCGGCGTGCCGGTACTGCCCCTGAACCGCCCGGAGGAGACCGCCGCTTTCCTGCTCCGGCTGCACAAGGAGGGTCTGCCCCATGCTTGACCAATTTGGCCGGGATATCCGCTATCTGCGGGTATCGGTCACTGACCGGTGCAACCTGCGGTGCCGGTACTGTATGCCGGAGGAGGGGGTGGAGTGGGTCCCCCATAGCTCCATTCTCTCCTATGAACAGATCGTCCGTCTGGTAGGGGCGGCGGCCCAGCTGGGGGTGGAAAAGGTGCGCCTCACCGGCGGCGAGCCCCTGGTCCGTAAGGGGCTGGCCGGACTGGTGCGGGAGATCAAGCATATTCAGGGCATCCACACCGTCTGCCTCACCACCAACGGTCTGCTGCTGGCCGACCAGCTGCCCGCCCTGCTGGAGGCCGGGCTGGACGGGGTCAACCTGAGCCTGGACACCCTGGACAAGGCCCAGTTTGCCGCCCTCACCCGCCGGGACGGGCTGGCCCAGGCCATGGCGGGGCTGGAGGCCGCTCTGGCTGCGCCGGGGCTGACGGTGAAGGTCAACTGCGTCCCCTCGGGGGAGAACGACGGCCAGCTGGTCCCCTTGGCCGCCCTGGCCAAAGACCGGGACCTGACGGTACGCTTCATCGAGCTGATGCCCATTGGGCTGGGGTCCTCCCTCACCCGCCGCACGGAACAAGAGGTGCTGGCCCGGCTGGAAGAGGCCTTCGGCCCGGCCATTCCCTGCCCCCAGGACACCCTCAGCGGCCCCAGCCGCAACGTGACCTTCCAGGACTTTCAGGGCGAGGTGGGCTTTATCAGCGCCCTGTCCCACCAATTTTGCGCCAGCTGCAACCGGGTGCGGCTCACCGCCACCGGATTTTTGAAAACCTGCCTGCAATATGACCAGGGGGTGGACCTGAAAGCTTTGCTGGACAGTGGGGCGGACGACCACGCCCTGCTTGAGGCCATGAGACAGGCCATCTCTCACAAACCCGCCCACCACCATTTTGATGGGGCGCATGAGGCCCGGGACGAGGGCCGCAATATGAATCAGATCGGAGGATAAGACCATGGGGAACGTACTTGCCGTCTGCATCAGCGAGCAGAAGGGGACCCAGAAAAAAAACGTGGGCACCGCCCAATTTGTTGAGGACTGGGGCATCCAGGGGGACGCCCACGCCGGCAAATGGCACCGGCAGGTGTCCCTGCTCTCCCACGAGCAGGTGGAGGCCTTCCGAGCCAAGGGGGCCGTGGTGGACGACGGGGCCTTTGGAGAGAATCTGGTGGTGTCCGGGTTCGACTTCAAGACCCTCCCCATCGGGACCAAATTCAAATGCAACGACGTGGTGCTGGAGCTGACCCAGGTGGGCAAGCAGTGCCACGCCCACTGTGAGATCTACAAGGTTATGGGAGACTGCATCATGCCCCGGGAGGGCGTGTTCACCAAGGTGCTCCACGGGGGCACCATCTCGGTGGGGGACACCCTCACCATCATGGAGGAGGCATAACCATGCGGGTAGCCATCATCACCCTCAGCGACTCCGGCTATGCCGGACAGCGGGAGGACAAGAGCGGCCCGGTGATCCGGGAGCTGGTGGAGGGGGCTGGCTATGAAGTGGTCCACACCGCCCTGCTGCCCGACGGCATGGAGCCGCTCAGCGGCGAGTTAAAGCGGATGTGTGACCATGATCTGGCCGACCTGATCCTCACCACCGGGGGCACCGGCTTCTCCCCCACCGACCTGACCCCGGAGGCCACCCTAGCGGTGACCGAGCGCCCCGCCCCCGGTATTGCCGAGGCCATGCGATGGCAGTCCCTCCAGATCACCCCACGAGCCATGCTGAGCCGGGCGGCGGCGGGCATCCGCAAACAGACGCTTATGGTCAACCTGCCCGGCAGCCCCAAGGCGGTGCGGGAGTGCCTGGAGTTCATCCTCCCCGCCCTGGGCCATGGGTTGGAAATTTTGCGGGGCACCGCCAACAACTGCGCCCGACCTGGATAATCAGTGTAACCACGGGTTTGTTTGACCCGTTTCATATAAATTCTTCGAGCCCATATCGCCTAAAACGGCAATCTCCGTCATGGCGGTGGGCCGGGGCGCTCCTGGAAACGGGGCCGCCTACCATTTTGTAAAGGAGAATGTACCATGAAAAAATTCCTATCCCTGGTCCTGTCCCTGACGCTGCTTCTGGCTCTGGCCGCCTGCGGCGGCGGCAATCCCGGCGCCGCCAACACCCCCGCCCAGAACAGCGAGACCCCTACCGGCAGCACACCCACTCAGGAAGAGCCGGTGGACGTGGTGGTCTTCGCCGCCGCCTCTATGGAGGCCACGCTGACCGAGATCGCCGACCTCTATAAAGAGGTGGCCCCCAATGTCAACCTGATCTTTACCTTTGACTCCTCCGGCACCCTGAAGACCCAGATCGAGGAGGGGGCGGTGTGCGACCTGTTCATCTCCGCTGCCCAAAAGCAGATGAACCAGCTGGATGCCGCCGACACCACCGGCACCAACGAGGGCCTGGATTTTGTGCTGTCCGACAGCCGCATCAACTTTGTGGAAAATAAGGTGGTGCTGGCAGTGCCCGACGAAAACCCCAAGGGCATTGCGTCTTTCTCCGATCTGTCCACCGACAAGCTGTCCCTGCTTTGCCTGGGCAACGACGACGTGCCTGTGGGAGCCTACTCCCTCCAGATTTTGGACACTCTGGGTATTGACATCACTGCCCTGGAGGACGCCGGTAAGGTGACCTACGCCTCCAACGTGTCCGAGGTGGCCAACCAGGTGAAGGAGGGGGCCGTGGACTGCGGCATCATCTACGCCACCGACGCCTTTACCTATGAACTGAACGTGGTGGACGAGGCCACCGCCGAGATGTGCGATCAGGTCATCTACCCTGCCGCCGTCATGAAGTGCAGCACCGACGAGGCCAGCCAGGCCGCCGCCCAGGCCTTCCTGGATTACCTGCATACCGACGCCGATGCCATCGCCGTGCTGGAGGGCGTGGGCTTTACTGTCATCCAGTAAAAACGGGGGCCTGCCGCTGTGTGGCAGGCCCATTTTCTAAGGCAGGTGATCGGTTCTGGATCTCTATCCCCTTTTTAATTCCCTGCGCATTGCCGCCATTTCCACGGTGCTCATTTTCTTCCTGGGTATCCTGGCGGCTTACTATGTGGCCAAGCTGCCCCGGCTGGTGAAGGGCGTGCTGGACGTGGTGCTCACCCTCCCCCTGGTCCTCCCCCCCACCGTGGTGGGCTACTTTCTGCTGCGGCTGCTGGGCCCCAAGCGGACCATCGGACTGTGGTTTCTGGAGGTTTTTGACCTGCGGCTGACCATGGTGTGGTATTCCGCCATTTTCGCCTCGGCGGTGGTGGCCTTCCCCCTGATGTACCGCACCGCTCGGGGGGCTTTTGAGTCCTTCGACGTCACCCTGGCCCACGCCGCCCGCACCTTGGGCAAGTCCAACACCTGGATCTTCTGGCGGGTCATGATGCCCTACTGCAAACAGGGCATTATCGCCGGAACGGTGCTGGCCTTTGCCCGGGCCCTGGGGGAGTACGGGGCTACCGCCATGATCGCCGGATATACCCCCGGCAAGACCGCCACCATCTCCACCACGGTATATCAGCTGTGGCGCACCGGAGACGATGAAGGGGCCATGCAGTGGGTACTCATCAATCTGCTCATCTCGGCTGTGGTGCTGCTGTGTGTCAACATGCTGGAGAAAAAGGACCGCCGGCCCCGCCGCCGGACCGTTCCTGTCTCCGGGGAGGTGGAATGATGCGGCTACAGGTTGACATCCACAAGGACTTTGGCAAATTCCAGCTGGACACCTCCTTTGAAATGGACAGCGGACAGGTCACCGGCCTGCTGGGGGCTTCTGGCTGCGGCAAGAGCCTCACCCTCAAGTGTATCGCCGGCATTGAGAAACCCGACCGGGGCCGGGTTGTACTGGACGGCAAGGTGCTCTTTGACTCGGACGCCCACATCAATCTGCCCCCGCAGAAGCGGCGGGTAGGCTACCTCTTTCAGAATTACGCTCTCTTTCCCAACATGACGGTGGCCCAGAACATCGCCGTGGGGGTACAGGACAAGGCCGCCCGGCAGGAGACGGTAAATCGCCTGATCTCCTCCTTCTATCTGGAGGGGCAGGAGCACAAATATCCCCGGCAGCTGTCCGGCGGTCAGCAGCAGCGGGTGGCTCTGGCCCGGATTCTGGCCAGCGGGCCGGAGGTGCTGCTGCTGGACGAGCCCTTCTCCGCCCTGGACAGCTATTTAAAGTGGCAGGTGGAGCTGGAGCTGGCCGACATTCTCTCCGCCTTCCACGGCCCGGTGCTCTTTGTCACCCACAACCGGGACGAGGTACAGCGGCTGTGCCAGCAGGTGTGTGTCCTGGACCACGGCCGTTCCCAGGCCGTGATGCCAGTCCACCAGCTCTTTGAGGCTCCCCACACCCTGTCGGCCTGTCTGCTGTCCGGCTGCAAGAACGTGTCCCGGGCGCAGCCCACAGCGGACGGTAGGGTGGAGGCTTTGGACTGGGGAGTCACTCTGGACCCGGGCCGGGCCTTGCCGGAGGGCCTGACTCATATCGGCGTGCGGGCCCACTACATCAGGCCCGTGGAGGGCCCCGGTCCCAACCGCCTGCCCTGTCGGGTGGAGCGGGTGGTGGAGAATGTATTCTCCACCGTGGTCATGCTGTCCACCCCCGGCGGGAATCAGGGCTTCTCCCGGCTGCGCATCGAGCTGGAACAGGAGCACTGGGCCGCTCTGGCTGGCCGGGACCCCTTGTGGCTGGAGCTGCCCGCCAAAGATTTGCTGCTGCTTACCAACAGCTGAGCAGATCAAACAAGCCCCACGGCGTCGCCGTGGGGCTTGTTTCCATTCACTTGATAGGCACCGCCTTGAAGGCCTCTCCCAAGGTGATGGGAGCCACACCTCCGGCGGTCAGCTCGGTGAGCCGGGCGGCAAAAGCCTCGGTGTTTTCTTCCGGCAGCAGCACATGGACGGTAACGTCGGCAGCGTACTCGCTCTCCCCCAGTACACCCCCCTGGGCTTCCGCCTCCTGGCGCACCCGCTCGAAGAAGGAGTAGGGACAGGTCACCGCAAGTTCCACCCACCGGCGCACCACCGAGATCCCGGCGGCATCCAGCGCATCCTTGGCGCTCTGGGTGTAGGCCCGCACCAGGCCTCCCGCCCCCAGCAGCACCCCGCCGAAATACCGGGTCACCACACAGCACACGTTGGTGACCTCCTCCCGCTGAAACACGTTGAGCATGGGCTGACCGGCGGTGCCCTGAGGCTCTCCGTCGTCGGAGTAGCGCTCCACGCCCCCCTCCTTGATGCGGTAGCACCAGCAGTTGTGGCGGGCGTCGTAGTATTTTTTCTTCATGGCCTCGATGTACCCCCGGGCCTCCTCCTCGCTGTCCACCGGCCAGACATGGCCGATGAACCGGGAGCGCTTTTCCACAAATTCCGTCTCAGAAGGGGCGGTGGGGATGAAGTATTCCGTCACTGCCTCTCCCACTCCCTTCTGGTGATGGCAAAATAGTGGGTCAGCCGGGTCTCGTCCAGCTGGAGCACCGGCTCCACCCGGGACAGGCGGTAGGTCATGCCGCATTTGAGCATCACCCGCTTGGACTTGTTGTTGCCGTCGTAGTAGGCCGCCCAGATAGCGGCATAGCCCAAATCAGCAAAGGCATGGCGGAGAATTTCCCGCACCGCCTCGGGAATCAGGCCCTGGCCCCAGCAGTCCCGGGCCAGAGAATAGCCCACCTCTTCGCTGGGGGTACCCAGTTCAGTGCGGTGCTTGCCCACAAAGCCCGCAGAACCAATGAGCCGCCCGTCGGACTTGCGGATTACCGCCAGGGTATCGGAGGGCAGGAAAATGTCCCGGATTACCCGTAAACTCTCCGCCTCGCTGTCGTGGGGCTTCCATCCCGCCCAGGGGCCCACCTCCGGGTGGCTGGCATAGGCGTACAGCGCCGCCGCGTCTGCCTCGGTAAAAGGGCGCAGGACCAGGCGCTGGGTCTCCAGTGGTTTCATGGTATGATTGCCCTCCTGTCTCATGGGGTAGATACCCGCTTCTTATTCTTCCCAAAACTCCTTGGGGGGCGTCCAGCCGGACACGATATAGTCCTTCAGCCGTCCCAGCTGGATGGGGGTGCAGACGGCCTCCACCTCGATGGTTTCGCCGTAGTCCACCCGCTCCACCTTGGCCTCCCGGTGGAGCAAATCCACAATGCCACCTTTATCATAGGGGATGTGGAGCACCACCCGGCAGGCGCCGGTGTCCAGCCGGTCCCCGATCTTTTGCAGCAGCTCGTCCAGCCCCTGGCCGGTCTTGGCGGAGATGGACACAATGTCCTCCCCGTGGGGCAGGATCTCGCTGGGGCAGCGGTCGATTTTGTTGAACACCTCGATACGGGGGGTGTGCTCCGCCCCCAGCTCCACGATCAGCTTTTCCACCACTTCGGCCTGCTCCCGCCACTCCGGGTTGGAGGTGTCGATGACGTGGAGCAGCAAATCGGCGTAGGACAGCTCCTCCAGCGTGGCCTTGAAGGCCTCCACCAGGTGGTGGGGCAGCTTGCGGATAAATCCCACCGTGTCGCTGAGCAGCACGGTACAGGTGTCCGAAATCTCCAGGGTACGGGTGGTGGTGTCCAGGGTGTCAAAGAGCCGGTTGTTGGCGGGGATATCCGCTCCGGTCAGCTTGTTGAGCAGAGTGGACTTGCCCGCGTTGGTGTAGCCCACGATGGCCACCACCGGCACTTCGTTTTTCTCCCGGCGGGAGCGCTGGGTGGCCCGCACCCGGCGTACCTGCTCCAGCTCCTCCCGCAGCTTCTGAATCTTTCGGCGGATGTGCCGCCGGTCGGTCTCCAGCTGGGTCTCGCCGGGGCCACGGGTGCCGATGGCGCCCTCCTGCCGCTCCAGGTGGGTCCACATACCCAGCAGACGGGGCAGCAGATACTGGTACTGGGCCAGCTCCACCTGGAGGCGGCCCTCCTTGGTACGGGCGCGCTGGGCAAAGATGTCCAGAATAAGGGCGGCCCGGTCCAGCACCTGGACCTTCAAATCCTCCGACAGGGCCCGCTGCTGGGAGGGGGACAGGGGGTTGTCCACGATAACCATGTCCGCCCCCATGGCGTCCACCAGCTCTTTCACCTCGGCCACCTTGCCCTCACCGATGAAGGTACGTGGGTCGGGGGTGTCCTTGTTCTGGAACACGGTGCCCACGCACACACCCCCGGCGGTCTCCAGCAGGTCGGCCAACTCCTCCATGGAGGAGTCGTCGGCGTTTTCCGCCTCGGGCAGGCAGTGGGCGTTCAGGCCCACCAGCACCGCCCGGTTGATGGCTTTTTTCTCTTGGTTTTCTGTCATGTGTCCTCCGATGGGCGCAGGCTGTGCGCCCCCGTATTATTGTTTCCGCAGCACTTCCACGATCTCGCCGATGAAGATACGGTGATAATCTTTCTCAGGGTACCACTTGCCGTCAATCTCCCCGTCCAGGAAATGGGTGGGGTCCATGTCCTGCCAATAGGCCTTTTTGCACACCAGCACCAGGTCGGCCTCCTCAAAATAGGGGGCTCCCTCCGCCGTGGCCACGGTAAAGCCGCACTCCTTCACCTTATCCATGTCCCGGCCGCTCTTGGAGCCGCACAGGGCCAGGGCCTTCCGGTGCTCCTCGCCAAAGAAGGACAGGGTGAAATAGTCCTCCTGCTCCACAAACTCCAGGGTGTACCGCTGGGGGCGGATGTATACCGTGGCTACCGGCTTGCCCCACAGCACCCCCAGTCCGCCCCAGCTGGCGGTCATGGTGTTGCACTTCTCCTGCGTCCCGGCGGTGATGAGCATCCACCGATCGCCAATCAGGGAAAAGACGTTTTGGTCCAGGTTTTTGGGGTCTATTTTCTCAAACATGGCGTGCACCTCCTGTTGTCTCTATCCTATTATATGTATCTTTCTCAGAAAAAGAAAGATGCTGTTCCTATCGGTGACGGATATTCACCGGGCCGGCGGCGACAGGTACAGCACCAATTAAAAAAGGGCCCGTACCGAAACCGGTACGGGCCCCTCACATACGAACTTACTTCTTGTCCAGACCGAACTTCTTGTTGAAGCGGCTGACACGTCCGCCAGTATCCACCATCTTCTGCTTGCCAGTGAAGAAGGGGTGACACTTGGAACAAACTTCCACGCGGATGTCCTTTTTGGTAGAGCCGGTTTCGATCACATTACCGCAAGCACACTTGATGGTAGTCTGTTCGTAGCTGGGATGGATGCCTTCCTTCATGATGTGTTCACCTCTTTCTCGTTCTGGATGAGCCGGCGCAGCAAACCTCCACGCCTTATAAACGCTAGAATATGATAGCACAACGAAATACAGATTGCAACTGTTTTTTCGAGAAATTTTTCAAGTGGCTTACAGATCGACCCCCTGGTTGAGGGCAAAGAACCACAGCACCCGGCGGACCACCGGCTTGCCGGTGATCTCCTCCAATGCCTTGCTGTAGGCCTCCAGCTGGGGCCGGTAGTGTTCCGCCCGGTCGGTCACGCTGCGGGGGGTGACCCGGTCGGTCTTGAAGTCCACCACCGTGATACCCTCCAGCGTCTCAAAGTAGCAGTCCACCACACCCTGAAAGAGCACCTGCTCTCCCTCCTCCGCCTGGGGGTAATACCGGTTGGCCGGGGCCAGGATAGAGAACTTGAACTCCCGGCGAAGGGACACCGAGGCCAGCAGCTCCCGGCCCAGCTCAGACCGGAAAAAGGCGGCGATGGGGGCCGGGTCGGCGGCCTCCCCCTGCTGGGGGGTGAGAAACTGTTGCTCCACCAGCCGGTGGATCTCTCCCTGGACCCCCTCCACCGTGTCGGCCTTTTCAAAGTCGATGTACTGCATCACCAGATGGAGCGCGGTGCCCCGCTGGGCGGCGGTGAGGCCCATTTCCTCGGCGGCAAACCGGGGGCGACCAAAGGACAGGGGCCGCAGGGGCTTGGGGGCCTGCTCTGCCGTCTCGTCGTCCAGAGAGCGGCCCTTCAGCTGGGTGGCGGTGAGCTTGGAGGGGATGGCCACCTCTTCCCCGTGGGGATACTGCCAGCGCAGCAGGTCGGCCAGCTCTTCCCCCTGGTCCCCCTCCTCCGGCTGTTCCCCCACTGGGGCCGCTATCCGGCGGCAGGGGGGCGCCTGGACCAGCGGTTCCCCGTCCACAAAACCGATCTCCCACTTGGGGCCATAGGGCACATTGGGATATGGCACATCCTGCCCCAATCCCTGACGGAGTGCGGCGGCATCGGGGCGGCACAGGGCGGCCAGCAGCACCCACTGGCCCACGCTCTGGCAGCCCAACAGCACCTGGGGGTCCACCGGGTAGCTGGCGTCCCCCGCCAGCTTTTCCAGGTCCTTTCGCCCACCGGTGAGGGCCACCGACAAAATCAGCTTTTCCTTGGCCCGGGTCATGGCCACATACAGCAGCCGCAGCTCCTCGGCCATCATCTCCCGTTCCAGCTGGCGGGCCACCGCCATCCGGGCCAGGGTGGAATACTCGATGCCCCGGTCCACATCCAGACCCTTGGGACCCACCCCCAGCTTGGGGTGGAAGAGGATGGGGCGGCTCATGTCCTCCCGGTTGAGCCGCCGGGCCAGCCCGCACAGCAGCACCACTGGGAATTCCAGGCCCTTGGACTTATGGATGCTCATAATGCGCACCCCGCCGCCGGTGCGGCCCGCCGTGGGCGGGGCCAGCTTGGCCCCGTTCTCCCGCAGCCGGGTCAGGTAGGTGAGAAACCGGAACAGACCCTTGTGCCCCGTCCCCTCAAACTGACGGGCCAGCTCGGCCAGGGCCAGCAGGTTGCCCTGCCGGGTCTCCCCCTCGGCCATGGCCCCAAAAATGCCCAGCAGATTGGTGGAGTCATAGAGGTGCCACAGCAGCTCATGGCTGCTCTTGTCCCCCGCCCCAAACCGCAGGTCGTCCAGCTCAGCCAGAAAGGCCCGGCTGTCCTCCCCCTCGTCGGCGGCCAGGGCGGCGTAAAAGTCGGTGTCCGGGCTGGCCGCCCGGATGTGGGCCAGCCGGTCGGCGGAAAAGCCGTACACCGGGGAGCGGAGTACCGAGATGAGGGGCACATCCTGCCGGGGGTTGTCCACGATTTGCAGCAGGGAGAGGGCCACCGAGATCTCGGTGGAGCCGAAAAAGTCGTCGCCCCCCTCGGCCTCCCACAAAATATCCCGCTCGCCCAGGGCCTTGGCGTAGTGGCGCAGCACGGTATTGGGGGAGCGGAGCAAAATCACAATATCGGAGGGGCGGACCGGCCGGACGCCTCCCTCCCCGTCGGAGACAGGAAAACCCTCGTTTAGCAGTTCTGCAATGCGCCGGGCGGCGAAACGGGCCTCCAGCAGGTCCCGGCTCACCTTTTCCGCCTCCTCTTCCCCGTCCGCCCCGCAGTCCAGAGCGTCCAGCTCCACACAGTAGGTGGGGTCCGGCTGGAAGGAGGCCCCAGCGTAGAGGGCTTGGTCGTCGGTGTAGTCCATCTCTCCAAAGGGCACCGACATCAGCCCCCGGAAGAGGAAGTTGCACCCCTCCAGCACCTCGGGCCGGGAACGGAAATTACGGGACAGAATGACCCGCCGCTCCTCCCCCTCTTTGGCCTCGGAATAAGGCAGGAAGGTGCGGTATTTTTTCAGGAAGATAGTAGGGTCGGCCAGCCGAAAACGGTAGATGGACTGCTTCACGTCCCCCACCAGAAAGAGATTGGTTCCGTTCCTGGACAGGGCGGTAAAGATGGCGTTTTGTACCTCGTTGGTGTCCTGGTACTCGTCCACCATGACCTCGTCGTACCGGGTGCTCCACTGGCGGGCCAGCTCGGTGGGCTGTCCGTCCTCCCCCACCAGCAATTTCACCGCCATGTGCTCCAGGTCGGCAAAATCCAGCAGCCCCCGCCGGGCCTTTTCGGCGGCATAGGCCGCCTCAAAGTCCTTTACCAGAGCAAAAAGCCCCCGCACCGCCGGGTACACTATCTTCAAATCGGCCAGCAGATCGGCCCCGCTGTCGGAAAACCAGTCCTCCAGCTTTTCCAGCCGCTTTTTGCAGGCGGTACGGATGGCCTTCACCCGCTCGGCGGCCCGGGGGTCGTCCGCCATCTTTTTCCGCCCCGCCGCCGGAAAGGGAATGGGCAGCAAGGCCCGGGCGGCGTCCCAGCCGTGGCCGGTGGCCTCCACAAACTGCCCCAGGGCAGCGGCGGTGACGGCCACACTGTCCCCATAGTTGGCCAGCAGATTGGCATCCAGCTCGCACAGCTCCAGGGCCTCCTCCATCCGGCTCTGCCAATAGGCCGCCTGCCCGGCGGCGTCGGCCAACAGCAATCTGCCCCAGGGGGTCTGGACCGGATCCACCACCCCCGGCAGGGAAAAAATGCGCTCCTGTTCGTCCAGCCAGGCCGCCGGGTCCGGGTGAGCCTGGACCCGGCCCCGGATGTCCAGCACGATCTGCATCAGCCGCTGGTCGTCCCGCCCCGCCGACATGGTATCCACCAGCTGGGCAAAATCGCTGCCCGGCGTAATCTCCTCATACCGCTGGTCCAACACATCGTTGAGGGCGCGGAGCATCAAAATCCCCGCCTCCCCCTCGTCGCACAGCCGGAAGTCCGGGTCCAAATCCAGCAGGTGGCCGCACTCCCGCAGCAGCTGGGCACAAAAGGCGTGGACGGTGGAGATGCCCGCCTTGTACACCAGGGTGGACTGGCGGCGCAGATGGGCGTCGGTGGGCCGCTCCGCCAGCCGGGCGGACAACTCCTCCACGATGCGGCCCCGCAGCTCGGCAGCGGCGGCCTTGGTGTAGGTGATGACCAGGAAGCGGTCCACGTCCGCCCCCTCCTCCACCCGGGCCAGCAGCCGCTCCACCAGCACCCGGGTCTTGCCCGAGCCCGCCGCGGCGGACACCAGAAGGCCGCCCCCCCGGTTGTCTACCGCCGCCTGTTGTTCTTCTGTCAGGGAAAAAGCCATATCCACCCTCCTCCTTCCGTCAAACTACCGTTCTTCCCATTTACGGGCGTGTGCCTCGTTCCAGATCTCCGGGTCCCCGATTCCCACTTCCTCATAGCGGTACACCGGGTTCTTGCCCGCCTTGCGCTGCTTCTGGTAGTCCTTCAGCACCGCCACGGCCTTACCTCCCAGCAGCAGGATGGCCGCCAGATTCACCAGGGCCATCAGGCCCATGAGTACATCGGCCAGGTCCCACACCATGGAAAAGCTGAGCTGGGCCCCAATGAAAATGGCCGCCACACAGGTGAGCCGGAATACCAGCAGCCCGATCTTGGAGTCCCGGATAAACTTGAAATTGGACTCGGTATAGTAGTAGTTGCCCACCAGGGAGCTGAAGGCAAAGAGGAAGATAGACACCGTAATAAAGATGGGACCAAAGGAGCCCACCTGAGCGTGGACCGCCGCCTGGACAAAGTTCATGCCCTCGCTGTAGGCGTCGATGGGCACCCCGGACAGCAGCAGCATAAAGGCGGTGGTGGAGCAGATGAGGATGGTGTCAATGAACACGGACAGCATCTGTACCAGCCCCTGCTTGACCGGGTGGGACACATCGGCGGCGGCTGCGGCGTTAGGGGCGGAGCCCATGCCCGCCTCGTTGGAGTACAAGCCCCGCTTGATGCCCTGCATGATGCAGGAGGCCCCGATACCGGCAAACATGGCCTTGGGATCAAAAGCCTGAGAGACAATGAGGGAGATCATGTGGGGCACCTGGCCGATATTCTTGATGGTAATGAACAGGCCCAGAGCGATATAGATGGCGGCCATCACCGGCACGATACCGGAGGTGATGGCGCTGATGCGCTGCACCCCGCCGAAAATACACAGCCCGGTAAGGATGGCCAGCACCGCCCCCACCACAACCGGCCAGATGCTGGTGGCGTAGTTAGGCAGGTAGTATTGCAGCGCCGAACCGGCGTTATAGGCCTGGAGGGCGTTGAAGCCGTAGGCAAAGCAGGCGATGAGGAGCACGGCGAACACCACGCCCAAGGCCCGGCTGCCCAACGCCTTCTGGATATAGTAGGCCGGGCCGCCCACCCAGTTCTCCCCATGCTTTTCCTTGTAGCACTGGGCCAGGGTGCTCTCCACAAAGGCGGAGGCCGCCCCAATGAGGGCCAGCAGCCACATCCAGAACACTGCGCCATAGCCACCGATGATGGTGGCGGCGATGATGGCGTTGGCCACTCCGGCGATGTTGCCGGTGCCCACCCGGGAGGCGGTGGAGATCATCAGGGCCTGGAAGGAGGAGATATCCTTGCCGTCCTTCTTTTTCTCCCCCAGCACCCGCAGGGCCTCGGGGAACAGGCGGAACTGCACCCCTCGGGTGCGGAGGGTGAAGAAGAGCCCGGCAAAAATCAGCAGGGCAATGAGGATATAGGTGTAGAGGAAGTTGCTGAAATTGCTCAAGAAGCTTCCAAAAAACGCCATATAATCTAAATTCCTTTCTTTTTGTCCTTGTGCGCTTGTCGTGGTCATGGGGCGTGCCGTAGGGGCGACTATCAGCCGCCCGCCGTCCATCGGCCCATACCCCTCACACCCGTTACCGGGCCACCTCCCGGCGGTCGGAGCGGCCCACCAGATAATCCAAAGATACCTCAAAATAGTCGGCCAGGGCCAGCAGGCCGTTAAAATCAGGTCTGTTTTTCCCTGTCTCATAATTATGAACAGACCAGCGTGTTACCCCTAACATATCCCCAATTGTCTGTTGGGATACACCCGCCGCAGTCCGAAGCGCCACCAATCGTTCTTCAAATGTCGCCATTCTCTCCCCCCTCTCTTGACAAGGTGAGTTTATCTCACTATAATAAATGTAGAGTTAAAATTCACATATGGAGGGTTTTTTATGTTCGATCTGTTGGACCTGCAAAAACTGCTTCCCCAGGAAATATCCCCCGACTACCAAAAACAGCGGGAAACCGTGGACTCCTACTTACACCGGATGGGCCGGGCCTTCACCCCTGATTTTCTGGAGGATTTTCAGCTGGAGCTGGACCGGCTGGCCGCGTTGGAGCGGGACAGGGCCTTTCTGTCCGGCCTGCGGCTGGGGGTGGACCTCAGCACTCTTCTTGCTCCACCTCTTGCTCCACCGCTTTCCAGAATGCCTCGCCCTTGATGGTGGGCAGCCAGCGCCTGCGGTCGCTCCCACGGCCCTCCTCAAAGTGACAGGCGGCGGTGTAGTCGCACCACTGGCAGGCGTTGTGCTCCGGTCCCCGCCAGAAAGGGTCAGCGTTGATGTTGCCCGCCGCCAGCTCTTTTCCGATCTCCCGTAAAATGTGATCGGTGTGCCGGGACAACCTGCCCAGCCGCTCGGCGGATACCAGGGCCTCCCCGGACAGCTGGCCCGCCTTGTTCACCCGCACCGGCAGGAAACGGATGGGCCCCTCCTCCGGGTCCTCCATGGCGGCCAGCACATCCGGGTCGGCCAGCACCACGCCCTTCCGGCGGAGCTCGGCGTCCACCTTTTTTTGCCGGGCCTGGTCGTTCATGGCCCGGCTCCCCGCCACCACCGCGTCCCGGGCGGGCAGGTAGAGCACCCCGGCCCCGGTCACCGGCTGGCCGTAAACCGATTGCCCCTCCCGCTCCAGCGTGAACAGGTAGAGCAGCATCTGAAGGCCCATACCGTGCCAGATGTCGGTGAGATCAAAGGATTTTCTCCCCGTCTTGTAGTCCACCACCCGCAGGTAGAGCCGCCCGTCGTTTTCCCAGCCGTCCACTCGGTCCACAAAGCCGGAGATACTGACGGTGACCCCGTCCACACTCAGCTCCACCGGCGGCAGGTCCTTACCGCTGCCGAAACCCAACTCAAAGGAGATGGGCTGGAACTTGGAAGCCCGCAGCTCCTCGGCCACGTTCTCCACCACGGCGTACACCGACTTGCGCAGCCGCTGGAACAGGTAGCGGAACCGGGCGTTCTCATGCTCCAGGCCCCCCAGGGCCTCGGCCACATAGCGCTCCACCGCCTGATCAGTGAGCTCCCGCAGCTCCTCCGGCGACACCTCTTTCACGCCGCCCCGCTCGTTGCAGGCTTTTAAAACGTGTTCCAACACATCGTGGATGAAGGTGCCGTACTCCGGGGCCTGGAATCCGGCGGCCCGCCGGGGCTCTGCCCGCAGGCCGTACTGCATGAAGTAGGAGAAGTGGCAGGCCTTGTACTTGTCCATCCGGGAGGCCGACATGGGTACCCTATGTCCATAGAGGGCGTCCACCGCCGGACGGGACAGCCGCCCCCGCTCCCGCTTGGAGGCCAGGGCCATCCGCTCCACCAAGGGGGCGTATTCCGGCAGTTCGTTCAAAGCCCGGGCGGCCTGGGGAAAACGCCCCGCCAGCTCCAGGGCGGGCCGGGGAGCCGCCAGCCGGAAGGTACCGTCCAGCCCCGCCTCCTCCACCCGGTGGGCATGGGGGAACATGGTTTTCAGCCGGGGGATCAGGAAGGAGGGCCGGTGTTCCTCCCCTTCCGCCCCGGCGGCGGACCAGCAGACATAAAACCGCTCCCGGGGCAGGGCGCAGGTCTCGTAGACAATGGTCATTTCCCGGTACAGCTTGTCCCCTGTCCGGGGGGCGGGCTCCAGACCGTAGGAAGCCAGCAGACTGCGGTCATCGTCGCTGAGCAGTCCTGGCGACGGGGCCACCGCCGGGATGGCCCCGTCGTCCGCCCCCAGCAGAAACACCGCCCGGTAGCCCTTGTGGGCCAGCCGGGGCATCTCCCCGGCGTTTACCCGGTCCAGGGAAACGGGGATGGCGCCCACGTCGTACTGGGAGAGCACCAGGGCAAAGAGCCGGGAAAATTCCTCCAGCTCCATGGGGGTGTCCCCCAAAATCTGGGCGCATTGCTCCAAACCGCCGCACAGGATATCCCACAGCTGGGCGTACTCCTCCGCCAGAGCGGCCTGGTCCCGCTCCCGCAGCTCCACCGTTCGCTCCGCCAGCCGCTCAGGCACCCCGATGGTCTCCAAAAAGCGGTAAAGTGCCATAGCCTGGCCCTTTCCCGTTTTGTCCGGCTGGGTGCGCAGGGCCTCCAGGGGGGCGGTGATCTGCCGCCGCAGGGCGTTGAGCCGGGCCAGCAGCTCGGTGTCCCCCTCGGTAAACTTGCGCCCGTAGCCCTTGGGGTGGTTGCTCCAATCCTTTTTGCCGGTCCAGGCGCTCCCCTCCAGGCCCCAGGTCAGGGCGTAGTTTTCCAGCAGATCCACATCCTCCTGGCCCAGCCCGGTGAGGCCGGTTTTCAGGCAGCGGAACAGATCGTCATACCGGTAGCCCCCCGCCACTGTGTCCAGGGCGGCGGTGATGAGGGCCAGGATGGGCTTTTCCAGAATGTCGCTCATGCGGCTGAGGAACACCGGCACCCCGTAGCGCTCCAGCACCGTCTCCAGCAGGGGGCCGTATCCCTCCAGGTTACGGGCACAGATGGCGATCTCCCGGAACCGGTAGCCCTCCTCCCGCACCAGCCGCAGAATTTCCGCCGCCACCCACTCCACCTCGGAATAGGGGGTGTTGGCGGTAAAGAGGGTGAGTTCTCCCCCGCCCTCTTCCAGAGGGGCGGGCCGGGGGGCGAAAAGTTCCTGTTCCAGATGGGCCAGGGCGGCGGTTTTTCCCGTCTTGTCTCCGGTGAGCACCTCCACCTGGGTGGGGACGTTCCGGTCCTTAGCCAGCCGCAGCAGCTGCCGGGCGGTGCGCCGGGCAGGGGAGAAAATGCCCGCGCCCCCCTCGTCCTCCTCCAGCTTGTCGCAGGTGAGGGCCACCGTTACCGTCTCCCCCTGGTCCAGCAGGACGGAGAGCACCTGCCGCTCCTGGGGGGTGAAGTCAGTGAAGGCGTCCACATAGAATTCCTTCCCCGCCGCCCAGCCCGTTTTGGTCAGGGTCTCGGCCAGCCGGGTCAGCTTGTCCCGTGGGTCGGCCCACTGCCGGGCGGTCATGGCCTCGTAGGCCCCATAGATGAGGGACAGGTCGGTGAGCTTGTCCCCCTCGCTGCCGCCGGTCTCCTCTCCCGCGGTCCACAGGTGCTCCGGGGTGATGCAGCAGCTCTTCAGCTCATCCACCGTGGCCAGCAGGCTGCTGAGAAAGGCGGGCTTGCGGGAGGGGCGCTGGTACACCTTTAACTGGTCGGCCACCGACTTGAGGGCGGTACACAGCAGCAGCAGCCGTCCCCCCTCGTCCAGGGTGGGGGCGGCCAGGCCGCCATGGACGGAGAACACCCGGTTGGCCAGCCGGGTAAAGGAGAGCACCTCGGCGTGGAGGGAGACCCGGCTCCCTCCAATGGCGCACAGCTGCCGCTCCATGTCGTGGGAATGCTGTTCGGGCACAATGAGGATCTGGGGACGGTTTGCCTGCCCCATGGTTTCCAGCAGGGCATGGGTCTTGCCGGTACCCGCCCGGCCCAGCAGCAGCTTCAGCATGGCATTGTCTCCCTTCTCTCTGGTCTGACTGAATTGTTTCTATTTTACCACGTTCTCCGTCCGATAAAAAGCCCCGGAACGGCGTATGTCGTTCCGGGGCAAAAACCGGTTCTGTATTTATTGCGGATTGACGGTATAGTTGGGGGCTTCCTTGGTGATATAGATGTCGTGGGGGTGGGACTCCTTCAGACCGGCGGCAGTGATCTGCATGAACTGAGCCTTGGTGTGGAGCTCCTCAATGCTGTGGCAGCCGGTGTAGCCCATACCGGCCCGCAGACCGCCGGTGAGCTGGTAGATGGTGTCGCCGGTCAGTCCCTTGTAGGGCACCCGGCCTTCCACGCCCTCGGGCACCAGCTTTTTGTTGTTCTGCTGGAAGTAGCGGTCCTTGGAGCCGCAGGCCATGGCGCCCAGAGAGCCCATGCCGCGGTACACCTTGAACTGACGGCCCTGATAGACCTCGGTGTCCCCGGGGGACTCCTCACAGCCGGCCAGCAGGGAGCCCAGCATGACCACGTTGGCGCCGGCGGCCAGCGCCTTGGCGATATCGCCGGAGTACTTCACGCCGCCGTCGGCAATGATGGGGACGTCGTACTCGGCGGCCACCCGGGCCGCGTCATAGACGGCGGTGATCTGGGGCACGCCGATACCGGCCACCACGCGGGTGGTACAGATGGAGCCGGGGCCGATACCGATCTTCACGCAGTCAGCGCCCGCCTCAATGAGGGCACGGGTGCCCTCGGCGGTGGCAACGTTGCCGGCAATGAGCTGGACGTCGGGGTACACCGCCTTGATGCGGCGGACGCAGTCCAGAATATTGTGGGAGTGGCCGTGGGCGGAGTCCAGGCAGAGCACGTCGGCCCCCGCGTCCACCAGGGCCCGCACCCGGTCCAGCACGTCGGAGGTGACGCCGATGGCGGCGCCCACCAGCAGACGGCCCTTGTCGTCCCGGGCGGAGTTGGGATATACGGTGGCCTTCTCAATGTCCTTGATGGTGATGAGGCCCTTCAGGCGGTACTCGTCGTCCACGATGGGCAGCTTCTCGATCTTGTGGCGGCGGAGCAGCTCCTTGGCCTCCTCCAGGGTGACCCCTTCTTTGGCGGTGACCAGGTTGTCCTTGGTCATCACATTGTCCACCAGCTGGCTCATGTCGGTCTCAAACTTCATGTCGCGGTTGGTGATGATGCCGATGAGCTTGCCGTCCTTGCAGATGGGCACGCCGGAAATGCGATACTTGGCCATCAGAGCGTCGGCCTCCGCCAGGGTGTGGCCGGGGGCCAGCCAGAAGGGATTGGTGATGACGCCATTCTCACTGCGCTTGACCATGTCCACCTGCTCGGCCTGGGCGCCGATGGACATATTCTTGTGGATGATGCCGATGCCGCCCTCCCGGGCGATGGCGATGGCCATGCGGTACTCAGTCACCGTGTCCATGGCGGCGCTCATCAGGGGCACATTCAGCTTGATTTTGCGGGTCAGTCTGGTGTGCAGGTCGATGTCCGCGGGCAGGACGTCGCTCTCCGCCGGGATGAGCAGCACGTCGTCAAAGGTAAGACCCTGCTTGAGGAACTTCTGGTGCTCGTCAGTGTTGACCATAGTGCATCTCCTTTTTGTTTCTATAAAATTTTACCCATTCTACTTGATTGGGGCCGGGCTGTCAAGTGTCGTCAAAGTAACCGCGCCTTCAAAGCGGCTTTTTCCCGCCTCGTCGGCCCCCCGGACGTACCACTGCCCGTCCTGGGTCCCGGTGAACAGGGTGATCTCCTCCCCCGCCATGCACTCAGCCAGGTAGTCCAACTGGAGGGCGGACACATAGCTGTGCTCTCCCAACCGGTCCAGCCGGATGGCGTCACAGATAAAGTCGGCATAGCGGACGTTGTTCACATGACCATTGATATCGGTGTCACTGTAGTGCATGGCCCGCCGGTCGGCCTCCGCCATGGCGGTCGGCAGCTTGAAGCGGGACAGGTGGAGCTGCTTGCACAGGGAGCCGCCGTCGGTGCCCTGGAACTCCTCGATCTTGTTCATCCGGGCCAGCCGGTGGGTCTGTGCGTCCGCCAGCACCCACACCGACACCGCCTCCCCCACCGGCTTTCCGCCGGAGAACAGGTCAAAGTCCCGGTAGCAGGAGGCGCCGGTCCCTCCCCGGTGCCAGGTGCGGATGGTGAGCTCCTCCCCCCAGCCCAGGGGCCGGTCCAGCCGGTACCACATCCGGGCCAGCATCCAGAACAGATGGTACTTGTTCAGCATTTCCTCCCGGGAGGCATGGAGTTCACAGGCGGCGGCCACCGCCGCCTCCTGCAAAATCCCCATCAGGCCGGAACAGCGGCAGTGATTCCAGGGGTCCACATCCCGGGAGTCAATGGAGTAGCTGCCCTCAAAATACACCCCTCATTCCTCCTTTCTGCCCCGGATGACCAGCTTGGTCTTGCAGCAGATATCGTCGATATCGTTGTCGGTGGCCGCTGGGATACGCATGGCAGCGCCGCAGTCGGCGCAAAACAGGTCAATGGAGCTGTAATTGACCTGGAGCTTCCAGCGGTGGGACCCGCAGGTACAGGAAATACCGTCCCGCTGGGCGATCTCCTTGAGCTCGGAGAGCACCTCGTGCATCACCAGCTCGTCCAGGAACGCGCCCTTCTCCCCCTGATTTTGCTCCAGCTTGTCGGCGGCGGCCTCCAGCCGCTTCAGGGCGGCAAATACCGGCCCCTCCTCTCCCACATAGCAGCAGTCCAGCCCCGATTGGGCACAGGAAAAGGCCAGCACCCGCTGGTGGAGAAAAGCCTGGGTGGAGCAGGTAACGGTATGGTCCCGGCCGCAGGCCAGACAGGGCACCGTCAGCCGTACCCGGTCCCCCATCATCTCCACATGGAGGGCGGACTTGCCGCAGGGACAGGGCAGCTCGTTGGCCGACGCTGCCAGCTGGAACATAGTGCGCTCCACCACTACGCTCTGGTGGCAGGCGGGGCACAGATAGGCCAGGGTACGCTTGGGTTGTTCTTCCATAGGGGACCTCCCACCTGGCCTGTACGGCCAGCAGTATATATGATTTATTATAACGCAAACTGTCCCCGTTGACCAGCCGGACCGGCTACAAAATACGCCCTCATATTTTGGGCGCTTTTCGTTCAAAATAGTATCGACGGGCGGATGAGACGCCGCCCTACGGGAGGAAGGTGCGTGTATGACAAACAAAAAGCTGGGGCGGCAGACGGCGGCTCTTCAGGATCCCCCCTCGGTGGTGGGCAGCGCCAGCGTGGTGGGCAAAAAAGAAGGAGAGGGGCCGCTGGCCGCCACCTTTGACCACATCAGCCAGGATGACTCCTTTGGGGAGCGCACTTGGGAAAAGGCAGAAAGCGCCATGCAGAAACTGGCCTTAGCCGCCGCCCTCAACAAGGCGGGACTCAGCGTGTCCGCTCTGGACTATTTGCTGGCGGGGGACCTGCTCAACCAGTGTATTGGCTCCGGCTTTGCCGTCCGGGGGCAGGATGTGCCCTTCTTCGGGCTGTACGGGGCCTGCTCCACCATGGCGGAGAGTCTGTCCCTGGCCGCGCTGCTGCTGGACGGCGGCTTCGGCACCCGGGCGGCAGCCATGACCTCCTCCCACTTCTGCTCCGCCGAGCGGCAGTACCGCACCCCGCTGGAATACGGCGGGCAGCGGACCCCTACCGCCCAGTGGACGGTCACCGGCTCGGGCTGTCTTATTCTGGCCAAGGAGGGACAAGGGCCATACGTCACCCATGTCACCACCGGCAAGATCGTGGACAAGGGCATCAAGGACGCGGCCAACATGGGAGCCGCCATGGCCCCCGCCGCCTATTCCACCATCGCCGCCCATTTTCAGGACACCGGGCGCAAGCCCTCCGACTATGACCTGATCGTCACCGGGGATTTGGGCAAGCTGGGCCGGGACATTGTGGCCGACTGGTTCCACCGGGACGGGATGGACCTGAAAAATCTCACCGACTGCGGCACCCTGATCTACGATCTGGAGGGGCAGGATGTCCACTGCGGCGGCTCGGGCTGCGGCTGTTCGGCGGTGGTGCTGGCCGGGTTTCTGCTGGATGGGATGAAACAGGGCCGGTGGCGGCGCATCCTGTTCTGCGGCACCGGGGCGCTGCTCTCCCCCACCTCTTCCCAGCAGGGAGAGAGTATTCCCAGCATCTGTCATGCCGTGGCGCTGGACACTGGAAAGTGAGGAATCAATCATGGAGACATTTCTGCCCTATTTACGGGCTTTTCTGTGCGGCGGGGCTCTCTGCCTCATCGGACAGATTTTAATTGACAAAACCAATCTCACCCCCGCCCGTATTCTGGTCTCCTATGTGGTGGCCGGGGTGATTCTGGGTGGCGTTGGGATCTACCCCTATCTGGTAGAATGGGGGGGCGCTGGGGCCACCGTGCCCCTCACCGGCTTTGGCTATCTGCTGGCCAAAGGAGTAGCCAAAGCGGTGGCAGAGCAGGGTCCGCTGGGGGTACTCACCGGCGGGATCACCGCCGCCGCCGGGGGTATTACCGCCGCCATCCTATTCGGCCTTTTGGGGGCGCTGCTCTTCAAATCCCGCTCCAAATCGTGAAAAAATCCCCCGCCGCCATTGACAAACCCACCCTTCCGGTGGTAAAGTATCCGCCGTGAACGAGGGCGTTCCAAAAAATGAGGCCGTACTGCCTCCTTTTTGGGACGCCCTCGCTTTTATTTTGCCGGGTTGGTCAAAGACGGCCCGCCCGGGATCGGAGGGGAAAGGATGACAAAGTATATTTTTGTGACCGGCGGCGTGGTCTCCGGTCTGGGCAAGGGCATCACCGCCGCCTCTCTGGGGCGGCTGCTGAAGGCCAGGGGGCTGAAGGTGGCGGCCCAGAAGCTGGACCCTTATATCAATGTAGACCCGGGCACCATGAGCCCCTATCAGCACGGCGAGGTCTTTGTCACAGAGGACGGAGCGGAGACCGATCTGGACCTGGGCCATTATGAACGCTTTATTGACGAAAACCTGAACCAATTCTCCAACCTGACCACCGGGCGGGTGTACTCCAACGTCATCGCCAAGGAGCGCCGGGGCGAATATCTGGGCAAGACAGTTCAGGTCATCCCCCACATCACCGACGAGATCAAGCGTTTTATTTACGCTGTGGGACAGAAGACTGGGGCCGACGTAGTCATCACCGAAATTGGCGGTACCACCGGCGACATGGAAAGTCAGCCCTTTCTGGAAGCCATCCGGCAGGTGGGCCGGGAGGTGGCACCGGGCAACGCCCTGTATATCCACGTCACACTGGTCCCCTATCTGCGGGCATCCGGGGAGCACAAGTCCAAGCCCACCCAGCACTCGGTGAAGGAATTGCAGGGCATGGGCATCTCCCCGGACCTCATCGTTCTGCGGTGCGACGAGCCCATCACCGACCAGAGCATTTTCCAAAAAATTGCCGATTTCTGCAACGTAAAACCGGACTGCGTCATCCAAAACGTCACCCTTCCCTCCCTCTACGAGGCCCCGCTGATGCTGGAGGCCGCCGGTCTGTCCAGTGTGGTCTGCCGGGAGCTGAACCTCCAGACTCCACCTCCCGACCTATCCGAGTGGGAGGCTCTGGTGGAGCGGGTCAAAGGGCTCCGCTCCGCCGTCACCATTGGTCTGGTGGGCAAATATGTTCAGCTCCATGACGCCTATCTGTCGGTGGCCGAGGCCCTCCGCCACGCAGGCTACCCTTTGGGCGCCCGAGTGGATATCCGCTGGATCGACTCGGAAACCGTGACGGCGGAAAACTGCGATCAGGTGCTGGCCGGTCTGGACGGCATTCTGGTACCCGGCGGTTTCGGCGCCCGGGGCATCGAGGGTATGATTTTGGCCGCCCAATATGCCCGAGAGCACAAACTCCCCTACCTGGGCATCTGCCTGGGGATGCAGGTGGCGGTCATTGAGTTTGCCCGCCACGCCGCCGGACTGGAGGGGGCCCACTCCGGTGAGTTTGAGCCGGACTGCCCTTATAAAGTCATTGACTTCATGCCAGGCCAGAGCGACGAGATTGACAAGGGGGGTACCCTACGGCTGGGGGCCTACCCCTGCGCCATCCAACCCGGCACGATGCTGGAGCGCTGCTATGCCGCCCCCCTGATCCAGGAGCGCCACCGCCACCGCTACGAGTTCAACAACCAGTACCGGGAGGCACTGACCGGGGCCGGGCTGGTCCTCAGCGGCCTGTCCCCCGACGGACGGCTGGTAGAGGCGGTGGAGCTGGCCGACTCCCCCTTCTTTGTAGGGGTGCAGTACCACCCCGAGTTCAAAAGCCGTCCCAACCGGCCCCACCCTCTATTCAGTGGTTTTGTGGCTGCGGCGGCCCGGCAAAAAGAGATTTGCTGACCCGCCTCCTATATGCAAGTTCCATTTTAACTTGTTGCATAAAATTCACCTTGTCTCAACTCCCATTCTACTGTTATCTTTCCTAAAATTCATTCGGTCTTCAATTTTCCATTGACAAACACACCTGTTCACACTATACTTACACCATCAGTTGAGAACGAAGGCGTTCCAACCCATCCAGGGTGGGAGCGCCTTCTTCTTTTTCTTTCAATTTGAAAGAAGGAAAGGAGATACCTGCAATGTCGTATACCAAGGAAGATATCATCCGCATCGTCCGCGAGGAGGATATTGAGTTTATCCGCCTCCAGTTCACCGACATCTTCGGTCAGCTGAAGAACGTGGCTATCACCGCCTCCCAGATTGAGAAAGCTGTCAACAACCAGATCATGTTCGACGGCTCCTCCATTGAGGGCTTTGTCCGTATCGACGAATCCGACCAGTATCTCTATCCCGATCTGAATTCCTTCGTGGTCTTCCCCTGGCGTCCCAGCCACGGCAAGGTGGCCCGACTGATCTGCGACGTCTACAACCCTGACGGTACCCCCTTTGTGGGCGATCCCCGTGGCACCCTGAAGCGGGTGCTCCAGCGGGCCAAGGATATGGGCTATGACGCCTTCAACGTGGGCCCCGAGGCCGAGTTTTTCCTGTTCCAGACCGACGACGAGGGCCGCCCCACCACCAAGACCAACGACGAGGCGGGCTACTTCGACCTGGGCCCCCTGGACCATGGCGAGGGCACCCGCCGGGAGATCTGCATGGCTCTGGAGCAGATGGGCTTCGAGATCGAGGCCAGCCACCACGAGGTGGCCGTGGGCCAGCATGAGATCGACTTCAAGTATGCCGACGCCCTCCACGCCGCCGACAACATCATGACCTTCAAGCTGGCGGTCAAGACCCTGGCTCAGAAAAACGGCCTTCACGCCACCTTCATGCCCAAGCCCATCTTCGGCATCAACGGCTCCGGTATGCACACCAACATGTCCCTGTTCCGGGACGGCAAGAACGCATTCTATGATCCCAACGGCGAGAAGGGCCTGTCCAAGGAGGCCTACAGTTTTATTGCCGGTCTGCTGGCCCATGTGAAGGGCATGGCGGCGGTGACCAACCCCCTGGTCAACTCCTACAAGCGGCTGGTACCCGGCTATGAGGCCCCCTGCTACCTGGCTTGGTCGGCCTCCAACCGCTCCGCCCTCATCCGCATCCCCGCCTCCCGGGGCCAGTCCACCCGGGTGGAGCTCCGCTCCCCCGACCCGGCCTGCAACCCCTATCTGGAGCTGGCTGTCTGCCTGGCCGCCGGTCTGGACGGCATTGAGAAGGGCATGACCCCGCCTGCCGAGGTCACCGAAAACATCTTTGTGATGGACCAGGCCACCCGGGAGGCCAACGGCATCGACAACCTACCCGGCTCTCTGGAGGAGGCCATCCAGGCCATGAAGGCCGACCGGCTCATCATGGACACCCTGGGCGAACACATCGCCTCCAACTACATCGCCGGCAAGGAGGCCGAGTGGGACGAGTACCGCACCCGCGTGTCCTCCTGGGAGCGGGACAAGTACATCATCAACTATTAACCCCTGGTCCGGCGGCGGGGCTTCTCCTCCGCCGGACTCCCCCCAAACATCAGCCTCCTCACAGTTGGGAGTGAATGGACATGGAACAGGTGATCGTCGCCTTTGAAAATACCAAAAGCGCCAGCCGCATTAAAGAAATTTTGGAGACCTCCGGCACAGCCTCCTGCATCCTCTGCAAGACGGCAGACCAGATCCGCCGCACGGTCAACAAGATCCACATCACCGCCGTGATCTGCGGTTACAAGCTGGCCGACCAGACGGCGGAGGCCCTGGCCGACGACCTGCCCCCCTCCTGCGCCCTGCTGGTTCTGGCCGGTCAGAATCTGCTGGATCTGCTGCAAAACGACGATATCTTCCGTCTGCCCGCCCCCGTCTCCAAGAGCGACCTTACCGCGTCGGTGCGGATGCTCCTCCAGATGGGCCACCGGCTGGAGCGGGCCCTGCGGCCCCGCCGCTCCCCGGAGGAGCTGGAGCTGATCCAGCAGGCCAAAGCCCTGCTCATGGACCGCAACGGCATGACTGAGGAGCAGGCCCACCGTTTTTTGCAAAAAACCAGCATGGACAACGGAACAAAATTGCTCCAGACGGCACAAATGGTACTGGACAGCGGAGAATAGGGCAGAATAAAGAACACCGAGACAAGGTAGTCTCACGGCGGCAGTCGGAGACGGACTGCCGCCTTTTTTACAGCCGCCGCCCCTGCCCCCAGGTCGGCGGGCAATTTTACCCGGAAAGGGGAATCGACCATGAAAACAGAAGGCTATCCGCCTCGCGGACTCTATCACCCCGCCTTTGAGCATGACAGCTGCGGCATCGGAGCCGTGGTAGATATCCAGGGCAGACCCAGCCACCGGACGGTGGACGACGCGCTGAAGATCGTGGAAAAGCTGGAGCACCGGGCGGGCAAGGACGCCCAGGGCAAGACCGGCGACGGCGTGGGCATCCTGGTCCAGATCTCTCACCGCTTTTTCTCCAAGGCCGCGCCCGCGGCGGGCATTGACCTGCCCGGCCCCCGGGACTACGGCGTTGGTATGTTCTTCTTCCCCCAGGATACTCTGAAGCGCAGCCAGGCCAAGAAGATGTTCGAGGTCATCGCCGCCAAGGAGGGCCTGACCTTCCTGGGCTGGCGGACGGTGCCGGTGTGCCCGGAGATTCTGGGCCAGAAGGCCCTGGACAAGATGCCCGTCATCGAGCAGGCCTTTGTGGCCCGGCCGGAGGATGTGTCTCAGGGGCTGGACTTTGACCGCAGGCTCTATATCGTCCGGCGGGTGTTTGAGCAGTCCAACGACAACACCTATGTGCCCTCCCTGTCCAGCCGTACCATTGTGTACAAGGGCATGTTCCTGGTGGGCCAGCTGCGCAAGTTCTATCCCGACCTTCAGAGCAAGGACTACCAGTCCGCCATTGCTCTGGTCCACTCCCGGTTCTCCACCAACACCAATCCCTCCTGGGAGCGGGCCCACCCCAACCGGCTGATGGCTCACAACGGTGAGATCAACACCATCCGGGGCAACGTGGACCGGATGCTGGCCCGGGAGGAGACCATGTCCTCCCCCCTGCTGGACGACCAGATGGACAAGGTGCTGCCGGTGGTCAGCGTGGCGGGCTCCGACTCGGCCATGCTGGACAACACCCTGGAGTTTCTTATGATGGCGGGTATGGACCTGCCCCTGGCGGTGATGGCCTGCATCCCCGAGCCCTGGAAGGAGGACAAGGCTATCTCCCGGTCCAAGCGGGATTTATACCAGTATTACGCCACCCTGATGGAGCCCTGGGACGGTCCGGCCTCTATCCTCTTCTCCGACGGCGACGTAGTGGGCGCGGTGCTGGACCGCAACGGCCTGCGCCCCTCCCGCTACTATGTCACCCGGGACGGCCGGCTGATCCTGTCCTCCGAGGTAGGTGTACTGGACCTGCCGGCGGATCAGATCGTGGAAAAATCCCGGCTCCAACCCGGCCGGATGCTGCTGGTGGACACCGTCCAGGGCCGCATCATCGGCGACGACGAGCTGAAAGAGTCCTACGCCGCCCGCCAGCCCTACGGCGAGTGGCTGGACGGCAACCTGCTCCACCTGAAGGACCTGCCCATTCCCAACCATCGGGTGGAGCGCCACACCAAAGAGGGGCTTCACCGGCTGCAAAAGGCCTTCGGCTACACCTACGAAGACGTACGCACTACCATCCTCCCCATGGCCCGCACCGGGGCGGAGCCCACCGCCGCCATGGGCGCCGATATCCCTCTGGCGGTGCTGGACGACAAGGACCAGCCCCTGTTCAGCTACTTCAAGCAGCTCTTCGCCCAGGTCACCAACCCGCCTATCGACGCCATCCGGGAAGAGGTGGTCACCGACACCACCGTTTATGTGGGCGACGACGGCAACCTGTTGGTGGAGGGCCCGGAGAACTGCCGGGTGCTCCAGATCCACAACCCCATCCTCACCTCCACCGACCTGATGAAGATCAAGGCCATGAAGCAGCCCGGCTTCCATGTGGAGACTGTGTCCATCCTCTACTATAAAAACACCCCCCTGGACCGGGCCCTGGATCACCTGGCCCTGGCGGTGGACCGGGCCTGGCGGAAGGGGGCCAACGTCATCATCCTATCCGACCGGGGCGTGGACGAAAACCACGTGGCCATTCCCTCCCTGCTGGCAGTGTCCGCCATGGAGCAGCATCTGATCCGCACCAAAAAGCGCACCGCCGTTTCCATTCTGCTGGAATCCGCCGAGCCCCGGGATGTACACCACTTTGCCACCCTGCTGGGCTACGGCGCCCGGGCCATCAACCCCTATCTGGCTGAGGAAACCATTGTAGAGCTCATCGACGAGGGCCTGCTGGATAAGGATTACCACACCGCCGTGGCCGATTACAACGGCGCTATTCTCCACGGCATCGTGAAGATTGCCTCCAAAATGGGCATCTCCACCCTCCAGTCCTACCAGTCCGCCCAGATTTTTGAGGCCATCGGCATCAGCCGGGCGGTGATCGACAGGTACTTCACCAACACCGTCTCCCGGGTGGGCGGCATCGGTCTGACGGAGATCGCCGACATGGTCAACCGCAACCACTCCAAGGCCTATGACCCCCTGGGACTGGGCACCGACCCAACCCTGGACAGTCTGGGGGCCCACAAGGCCCGCTCCGGCGGCGAGGACCACATGTACAACCCCCAGACCATCCATCTGCTGCAGGAGGCCACCCGCCGGGGGGATTACGGCCTGTTCCGGCAGTATACCGCCCTGGTGGACGACGAGACCCGCCCCCACACCCTGCGGGGCTTGCTGGACATGAAGTATTCCGACACGCCCCTGCCTCTGGATCAGGTGGAGAGTGTGGACTCCATTGTCAAGCGCTTCAAGACCGGCGCCATGAGCTACGGCTCCATCTCCCGGGAGGCCCACGAGTGTCTGGCTCAGGCCATGAACCTGCTGGGGGGCAAGTCCAACTCCGGCGAAGGGGGAGAGGAGCCCGACCGGCTGGCCGACCCCGCCCGCAACTCGGCCATCAAACAGGTGGCCTCCGGCCGCTTCGGCGTCACCAGCGCCTATCTGGTCAGCGCCAAGGAGATCCAGATCAAAATGGCCCAGGGCGCCAAGCCCGGCGAGGGCGGCCATCTGCCCGCCGGTAAGGTATACCCCTGGATCGCCCGGTGCCGCCACTCCACCCCCGGCGTCACCCTGATCTCTCCCCCGCCCCACCACGACATCTACTCCATCGAGGATCTGGCCCAGCTGATCTATGATCTGAAGTGCGCCAACCGGCAGGCCCGCATTTCGGTCAAGTTGGTCAGCGAGGCAGGCGTAGGTACCATCGCCGCCGGTGTGGCCAAGGCCGGCGCTCAGGTGGTGCTGGTGTCCGGCTATGATGGGGGCACCGGCGCGGCCCCCCGCACCTCCATCCACAACGCCGGTCTGCCCTGGGAGCTGGGGCTGGCCGAGACCCACCAGACTCTGATCCAGAATGGCCTGCGCTCCCGTGTGGTGGTGGAGACTGACGGCAAGCTGATGAGCGGCCGGGATGTGGCCATCGCCTGTATGCTGGGGGCCGAGGAATTCGGCTTTGCCACCGCCCCCCTGGTGACCATGGGCTGCGTCATGATGCGGGTGTGCAACCTGGACACCTGCCCTGTGGGCGTAGCCACCCAAAACCCGGAGCTGCGCAAGCGGTTCCGGGGCAAGCCGGAATATGTGGTCAACTTCATGCGCTTCATCGCCCAGGAGCTGCGGGAGCACATGGCCAAGCTGGGTGTGCGCACCGTGGAGGAGCTGGTGGGCCGCACCGACCTGCTGGCCGTCCGGGCCCCGGCGGTCAACGACCGAGCCGCCACGGTGGACCTGTCTGCCATCCTGGACAACCCCTATGTAGGCACCGAGGCCAAGACCCACTTTGACCCAGCGGACGCCTACGATTTCCACCTGGAGGACACCCTGGACCTGAAGTGTCTGGAGCGCAAGCTGGGCAACGCCCTGGCCCAGGGGGCTCCCAAGCGGCTGGAGGTGGCGGTTTCCTCCACCGACCGGGCGGTTGGCACCATTCTGGGCTCCGACATCACCCGGCTCCACGGGGACAGCCTGCCCGGCGGCACCTTTACCGTCAAGTGTACCGGCGGCGGCGGTCAGTCCTTCGGCGCATTCCTCCCCAAGGGCCTGACCCTAGAGCTGGAAGGCGACGCCAACGACTACCTGGGCAAGGGCCTCTCCGGCGGCCGTCTGGTGGTCTATCCCCCCAAAAACAGCACCTTTGACCCGGCGGAAAACATTCTGGTGGGCAACGTGGCCCTGTACGGCGCCACCAGCGGCCAGGCCTTTCTGAACGGCGTGGCCGGTGAGCGGTTCTGTGTCCGCAACTCGGGGGCCTCCGCTGTGGTGGAGGGCGTGGGCGACCACGGCTGTGAGTATATGACCGGCGGCCGGGTGGTTGTCCTGGGCCGCACCGGCAAGAACTTTGCCGCCGGTATGAGCGGCGGCGTGGCCTATGTACTGGACGAGGACCGTGACCTGTACCTGCGGCTGAACAAAGCCCTGGTGTCCATGGATCCGGTCACCGAGAAGCATGACGCCGCCGAACTGCGGGAACTGATCCAGGCCCACGCAGACGCCACCGGCTCGGCCAAAGCCAAGCACATTCTGGAACACTTTGGGGACTATCTGCCCCTGTTTAAAAAGATCCTGCCCCACGACTACGACCGGATGCTGCGCACCATCGCCCAGTATGAGGAGAAGGGCATGAGCCGGGAAGAGGCACAGGTGGAGGCCTTCTATGTCAACACCCACCAGAAGGGGGAGTAACCATGGGAAAACCAACCGGATTTTTGGAATATCAGCGCAAGAGGAATCCCTCTGAGGCCCCCCTGGAGCGTATTCAGCACTATAACGAGTTCCACCCCCGGCTCAGCCGGGACGACCGTCGGCGGCAGGGCGCCCGGTGCATGGCGTGCGGCGTGCCTTTCTGCCAGTCCGGGGCGGTGCTCAACGGCATGGTATCCGGCTGTCCCCTTCACAACCTGGTGCCCGAGTGGAACGATCTGATCTACACCGGCAACTTCACCCACGCCCTGGAGCGGCTGCTGAAGACCAACAACTTCCCCGAGTTTACCGGTCGGGTGTGCCCCGCCCTGTGCGAGGCGGCCTGTACCTGCGGCCTCCACGGGGACCCGGTCACCGTCCGGGAAAACGAGCTGGGCATCATCGAGGACGCCTGGGAGCGGGGGCTGATGGGCCCCTGTCCCCCTAAGGCCCGCACCGGCAAGAAGGTGGCGGTGGTGGGCTCCGGCCCCTCCGGCCTGGCCTGTGCCGACCAGCTCAACCGGCGGGGCCACTGGGTCACTGTTTTTGAGCGAGAGGACCGGCCCGGCGGCCTGCTGATGTACGGCATCCCCAACATGAAGCTGGAGAAAACCATCGTTCAGCGCCGTCTGGACCGGATGGCCGCCGAGGGTGTAACCTTCCGCACCGGGGCGGAAGTGGGCCACGACCTGTCCCCCCAAGCTTTGAGGGAGCAGTTTGACGCGGTGGTGCTGTGCTGCGGCGCCGCCCAGCCCCGGGACCTGGCGGTCCCCGGCCGGGAACTGGAGGGTGTCTGGTTTGCGGTGGACTTTTTGAAGGAAACCACCCGCAGCCTGCTGACCCACAACCTGGCCGAGGGCACCTACCCCTCCGCCAAGGGCAAGCGCGTGGTCATTGTGGGCGGCGGCGACACTGGCAATGACTGTGTGGGCACTTGCATCCGCCACGGCTGCGCCAGTGTGGTGCAGTTGGAAATGATGCCCAAGGCCCCTGACCAGCGAACAGAAAACAACCCCTGGCCGGAGTGGCCCCGGGTGTGCAAGACCGACTACGGCCAGGAGGAGGCCATCGCCTGCTTCGGCTACGACCCCCGGATCTACGAAACCACGGTGGCCGAGCTGCTGGGGGACGAGCAGGGCAAGCTGAAGGCGGTCAAGATCGTCAAGCTGGGCCCCGACCACAAGCCTCTGCCCGGCACCGAAGAGGTGCTGGACTGTGAGCTGCTCCTCATCGCCGCCGGTTTCCTTGGGCCCCAGGACTATGTGCCGGAGGCTTTCCAGCTGGAGCGCACCCCCCGCTCCTGCGTCAAGACCGCCGAGGGCGGCTATGCCACCAATGTGCCCGGCGTCTTTGCCGCGGGCGATATGCGCCGGGGCCAGTCCCTGGTGGTGTGGGCCATCCAGGAGGGCCGGGGCGCAGCCCGGGATGTGGACCAGTATCTGATGGGATACACGAATTTATAAGAGAGAGGGGCCGCAGCGACTGCTGCGGCCCCTTTCTTTTTTGTGACTCTACAGCAAAAACCGATGGACCCCCTTGGGGTCCATCGGTTTTTGAATCTTATAGCGCGGCGACCACCTGATACATCAGCATAAAGTGGAACAGGGAGCCGGCCAGGATAAACAGATGGAAGATCTCATGGCAGCCGAACTTGGCGTTGTTCCGGCCGGGCCACTTGACGGCGTAGAGCACTCCACCGATGGTGTAGAGGATACCGCCGCCCAGCACCCAGAACATACCCGCGGCGGGGAGCACCTGAAGCAGCGGCACCAGCGCGGTGACGGCCAGCCAGCCCATGGCGATATAGATGCCGGCGGTGAGCCAGCGGGGGGCGGAGATCCACACCAGGGTGAGCACCAGACCGGCCAGAGCCAGCCCCCAGATCACACCGAAGAGCCCCCAACCCCAGGCCCCTACCTCCCGCAGGGCCACCAAACACACGGGGGTGTAGCTGCCGGCGATGAGGAAATAGATGGAGGCGTGGTCAAACTTCCGCAGGGCGATGCGCCCGGCCACACTGGTGTTGATGCAGTGGTACAGGGTACTGGCGGTATACAGCCCCACCATGCTCACCCCGTAGATCAAAAAGGAGACCAGATGCCAGATGCTCAGCCCCTCCAGCAGGCACCGGGCCACCAGCAGCACCGTGCCCGCTGCGGCCAGCACGGCTCCAATTCCGTGGGTGATGGCCGACCAGGGCCGCAGGCCGTCATAGGGGTCCCGCTTCTTTTTGGCCTTGCGCACCGGTCGGGCTGCCGCATGATAAAAGAGGGCGGAGGGCGTGCTCCGTAACATATTTTCCTGATTCATAGCATTCACCTGTCCATCTGAGAAACACGAGTAAGGTTTTTCTTCTCTGGTTATAGTATAGTCTCCACTCTATAATCTTGTCAACAGCAAAACATAATATAATTTTGAAAATTATATTACAATTTCTGTACAGGGTTCCACGCCCTCAGTATGTCCGGCAGCTCCAGTCGTCATTCCCGCCCACAACAGGAAACGCCTGGAAAACCGAGACCGGCGCGCCTCACATAACGGCACGCCGGTCCCAAAAAATGAAAGATGGAGAACGCTTGTTAATCCTCTGTAAAGAGGTCGTCCAGCGCATCGGTAAGCCCGGAGACCGCGCTGCGGTCCACCAGCCGCCCGGCTCCTCCGTCAAAGACCGCCAGACAGGAGCTGGTGTCATAAGCGTACAAGTCCAGGGTCAGCTGGGCAAAATAGGTGGTATCCCGGTAGATGGTAAAGCTGACCAGCAACTCCCCCTGTCCGGCACTGCCGCCGTCGCCGGTGGCGATCAGACCGTTGATGGCGTTCAGCAGGGTTTCCACCGCAGTGCTGTCCAGCTCTACGCCGTCACAGGTGTACAGAGGCACCGTCTCCACAACGGGATCGCCGCCCTCGGCCACGGTTTCCTCCTCCTGTTCGTCAAAGGAAATGGTATGGGTCACCCCATCCACCGTCACCTCCAGCCGGTCCACGGTATCCCAGTCCACAGTACAGATCCCATCCCCCCGCAGAGAGGAATAGGAGGCATACTGCAAACTGTCCGCCGTATCGCTGTTGATGAGGTAGACCATCCGGGAATCGGCCAGCCGGGCATAGGTGCCGCTGTCGGTCTCCTCCCCCAGATAGAGGGTGAAGGTTTCCGGCTGCACGTCGCCCTCTTCGTCATCCTCACTGCTGGACGGCTCATAGGTGAGGACCACCTTGACTGCCGAGTCCTCGTCCAGCCCCCAGGCGGCCAGTTCCTGGTCGTCGGCGTCATAATTGACGCAGGACATCCAGGTCAGGCCAGTGAGGCTGGAGGTGAGAGAGCTGACCTTTCCGGTGTCCAGGGCTAGCCGGGTGCCGTCCTGCTGTTCCAGGAACCAGTGGAGGTCTGTATTGTAGGTCAGGCTCTCGTTATCTTCCAAATAGGATAGGGTGATGCTGCCGTCGGGCTGGGTCACGGAGAGCCCGGTCACGGTTCCAAAGGCGGGCAGACTCTCCATCTGCACCATGTCGTACAGACCCAGAGAGAAGGCGTCCTGCAACGCACTGTCCACCAGATAGACCTTGCTCTCGTCCCCGTTGTACAGCAGGTAATACTCCTGGGTCACCTCATTCTGATCGCCAATGGCAAAGGTATAGGCCGTGCCGTCTCCGTCAGTAGCGGTGATGGTGAGGCTTGGGTCATCCAGGCCGTAGTCGGCCAGTGTTTCCGGCTCGTCCAGCACCCGACTGGCGGTCAGACCGGACAGCGCCCCGGTCATCTCCTCCGGCACATCTTGGTTCAGTGGGAAAGCCCCGTCGTCGGCATAGCTCCAGCTGTCGTCCTCTTTCACCAAGGCAAGAGTCACGCCGTCAGAGGTCCACTCCAGCCGGGCAGCGTCGGCGGGCGTGGTCAGGGCCACTCCTTCCTCCTCGGTGGGCTGGGCATTCACCGTACGGGCCACAGCGTAGCCCGCCCCCAGCACCACCAGAGCGCCGCACAGGAGTAATAATTTTTTCCCTCGGTTCATCAGCGTCTCCTCCTTCGGATGGTCACCACAGCGCCGCCCACCAGGAAGGCCAGGGGCACCACAGCCACCAGGATCAGGCTCCAGGTGGAGGCCGAGGAGGAGGGCACCGTCAAATACTCTGTGGACAGGTCCTTGGCCCGGATGGAGATGGCGCTCTCCCGCTGGCACATCCAGTCCAGTGTGTTGAGGAACAGGTCATTGTTGGCCCCCGCCACCCGCAGGTTGTTGTCGCTGTCAAACATATAGCTGGTGGTGAGCCAGACGATACCGGTTTGTCCCCCCTCCACCTCTTCGGTGATGGCTACGCCCAGGGCAAAGGGACAGTCTGCGTCCCCCTCTTCCTTATCAAAGGTGGTGATGTTGTAGCCGTCAGCCTTGGCATAGGCCGAGCTGGAGGTGGTGAGCAGCTGGGTCACCGTCAGGCCGTCCCGCAGCTCATCGGACACTGTGATCCCCTGGGCGATGGGCATCAGGATATAGTAGCCCCCATCCACCAGAGGCTGAGTCACATCATGGCTGTTGATCTCGGGCAGCAGGTAGTAATTGTAGCCCTGCATGTGACGGCTGCTGTCCCCCTCCAGCACAATGCCGTCCATCAGGGCAGTGCCATAGTAGGCCATCAGCTCGGCCAGATTGGGCATCTCCGCGTCAATATAGTCGGTGACCAGCAGCAGTTTTCCGCCTCCCTGGAGGTAGGTCAGCAGGGCGTCCTTTTCCTCAGAAGAGAGATCCCGCTTGGGCGAGTAGAGGATAATAGCGTCAGCGTCCTCCGGCACAGCCTCGCCGTTGACCAGGGACAGCTCCTCCAGCAGCAGATTTTCCTCCTCCGCCCCCTGGGTCAGTTCGGTGGGCAGCGTGCTCTCGCCGTGGCCGGTAAGGGTGTACACCACTGGCAGATCCTCGTTGGTGACATAGTCGATGGCGGAGGTCAGCTCGCTCTCCCCGGCAAACTGGGTGGAGGCGGTACCGGTGGTATAGTAGGCGGAGTAATCGGTGGTGTAGATGTCGTAGTAACTGATGTACCGGCTCCGGTCACCGCATACCACGATGAGAGAGTTATTGTACAGGGTGGCGTCGGTATACTGCTGGGCAAAGTTGGGATAGACCACCGGGTCCTTTTCCACCACCTTCAGGTGCTTGGACAGGCTCTCGTACCGCTCCAGCAGTTGTCCCAGGGTGGAGTCCTCGCTGCCGCTCTGGACGATCCAGTAGACGGTGACATCCTCCTCCAGGGCGGCGGTCAGCTGCTCGGTCTGGCTGGACAAGGAATAAAGGCCCGTATCGGTCAGATCCACCTTGGTCCAGGAGGCCGGCAGGGCGTTGACCATCAGATTGAGAGCCACCGCAATGGCGATGACAATGGCGGCGGCGGCCAGACTGTAGCCTCCCGCCCGAAAGGCGCGGCTGCGGAAGGAGTGCTTCACGCCGCTCCACGGTATGTTACGCTTCATCAGCTCCACCTCCGTTTCTCCATGGACTGTACTGCCAGAAAGAGGGCGACAGCGATGACAGACAGGAAGTAAAGAACGGCGGTCAGATCAAAAACCCCGTTGGCAAAGACATAGAACCGCTCAAAAACCGAAAGGCCGTCGGCCAGCTTGCCGAACAGACCGGCGAAAGCGTCGGACGCCGTCAGATAGGCCACAAAGAGTCCTGCCTCCCCCGCAATGGCCACCACCAGCGCCGCCGGTGTGGAGCGGGTGAAGATCCGCACCAGACCGGCCGCCGCCAGCACCGTCACCAGCAGAGCCGCCAGAGAGGCCCCAGTGGAATCGGGCACCAGATCGGACAGGTCCGCCATAAAGAAGATCAGCAGCATAACGCCGAAGCACAGTCCGGCGGCCACTGCCTGATTCTCGGTCAGAGAGGAGATGAACAGGCCGATGGCGGCCAAAGTGGCGGACAGCAGGAAAAAGCCCACCAGCGTCCCGTAGGCTGTGGGGAGAAAGACGCTGCCGAAGGCGGACAGCAGCAGGGGATACAGCCCCATGATGGCGCAGGGAATGGCCACCACCGTGAGCATGGCCAGATACTTGCCCAGCACCACCCGGGTCATGCCCAAGGGCAGGGCGTAGAGCAGCTGGTCGGTTTTCTGCCGCCGCTCCTCCGCGACGACCCGCATGGTGAGCACCGGGATGGCAATGAGGAAAATGATGCTCATAGCCTGGAGTACATACTCAAAATTGGGATAACCGGCATTGAGATTATAGATCATGGTGTAGATGCCGGAAAAGACCAGCAAAAAGGCGATGAACACATAGGCGGTCATGCCGTGGAAGTAGGAGCCCAGCTCCCGCCGGTAGATGGCTGTCATGGCTCCTCACCTCCCTCTTCCGCTTCGTCCGTCTCGGCCTCCGGTTCGGTCCGCTCCTCCGTCTGCTCCGGGTCGGCGGCGGTGAGCTCCAGGAACACATCTTCTAGACTGGCCTTTTTCTGATCCATCCGCAGGATGGGCAGATTGGCCCCGGCGCAGGCGTAAAACACCCGCTCGCTCAGCTCATCTGACGGCTGGCTCTCCAGGCAGACCCGCAGGCGACCCTCTTCCTCAGGCTGGCAGGTCAGCTTCTCCGCAAAGGGCGCCAGGGCGGCCCGCACTGCCTCCTCTCCGCCCTTGATGGTAAGCTCCAGGGTGGCCGTCCCGGCAAAGAGCTTCTCTAAATTGTCCGGGGTGTCGCTGGCCACCAGCCTCCCCCGGGACAGGATCATGATCTGGCGGCACACCGCCCGCACCTCAGACAGAATATGGCTGCTGAGGATGACGGTATGCTCCTCCCCCAGGGCCTGAATCAGGTCCCGGATCTCAATGATCTGGATGGGGTCCAGGCCCACGGTGGGTTCGTCCAGAATGATGACGTGGGGCTCCCCCAGCAGGGCCTGGGCAATGCCCACCCGCTGCTTATAGCCCTTGGACAAATTTTTAATCAGCCGGTCCTTCACCCCCTGGATCTGGGTCACTTCCATGGCCCGGTCCAGCTGGCTCTGCCGAGCGCTCCGGTCCACGCCCTTGGCCCGGGCCACAAAATCCAGATACTCCAAAGGCGTCATATCCGGGTACACCGGCGGCTGCTCAGGCAGATAGCCGATCAGGGCCTTGGCTTTGGCCGGTTCCTCAAAGATGTCATAGCCGTCAATACGGACAGTCCCCTCGGTGGCCGCCAGGCAGCCCGTCATAATGTTCATGGTGGTGGACTTGCCCGCGCCGTTTGGCCCCAGGAAACCGTAGATCTGCCCCGGCTCCACCGTCAGGCTCAGGTCGGACAGGGCCGTATGGCTGCCGTACCGCTTGGTGAGATGGTCGATCTCGATCAAATGCTTTCCCTCCTTACGCGCGCCGCGGAAGTACGGACGCTGTCCCTGATTATAGACTTTCTGCTTAAAATAATCTGAAAAACAGGCAAATAGAGGGAATGATTTGCAGTTTGTTTAAAAATTAGCCATAGTTAGGACATAGTTCCTCTGTCTTTGGGACACAAGAGTATCCACTTTGACAGAATAAAAAAACGGCTGCCAATAGCAGCCGCTTGAGACTGGTAAAAAAGACCTAAAGGTCTTTTTTACCAAAGGATTGCATGATGGATGGGGTTCGATTTCTTGCGAAATGGTCACCCCATCCGTCATGAGAAGTGTCCTTTCCGAGGCGCATGTCCCCGGAAAGGACGGATTTTGATTTGATTCCGCCGCCTGCGGGCGGCGGAACTCTGCGAGGCTTCCTGATTAGGAATTTTTCCCACAAGTTAAATAACTACCAACAACTGCTGTACTCCTTATAAAATCTCAGTATAGCACCCGGCGGATCATTTCCAGCTGCTGCTCACAGCTCTGCTCCCCCCGCAGCAGCGCCGAGAGCAGTATGGAAAAGACCAGCTCCACAAAGCCCTCCGGCGTCAGGCGCTCGTCAAATACATCGGAGCGCACCTGTTCGTCCTGGAGCAGCACCTTGCACATATCCTCCCGCAGTTTGGCCTGGGTCCGCTCCATCATCCGCCTGCCCTCCAGCTTCCCGCCGGTGGTAAAGCCCATGGCGTGAAGGGTCAGAAAACCGGGATAGGTCTCATTCCCCGTCTGCATACTGTGATAAAGCCACGCCGCGCAGCGGCAAAACCGTTCCTCTGTCCCAAAGCACTCCGGCACCTGGAACAGCTCCTGCCACACGCTCTCCACCGTGGCCATGACCAGTTCTGTTTTGGACGGAAAATAGTTATACAAAGACCCTACCGCCACGCCGCATTCCGCCGCTACCGAGCGCATATTGAGGGCCGACCAACCCCGCTCCCGCAGCAGCCCCCGGCTGGCCTCCAGAATGACATCCCTGGATATGACCGCAGTCCGCATGGGCCCTTTCACCTCTCTTCAAACCTCTTTCTCATTCTCCTGATGAATAATTATACTAGCACGTTTTTTCCGTCTTTGCAACCGTCCCGCATCCCCTGGTTGCCTGGGCCAAAAACCGTGGTATAATGTCATTACCTGATTCCACTGTATCATCAGGAGGGAAACCCATGCGTATTTTAATTTCCCCTGCCAAAAAAATGCGGGTGGACACCGACAGCTTTGCCCCGGAGGCCCTGCCCGCTTTTCTGCCGGAAACCGAGCGGCTGCTGGCTGCCCTGCAATCCAGGACCGCCAAGGAATTACAGCGGTTATGGAAGTGCAATGACGCCATTACCGCCCTCAATGTCCGGCGGCTGGAAACCATGGACCTGCGCCGGCAGCTCACCCCCGCTCTGCTGTCCTATGAGGGTATCCAGTACCAATACATGGCCCCCGGCGTGTTTGACCGGGACCAGCTTGCCTACGTCCGGGAACACTTACGCATCCTCTCCGGCTTTTATGGTCTGCTGCGGCCCTTTGACGGGGTCACCCCCTACCGCTTGGAGATGGCCGCGCCCCTTTCGGTGGATGGCCACAAGGACCTGTACGCCTTTTGGGGGGACAAGCTGGCCCGAACGCTGGCCGGTGAGACTGATCTGGTGGTCAATCTGGCCTCCAAGGAGTACAGCCGGGCGGTAATCCCCCATCTGCTTCCCTCCGTCCGCCTGCTCACCTGCACCTTTGGGGAGCAAAAGGGGGATAAGGTGGTGGAAAAGGGTACCATGTGCAAAATGGCCCGGGGGCAGATGGTCCGCTGGATGGCGGAACATGACGTCCAATCGGCTGAGGCCCTGACCGCCTTCTCCGATCTGGGCTACCGCTTCTCCCCCGCCCACTCCCAACCGGACCACTATGTATTTTTAAAGGAGGAACCATAACATGCTGGAAGTTGGAACCCACGCCCCGGACTTTACCCTGCCTGACAAAGACGGCAACCCTGTCACCCTGTCCAGTTTCCTGGGCAAACGGGTGGTACTCTATTTCTATCCCCGGGACAATACCCCCGGCTGCACCCGCCAGGCCTGCGCCTATGCCGCCTCCTTCGGGGAATTTCAGGCCCTGGACACGGTGGTCATCGGCATCAGCAAGGACTCGGTGGCCTCTCACCAGAAATTCGCAGAAAAAAACAGTCTGCCCTTCCTGCTCCTCTCCGACCCGGAGCTAACCGCCATTCAGGCCTATGGCGTTTGGCAGGAGAAAAAGAATTACGGCAAGGTGAGCATGGGTGTGGTGCGCTCCACCTTTGTCATTGACCCCAACGGCGTGATCGAAAAGGTCATGCCCAAGGTCAAGCCGGACACCAACGCCGCCGACATTTTGGCCTATCTCAAAGGTTAAAAGCGGCTCACCAACAAAAAATGGCCCCCGCCATCCGGCGGGGGCCATTTTTGTTCTTCTTTTTATTCCTCTGTGTCGTCGATATCCTGGAACTCAGCATCCTTGACCTCAGCCGTGGCCTGGATGATGTCCTCGTCGGACAGCACGCCCTCCCGCTTGAGCTGGGCGATGCGGGCCTTGTTCTCCTCAATGTTGCGGCGGGCGGCGGTGATCCGTTGGCACAGGGCGGCATAGGCCGGCTCGGGTGCGCTCCCCTGCTCGGCGTAATAGAGCTTGCCGATCTCCAGATAGGCCTTACGGATGGCGTCCTCCTCGCCGGAATTGTTCAGGGACAGCTTGGTGATCTCCATCAGCTGCTTGGACTTGGCCATACCGGCCCGGCCCAGATCCGCCGCCTTGTCTCTCAGTTCGTCGATAAAAGCCATACTACCTGCCTCCTTGCGGTTTATTCAGCAGATATTATTTTAATCCCTTTTCCCGATATACGCAAGGGGAGCCCGTCGGATTTCACACAAATTTAATCCGCCGCTTCCCGTTTTTTCTGAAAGGCGAAAAACCGCTGTCCGAAATAGTTGAGCACGGTATACAGGGCCATGCCCCCCAATTTGGTGAGCCGCTCCTGCCAGAGCAAGCTCAGGCCGGTATTTCCCAGCACCCATCCGGCAATGGGCTGGGCCAGGGCATAGGCCACCACATAGCACACCGCCACGTTGATGGCAAATTTCACCGCCGAGCGCAGCAGGGTCTCCTGGCTGCGGAAGGTGAAGTGCCGGTTGAGGAAAAAGCTCATCACCGCTCCCGCCACATAGGCGATGGCGGTGGACGGCCAGTAGCCCAGCCCCTCCAGCAGGAACATGAGCACCATGGACAACAAGGTGTTGCCCACCCCCACCAGCAAAAACTTGGGGATGCTTGTATCAATCAGCTTTGCCATGCTTGTCCTCCAGCACCTCCCGGATCAGGAACCGGGGCCGCTCCTTGGTCTCCAGATAGATCTTTCCAATGTACTCGCCGATGACCCCCAGAGAGAGCAGGATCAGCCCGCCGATGGCCCACACCGAGCAGATCAGGCTGGCCCAGCCCAAGATGGTCTCCCCCATGGCCCAGCGGACAATGGAGTAGATCAGCATGATGATGCTGATGGCGAACACCAAAAAGCCCAGGCCGGTAATCATGCGGATGGGCTTGACCGACAGGGAGGTGATGCCCTCCATGGCAAAGGACAGCATTTTTTTCAGAGGGTACTTGCTCTCACCGGCAAAGCGCTCCCCCCGCTCGTACTCCACGGTGCCGGTGCGGTAGCCGATCATGGGCACAATGCCCCGGAGGAACAGGTTGACCTCCCGGAACTGGGACAGCCCCTCCAGCGCCCGGCGGGACATGAGGCGGTAGTCGGCGTGGTTGAACACCGTCTCCGCTCCCATGGCGTTCATCAGACGGTAAAAACCCTCGGCGGTAAAGCGTTTGAAGAAGGTATCCTTCTTTCGGGAGGAGCGCACACCGTAGACGATATCACACCCGGCGTAATACTGCTCCACCATGCGGTCCACCGCGTCCACGTCGTCCTGCAAGTCGGCGTCCATGGAAATGGCCATGTCACACCGCTCCTTGGCGGTCATCAGCCCCGCCAGCAGAGCGTTCTGGTGGCCCCGGTTGCGGGTCAGGTCCACCCCGGAGAAAAGGGGACAGGTCTGGTGCAGCTCCTCGATGACCTCCCAGGTCCTGTCCTTGGAGCCGTCGTTGACAAACAGAATCCGGCTATCCCTGGAGACAGTCCCCGCCGCCATCATGGCCTCCAGCTTTTCCCGCAGCCGCCGGGACGTTTCAGGGAGCACCTCTTCTTCGTTGTAGCAGGGGACAACAATATAGAGAATATCTTCCATATCACTCCAACTTCCTTGTTGTTTTTCCATCTGGTCATTATACGCTCTTTAGACGAAAAAAACCACTCTAGGTTTCCTCCTGATGGAATAAAGAAATCTCTAAAATCTCACAGATTTTCATAAGCGTCGGAAGTGTGGGATTACGGACACCTGTTTCAATTTGGTTCATATAGGGTTGTGATATCCCAACAAGTTTCGCCAATTGATTCTGACTAATCCCTTTTTCCTGCCTTTTTTGGCGAATCAATACCTTATAATCATTCACCGTTTCCACCTCGCTTGTATTATATAGCTGACAGCAATAGGTGTAAATTATTGCTTTATGCAATATATCAATTGAATCATATATTGCAATGTGCTATAACCTCATTGAGGTGACAAATATGGAAAAACCCTTCCGTCTGTTGGAACAAACGAAAACCCTGCTGCTCCAGGAAAAACTGTCCCGCCTGGCCCCCTACGGAAAGGCCAAACGGGACAGCGAAACCATCTGGACACAATTCCAGGACACGCACCCGGAACCGGTAGTGGAAGAGGTGCTGGACCTGTTGGACTACCGGGACCGGGCGACCTCCTGGCGGCTGGACGCCGCCTTCTGCCTGGGCCTCCGGCTGGGCATGGAGCTGGGCCGCCTAGACGAGTTTTGGGACAGCGAAGCGTAGGGCCGCCATATATGGCGGCCGCAGGCTGCAAAACAGAGCGGGCTGCATCTCCTCGAAAAAATGCTTGCATTTTTGAGAAGCGTCTCGCTACTCCTCCAGCTTGTGCCGCAGCTTTTCCACCGCCCGGCGCTCAATGCGGGACACTTGGACCTGGCTTACCCCCAGCACCTTGGCCGCCCGCTCCTGGGTCATCCCCCGGTAATAGCGCAGCAAAATGACCTGCTTTTCCCGGTCGGGCAGGGAGGAAATGGCCCCCCGCAGGGCCTCCCGCTCCACCACCGCCTCCTCCATGCCGTCGGTGCCCAGCACGCTCTCCAGGGTCAGGCCGTCGCTGGTCTCCATCTGAAGAGAGGCCACCGGCAGTCCCGCCTCCTCGGCGGCGGCGATCTCCTCCGGCTCCAGCCCGGTGGCCTCGGACAGCTGGGACAGGGTGGGCTCCCGGCCCAGGGCGGCGGCCAACCGCTCCCGGGCGGCCCGGATGACTGCCCCCCGCTCTTTCAGGCCCCGGCTTACCTTGATGGTCCCGTCGTCCCGCAGATACCGGCGGATCTCACCGGCGATCTTGGGCACGGCATAGGTGGAGAACTGACAGCCAAAGGCGGGGTCAAATCCCCGTACCGCCTTGACAAACCCCAGACACCCCAGCTGATAGAGATCCTCCGGCTCCACCCCCCGGCCATAGTAGCGCCGCACGATGGACCAGATCAGACCGCCGTTTTCCTCAATGAGCCGGGCGCAGGCCTCGTTATCCCCCCGGCGGGCCTCCTCCAGCAGGGCGGGGGTGTCCGCCACGCTCATCCGGCCCCTCCCGCCCGGCGGGAGATACGGCGGCGCATGGTGACCACCGTTCCCTTCCCCGGCGTGGAGCGCACCTTGACCAGGTCCATAAAGCTCTCCATAATGGTAAAGCCCATGCCGCTGCGCTCCTCTCCGCCGGTGGTATACATGGGTTTCCGGGCCTGCTCCACGTCGGGAATCCCCACCCCCTTGTCCTTGATCTGGATCTCCAGGGTGTAGTCCTCAAACAGCCGCAGCCGCATATGTACCATGCCCAGACTGTCCGGGTAGGCGTGGACGATGCAGTTGGTCACCGCCTCGCTCACCGCCGTTTTGATGTCGTTGACCTCCTCCAGGGTGGGGTCCAGCTGGGCGGCAAAGCAGGCCGCCGTGGTACGGGCAAAGCTCTCATTGGCCGACCGGCTGAGAAAGGCCACCACAGCCTCGTTCTTGGGTTTCATGATGTATATCCTCCGTCCTTCAAATTTGACCTGGCTTTCCTGCCGTTTGGGCCGGGATCATGAGAATCAGCCGGTCCAGCCCCGCCGCCCGCAGGACCTTGTCCGCCTGCTCCGGCACGTTCACCACCTGCATGGACCCCTCCAGCTCCCCCATCCTGCGGCAGGCCCGCAGCAGGATGGCAATGCCCGAGCTGTCCATAAAGGTGACGCCCCCCAGGTCCACCGTCAGCTTCTTGGGCAAGACCAGGTCCATCTGCCGTACCAGCTCCCCCAGAATCTTCCTGGCCCGGTGGTGATCCACCTCTCCGTCAATGGCGGCGTACAGCTCCCGATGCTCCGCCTTGCAGGTCACTGCCATGGCTTGTCCCTCCTGTAAAAAAATCGCAGTATACCAATTTTTGGTATACTGCGATCCTATCACAACTCGTCTATATAATTTGTCGAAGGGGTCAACGGACCAGGGAAAAATCGGTAAAGATCCACTTCTCCCCTACTTTTTCGTATGGGAAGTCAAAGGTCAGCGAACCGGTCACCGCGCCGTTCTGCTCCGGGTCCACCACCTCCACCGTCACCCGCACGGTACAGCGGTCCGGGTTATCATCCCGCAGCACCTGGGCGGTCTCAGACCCCCGGGTGATATCGGTGCCCCGGCCGCCATCCTGCCCATAGAGTACGCCGTCAATATCCACATACTGCTTCCCGTCATAGGGCATCAGCCGTTCCACCAGATCGTCGGAAAACAAGCTCTTCAGATGGCCCCGCAGGCTGGCAGTGCTGTCAATACCGGGGTAGTCCACCCGGTAGTATACCTGGCCGTCCAGCTCCTTGCTGTCCGAGCGGTCGAGGGGCAGGGGCTCCACCTGGAACCACCAGAAGGCCTCCACCGCCGCCCGATAGGCAGCTAGCACCGTCTCGTCGTCCGGCCTGTTGTCATCGGACGGGGCGGGTGTAGGCGTGGGGGTGGGCGTAGGGATGGGGTCAGGGGAAGGCTCCGGCGAATGGGTCGCCGGCGGAGCAGACGTCTCCACCGCCGGGGTACCCGATGGCACAGCAGAAGGGGTGGGCGGGGTACTCTCATGGAGCTCCGGTGTGACGGCCTCGCTGGGCGCGGCTGTAGCCACAACCTCCGTACCCTGGCAGGCGCTGGTACACCCGCTCAGCAGCAACAGCGCCGCCAAAAGCGGGATCACTTTCTTCAATTCTTCCAGCCTCCTTTCCAGCCCGCAACCTGTCTATCTGTTCCAGGCTTACTGTAATTCCAGTACATTTTATCCCATTCTCCGCCGAAGCACAACCACAGTTGTGTAACAAAGTATGACAAAACAGGCACAGAAACGCCGCCATCCGCATCCGATGGCGGCGTTTCGCAGTTTTTCTACCCTTTGGTCAGCCCAAAGCAGCGGCAGATTCTTCCAATTTCGCCAGCAGAGCCCGCAGCTTGTCCGCCCGTTCCCGCTCGGCCTCCACCACATTGGCGGGGGCCTTGTTCACAAAGCCGGGGTTATTGAGCTTGGTCTCCAGCTTGTCCAGCTCCTTGCGGTTCTTGTCCAGCTCCTTCTGGATACGGGCCTTCTCCTTCTCCAGGTCCACCAGCTCAGCCAAGGGCAGGAAGAGCCGGGCGGCGTGGGTGGCGACGGCCACCATGCCCTGGGTTTCCAGAGCGGCGTCGGCGTCCACCACCTTCACCTCGCTGGCGTAGGCCAGACGCTTCAGGAAGGGGATACCCTGCTCAAAGACCGCCTTCTCCCCGGTGGCCACGGTGAGCTGAGCCTTCTTGGAGGGGGGCACGTTCATCTCGGCCCTTCTGGCCCGGATGGCCCGGATGGCGTCCATGACCAGCTCCATGGCCTTCTCCTCTTCGGGGAATTCCAGGTCGGCCCGGTGCTCCGGCCACTGCTGGAGCATCAGATAGTCGCCCTCATGGGGCAGCGCCTGCCAGATCTCCTCGGTGATATAGGGCATGAAGGGGTGGAGGAGCTTCAGAATCTCGGTGAGCACGTAGCACAGTACCTGCTGGGCCCGTACCTTGGCCCCCTCGTCCTCCCCCTGGAGGCGGGTCTTGGTCAGCTCGATATACCAGTCGCAGTAGGAGTCCCAGATGAAGTCGTACACCTTCTGAGCGGCCACGCCCAGCTCGTAGCGGTCCATGTTCTCGGTGATCTCAGGGATGACGCTGTTGAGCTTGGAGAGAATCCACTTATCCTCCAGCTCCAGCTGGTCGGGCAGCTGGCACTGGTCGATGGTCAAATTCATCATCAGGAAGCGGGAGGCGTTCCAGATCTTGTTGGCAAAGTTGCGCATGGCCTCGCACCGCTCGGTGTAGAAGCGCATATCGTTTCCGGGAGAGTTGCCGGTCACCAGGTTAAAGCGCAGAGCGTCGGCGCCGTACTGGTTGGCCATCTCCAGGGGGTCGATGCCGTTGCCCAGGGACTTGGACATCTTTCTGCCCTTGTCGTCCCGCACCAGGCCGTGGATGAACACAGTGTGGAAGGGGGGCTTGCCGGTGTGCTCACAGCCGGAGAAGATCATCCGGGCCACCCAGAAGAAGATGATGTCGTAACCGGTGACCAACACGTCGGTGGGATAGAAATACTTGTAGTCCTCGGTCTCCTCCGGCCAGCCCAGTGTGGAGAAGGGCCACAGAGCGGAGGAGAACCAAGTGTCCAGCACGTCCTCTTCCTGCTTGATATTGTGGGAGTGGCAGTGCTCGCACTCGGTGGGATCGGTCTCGGACACGGTGATGTGGCCGCACTCCTGGCAGGTCCAGGCGGGGATCTGGTGGCCCCACCACAGCTGGCGGGAAATACACCAGTCATGGACGTTCTCCATCCAGTTGGTGTAGATCTTGGAGAAGCGGTCGGGGACGAACTTGACCTCGCCCTCGTTGACCACCCGCAGGGCCTCTTTCGCCAGGGGCTCCATCTTCACAAACCACTGGGCGGAGATGAGGGGCTCCACGTCATTGTGGCAGCGGTAGCAGGTGCCCACGTTGTGCTGGTGGGGCTCCACCTTCACCAGGTAGCCCTGCTCCTCCAGGTCGGCTACGATGGCCTTCCGGGCCTCGTAGCGGTCCATGCCGGAGTAGCGGCCGTAGCCCTCCACCACCTTGCCGTTGTCGTCCAGCACCCGGATGGTCTCCAGGTTCTGGCGCAGGCCCACCTCAAAGTCGTTGGGGTCGTGGGCGGGGGTCATCTTCACGCAGCCGGTGCCGAACTCCATGTCCACATAGTCGTCGGCCACGATGGGCATCTCCCGGCCCACCAGGGGCAGGATGCACTTCTTGCCCACAATGTCCTTGTACCGCTCGTCGTTGGGGTTGACCGCCACGCCGGTGTCGCCCAGCATGGTCTCAGGCCGGGTGGTGGCCACGATAACATAGCGGCCTTCCTCCCCCTGGATGGGGTAGCGGATGTGCCAGAAATTGCCCGGCTTGTCCTGATACTCCACCTCGGCGTCGCTGAGGGCGGTGACACAGTGGGGGCACCAGTTGATGATGCGGGAGCCCTTGTAAATAAGGCCCTTCTTGTACAGAGAGACAAACACATGGCGGACAGCCTTGCTGAGGCCCTCGTCCATGGTAAACCGGGCCCGGGACCAGTCGCAGGAGGCGCCCAGCTTCTTCTGCTGCTCCACAATGCGGCCACCGTACTTGTGCTTCCAGTCCCACACCCGCTCCAGGAACTTCTCCCGGCCCAGGTCATAGCGGGACAGGCCCTCCTTGGTGCGCAGCTCCTCCTCCACCTTGATCTGGGTGGCGATACCGGCGTGGTCGGTGCCGGGCACCCACAGAGCGGCGTAGCCCTGCATCCGCTTGAAGCGGATCAGGATATCCTGAAGGGTGGAGTCCATGGCGTGGCCCATGTGGAGCTGGCCGGTGACGTTGGGGGGCGGCATAACAATGGTAAAGGGCTTCTTGTCGGGGTCCCGGTGGCCTTCAAAGCAGCCGTTCTCCTCCCACATCTTGTAGACGCGGCCCTCCACCTCCTGGGGTTCATAGACCTTGGGAAGTTCTTTCTTCATCTGATACACTCCTTTTCGGGGCAAAGCAAAAAGGTTCGCCCCAAGCTGTTGCTCAGGGCGAACCAAAAGTCCGCGGTACCACCTGAATTCCCCTTACGGGGCACTCTTGCCTCTGTAACGGGAGGGCCCGCCGCCTCTTACTCCATTCGGAGGCGGGACTCCGGGACGACCTTCCCTGCGCCTTCGGAGAGCCTTGCACCAAACCGGCTCCTCTCTGTACCTTTTGCGCAGGTACTCCTTCCCATCGCTGTCTTTGCACATGAATGGTTATAGTATAGGCATATTCGGTGTAAAAGTCAAGTAAAACCGGGGACAATCTATTGTAATCCGCCATTTTCCCTGTTATGATAATGATAAATAAGGGCGGAGCCTCGGTTTGCCCAACATAAGGAGGTAATCCCCATAACGTTTCTGTTGACCTGTCTTGGCGCCCTCCCCTTTGTCTTGGGTGGAGTCATGAACTGGGCTATGCTGACTTGGCAGAACTCGCTGCCACCTCTTTTGCTCATCGCCTTATTGCTTCTGCTGGTATGGGGCTTGATTGCCTTCCTGGCTCGGCCCCGCATGAAAAGTACTGCTGCGGTCATTCTGCCTCTTAATCTGATCGCCTTGCTTGTTCTGCTCCTGCTGGGTGTGCAGGAGCTCATCCTTCACGCATACTGGTTCAATCCCGTAGGCTGGCTGACCCAGTTTTACTATCTGCCTCTGCTGAGAGCCGGCGTCCTTCTGACTAGCTGGACTTCCTCCGTCTTTACAGCTTACTGCGCCACCTTTTTGTTGATGCTGGCTGCCTCCACTTTTGGCTGTAATCTGCGCAGAGCTTAATCGTCTCCAATAAAAAACGGTGCCATCCTAATGGGATGTGCACTTGTAAAATGAAAGTAGACACTCACAAAAGTGTGGGTGTCTACTTTTTTCATGGTAAGATGAAGAAAAGGA
>NZ_CALWXV010000012.1 GCF_944385615.1 uncultured Flavonifractor sp. | reverse complement strand
AATGAGAAAAACGGCATAGCCGAAGCTATACCGTTTCTCTCTTGCCCCACGATGTTTTCTTATCGGGATGTGCCTTGAGGGTGTTGTGTTTTGCAACACCCTCACAGCGCTTTGTCTGGGGGAAAGGTTTAATTGTCGGCCTTTTTCTTCAGGCTGCGGTTCCAGATTACCATACCAACGATACCGATGAGCATAATGACGCCTACGGCAATAAAATAGTATTTATAGCCCATGGCGGAATAGGTGTCCAAAATACTGCCGGCGACAAGCGGACAAATGACTTCAGGCAGATAGCCGATGGTGCAGATCAAGCCGATGGCGGTACCGGAAATATCCATAGGAATACCACCGTCTTCCATCAGGGAGAACACAATGCCGTAGTTGCAGTACATACCGACATAAATGATGGCGCACAGAATAACGAAGATAGGGACGTTCATGGCGGGGAACAGGGCGATGGCAAAGGTGCCTATGGCCATAATCAGGAAGGAAAACACCATAATCTTGGGGCGGCCCATACGGTCTGCCAGTACGCCGCCGCCGATAGAGGCGAAGGGACGGATGTAGTCTGCCATAATGGTCACGATGGTCCCGCCGATCATAGCCATGCCAAAAGCGGAAGTGGCATAGGGATTGAAATAGGCGTAGGACATATTCATAACATACGTGCAGCACAGGATCAGACAGAGAATCCACACCTGGGGCAGTTTGATTACGGTCATAACCTGTTTGAAATTGAACCGCTCAGACTTATCCGAGGTTTGGGGGTCTTTGAAGAACAGCAGCACCAACACACCAAGCAAAATGACCACGACAGAGTAGAAAATAATACCAGCTTTCAGGCCGGCAGCCGTCAGGCTATCGCCGCCGCCGGAGCTCTTACTGACAGCGGTAATGATGGCCAGAGCAATGGCCAGATGGGCGGCATTGGTCACACCGCGTCCGGCTTCCATGAAACCGAAGGCCTTGCCCTGTTCATCGGCAGAGGCCAGGCTTCGGATGCCTTTCAGCAAGGCGGGCCAGAAAGCAAACAGAGCGGTAAAGCCCCACACCAGGTAAATAATCAGAAGTGTGGTATAGTTGGTAGCAATGAGATGGAAAAATCCAGCTACACCAGTTAGAATCAGAGACAGGGAGATCAGCTTTTTAGGGGAAATGAAGTCGGCCACCACGCCGCCGAACAGATAGGAAATCATACCAAACACACCAAACATAGAGCCCAAAGTGCCCATCTGGGTATTGGTCAGGTTGTAGGTTTGCAGATATGCGTCATAATAGTAGGTGCGGAAGTAGGGCAGACCATAGATCAGGGAGCCGGCGATGGCCAGGATAATCAGCCTCCATAGATTGCCCCTTAGTTTTGATGCGACTTTTTGAGCCATTTGACAATTCCTCCTCTGTGTTCATTCGGGACCCGCCGCACTTGTAAGCGGCCACACACTGTATTGCTTCAGGCGTTGATGCGGTGAATCTCCCCCAGGGCCAGTACACATACATCCACTGCCGCCTGTAAACAATCTTCGTCAAAGTCAAATTCCGGGTCATGGACGGTGCTGGTGGCATCCGCACCGATACCCACATAGGCGCCAATGCCGCCATTCTGCTGTACTTTGGTCAGCATCACCGCGGCATCGTCGGTGCCCCCTACATTCCCTTCAAAGTACACGGTCTGGAACCATGGTACCTGTTTGGCGGCGCGTTCCACAATTTCCATCATAGCGTAATCGCTGGCGCCGGCAGGTACTTCGCCGTAGTCCACATAGTGATAATTCAGGTCATATGCCTTGGCAGTACCGTCCAGGATATCGAAAATGCGCTTGCCGGCATATTCCGAAATGACGGGATACTGGCCCCGGTACTCAATACGCATCATGGCGTTGGGGGCAATGGTATTGGCACAGACACCGGCGTGGATCTCACCCACATTGACCCGGCATAGCCCAGCCTCATGGGGGGCAATGCTGTGGATATTCAGCGCGGCGGAACAGGCTGCCAACAGCGCATTTTTGCCGTCTTGTGAGGCGCCGCATGGATGGGCCGCCTTGCCCTCCAGATAGACGTCCAGCTGGCGGTCGCTGAGAAAATCCCGGCAGCCGCAGGCAATGGTATGAGAGGGAAGGGGCTTATTTTCTGCACTCAGGGCGATATGTACCGCAATGAAGTTCATTACATCATCCAGATGGCCCTTGTCCACAATGGATTGTGCCCCGTAGAAGGTCTCCTCAGCAGGCTGGAAGAAGAGCTTGATTTTTCCTTTCAGCTGGTCCTTTTGCCGGAGCAGCTCTTCCGCAATGCCAAGGCCGATGGCTGTGTGGCCATCGTGTCCACAGGCGTGGACCGACTGAGGATTGCAGGAAAAATAGCCTTTGTCATAGGGGCGATATCCCTTTTTCTGAGGTTCGTCATAGGGCAGGCAGTCGATATCAAAGCGCATGGCAGATACAGGTCCCTCACGACCGGTGTCCAATACTGCCATGACCCCAGGCCAGCCCTTGGTCTTGGCTACAAACTCCGGGTTTGCACCCTGGCGGACGGCCCGCTCCATTTCTGCCTGGATTTGCTCCTGGCTCAGACGCTCTGGCGCGCCCACGCTGTCCGGCTCAATTACGTCGGGGCCCATGGATACCGTATATCCAAGGCCGGTCAGGATTTCGGCGATCCGGGCGCTTGTCCGATACTCCCGCCATCCGTTCTCAGGGTAGTGATGAAATTCTCTGCGGTACTTTACTAACTGATTCATGGAACCCCTCCAGACCTTATTGTGCGCTGAGTTTCAGCGCCTCACCCAAAATTTGGGTTGCTTTTTGAATGTCTTCATCGCTGATATTGGAAAAGCAGAGCCGGATATGGCCGCTGCCTTCATATCCTTGGGGATAGAATAGAAACCCGGGAACAATAAGTAAGCCGCGTTTTTCCGCCTCCTGAAAGAGCTTGCGCTCGTTGATGTGCTCATCTAAAGTACACCAGAGCAGAAGTCCGCCTTTTGGTTTGGTATAATGGATTCCCAAATGGGCAATCTGATCCAGGCACCGGCATAGAAGATCCAGCTTATGGGAATAGTGGGCGGCTAACCAGGCTGTGTGCTGCTCAAAGTAACCCCGTTCAATGTATTCATTGAGCAGGTATTGACCAAAACTGCTGACGAAAGTCTCATCCACCATAATGAGCCGCCCCAGGGTTTCGATCATATCGGGGGGACCCACAATATAGCCGGTTTTGATCCCGCAGGGGAAGGTAAGCGTAAAAGAATCAATGTATATAACAGAGCGGTATTTATCCTGGGCGTATAGGCTGGGCAAGCGGTTTCCCACATAGCGGAAATCCCGCTGTGAGTCCTCCTCGATGATGGGAATACAGTACTTCCCAGCTAACTCCAGAAGCTTTTGCCGTTTTTCCAGGGACATGACGATGCCTGTGGGATTGTGGTAATTGGGCATTGTGTAGATGAATTTCGGAGCATATTTTTTAATGGTGGCCTCCAGCTGAAAGATGTCCATGCCGTCTGGCTCCATAGGGACTGTGACCAAATGGATGCCCTTGTTTCGGAACATACTGGCGTTGTCGGGTACTACGGGCTCCTCCGCAATCACATAGTCGCCTGCCTTCACATAGAGGGACATGATGTGGTTTAACGCCTGATTGGTTTCTGAGACGAGCTGGATATTTTTTGGACTGACGTACATATTTTCTTTAAACAGAAGCGAGCAGATATTCTTTTTCATCCGAGCGGCTTCGTCCCGGGGTCCGTGGACCAAATCCCGCACGATTTCCCCAATTTCTTCTGCGGGATAGGCGCTCTCATCCATAATAATGCCGCCCAGAGAGATATAATCACGGCGGTCCGAACGGCAGAAAATATCCAGAAAGAGCTTTTCTTTATCGTTGAAGTGGTAGCGAATCATTTTTTCCAAAGGGAAAAAACGGGTAAATGGGAAGTTGTCCTGGGCAATTTCCTTGACAAAGTATCCCTTTGGCCGCTTGGAGGAGACAATCAGGTATCCTTGGTCCACCAGTTCGTAGTAAGCTTTAATGACAGTGTTGCGATGTACAGACAGCTCATCCGCCAGCTTTCGTTCAGAAGGCATTTTATAGCCTGGGACAATTTCGCCTGACAGGATCAGATTTTGGATGGCGCATTTGATCTGAAGGTACAGCGGAGTCTGGCTGATCCGATTGATTTTGATGTTCATAGATCCTTCTTTCACGATGGACTTGTCATTTTGTGTGAAATGTGAACTTCTGGCCGGTCTGCAACTGCCTTTTTGGGAATTATATCAGTAACTTGCCTGGCCCAAAAGTACCATATCAATATTTTGGCATAGTCCATTATAACAAGCAGGTACCAATATAGAAAAATCCAATTGCTGGATGATGGAAGGAGGTATGGGTGTGAGGGTTTTAATTTCATAAGATGTAAATACGGTGGAAGACAATGGAATCATGTGTGGAAATGGAGGTGTGACCGGCGCACCGTCCAACCTGCCTTTGCATACCCTGAAAGTGAGAAACTTACACTTGGAGGGTCTTTTATGGAAGCAGAGGCAAGGATTTGTTATTACTTAGGGGCCAACGCGCCCTCTGGCTTTTATTCCCTGTACGACCAGCTCATCGACCCGGAACGGGCCAGGGATGTGCGCATCCTGAAGGGGGGACCGGGCTGCGGCAAGTCCACCCTGATGAAGCAGGTGGGGAAAGCCCTGGAGGAGGCGGGCTATTCTGTGGAGTATGTCCGTTGCTCCGGCGACCCCGACTCCCTGGATGCGGTGGTGATCCCTGCCCTGGGGGCGGCGGTGGTGGACGGTACCGCCCCCCATGTGGTGGAGCCCCGGTATCCCGGTCTGGTGGAGAGCTATGTCAATCTGGGGGATTGCTATGACCGGGTTGCCCTTCAGGAGGTGGGACAAGAGCTGAAGGGGTGCATGAAGGGGTATAAGGGCTGCTACAGCCGGGCCTATCGCTGCCTCACCGCCGCCGCCCAGCTGGAAGAGGATATGCGCACCCCCCTGCTCACCCCCGCCCTGGAGGCCCGGATGGCCAAGCGGGTCAGAGGGATCCTCTCCCGGGAGATCAAGCGAGAGGGGGACCAGGCCGGGCGGTCGGTACAGCGGTTTTTGGGGGCCATTACCTGGCAGGGGGTACTGCGGGAATATGGCACGGTAGAGGCCCAGTGTGGCCGGGTCTACGAGCTGGCGGATACCTACGGCCTGGCCCACACCATGCTGACCTGTCTGGCGGCGGGGGCCATGGCGGCGGGCCACGATGTGGTGGCCTGCCCGGACCCCCTCTTCCCGGACCGCATGGCCCACCTGCTCATTCCTTCCCTCTCCCTGGCCTTTGTCAGTACCACCCCGGAGCAGCCCTGGCCCCGCCGGCCCTATCGCCGTATCCGGCTGGACGCCATGGCCGACCAGGAGCTGCTGCGGCGGAATCGGTCCCGGCTGCGTTTTTCCCGCAAGGTGTCCGCCGCCCTGTTGGAGGAGGCGGTGGCCTCTCTGGCCCAGGCCAAAGCCATGCACGACCAGCTGGAGGAGCTGTACAATCCCCATGTGGATTTTGAACAGGTGGCTGCACGGGGCGACCAGATCATCCAGGATTTTTTGGATCTGGCCCAGGGAACCTAAAGCGAAAGCGGTCCGTTGTATGGGCAAAATTATGGGGGTGTTGCATTTTTCTGCAACACCCCCATGGTGGTTGAGCAAGAAAGGAAACCGGGTCTTTTATGAAACGGTCAATACTTTCCGCCGCTGGACTGATACATGGACGAAACGGAGGGAACTTCCTCTCTTTTATCAGCGGGCGCAGGTGCGGGAGCTTTGTCCACATCGTCCGTTGTATGCCTCGGGACGGAAGGAGAAAATTCCGACGACTGCTGCAGGCGGAAATGGCTGATCTCCTCCTGCATATAGGAGGCCTGACCGGCCAGCTCCTCACTGGCGGCGGCGCTCTCCTCGGCAGTGGCCGAGTTGGTCTGTACCACGGTGGAGATCTGATCCACCCCGGAGGCGATGGTTCGCAGGTGGTTTGCCTGCTCCTGATAGTCCCGGGTCACCTGCTCAATGGCCGCCACCACTTCACCGGAGCTGCCGGCGGCGGCGGCCAGGGCGTCGGCGGTGGAACGGGCGATTCCCTCGCCCTGCTTGACCGCCTGAACAGAGCGTTCAATCAGGTCGTTGGTCTCTCTGGCGGCAGCGGCGCTCTTGCCCGCCAGGCTGCGCACCTCATCGGCTACCACGGCAAAGCCCTTGCCCGCCTCACCGGCCCGGGCGGCCTCTACCGCTGCGTTCAGAGCCAGGATATTGGTCTGGAAGGCAATGTCGTCAATGGTTTTGATGATTTTACCAATGTCGCTGGAGTGGCGGCTGATGTCTCCCATGGCCGTCAGCATATCCTGCATCTGACCGTTGCTAGCGTCCACCTGATCCTTTACCAGTTCCAGGCGGGCGATCACCTCGCCGGCCTGCTGGGCGCCTCTGGTGACCTTTTCCTCCAGCTCCCGTACCGTGTCGGACAGGTCCTGAACGGCGGAGGACTGCTCGGTGGCGCCCTGGGCCAGGGCCTGGGCGCCGCTGGCGATCTGATCGGCCCCCATGTTTACCTGAACGGCGGATTGGGCCACGCTGGCCAGAGTATTGGACATATTGCGCTGGATCTGAAGCAGAGCGTCCTTCAACTTGGAGAACTCCCCCTGGTAATCATGTTCCAGCTGGAATACCAGATTGCCCTGCCCGATCTGATGCAACACGGCGGACAGCTCGTCGATATACTGGATATAGGTTTTCAGACGCTCCACAATGCGGGAGATGGACGCGCCCAGCGCCGCCACCTCGTCATGGCCCTTGGCCTGGTAATCCACATTCAGTTCTCCGTCAGCCAGATGTCCGGCCACCTTGCTCAGCTTTTTCAGGGGGCTGGTGATGGAAACCGCCAGCAGGGTCACGATAGCGGCCAGCAGTACGGCGCAGAGCACAAAGCCGATGATAACCAGCCGGACGGTGCTGACGATGTGCCCGTCAAACTCCGAGGCGTGCAGCACGCCTAAAAGCTGATAGCCAAAATCGCTGAGATAGACAGTACTGCCGTAGTAGGTATTACCGTTTTGGGTGTAGGGCATACCCTCTACCGTCTGATTATTGAGCAGCACATCGGTCATATCCTGGGAGCATCCCACCTGAGAGGCGGACTGGCCCACCAGGGAGGGGTCGGGACTGGACAGGATCACATTGGCCGAGTCAATCAGTACGATGTAGCCGCCCTCGCCGATGGCAATGGAATTCAAGGAGGCGCTCAATTCCTCCAGGCTGACGTCGATACCCACCACGCCACGCATCTGGCCGTTGACCATTACCGGCCCGGCAATGGTTACCACCATCTGGTGGCTGCTGCCGTCCTCATAGGCGCTGGTAATGATGGTCTTCTTTTGCTGGGAGCATTTGATGTACCACTCCCGCTGGGTGAAATCCACCTCGGAGCCCAGCAGGCGGCTGTTGTCCTGCAAGACTATTTCGTTGGCGGCAATGTCCATATACCAAACGTTTAAAACATTGTCCTGATAGGTCTCCTGCATCCTTTGAAGCTCGCCCACCAGTCTGGTAAATTCCGCAGCGTCGTCAAAGATGGCCTTATTCGGATCGGTGGCCACACTGAGCAGCACGTCGGACTGCAGCATGCCGTCCACAGCGCCAAAATACTGGGACAGGTAGGCGTCTACCTCCTTGGCGCCTGTCTGGGTCTGGGCCGTCAATGTCTGGGTCATCATTTCCCGTACGGTGCCGGAAACCTGCATCCCAAGAAATACGCCGATGAGTCCCAGTACCAGTACCAACGGCAGCAGGATGCCAAGCAAAAGCTTTTGCACGATACCAAATTTCATGTGATCACCATTTTTCCTTGTTTTTTCGTACCAGGCGGTTCTCTCCAGCCGCCGCAGCGCGGCTTTCTCACAACATACGCCAATTCTATTATCAACCATTTGTCACGCTTTGACAAGAGTTGTTTTGGATTTTTTGTCATATCTGCCTAAAAAATTGGCGATGCATGCATGGGAGGCACAGCAGCACAGGCAGATTACAGATCCATAGGACAGGAGAAAAGAAAACGCTTCCGGCACAAATTCTGTTCCGGAAGCACTTATGAGTAAGAAAAACGATTTCTGAGCAGAATCAGGACAGCTGATTTTTTTGTGTTTGACTGCCGAAGTAGAAGGCGATCACAACCGAGAAGATAGTGAGAAACTGGTCGGCAGCCACCCTGCCCGAGATGGCCAGATGGAGAAAAGCCACTGTCAGGATCAGGGTAACAAGATTCTGTACCTGCATCAGGCAGCGGAGCAGCTCCTTCATGGGATGCCCCTCCTTTAGAAGAGATGGCGGGACAGGGTCCCGCCCACCATTCTATGCGCCCCTCATGCCTCCAGCAGCTTGTCCAGCTCGTCCAGAGCATTGTCAAGCAGCTTGCCCACCGGCAGCTCCGCCACCCCGGCCACAATATTGTCGCACTGATTCATAGGGATCAGGATCTTTTTGGCAGGCGACTGTCCCACCGCCGCCGCCATGGCGGGCGAGATCTCCCCCAGCAGCGCGTCGGCGATGACGATGCCCAGAGGGCCCAAAATCACATCCGCCCGGCGGCAGGCCACCATGAGGGCATTTTCGCCGGTGGCGCCCTGCGCCGCGCCGCCCTTCAGCATGGCCGCCGTGGCCAGACTGTTGGTGCCCACCGCGAACACCCGCAGCTTGGGATGGCGGGTGGTGATGCCCCGCGCCAGCTGCTGTCCGATCCGGCCTCCCTGGCCGTCTACCACTAAAATTTCCAAACCGCACCTCCGGTAAAGGGCTCTATACAGGACCCCGATTAAAAAAATATCATATCATATCCAGCGGAACAGCACAACGCACAGGCACAAAAAAGGTGCGCCGCGTTTGCGGCGCACCTGGAAAAATGTGAGTTATGCTTGGCGGGTGGTTGGCCGGAGTCTCAGAAGAAGAGACCCCACAGCAAGAAGCCGCCGCAGGCCACCACGCCGGTGAAGATGGTGACGATCACCAGATAGCCCATGATGTTGCGGGCGGACAGGCCGGCGATGCCAAGGGCAGGCAGAGCCCAGAAGGGCTGGATCATGTTGGTCCACTGATCGCCCCAGGCGATAGCCATAGCGGCTCGGCCATACTCGATGCCCATCTGGGTGGCGGCAGGCATGACGATAGGCGCCTGGACAGCCCACTGGCCGCCGCCGGAGGGCACGAAGAAGTTGATGATACCGGCGGACAGGAAGGTCAGCACGGGGAAGGTGACGTCATTGGAGATGTTGGTGAAGAAGTTGGCGATGATGGAGGCAAGAGACACGCCGGTGTCAGGATTGGCGGCCACCATCAGGCCCATGATGCCGGCATAGAAGGGGAACTGGAGCAGGATACCGGCAGCGCCCGCGGCAGCGTCACCAATGGCGTCCACATACTTGCGCAGATCGCCGTGGAGCAGGATCCCCAGGAACAGGAAGATCATATTGACGATGTTCAGGTCCAGGTTGAAGCCCTTCTGCACAAAGTAGTACACGATGTAGATGAAGCCCAGCACCAGAGTAATGACCCACAGGATGCGGCTGTGCTCGATCTTGTCAGCGGGGGTCTCTACCTTGTAAGTACGCTCCTCCTCGTCCACCAGCAGAGTGGGGTCCACCACGATGGTGTGGTCGGCGTCAGGATGCATGGCATAGTTGACGAAGGGCATCAGTACCAGAATCACGCCCACCATCAGCAGGTTCACGGGGTGGAAGATGGTGGCGGAAGTGGGGGCAAAGTAGGAGATACCCAAGATCTCCGTACCGCCCTCAGCACCGATCTGCAGGGGGATGGAGCCGGACAGACCGGCATGCCAGATCACAAAGCCGGAGTAGGCCGCCGCGATCAGCAGGGGATAGTCCACATCCTTCACCCGCTTGGCAACCTCGCGGGCCAGCAGGGCGCCGGCGATGAGGCCGAAGCCCCAGTTCAGCCAGCAGCAGATGGTGGAAACAAAGGTGGTAATCAGGATAGCGGAGCGCTTGTTGTGGGCCAGGGACGCAATGGCGCCCAAGATCCGCTTACACACCTTGGCGGAAGCCATGGCGGAGCCCAGCACCAGCACCAGGGCCATCTGCATGGCGAAGGCCAGCAGGCTCCAGAAGCCGGATTCTGTCTTACCCTGGCCGCCCCAGGCCCAGATCAGATCCAGGGGACCTTGCTGGGTACCGATCATGGCGGCGATAAAGACCACGATGGTCAGGATAATGGCGAACAGGAACGGGTCGGGCAGCCACCGGTTCACCACACGTACGCAGCCGTTTGTAAACTTTTTGAACATACGATTTCCTCCTCTCACATTCTCACACATTCTCACAATGAGACACACATGCCCGCCAAACACAGATGCATTATAGTAGGATTGCCATGGAAAGTCAATAAATACCGGGGAGTTCAGTGGAAAATGACGAAAAGCAATGGACCGGTCTCAAATTGCGGAAATGATACTAAACAACTGGAATTTTGGGGATTCTTCCGGGCAGCCTGAAAATCTGTGGGCCAAGAGAAGGGTGGGGGACTGGCGTGGGAGAAGAAAGCGTTGCAGAAAATGACCAAAACAAATGCTTCCAATCAAAATATAAGAAAAAACGAGCAAAAAACATCAAAATAAGGCTCGGTCAGTCAGACACTTAACTTCCAGAGAATACCTAGAGGAAAAATAGGAAAAAAGACTTGACAGAGGAAAAAGTTAAGCGTATATTACAATAATAATAATCGTTATTAGATTAAGGAGGCATCACTATGGAACTGAAAGGCACCCGTACCGAACAAAATCTGCTGGCCGCTTTCAGCGGGGAGTCCATGGCCCGAAATAAATATCTCTTCTATGCCGACAAAGCCAGACAGGAGGGAAACGAGGAGATCGCGGAGCTGTTTGAATCCATGGCAAAGAACGAGGGCATCCACGGCAAGCTGCTCTATCAGCGGCTGAAGGGTGTGGGGAACAGCACCGAAAACCTTCAGGACGCCATTCAGGGAGAGTACGGCGAGTGGAGCAGCATGTATCCCAACTTCGCCCAGATCGCCCGGGAGGAAGGTTTCCCTGATGTGGCCACCCTCTTTGAGGGGATCAGCAAGATCGAAAAAGACCATGAGTTCCGCTTTTTGACCGCCCTGACCCAGCTGACTGCCTCCGCTTCCGCTGCTCAGAGTCACACGGCGCCCAAAGTGCCCACGCCTCCCCGGACGGTGCCGGTGCAGGGCTATCGCTGCCAGTTCTGCGGCGCCACCTTTGAGCATCGCCCTGATGTGTGCCCGGTGTGTGAGGCCATCGGCGCTTTTGAGCCCACCACCATCCAGAAGCAGGTGGAGGACTGACCGCTTCGTCCATAAAGCCAGACATCATGATAGAAAAGGGCCTGCCGCATACATTTGCGGCAAGCCCTCATTTTATTGTGTTGGGGAAGGTCCCTTTGACTTGTAGGGCTTGGTTACAGCAGAATAACGCCTGCGTCCCGGCAGGCGGCCAGGGTCTGCTCATCCCACACGGAGGCCTGAACTTCACCGATGTGGGCTTTGCCCAGCAGCAGCATACACAGCCGGGACTGGCCGATGCCGCCGCCGATGGTCAGAGGCAGCTTGCCCTCCAGCAGCATCTTGTGGAAGGGCAGCTCCCGGCGGTTGTCACAGCCGGCAATGGTGAGTTGCCGGTCCATGGCCGCCGGGTCTACCCGGATGCCCATGGAGGACACCTCAAAGGCGTGGCCCAGCACCGGGTTCCACAGCAGAATATCGCCGTTCAGGGTCCAGTCGTCATAGTCGGGAGCCCGGCCATCGTGGGGCTTGCCCGACTTCAGCGCGCCGCCGATGCCCATGAGGAAGGTGGTGGGGTGCTCTTTGACCCAGGCGTCCTCCCGCTCCTTGGGGGAGAGCTCCGGCCAGCGGTCCTCCAGTTCCTGGGTGGTGACAAAGGACACGTCGGTGTCCAGAGGGGGCAGAGCGGTGAGCTGAGGGAATACCGAGCGCAGGGTGGACTGGGTCTCCGCCATGGCCTTCACGATGGTGGTCACCGTGTCCTTCAGATAGGCCTCGGTCCGGTCCCGGGGGGCGATGACCTTCTCCCAGTCCCACTGGTCCACGTAGACCGAGTGGAGGTTGTCCAGCTCCTCATCCCGGCGAATGGCGTTCATGTCGGTATACAGCCCCTCGCCCACTGAGAACTGATAGCGGTACAGGGCCATCCGCTTCCACTTGGCCAGGGAGTGGACCACCTGAGCATCCCGGCCGGCGTCGGGAATGTCGAAGGATACGGGGCGCTCCACCCCGTTCAAATCGTCGTTCAGGCCGGTGGAGGCCTCCACGAACAGGGGGGCGGATACCCGGCGCAGGTGAAGGGCGCCGCCCAGGGTGTCCTCAAACAGACGCTTCAACAGGCCGATGGCCTTCTGGGTGTCGTACAGGTTGAGACAGGGGGCGTACCCCTGGGGAATCACGGTTTGCAGCATGGTGCAGCACTCCTTTGTTCATCAAATCGTTACAATGCAACACATTATACAGGAAAAGTGAAAGACGCACAAGCCCTCAGCGGTGTTCCACCCACAGCTTTTGCCGGGCCCGGAACACAAAGAAACAGATACGTACGATCCAGTCTCCCACCATGGCGATCCATACCCCGATGACCCCCAGGCCAAAGTGGACCCCTAAAAGGTAGCTGCACCCCAGCCGGACGATCAGCATGGAACAGATGGAGATGACCATGGGGACCTTTACGTCACCGGTAGCCCGCAGGGCGTTGGGCATGGTGAAGGCCATGGGCCAGAACAGCATGGCGCAGCCGTTGTGGATGAAGATGAGCACCGTGGCGTACCAGTGGGTCTCAGGGGTCAGGCTGTACAGGCTCAGAATCAGGGGCAGCCCCAGCAGCAGAATACCGTTGAGAATCCAGGTGAAAAGGTACGTCATTTTGACCAGCTTGACGGTGTAGAAGCGGACCTGGTCCCAAGCCTCCGCCCCCACGCACTGGCCCACCACCGTGATGAGGGCCAGGCCCATGGCGGTGCCGGGAATGACGCCGAAGTTGTCGATGTTGTTGGCCACCGCATTGGCGGCGGTCTGGGCGGTGCCAAAGGTGGAGATAAGGCTTACCAGCAGCACCCGGCCCAGCTGGAAGAAGCAATTTTCCAGGCCGTTGGGTATTCCGATGCGCAAAATACGGCCCATCATAGAGGGTTCCAGTCGAAAGCGGAGCAGACCGGACACCCGCACCGGGTTGTGGCGGCTGTGGAGCAGTACCAGCATGATACCGGCAGCCACCATCCGGGAGAACAGGGAGGACAGGGCCACGCCGTCCACCCCCCGGTGGAAGCCAAAGACAAAGATGGCGTTGCCCACGATGTTCTGCCCGTTCATCCAGGCCGAGACATACATGGAGGCCCGGGAGTTGCCCATGGAGCGCAGCAGGGCAGCGCAGCCGTTATACAGGGCGATAAAGGGATAGGACAAAGCGGAGATGATGAAATAGGTCACCGCTCCCTCCATGACGGCGGGCTCCACCTGGCCGAAGAGCAGCCCCAGCAGGGGGCGGCACAGGATCAGGGACAGGGCCATGATAATGAGGGCGGCGGCGGTGACGATGTACATCAGCTGATTGGCCGCCCGGTTGGCCCGGTCCAGGTTTTGGGCGCCGATGGACTGGGCGCACACCACCGCGCCGCCGGTGGCCAGGGCGGAAAAGACGTTGATGATGAGCACGTTGATGAGGTCCACCAGGGCCACGCTGGAAACGGCGGCCTCTCCGGCGGAGGAGACCATCATAATGTCGGCCATGCCCACCATGACCGCCAGGAACTGCTCGATGATCAGGGGGATAATCAATTTTTTCAGGGCTTGCTTTTGAAACACAGGGGTCCCTCTCTCTGCTTGGGTTACATATTGAAAAAGTATACTCCACCCTGGTATTGAGCCGCAATGGGCAAAACGCACAGGATTGCATCCCATGTGCCGCTTGCCTTTTTCCTGAAATGGGGGTATAATTTTTCCGGAATTGTATGAAAACACAAGGAGGAGACCATGGAAAAGATTCAGATGACCACCCCCCTGGTGGAGATGGACGGCGACGAGATGACCCGGGTGCTGTGGCAGCAGATCAAGGACGAGCTGCTCCTGCCCTTCATCGACCTGAAGACCGAGTATTACGACCTGGGCCTGCCCCACCGGGAGGAGACCGGCGACCAGGTGACCGTGGACTCCGCCGAGGCCACCAAGAAGTACGGCGTGGCGGTGAAGTGCGCCACCATCACCCCCAACGCCCAGCGGGTGGAGGAATATAAGCTCTCCCAGATGTGGAAGTCCCCCAACGGTACTATCCGCGCCATTCTGGACGGCACCGTGTTCCGGGCTCCCATTATGGTCAAGGGCATCTCCCCGGTGGTCAAGACCTGGAAGAAGCCCATCACCATCGCCCGCCACGCCTACGGCGATGTGTACAAGTCCACCGAGTACCGGGTGCCCGGCCCCGGCAAGGCCGAGCTGGTGTTTACCGGCGCTGACGGAAAGGAGCAGTTCCGCCAGACCATCTATGACTTTGAGTGCGGCGGCGTGCTCCAGGGCCAGTACAATAAGGATAGCTCCATCACCTCCTTTGCCCGCTCCTGCTTCCAGTACGCCATCGACACCAAGCAGGATCTTTGGTTTGCCACCAAGGACACCATTTCCAAGCAGTATGACCACACCTTCAAGGATATTTTCCAGGCCATCTTTGACGCCGAGTACAAGGCCAAGTTCGACGAGCTGGGCATCGAGTATTTCTATACCCTGATTGACGACGCAGTGGCCCGTGTGGTCCGCTCTCAGGGCGGCTTTATCTGGGCCTGCAAGAACTACGATGGCGACGTGATGAGCGATATGGTATCCACCGCCTTTGGCTCTCTGGCCATGATGACCTCCGTGCTGGTGTCCCCCGACGGCAAGTATGAGTACGAGGCCGCCCACGGCACTGTCACCCGCCACTATTACAAGTACCTGAAGGGAGAGGAGACCTCCACCAACCCGGTGGCCACCCTCTTCGCCTGGTCAGGCGCCCTCCGCAAGCGGGGCGAGCTGGACGGCAACGCCGATCTGATGGCCTTTGCCGACAAGCTGGAGAAGGCCACCATCGACACCATCGAGGGTGGCGTGATGACCAAGGACCTGGTGGGCCTGTGGGAGGGGGAGACCCCCGCCCAGGGGGTCAACTCCCTGGATTTCCTGAAGGCCATCCGGGCAAAACTGGAAAACTGAGTATACATACCAAAAAGCCTGCCGCAAACCGCTTGCGGCAGGCTTTTTCCATTTAATCGGGGTTGCCCAGCAGCAGAGGCTGGAGCTGACGGCCCTCCAAAGCGGCGGCAATGGCGTCGGGCACCAGGGAAAAGTCGGCCACCACTGAGGTGGGCTTGCCCTGTGGATCGTCCTGACGAAAGGGGACGAAGTAGACGTTTTTCTTGTCCAGCAGGGCCCCGATATTTTTGGCTGAGGCGGCCAAAGCGTCGTTGGTGGCCGGGCAGAGCACCAGAGGCCGGCCGTTGCGCAGATGGGCCTTGGCCGCTAAAGTGACGGTGGAGTCGGTGATTCCGCCCGCCAGCTTGGCCAGCGTGTTGCCGGTACAGGGACAGATCACCAGCACATCCAGCAGCTTTTTGGGGCCGATGGGCTCGGCCTTTACCATGGTGTCAATGACCCGTTTGTCACAGATGCGCTCCATCTCTCGCATGAACTCGTGGGCCGGGCCAAAGCGGGTGTCGGTGGCGGCGGAGGCCTCCGACACGATGGGGGTCACATCCCCAAACCGGGCCTTCACCTGCTCCAGGGCCCGCATGGCCCGGTCATACGTACAAAAGGACCCGCAGAAGGCGAATCCAACCTTCCTTTGTTCCATACTCACACTCCCATTTCCCGCAGAATGTTGTAGATGGTGGTCTGGATGCACCGGCCCGCCGTCACCGGCGCCACCTTCCCCGGCAGGGACAGGGCCCAGATGGCCTTGACCCCCAGCCGGGCGGCCGCCTCAAAGTCCACCCCGGCTGGTGTGGCAAAGGTGGGGGTCCCGGAAGCGGAAGGAGATGGTGAGTGTACCGCCCTCTCCCAGTTCGACACGCTCCACCAGGGTGAGCAGGGCGGGCCGGGCCAGCAGATCGGGCAGGACGGCGGGGGGAGACTCCGGTGGAGACAGCGCGGCCAGACGTACCTCCACCAGCCGGGCCGCCCGGCAGTTTTCTTCCAGCAAAGCGGAAAACTCCTCCTGGTCCAGCGCCCCGGCGGCCCGGTCCCGGTACAGGGCCGCCCCCGCCTGCCGCAGCAGCCGCAGCTCCCCCTCCAAAGCCCGGCGGGCCTTGTCAGATTCCCGGGAGGGGGGCGGGAGCAGAAGAGAAGGCTCTATTCCGGCGGTCAGTCGCTCCAGTTCCCCCTTCAGGGCGGCCAATATGCTGGCCTCTGAGATCCGGCGGGAGGAGCAGGCTCCGGTTTTGCGAGAGCGGCGGCACACTAGATAGAGCCGGTTTCCCTCCTTTACATAGGCCATGGCAGAGCCGCAGGCTCCGCAGAACGCTAGCCCGGTGAGTAAATGGGGCGGACCGGCCTTGGGGGTGTAGCTCCGTACCGCCAGCAGGGCCTGGACCCGGTCAAAGTCGGCCTGGGATACCAAAGGGGGATGGGTATGGGGCACCACCGTCCACTGGTCCGGGGGGTGGTACCGGCGGCGGTCCACCTTGTAGCCTGCCTTTTCCGAGCGGTTCTGGGTCAAATGTCCGGCATAGGTGGGGTTGGTAAGAACCCGGCGCACCATGGTGTCGCTCCACGCTCCCGCCGGTCCCCCCTTGCACTGGGCGGGGGTGGGTACTCCTGCTTTCGTCAGGGCCCGGGCAGTCCCCCGTACCGAGGCCAGGGACAGATAGGTGGAAAACACCGCCTGAGCTGCCCAGGCGGTGGCCGGATCGGGGAGAAGGTGCCCCTTGTGGTCCGGGTCCTTTCGGTAGCCCAGCGGGGGGGAGGCCCCGATGAACAGCCCCTGCTTCCGCCGGGTGTCCAGGGCGGCGCGCACCTTGCGGGAGATATCGGCGGTGTAAAAGTCGTTGGCCGCCGCCAGGAAGGGGAGGGCGATGGCGCTCTGCCCGGCGGCGGTGTCAAAGCCCTCGGCGGCGGCAATGTAGCGCACCCCGTGGGCGGGGAAATAGCACTGGTAATAATACACCGTTCCCGCCTGGTCCCGGCCCAGCCGGGACAGGTCCTTGGTGAGCACCAGGTCAATGCATCCCCCCTCAATGTCGCTCAGCAGGGCCTGAAAGCCGGGGCGGCGGAAGTTGGTGCCGGTATAGCCGTCGTCGGCATAGATTTTTGCCACCGGCCAGCCCCGCCCGGCAGCGTAGTCCAGCAGATAGGCCCGCTGGTTCTCAATGCTCATGGACTCCCCCGCCCCCTCGTCCTCCCGGGACAGGCGGAGGTAGAGCCCTACCCGCGGCCCGCCCATGGCGGCTCCTCTCCCCGGGGCCCGGCCAGCAGACGGGCCAGCAGTTCCTCCAGCGACGGCCCTTCCGCCGGGAAACGGCAGATAATCTCCTGTTGTTCTTCCATAGACGCCCTCCTTTCTCCACCCAATTTACGGCTGGGTGTGGAAAATATGCCTTGACAAGGCGGGGGAGGGGTGCTATTGTATTGCGCAGAGTGAAGCCAAAAAGGCGTCACGAAGGGGTACACCACCGCGGGTGTAGTTCTTCGTGGCGCCTTTTTTTGCTGGAGAAAAGGAGGCAGACGATGCTGCAAGTCAATGGAGAACCCCTGAATAGGACGGGGCTGAATACCGTGCGGGACCTGCTGGACCAAAAAGGCTGGAAGGCCGACCAAGTGGCGGTGGAACTCAACGGGACCATTCTGCGCCGGGAGGACTTTTCCACAATCCGGCTGTCCGATGGGGACAAACTGGAGGTGGTCCGGTTTGTGGGAGGCGGATAAGGCCATGGACCGGGAAACGCTGGAACAGGCCCTTATCGCCCGTCACGGAGCGGAAAATCAGAAAAAATTTGCCGCCGCCTCGGTGGGAGTGGCCGGCTTGGGAGGATTGGGCTCCCACATCGCTGTGCTGCTGGCCCGGCTGGGGGTGGGACGGCTGGTGCTGGCCGATTTTGACCGGGTGGATGTGACCAATCTTCACCGGCAGCACTACTTTCTCCCCCACCTGGGGCAGTACAAGACCGAAGCCTTGGTCCAGCAGCTGCGGCAGATCAACCCCTGGCTGGACTATGAAGTCCACACCTGTAAGGTAAGTGCGGACAACGCCTGTACCCTGTTCCGGGGGTGTCAGGTGGTGTGCGAGGCCTTTGACAAGGCTGAAGAAAAGGCCATGCTGGTGAGCACCCTGCTGGCGGGGCTGCCGGACACTACCGTGGTGGCGGGCTCCGGAATGGGTGGGACAGGCTCGGCCAACGCCATCCGCACCCAAAAGGCCATGGGGCGGCTCTATCTCTGCGGCGACGGGGAGAGTGATATCGCTCTGGGCCAGGGGCTTATGGCCCCCCGGGTGGCGGTGTGCGCCTCCCACCAGGCCACCATGGTCATGCGGCTGCTGTTGGGAAAGAGCGAACCATAGGGTATCCCATAAAAATAGGAACCGGACACTGGCCGGTCCACAGAAAGGAAGAACAAACATGGCAGACGAACTGATTTTGGGGGGACACGCCTTTACCTCCCGTTTTATTCTGGGCTCGGGCAAGTATTCCATGGATCTCATCCGGGCGGCGGTGGAGCATGCCGGGGCTCAGATCATCACCCTGGCCCTCCGCCGGGCCAACTCAGACACCGACAGCATCCTGGACCACATCCCGGAGGGGGTGACCCTGCTGCCCAACACCTCCGGCGCCCGTACCGCCGACGAGGCCGTGCGCATTGCCCGGCTGGCCCGGGCCTGCGGCTGCGGGGACTTTGTAAAGATCGAGATCATGCGGGACAGCAAGTACCTGCTGCCCGACAACTACGAGACGGTCAAGGCCACCGAGATTCTGGCCAAGGAGGGCTTTGTGGTCATGCCCTACATGTATCCCGACCTGAACGTGGCCCGGGATCTGGTGGATGCCGGAGCAGCCTGCGTTATGCCTCTGGGGGCCCCTATTGGCTCCAACAAGGGCCTGGCCACCAGAGAGTTTATCCAGATTCTCATTGACGAGATCGACCTGCCGGTCATTGTGGACGCGGGGATCGGCCGTCCCTCCCAGGCCTGTGAGGCCATGGAGATGGGGGCTGCGGCGGTGATGGCCAACACCGCCATCGCCACTGCCGGGGATATTTCCGCCATGGCTGGGGCCTTCAAGTCCGCCATTGAGGCGGGCCGGGCGGCCTATCTGGCGGGCCTGGGCCGGGTGCTGGACCGGGGTGCGGCTCCATCCTCCCCCCTCACCGGATTTCTGGCGGACTGAGAGGAGGAGACAGACATGGATCAGCCTATGGAAGGCATCACCGTGGTGGAGGTCAAGGATAAGATCGACCACATGGCCTACCTCCCCGGGATGGAGCAGATCGACCCTACCGTGCGGCAGCAGGTCACCGCCGCCCGAGCGGGCTATGACGAGAATGCCTACACCGCTCAGGATGTGCGGGCGGCCCTGGACGCCGACGTGCGCACCCCGGAACACTTTGCCGCCCTGCTCTCCCCGGCGGCCCTGCCTTTTTTGGAGGAGATGGCCCAGAAGGCCCGGATGGAGAAGCGGCGGTATTTTGGGGATAATGTGTACCTTTTCACCCCCATCTACATCTCTAACTACTGCGAAAATTATTGCATCTACTGCGGCTTCAACTGCCACAATAAGATCCGCCGGGCTAAACTGGACCTGGCGGGCATCGAGGAGGAGATGGCCGCCATTGCCCAGACCGGCCTGGAGGAAATCCTGATTCTTACCGGCGAGAGCCGAAAAATGAGCGATGTACAATATATCGGTGAGGCCTGCAAGATCGCCCGGAAGTATTTCAAGATGGTGGGCATCGAGGTCTACCCCATGAACTCCGACGAGTACGCCTACCTCCACCAGTGCGGGGTGGACTATGTGACCGTATTTCAGGAGACTTATGATGATGTGCGGTATGAGCAGCTCCATCTGGCGGGCCATAAGCGCATCTTCCCCTACCGGCTGGAGGCCCAGGAGCGGGCCCTCATGGGCGGGATGCGGGGGGTGGCCTTTGCCGCCCTGCTGGGGCTGGACGACTTCCGCAAGGATGCCTTTGCCACTGGGATGCACGCCTGGCTCCTGCAGCGCAAGTACCCCCACGCCGAAATTTCCTTCTCCTGCCCCCGGCTGCGGCCCATCGTCAACAACGACAAGATCAATCCCAAGGACGTCCATGAGCGGCAGCTGCTCCAGGTCATGTGCGCCTACCGGCTGTTCATGCCCTTTGCCGGCATGACCATCTCCACCCGAGAGCGGGCGGGGTTCCGGGACCGGGTCATCGACATCGCCGCCACCAAGATCTCCGCCGGGGTGTCCACCGGCATCGGCGGCCACAGCGGCGAGGAAGAAGGAGACGACCAGTTCGAGATCGCCGACGGCCGCACCGTGGACCAGGTGGTGGCCGCTATCCGGGAGCAGGGGCTCCAGCCGGTAATGAACGACTATGTCTATGTTTAAGCTCTGCTGTGTCACTCACCGGGGCCTGTGTGCCGGTGACCTGCCCCAGCGGGTGGGTGAGCTGTGCCGGGGCGGCATCGACCGGGTGATTCTGCGGGAAAAGGATCTGACCGAGGAGGAATATGAAGTTCTGGCCCGGCAGGTGGTGGAGGCCGGGGGAGAAGCTGTGGTGCTCCACCACTTTCCCGGTGTGTGCACTCGGCTGGGGGTGCCCCGGCTCCACATCTCCCTGGGGGAACTGGAGGCCTGTCCCCAGCTCCGGGACCAGGTGGAGCTGCTGGGGGTGTCGGTCCACGCTCCGGCGGAGGCGGTGCGGGCCCAGGCCCTGGGGGCCGACTATGCCACCGCCGGGCACGTCTTTGATACCGACTGTAAAAAAGGCCTGCCCGGCCGGGGGCTGGCCTTTTTGGCGTCGGTCTGTGCCGCTGTTACCATTCCAGTATACGCCATCGGAGGCATCGGGCCGGACAACCTGGCGGCGGTGGCCCAAACCGGGGCGGCGGGGGCCTGTCTTATGAGCGGGCTGATGACCTGCCCCCATCCGGCGGAGATGGTGCGGTATTTGCGGGAGAGATTGCCCTGAGCTTTCCCACACCAGCCCCCCCTGGCTTGGAGGCCAGGTCGATGACCAGACATCCCGGCTTCAGGTCGGACAGCTCGGTGAGGCCCAGCACCGGGGCGGGGACCGTGTTGACCACCAGGTCGTAGCCGCACAGCCAGCCCGCCAGGTGTTCGGTCTGCTCCCCGCAGTACCCGCAGCTCTCCGCCCAGGCCAGGTCGGACCACTTTCGGGCGGCCACGCTCACCTTGGCGCCCAGACCATCCAGCCGCTGGGCCAGGGCCTTGCCCACCCGGCCAAAGCCGATGACCAGAACCCGGGCGGCGTGGAGAGTGATGGGCAGCTCCTCCAGGGCGATCTGGATGGCCCCCTCTGCGGTGGGGAGAGCGTTGGCGAAAGGACACGCAGCAGGCAAGCCGGGGCGTGGCGGCGCATATCCTGTTGAGAGGGCGGCCGCCCTCTGAAAGGAGCGGGTCCGGCGTGGAGGAGAAAGGCTTTGAAAAGGGTGGGGACCGCCTGCGGGTGGCGGCCTACTGCCGGGTGTCCACCGACAAGGAGGATCAACGCACTTCTCTGGCCGCCCAGCAGGCTTTTTTCCAAAGCTACATACAGACCCGCCCAGGCTGGGTTCTGGTGGGAGTATTTGCCGACGAGGGCCTGTCCGGAACCTCCGCCAAACGGCGGCCCCAGTTTACCCGGATGGTCCGGCAGGCCATGGAGGGGGAAATCGACCTGATCCTCACCAAGGAGGTGTCCAGATTTGCCCGAAACACCGTGGATACCCTTCAAATCACCCGGCAGCTGAAGGCCAGAGGCGTGGGGGTGTGCTTTCTCAACGACAACATCGACACCAGGGACAATGACGGGGAGTTTCGCCTCACCATCATGGCCAGCGTGGCCCAGGAGGAAAGCCGCAAAATTTCAGAGCGCACCCGATGGGGCCAGCTCCAGGCCATGCGCCGGGGGGTGGTCTTTGGCAACAATTCCATCTACGGCTACACCCTGCAAGGGGGACAGCTCACGGTGGAGAGGGAACAGGCCGCTATCGTGAGGCGGATTTACCACACGTTTCTGACAGCGCGCAAAGGGGCCCACACCATTGCCAAGGAGCTGACCCAGGCTCATATCCCCCCGCCCCTGCGGCCTGACGGCCCATGGTCCTCTGCTATGGTGCTGCGTATCCTGCGCAATGAGAAATACTGCGGGGATCTGCTCCAGAAAAAATACCGCACCACCGACCATTTGACCCACCGCAAGATCGTCAACGACGGGACGGAGGAACAAATCTGCCTGCGGGATCACCATGAGGCCATCGTCAGCCGGGCGGAGTTTCAGGCTGTTCAGGCCGAGCTGGACCGGCGGGCCAAGCTGTTTGCCGGGCAGGAACGGTTTTCCGCCCGATACTGGTATTCCGGCAAGGTTCGCTGTGGGTCCTGTGGCAAGACATTTACCTGCAAACGGACCCGCCGGTCTGACGGCACCCAGTATACCCGCTTTGTCTGCCGGGGGCATCTGGACGGAGCTTGTGCCATGGGGGCTGTTCCGGGAAAGGTGCTTTCCGCGGTGGCCCGTCACGTTCTGGATCAGCTGGGGCTGGACGGCCCGGCGATTATCAGGCAGGTGTTTCAGGAGCTGAGAACGATGGAGAGCGGGGGAGCAGATCAAGCAGGGACAGGCGCACGGCTGCGGCAGGCCCTCCGGCGGCAGCTGGACCGGAAGGATCGGGCCCTGGAAGCCTATCTGGACGGGGCGCTGAGCCGGGCGGAGTTGTCCCGCGTCGTTTCCCGCTGTGAGGAGGAGATTGCCGGGCTGCGGGCGCAGATGGAACAGGGAAAAGAAAATATCCGGCGGGAGGCGGAACGCCTCCAGGAGCTCCAGTCCTTTCTGGAGCGGGAGCTGGAGAGCGGAGAGCTCCTTCTGGAGGAACTGATGGAGCGTATTACCGTTTTTCAGGATGGCTTTCTGGTGGAGGTTGCCGGGCTGCCGGTGGGATTTCGTGTATGTGCCGAGACAAAAAGAGACGGAAGGCGCTGTCAGGTGGAGATCACGGAATGGAGGCCGGTCCCTTTGGGGGAAACCAGATAAGAGGCATAAAAAGAGCCCGTCGCGGAATTGGATGTATCCACGACGGGCTCTTTACTATATGGGAAGGTTACTGGGGACGGTACTTGTCCACCACGGCCTTCATCTGATCCCAACAGGCCTCCATGTCGGCCACCAGCTTGAACTGGGTCCGGCAGCGGTCCAGGTTCTGGCCGGGCCGGTGGGTACGGAAGTAATGGTCTCCCTCCAGATAGTCGGTGAGGAAGCGGATGCCGCACTCCAGCGTCATCAGCTTGGCGCCCCAGGGCAGGTAGTCCAGCTCGGAGGGGGTGAGGGCCCCGGCGGCTCCCTCCAGGAAAGCCTGGGTGTACACCTCGTACAGAGACAGGTCAAAGTTCACCTTGGACAGGTCCTGTTCGTCCTCGGCGCTGTGGTTGGCGCCGAAGCGGATGGAATCACCAAAATCGTTGATGGACAGGCCGGGCATAACGGTGTCCAGGTCGATGACACAGATGCCCTTGCCGGTGGCCCGGTCGATGAGTACGTTGTTGAGCTTGGTGTCGTTGTGGGTCACCCGCAGGGGAAGCTTGCCCTCTCGCAGGGCCTGAAGGGCCACAGAGCAGTCCCCCTCCCGGGCGGTGACGAAGGCCAGCTCGGGCCCTACTTCCTTGACCCGGCCCATGGCGTCGGCGGCTACCGCGGCTTTCAGCTTGGCCAGCCGGTCCTCGGTGTCGTGGAAGCGGGGAATGGTCTCATACAGAGTGTCGGCGGGGTAGTCCTTCAGCATCCGCTGGAATCTGCCAAAGGCCAGGGCGGAGGCAGCAAAGAGCTCCGGAGTCTCAGCGGACTGGAGGCAGATGGTGCCCTCCACAAAGGGATAGGTCCGCCAGGCACCCCCCTCAGAGTCGGTATAGAAGGGCTTGCCGTCCCGGGTGGCGTACACCGACATGGTCTCCCGCTCCGGGTCGCCGCCGGCGGCGGCGATCTGCTTGCCCAGGAAAGAGGTGACTCCCACAATGTTGGCCATCACCTGGTCGGGATGGTGGAAGGCGGCGGCGCTGATGCGCTGGAGAATGAACCGGCGGCAGGGGTCCTCGCCGGGCTGGGTGTGGACGCAGAAGGTGTCGTTGATGTGGCCGGAGCCGTAGCGCACCGCGCCCACCACCTGACCGCCGAAGTCAAAGGCGTTCAGCGCCTCCTGTAAATACTGTTCAGCCTGAGACATGCCTTACACCCCCCACAGATTGTCGGGGTAGAGCCCCTGGGCGGTCATGTCGGCGATGGCCTTGACCACCACGGGCTTGTCCTCCCGGTAGGTGACGCCGTACCACTTGTCGGCGCTGCGCAGCACCTTGACCCGGGCCTTGCCCTCCTCCAGCAGCTGGGTCACCACGCTGGGCAGGAAATACTCGCCCTTGAGGGGGTTTTCCTTCAGCGTCTTGTCCAGGAAGGCGGGGAAACGGGTCTGGGCCTCGTCCAAAAAGCTGCGGGTGAAGCCCCACAGGTTCATGGACACGATGGTATTCCCGGACAGGTGGGTCCAGCTGGCGCCGTCATCCTCGGTAAAGCGGGCGTCGGCCCCGTCCTTCTCGATGCGGGTGCGCTCGGTGACGCGGGTCAGGTAGTTCTCGCCGTCCTCCTCGCACACGCCCCGGGCCACATGGCCGTTTTCGGTGACAGTGTTGCCCAGCAGGTAGCCCACCATGGCGTACTCATAGCAGCCGGGCTGATCGGGGTGGGACTCCAGGTAATCGTAGATCTTCTGGAAACCCTCGGGGCCATAGTAGTCGTCGGCGTTGACCACGGCGAAGGGTCCGTCCACCACCTTGCGGGCGGCCAGGATGGCGTGGCAGGTGCCCCAGGGCTTCTCCCGGCCCTCGGGGACGGAGTAGCCCTCCGGCAGGTCGTCCAGCTGCTGATAGGCGTACTTGACGTTGATGACCTTGCTCAGCCGGTCGCCGATGGCGCTTTTGAAGCTCTCCTCGATCTCGTGCTTGATGACAAAGACCACCGTCTCAAAGCCCGCCCGGCGGGCGTCATAGATGGAATAGTCGATGATGAGCTGGCCGTGATTGCCCACCGGGTCGATCTGCTTCAGACCGCCGTAGCGGCTGCCCATACCGGCGGCCATAACCACCAAAACAGGTTTATTCATCTTGCTCTCGGTCCTTTCTCAGCTGCGATACCCGTTGGGGTTCATGGACTGCCACTTCCAGGAGGAGGCGCACATCTCCTCAATGCCGTACTGGGCCTGCCAGCCCATCTCGTCCCGGGCCTTGGCCGGGTCGGCGTAGCACTCGGCGATATCGCCGGGTCGGCGGGGGTCGATGACATAGGGCAGTTCCTTGCCGCAGGCCTTCTCGTAGGCGTGGAGGATGTCCAGCACGGAGTAGCCCTTGCCGGTGCCCAGGTTGCACACAAACAGGCCGCAGTTGGTATCCAGCTTCTTCAGCGCGGCCACATGGCCCTTGGCCAGATCCACCACATGGATGTAATCCCGCACGCCGGTGCCGTCGGGGGTGGGGTAGTCGTTGCCGTAGACGTGGAGCTTTTCCAGCTTGCCCACCGCCACTTGGGCGATGTAGGGCACCAGGTTGTTGGGGATGCCGTTGGGGTCCTCGCCAATGAGGCCGGACTCATGGGCCCCGATGGGGTTGAAGTAGCGCAGCAGAGCCACATTCAGGGTGGGGTCGGCGGCGCAGTAGTCGGTCAGGATGCGCTCGATGAACAGCTTGGTGGTGCCGTAGGGGTTGGTGGTGCCGCCGGTGGGGAAGTCCTCCCGGATGGGCACGCTGGCCGGGTCGCCGTACACGGTGGCAGAGGAGGAGAACACGAAGTTCTTTACCCCGTGCTTGCGCATGGCGTTGAGGAGCACCAGGGTGTTCACCAGGTTATTGGTGTAATACTCCAGAGGCTTGGCCACACTCTCGCCCACTGCCTTCAGACCGGCGAAGTGGATCACCGCGTCAATGTCGGGGTACTGGGCAAAGAGGGCCTCCACCTCGTCGGGATTGCACAGCTCGGTCTTGACAAAGGGGACGGGCTTGCCCACGATCTGCTCCACCCGGTGCAGGGACTCGGAGGAGGAATTGACCAGGTTGTCCGCCACGACAATATCGTAACCCGCCTGGATCAGCTCTACACAGGTATGGCTGCCAATATAGCCGGCGCCGCCGCTTACAAGAATGGACATGGAAAACGCTCCTTTCATCCGTTGGCTCTTATGGAATTGATCCGCCGTCATTGCGGGAGACCGGCTCCCGCGGATAGCTCTATTGTAGTCGGTTTGTTCAAGAAAGGGAATAGATAATTTTATACATTCTTTGCACAATCGTCCGCGGAGACGCCGGGCAGCTCGGAGAGCATCTTGACGCTCTGGGCATATTCGCTGGGGGACATGTGGGTGACCTGCCGGAACCTGCGGGAGAAATAGTGGACCGACTGGAAGCCCAGCCGGGTGGCGATCTGGGTGAAATTGAGCCGCCCCTCCCGGATCATCCGCCGGGCGGTCTGCATTTTCAGCCAGCTGAAATACTCCATCACCCCGCCGCCGGTGTGGGTGTGGAAGAGCTTTTGCAGCTGGCTGCGGCCGATGAGGTTGTCCCGGCAGATCTGCTCCAGGGTGAGGCTGTGCTCCACCCGCTGCTCCATATAGTGCAGCACCCGGTTCAGGTTGGCGTCCTCAGTGCGGCAGGGGAGAAGCTGGGCGGCGGGAACGGTCTGGCGGCGGATGAGGCGGATGAGCAGCTCCTCCAGGGCGGCGGCCAGCAGAGCCTCCCCGCCAAAGGGGGCCTGGGCCCGGCGCTGGAGGGCGGTGGTGGAGGGGTCGTTGAGGGGGGTGGAGAAGGCGGTGCCGCTCTCCTCCACAATGCGGGCCAGCAGGCTCCGCTCGGTCTCCCCCACAAAGGTGACCAGCCCCTGGAAAAAGGCCATGTGGGGGCTGTCGCACTGAAAGCTCACCACCACCAGATCGGGGGCCACTCCCACCGCTGAGAAGGCGTGGAATTCCCCAGGCGCGTGGAAGATGATCTGCCCTTGGATCAGGTCGTGGACCGCCTCCCCGGCGGTGACCCGCACCAAACCCTTGTCCACATAAAGCAGCTCCCAGAAGTCGTGAGACTCCCCGGCAAAGGCATAGCTGCTGGTATATTCAAAGTAGTGGACGGAGTAGAGCTCCTGGATGGACAGGGGCCGTTTCAGACGGAGAGGGTGGTAGGGGGGCATGGCGGCCTCCTTTCTGCGGCTGGGTGCGGCGAACTTATTTGGCGGCGGGGCGGTTGCGTTTCCGGTACTCCATGGGGCTCACCCCCTCCAGGCGGCGAAAGCTCTGGGAGAAATAGCTCAGGGAGGAAAAGCCAAGGATCTGAGCGATCTGAGACAGGTTGAAGTCGGTGCTGGTCAGGAGCATACGGCTCTCCTGAATCCGGCGGGAGATCTGATAGCTGATGGGGGAGATGCCGTACTCCTTACGGAAGGTATGGACCAGATAGTATTTGTTAATGTGGGCCAGGGCGGCCAGCTGGTCCAGCGTCAGGTTTTCCTTAAAATGGTCGTCAATGTACCGCCGGACCAGGTCGCACTCCCGGCTGCTCCTGCGGTCGGCGTAGGGGGCGGTCAGGACCAGATCGTCCCGGCGCAGCAGCCGCAGCAGGATCACTTCCAGCAGATGCTGGCAGATGTACTGATGCCCTGGCTGGCCGCCCCGTACCTCTTGCAGCATCAGCCGCAGGCAGCTGGCGATCTCATCCCAGCCGGTGTAAAAATGGGACTGGACATAGCCGCAGGCGCTGGCCAGCACCTCCAGACTGTCCACCCCCAGCACGATATACTCCATGGGACTGCCCGATTGGCTCAGCTCGGCGTGGGGGACCCCAGCGTTGATGACCACCAGATCCCGGCTGCTGACGGAGAACTGCCGGTCCTGGAGCTGGAAGCTGCCCTGTCCACCAACGACAAAAAATAGCTCGGCGTGGTTGTGGGTGTGGAGGGAGGAGTTCCACTCCTCACTATATTGCGCCCAGGATATGCTCAGCAGCTTGGCCTGGCTCTGGGGCAGGGAGGAGGTATCCTCCTGACGGATGGTATAATACTGACTGCTCAAAAAAATCCCCCTTTCGCCCGGGTCGGCCCCTTTTATAGGAATGATTATAATCGATTCCCGCCGTTTGCGCAACTTGGAAGGATCAGGAGACTTTTCATGGGTGTGACTGCAAAAAAGCGCCACCCAACGGGGATGGTTTCAGATCCATAACAAGATGCACAAATTAAACGTGCAAAAATTAGCAACTTCACAACAAAAAAACGAGAAAAGCAATATAGCTAAAAAGTAGCGCAAGAAACGCCTTGTTATCTGGCTGGAAATCAATATACTTTTTATCAGAATGGAAGCCAAAACTGGCAGGTTTTAGGCCTTCCGAATTGCGTGTTGGATTTAACTGAAGGAGGTACAACCAACTATGAATGGAAAGAAAGTTCTCAGTCTGGCTCTTGCAGCCACCATGTCTCTGGGTCTTCTGGCCGGCTGTGGCGGCGGCAACGACACCACCGGCGGCGGCAACACCAGTACCCCGGCTGGCAACACCAGCAGCGGCGGCAGCGACACGTCCGGCACCACCATCAAGGTAGCCGCCATCGAGACCAGCTACGGTACCGAGGTGTGGCAGCAGGTGGCCGACGCCTTTACCGAGCAGACCGGCATCAATGTGGAGCTGGTCACCGACAAGAAGCTGGAGGACGTCATCGGGCCTGCCATGCAGGGCGGTGAGTATCCCGACGTGATCCACCTGGCCGTGGGCCGTGAGGCCGGCCTGACCGAGCAGTTCATCAAGGACAAGAACATTGCTGAGATCACCGATGTGCTGTCCATGAACGTGCCCGGCGAGGACGTGACCGTGGGCGAGAAGATCATCCCCGGCTTCGTCAACGACAACTCCACCACCAACCCCTATGCCGACGGCAAGACCTATCTGGCCCCCATGTTCTACTCTCCCTGCGGCCTGTTCTACAACAAGGGCCTGTTTGAGGAGAAGGGCTGGGAAGTGCCCACTACCTGGGACGAGATGTGGGAGCTGGGCGACAAGGCCGCCGCTGAGGGCATCTCCCTGTTTACTTACCCCACCACCGGTTACTTTGACGCTTTCTTCTATGCTCTGATGTATGAGGTCGGCGGCGAGGACTTCTTCTTCGACGCTACCCACTATGCCGAGGGCATCTGGGACTCCCAGGCCGCTCAGACCTGCTTCGACATCGTGGAGAAGCTGGCCAGCTACACCAACCCCATCACCCCCGCTCAGGCCAACGATCAGGACTTCACCCAGAACCAGCAGCTGGTGCTGGACAACAAGGCCCTGTTCATGCCCAACGGCACTTGGATCGTGGGTGAGATGGCCGAGGCTCCCCGGGCCGATGGCTTTGAGTGGGGCATGACCGCCCTGCCCGCCGTCACCGAGGGCGGCGACCGCTACAGCTACACCTTCTTTGAGCAGATGTGGATCCCCGCCGGCGCTGCCAATGTGGACGCCGCCAAGCAGTTCATCGCCTTCATGTACAGCGACACCGCGGCAGACCTGTTTGCCGCCGCCGGCGCTGCCCAGCCTGTCACCGGTATCGTGGATAAGCTCTCCGGCGACAACCAGATCTTCTATGGCATCTATGACGACGGCGCCATGGCCGCTCTGGGCTCCTTTGCCTCTTACAAGTCCGTGGCCGGTCTGGGCACTACCCGCGAAGTGTTCTTCGATCCCGTGAACGCCCTGGTTTCCGGTACCATGACCAAGGATGAGTGGGTGAGCAGCATCAAGACCGCCAGCGATCAGATGCGCGCTAACCTGAGCTGATCTTTAGCGAAAACAAGCAGATCGTCATGACGGGGGACGGCGAGCGGTAGCCCGCTCACCGCCCCCCGTTTTTAGAAGTAAATGTGAACAATTTGTGAACAGAACAAGCCGTAGCCCAGAAAGGAGCTGAGCGTGTGAGAAGAAATAAGGGGCGCAGCCGCTTTATCGTGCTGTGCGTGGCACCCGCCGTCATTTTATTCTTTATCTTCATGATCCTGCCCACCCTCAACGTATTCCGCATGTCCCTGTACGAGCGGGGCGCCTATTCCCCCACGGAGACCTTCGTGGGCATGGGCAATTTCCAGGCCCTTGCGCAGGACAGTCTGTTTATCCGCTCCATGCAGAACACCATTTTGATGGTGGTCGTCGTTACCATCATCACCTTCGCTCTGGCGCTGATCTTCGCCAGCATCCTGACCCATGAGAAGATCAAGGGCACCAACCTTTTCCGCATCATCTTCTACATCCCCAACATTCTGTCTGTGGTGGTTATCTCCGGTATCTTCTCCGCCATCTATAAGCCGGAGAACGGTATGCTCAACAGCATTATCTCCCTCTTCCGGGGGGAGACGGTCACCGTGCTGTGGAAGGACGCCCCTTTGGTGGTGGTGAGTATCATCATCGCCATGATCTGGCAGGCCATCGGCTACTACATGGTCATGTATATGGCCTCCATGGCCAGCGTGCCCGAGAGCCTCTATGAGTCGGCCAGCCTGGACGGCGCCGGGCGGATCACCCAGTTCTTCCAGATCACCATTCCCCTGATCTGGACCAACATCCGCACCACCCTGACCTTCTTCATCATTTCCACCATCAACATGGCCTTCCTGTTTGTCAAGGCCATGACCTCCGGCGGCCCCAACGGCGCCTCCGAGGTGGCCCTGTCCTATATGTACGGGCAGAAGGACGCTGGCCTGTACGGCTACTCCATGGCCATCGGCGTGGTGGTATTCCTGTTCTCCTTCCTGCTCTCCGCAATGGTCAACAAGGCCACCAAGCGGGAGCCGCTGGAATTCTAAGGAGGTGACGGTATGGAACTGAAGGAAAAACACACCAGCACCAAGGTCTATAAGGCCTTTATCTATGTGGCCCTCATTACCCTGGCCGTCACCATCGTGGTGCCGGTGGCGTGGGTCTTCATGGCCTCCATCAAGCAGAACAGCGAGTTCTACGGAAATCCCTGGGCCCTGCCTCTGGGCTTTTACTGGCAGAACTTTGTCAACGCCTGGAATACCGCCAAGATGGGCGACTATATGCTCAACTCGGTGATCGTCACCGCCCTGGCCCTGATTATCCTGCTGGTGGTGGCTCTGCCCGCCGCTTACTGCCTGTCCCGGTTCCACTTCCGGGGCCGCAAGTTCTTCAACGTGGCCTTTATGGCGGGCCTGTTCATCAACGTCAACTACATTGTGGTACCCATCTTCCTGATGCTGCGGGACGGGGATACCTTCCTCAAGAACACCTTTGGCTTCAGCTTTTTGCTGAACAACCTGGTGGTGCTGGCCATTGTGTACGCCGCCACCGCCCTGCCCTTTACCATCTACCTTCTCTCGGGCTATTTTGCCACCCTGCCTCACGACTTTGAGGAGGCCGCCTACATCGACGGCGCCGGGTACGGCAAGACCATGCTCAAAATCATCTTCCCCATGGCCCAGCCCTCCATCATCACCATCATCCTCTTTAACTTCCTCTCCTTCTGGAACGAGTACATCATCTCCATGACCCTGATGAACTCCGCCACCGGCGGCAAGACCCTGCCGGTAGGCCTGCTGAACCTGATGCAGGCCCAGCAGTCGGCTGCCGAGTACGGCACCATGTACGCCGGTCTGGTGCTGGTGATGCTGCCCACGCTGATCCTCTACATCTGCGTGCAGAAGAAGCTGATCCAGGGCATGACCGTGGGCGGATTGAAAGGATAAGGTGGAACCATGAAATTTTGGAAAGAGCATGCCGCGCTGCGGGTGATCCTCATCGCCCTGTTCTTTATCGCAGGGATGGCGATGATCATCGGCGGCTGGAAAATGACCGGGCAGATGAACGGTCTGATTATCATGATCGTGGGCCTGGCGCTGCTCATTGTGGCCCTGGCCATCTACAACAAGCCCTTTCAGGACCCCAAACGGTAAGGCACAGCCTGCCGGCCGCCTCAGGGCGGAAAATTTATAACCCTTATTAGGAGGCAGCATTATGAGCCAGAGCAAGCACAACCGGGGACGGGTCACCATCCCTACCGACGTAGATGTGGTGCCCCAGACCCTGCAGCTGCTGGAGCAATGGGGCGCGGACGCCATCCGGGACTGCGACGGCACCGATTACCCGGAAGAGCTGAAGAAGGTGGACGCCAAGGTATACTCCACCTACTACACCACCCGTAAGGACAACGCCTGGGCCAAGGCCAACCCCGACGAGGTGCAGCAGTGTTATATCATGACAGGCTTCTATACCGCCGCTGGCGGAGCCCTGTCCATTCCCCTGATGCAGGGCATCAGCCCCGAGCTGATGGAGGTCAATACCCGGGACGATATCAAGCGCTGGTGGGAAGTGATGGACCGCACCACCGGCCAGCCTGTGCCCGCAGATCAGTGGCGCTATGACGCTGAGAGCGGCTGCGTGGTGCTGGACGCCCCGGAGGCCTTCCACGACTACACCGTCAGTTTCCTGGCCTATCTCATCTGGGACCCGGTGCATATGTACAACGCCGTCACCAACGACTGGAAGGACTTTGAGCACCAGATCACCTTTGACGTGCGCCAGCCCAAGACCCGCAAGTTCACCATGGAGCGGCTGCGTAAATTCATCGCCGAGCACCCCTATGTGAACGTGATCCGCTACACCACCTTCTTCCACCAGTTCACCCTGGTGTTCGACGAGCTCAAGCGGGAGAAGTACGTGGACTGGTACGGCTACTCCGCCTCGGTGTCCCCCTATATCCTGGAGCAGTTTGAAAAAGAGGTGGGCTACAAGTTCCGCCCTGAGTATATCATCGACCAGGGTTACTACAACAACCAGTACCGGGTGCCCTCCAAGGAGTTTAAGGACTTCATGGCCTTCCAGCGCCGGGAGGTGGCCAAGCTGGCCAAGGAGATGGTGGACATCACCCATGAGCTGGGCAAGGAAGCCATGATGTTCCTGGGCGACCACTGGATCGGCACCGAGCCTTACATGGAAGAGTTCAAGACCATCGGCCTGGACGCGGTGGTGGGCTCGGTGGGCAACGGCTCCACCCTGCGGCTCATCTCCGACATCCCCGGCGTGAAGTACACCGAGGGCCGGTTCCTGCCCTACTTCTTCCCCGACACCTTCCACGAGGGGGGCGACCCCGTCCGGGAGGCTAAGGAGAACTGGGTCACCGCCCGCCGGGCTATCCTGCGCAAGCCCATCGACCGCATCGGCTACGGCGGCTATCTGAAGCTGGCCTGTGACTTCCCCGAGTTCATCCAGTACGTGGAGAGCGTGTGCGACGAGTTCCGGGAGCTGTATGAGAATATCAAGGGCACCACCCCCTATTGCGTCAAGACGGTGGCTGTCCTCAACGCCTGGGGCAAAGCCCGCTCCTGGGGCTGCCACATGGTCCACCATGCCCTCTATCAGAAGCAGAACTACTCTTACGCCGGGGTTATCGAGGCCCTGTCCGGCGCTCCCTTTGATGTGAAGTTCATCAGCTTCGACGATGTGAAGGCCGACCCCAAATGCCTGGACGGGGTGGATGTGCTCATCAACGTGGGCGATGGCGACACCGCCCATACCGGCGGCTGCTGGTGGGAGGACCCCGCCATCTCCTCCGCCGTCAAGGCCTTTGTCTACAACGGCGGCGGCTTCATCGGTGTGGGCGAGCCCGCCGGCCACCAGTATCAGGGCCGCTATCTCCAGCTGGCCAAGGTGCTGGGCGTGGAGAAGGAGACCGGCTTCACCCTGGGCTATGACAAGTATAACTGGGAGCAGCACCCCGACCACTTCATCCTGGCCGACTGCAAGGGTGAGATGGACTTCGGCGAGGGCAAGAAGAGCATCTATGCTCTGGAGGGTACCCAGATCCTGGTCCAGAAGGACAAGGAAGTGCAGATGGCGGTGAACCAGTTCGGCCAGGGCCGGGCGGTCTACCTCTCCGGTCTGCCCTACAGCTTTGAGAACAGCCGTGTGCTCTACCGGGCCATTCTGTGGAGCACCCATGACGAGGACGCGCTCCACACCTGGTTCTCCACCAACTATAACGTGGAGGTCCACGCCTATGTGAAAAACGGCAAGTACTGTGTGGTCAACAACACCTATGAGCCCCAGTCCACCACCGTATATCGGGGAGACGGCAGCTCCTTCCAGCTGGATCTGGATGCCAACGAGATCCGCTGGTACGAGATCTGAGCATTGCCAGACACAAAATACAAGAGATTCCATGAACAATGGCCGCCCGGACGGGCGGCCATTTTTCCATATCTGGCCAATTAGTGTCCATTTGCCAATGCGGTGGGCACCGCATTGGCCACCGCCAGCTCCTCCCGGGCAAAGTAGTCCTGAAGGACCAGGCCTTGCTCCGCCGCCAGGGCGGTCAGGGCCGGGCCCACCATGCCGGCGCACACCAGCTGGCCGGGCCGCAGGGGGGCCAGCAGCTCCTCCAGCGGTCGGGGGCGGTCGGACAGAGGGGCGTGGAGCAGTCCGCCCTCCTCCTCTGCCGGCAGGGGCAGGATCATACAGTCGGCCAGCTCCGCCCCCGCCGGGTCCTCTTCCGCATGGACCCCTGCCAGAGGGCCGTGGCCCTCCAGGGCCCAGGTATGTACCGTGTGGCCGTCGGCGGCCAGCAGCTCCGCCAGTTTGGCCTGCCGCAGATCCCCGCCCGCCACCCATAGGTTCAGTTCATGTCTCATGGCGCGTGCCCTCCGTTCCCAGTGACTGTTCCATCCTATTCCACCGGGGGAGAAGGGTGACTGAGCCGCCGCCTTGACTTTTCCGCTTTGTGGGCTAATAATAAAGGGACACATTTAGAGAGCGGAGATGATCCCCATAAATCGCAATGAGCAAAATCGCCTGACCGAGGGCAGCGTCCCCCGCAAGATGCTGGCCTTTGCCCTGCCTATTTTTTTCAGCAACCTGTTTCAGCAGCTCTACAACGCGGTGGACTCTCTCATCGTGGGCAACTTCATTGGCCGGTCCGCCCTGGCGGCAGTCAGCTCCTCCAGCAGTATGATTTTGCTGATGGTGGGCTTTATCAACGGCGTCTCCCTGGGCGCCGGGGTGCTCATCGCCCGGTATTACGGGGCGGAGGACGACGACAACATGGAACGGGCCATCCACACCACCGTGGCCCTGGGCCTGACGGCGGGGGTGGTGCTGACGGTGGTAGGGGTGCTGCTCACTCCCCAGATCCTCCAATGGATCGGTACCCCGGATGATGTCATTGAAAATTCCATCCTCTATTTCCGCATCTACTTCTTTGGCTCCTCCGCCGTGGTGCTTTACAATATGGGAGCCAGCATTCTCCAGTCGGTGGGGGATAGCCGCAGTCCTATGAAGTACCTCATTGCCGCCTCGGTGACCAATGTGGTGCTGGACCTGCTCTTTGTGGCGGTGCTGAACATGAATGTGGGCAGCGCCGCTCTGGCCACCATTATCAGTCAGTGCCTCTCCGCCTTCCTGGCCTTCCGCAAGCTCACCCTGACCAAGGAGGCCTACCGGGTGAACTGGCGGCGGGTGCGGTTTGAAGGGCCCACCTTCCGGCGGATCATTACCCTGGGTATTCCCTCCGGCGTGCAGAGCTCGGTGGTCTCCCTGGCCAACGTCATCGTGCAGGCCAACATCAACGCCTTTGAGTCGGCCGCCATGGCGGGCTGCGGGGCGTATAGCCGCATTGAGGGTTTTGCCTTCCTGCCGGTGACCTGCTTTGCCCTGGCCCTGTCCACCTTTGTCAGCCAGAACCTGGGAGCCCGAAAGTTTGACCGGGTGCGGGCGGGGATGAAATTCGGCTTGCTGTGCAGTCCTCTGCTGGCCGAGCTCATTGGAGTAGTTATTTTTATTGCCTCCCCGCTGCTGGTGGCCGCCTTCAACAGCGAGCCGGAGGTGGTGGCCTTCGGCACCGCCTACGCCCGCACCGTGTCCCTGTTTTACTGCCTGCTGGCCTTCTCCCACTGCTGTGCCGGCATCCTGCGGGGCATGGGGCGGCCCATCGTGCCCATGGCCATCATGCTCACCGTGTGGTGTGCCCTGCGCATCACCTACATCACCCTCACCGTCCGGATCATCCCCGATATCCGGGTGGTGTACTGGGCCTATCCCCTGACTTGGTCCATCAGCTCGGTGCTCTTTGCGCTGTGCCTGCGGCAGCTGCTGCGGCACATGCCCCAGGGAGAGCTGCAAAATATACACATCGGATAAAAGATGCGCTGCCGCTGAAGCGGCGTGCCCTGGTCATGAAAAAGCCCCGTCCTATCCCGGCGAAAAAAGAGGGTATTTGTACAAAATCCCGGTTGCAATCCCAGGGAGAACGGGGTATAATGACTTCACCTTGGAAAAGTGAGGCGCGCAAGTATGTCCCAATCTTCCCTCACAACCGCATCCTTCCTGTTTTCCTATGGCTGGGCCCGATTTATGGGCGCCGGCTTTTTTGGCATGGGAAAATAAGAGGATGAAGTGAATGGGTGGGCCCGATTGGGCCGGATCAGACCTTGCGGTATTGACAGGGCGCTCATTGATTTCATCAATGAGCGCCTATTTTTGTACCCGAAAGGAAGCGAGTTACATGGTAGTTGTTATGAAGCCCGGCACCAAGCAGGAGGAAATTCAGCGCCTGGTGTGTCAGCTGAAGGAGCAGGGCCTGGAGGTGGGAGTCACCAATGGCGTAGGCTGCACCATCCTGGGCCTGGTGGGAGACACCACGGCTGTGGATATGGACAAGTTCACCATCAACCCCAATGTGGAGCGGGTCATGCGGGTGCAGGAGCCCTATAAGAAGGCCAACCGCAAGTTCCACCCGGAGGATACGGTGGTCAGCGTAGGGAACGCCAAGATCGGCGGGGGGTGCTTCTCGGTCATCGCCGGGCCCTGCTCGGTGGAGAGCGAGGAGCAGATCTGTGCCGTGGCCCAGGATGTGAAGAACGCCGGGGCGGCCATGCTCCGGGGCGGCGCCTTCAAGCCCCGCACTTCCCCCTATTCCTTCCAGGGTATGGGCACCGCCGGTCTGGACCTGCTGATGGAGGCCCGGGCCAAGACCGGTCTGCCCATCGTCACGGAGATCATGGACCCCCGGATGGCCGAGCTCTTCGAGCGGGAGGTGGACGTGGTCCAGGTGGGCGCCCGGAATATGCAGAACTTTGAACTGCTCAAGGAAGTGGGCAAGATGAGCAAGCCCATTCTGCTCAAGCGGGGCCTGTCCAACACCTATGAGGAATGGATCATGTCCGCTGAGTATATCATGGCTGCGGGCAATGAGAACGTGATTTTGTGCGAGCGGGGCGTGCGCACCTTTGAGACCTACACCCGCAACACCCTGGATGTGTCCGCCATCCCCGCCGTCAAGCAGATGAGCCACCTGCCCATTATTGTGGACCCCTCTCACGCCGCCGGGATGTACTGGATGGTGGAACCTCTGGCTCTGGCCGCTGTGGCCGCGGGGGCCGACGGCCTTATCATCGAGGTCCACAACGACCCCGCTCACGCCAAATGCGACGGCCAGCAGTCTCTGACTCCCCAGAAGTTTGACGCCCTTATGCACAAGGTGAGCGCCCTGGTTGACCTGGTGGGGAAAAATTTGATAAGATAATTAAAAGCGCGGAGGCGTTGCGTAGCCGCTGGAGCGTGACAAAAAGCCAAAAGGCCTCTCGCACCCTGCCATCCCAAGGAGGATTGATTCCATGAAAACCCTCACCGTTGCCCTGCCGGGGCGGGAGTATGATATCGTCATTGAACGGGGCCTGCTGGACCGGGCGGGAGAACTCTGCCGGAAGACCCTGCCCGGCGCCCCCAGACTCTTTGTGGTCACCGATTCTACAGTGGGCCCCTTGTACCTGAAGCGGATCATTCCCCCGCTGGAGGCCGCCGGATTTGAGACTGCCGTCTGTGAAATCCCTGCCGGTGAGGCCTCTAAATGTGCCGGAGAGCTGGCCCGTCTGTGGGAGTGTATGATGGACTTCGGCCTCACCCGCACCGACGCTGTGGTGGCCCTGGGCGGCGGCGTGGTGGGGGATCTGGCGGGCTTTGCCGCCGCCACTATCCTCCGGGGGGTGGCCTTTGTGCAGATTCCCACCACCCTCCTGGCCCAGGTGGACTCCTCGGTGGGGGGGAAGGTGGCCATTGACCTGGACCACGGTAAAAATCTGGCGGGGGCCTTCTGGCAGCCCAAGCTGGTGCTCATGGACCCGGACACCCTGGACACCCTGCCAGACGCCACCTTTGCCGACGGTATGGCCGAGGTGGTCAAATACGGCTGTATCCTGGATGGGGCCTTTTTCTCCTTCCTGGCCCAGCGGCCCAGCCGGGCGGCCATCATGGTAGAAATTGAACACGTTTTGTATACCTGCTGCAATTTAAAACGAATGGTTGTGGAAAAGGACGAGCGGGACACCGGAAAACGGATGCTGCTCAACTTCGGCCATACCCTGGGCCACGCCTACGAGAAGGCGGGCCACTATGAGACATGGACCCACGGCCAGGCGGTGGCCGCCGGAATGGTACAGGCCGCCCGGTTGGGTACCCGGCTGGGCGTCACCCCGGCGGGCACGGCGGAAGAGATTGCCGCTCTGCTCACCCCTCTGGGCCTGCCCACCTCCATACCCTGTACCGGGGAGGAGTACGCCGCCGCCATTGGCCTGGATAAAAAGGGGGCTGGGGCGGAGATCAGCGTCATTCTGTTGGAGGCGCTGGGCAAGGCTGTGCCCCATAAAATGCCCAAGGCGGCGCTGCTGGAGGAATTGACATGAACATCACCATTACCCCCGCTCTGTTGGCGGGCGCTGTCACGCCGCCCCCCTCCAAAAGCCAGGCCCACCGGCTTATCATCGCCGCTGCCCTGTCCGACGGCTTTTGCAAGCTGTCCAACGTGGATTTGTCGGAGGATATCCAGGCCACTCTGCGGTGTATGCGCACCCTGGACGCCGACGCCTCCGCCGACGGTACCATCATCCGGGGCTGTGACCTGGTGGACGGCCATGAGGAGCCCGCCCCGGAGGTGATGGACTGCGGCGAGAGCGGCTCCACCCTCCGCTTTCTCATTCCGGTAGCCCTGGCCCTCAAGGGGGGCGGGAAGTTTACCGGCCACGGGCGGCTGATGGAGCGGCCCCAGGAGCCCTACTTCGCTATGTTCCGGGAGAAGGGGATCTCCTATACCCTGGAGGATGGGGTGCTGACGGTAGCGGGCAAGCTGGCCCCCGGTGTGTACACCCTGCCGGGCAATGTGTCCTCCCAGTTCATCACCGGCCTGCTGTACGCCCTGCCTCTCCTGGAGGGAGACAGCGAGATCCGGCTTACCACCGAGCTGGAGTCCCAGGGCTATGTGGACATGACCTTGGACGCTTTAAAGCGGTTCGGAGTGGAGGCTCACTTTGACGGCGGCCGGGTGTTCCGGGTGCCGGGCAATCAGGTCTATCAGCACCAGGATCTGGCCATCGAGGCCGACTGGTCCAACGCCGCCTTCTGGTATGGCGCGGTCAGCCTGGGCTGTCAGGTAGATATCCAGGGGCTCAACGCCTATTCTGTGCAGGGGGATATGCGCATTGTGCCCTATTTTGTGAAATTGCAGGGGGAGGGGCAGGTGGACCTGGACGTGAGCCAGTGTCCCGATCTGGTGCCTCCCCTGGCCGCCATGGCCGCCCTGCGGGCGGGAGAGACCACCCGTATCGTCAATGCCCAGCGGCTGCGCATCAAGGAGAGCGACCGGCTGGCCACGGTGACGGAGGTGCTGAACGCCCTGGGGGCGGATGTGGAGGAGCATGAGGACCATCTGGTGATCCGGGGCAGAGCGGTGCTGCCCGGCGGCGTCACCGTCTCCGGCCACAATGACCACCGTATTGCCATGATGGCCGCCATCGCCGCCATCCGGTGTGAACATCCTGTGACCATCACTGGGGCGGAGTGTGTGAAAAAATCCTACCCCCGGTTCTGGGAGGAGTACCAGGCCCTTGGGGGACAGATCACCCGGAATGGAACCAAACCAGGGACGGAGGAACTGTAACATGCGACACATGATTTTTGGGGAATCCCACGGCCCCGCCATCGGCGTGGTGCTGGAGGGGGTGCCCGCCGGGCTGGAGCTGGACCTGGAGCAGGTCCAAAGAGAGCTGGACCGGCGCAAGCCCGGCCAGGACCCCACCGCCACCGCCCGGAAGGAGAGCGATCTGGTGGAGGTGCTCTCCGGGGTATTTGAGGGCAAGACCACCGGGGCCCCTCTGGCCATGGTGATCCGCAATTCTGACCAGCATTCCCAGGACTACGAGGCCATCCGCTACACCCCACGGCCCAGCCACGGGGATTACGCCGGGTTCATTAAGAGCAAGGGCTGTCTGGATTACCGGGGCGGCGGCCACTTCTCTGGCCGGCTCACCGCTCCTCTGGTGGCGGCGGGGGCCGTGGCCAAGCAGCTGCTGGCCCAGCGGGGCGTGTGGGTAGGGGCCCACATCAGCTCCATCTACGGCATCACCGATGCCTCCCTGGAGGACACGCAGGCGCTGAAGGCGGTGGCCGCAAAGCCCTTCCCGGTGCTGGACGATACCAAGGGGGAGGAGATGCGCCAGGCCATTCTGGAGGCCAAGGAGGAGGGGGACAGCGTGGGAGGCGCCATTGAGTGCGCCGTCACCGGCCTGCCCGCCGGGCTGGGAGCCCCCGACTTCGGCTGCAATGTGGAAGGTATCTTCTCCCAATACCTCTTTGCCGTCCCCGCTGTTAAGGGGGTGGACTTCGGCGCCGGGGTGGCCTTCTCTCTCATGCGGGGCAGCGAGGCCAACGACCCCTTCGAGGTACGGGACGGCCAGGTGGTCACCCGCACCAACCACGCCGGCGGCATCAATGGCGGCATCACCAACGGGATGCCGGTGGCCTTTGAGGTGACCATCCGGCCCACCCCTTCTATCGCTCTGCCCCAGGAGAGCGTGGACCTGCGCACCGGGGAAGAGGTGGAGATGGAGATCAAGGGCCGCCACGATCCCTGTATTGTGCCCCGGGCTGTGCCGGTCATTGAGGCGGCGGCGGCTCTGGCGGCCTGCGCCGTATTGGGGATTTGAGGAGGGAATGGATATGACCGAACTGGAGCGATACCGTCAGGAGATCGACCGGATCGACGGGGAACTGGTGCGGCTCTTTTTGGAGCGGATGGCCGTCACCGGAAAGGTGGGAGAGTTCAAGCAGCGGGAGGGTATCCCGGTACTGGACGCCGCCCGGGAGCGGCAGGTCATCGCCGCCAAGACCGCCCTCACCGACGACCCCGCGCGAAAGGCGGATGTGGCGGCGCTCTATGAGGGTATCATGGCCATCTCCCGCCGGCAGCAGCGCCATCTGGTGAAGGAGGGCAGCGAGGACCCGGGCTATGCCGCCTATCAGGCCGATCTGGCCCGGCGACGGGAGCCAGTGGCCGCCCCCAGGGTGGCCTACCAGGGAGAGCCGGGGTGCTACAGTGAGGAGGCCGCGGCGGGCTATTTTGGCCCCGACGTGAACAGCGTGGGCCTGCCCTGGTTCAACGACGTGTTTGCCGCTTTGGAACGGGGGGAGGCAGACTATGCTGTGCTGCCGGTGGAGAACTCCTCCACTGGGTCCATCCGGCAGGTGTACGATCTGCTGGCCCAGTACCGCTATTATATTGTGGGGGAGTGGCAGGTGCCGGTGGAGCACTGCCTGATGGCTCTGCCGGGAGTGGGCCTTTCCGACATCAGGAAGGTATACTCCCATGAGCAGGGGCTGATGCAGAGCGAGAAGTACCTGGACGCCCACCGGGACTGGGAGCGGGTACCTACTCTGGACACCGCCGGTTCCGCCAAGCTGGTGGCCGAGACGGGGGACCGCTCCGCCGCCGCCATCTGCTCCCGGCGGGCCGCCCAGCTGTACGGCCTGAACATCCTGGCCCAGCGGGTCAACCACAACACCATGAATCACACCCGCTTTGCGGTGGTGTCCCCTGTGCCCGAGCTGCGGCCTGACCGCAACAAGATCAGCGCCGTGTTCCGCCTGCCCCACCAGAGCGGCTCCCTCCACGAGATCCTCACTATTTTTGCCGTCCAGGGGCTCAACCTGCTGAAAATCGAATCCCGGCCCATTCCAGGCCGGGGGTGGGAGTACCTTTTCTTTCTGGACTTTACCGGCGATCTTACCGCCCCCGGCATGGACGGGGTGCTCCATGAACTGAGCCAGCTGGCCACTGAGGTGCGGATACTGGGCAACTACAAGGCCTGGGAGGAGCGGACATGAAGAAAAACATCGTCCTCATCGGGATGCCGGGCTGCGGCAAGTCCGCCGTAGGCAGATGCCTGTCCCAGCTGCTGGAGATGCCCTTGGTGGACACTGACGAGCTGGTGGAGCAGGAGGCGGGGCGAACCATCCCGGAGCTTTTTGCTCAGGAGGGGGAGGGGGCCTTCCGGGATCGGGAGACCGCCGCCGCCCGGGCCGCCGCCGCTATGGAGGGCGTCATCGTCGCCACCGGCGGGGGGATGGTGCTCCGGCCGGAAAATATGCAGGCGCTGGGAGCCACCGGGCTGATCTTCTTCCGGGACCGGGCCCTGGAGGCCATTCTTGGGGAGGACCACTCGGGCCGGCCGCTGGTGGGGAGCCAACCGGACGAATTGCGTAACCTATATGCGCAGCGGATAGAACTCTATCGAAAATACGCTCAGTATACCATTTCCAACACAGACACCGCTCAGGCGGCGGCGGAACAGATCGCGGCGCTCTACCGCGGGAAGGAGCAGATATGAAATTTCTCATCATCAACGGGCCCAATTTGAATCTGTTAGGCAAGCGGGAGCCGGGCATTTATGGGCAGAATACGTATGACAGCCTGCGCGAGCGGCTGAAGGCCTTTGCTGAAACCTATGGCTCCACCGCCGAATGTTACCAGTCCAACTATGAGGGGGACATCGTCAGCGCCATCCAGGATGCCGATGGGGTGTATGACGCCATCGTCATGAACCCCGGAGCCTTGACCCACTACAGCTATGCCATTTTGGATGCGCTGAAAGCGGTGGATGTGCCCTGTGTGGAGGTCCACATCTCCAACGTCCACCAGCGGGAGGAGTTCCGGCACAAGAGCGTCACCGCCCCCGCCTGTGTGGGCCAGATCAGCGGTCTGGGACTGTACGGCTATGAGGCGGCCATGCGCTACTTCCTGGAGCGGGACCAGCGCTGAGCGGCGGACAGATCCCCCCACTTATCCGTAAAGGAGATGCTATGAAGAAAACCGTTCCCCTGCCCCGCATCGGGATGCGGGTCATCAAAACCGCCGTGGCGGTGATGGTGTCCTATCTGCTGTTTGTCCCCTTTGGCCTGCTCTATCGGGAGGAGCTGGGGGGCATACTGGGGCAGATGGGCCCTTTGTATGCCTGCATCGCCTGTATCATCTGTACCCAGAGCACCCTGGGTCAGACCTTTCAGCAGGGAATTTCCCGGCTGATTGGCGTGATCGTGGGCGGCGCTCTGGGTACCGCCACCCTGCTGCTGGGCCCGGCCCTGGACAATCCCTGGGTGAAGATCCCGGTGCTGGGGGCGGTGTGTGTGGCGGGGGTGTGGCTGTGTCTGCTCATCAAGCGGCCCACCGCCTGTGGCATGGCCTGTATTCTGCCCTGCGTCATCCTCATTACCGGTGTGACCGGGGTTACCCGCTATTATTATGCCGCGGCCCGGATGATCGAGACGGTGGTGGGATTGCTCATTGCGCTGGGAGTCAATGCCGCCCTGCCGGACTACCGGCCGGAAACGGAACGGGGAGAGAGCGATATGAACGTCGAACTGCACAATACCACCCGTAAGCTGTGCGTCATCGGGGACCCGGTAGGCCACTCCAAGTCCCCCCTGATCCAGAATACCATGCTGAAAGCCCTGGGGCTGGACTATGTATACCTTTGCCAGCCGGTGCCCCGGGGAAAGTGTAAGGAGTGGCTGGACTGCGCCAAATTTGCCGGGTACGCCGGATTTAACGCCACCATGCCCCACAAGGAGGAACTGGTGCCTCTGATGGATCAGCTGGACCAGGACGCCAGACTGATCGGAGCGGTGAATACCGTGTGCATCCGGGAGGGCAAGGCTTATGGCTATAACACCGATGGGGAAGGCTTTCTCCGTGCCCTGGCTGATGAGGGCATCCATCCGGCGGGAAAGACCGTGGCGGTGTTGGGTGCGGGCGGGGCCTCCAAGGCGGTGTGCCTCAAGCTGGCTCAGGCCGGGGCCCAGGTCATCGTGTGCAACCGCACACTGGACAAAGCCCAGGCCATCTGCGCCCATGACCCGGCCCATCTCCGTCCGGTGGGCTTTGGCCCGGAGGAGCTGGCCCAGGCCGCAGGAGCGTGCGATCTGCTGGTGAACGGTACCTCTCTTGGCATGGAGGGGAGCGGCGGCCAGTTTGCCGACTTCTCCTTTCTGGACAGCCTGAAGGAGGGAGCGCCGGTGGTGGACCTGATCTACGCCCCTGCCCAGACCGAGCTGCTCCGGCAAGCGAAGCTCCGGGGCCACCAGACCGTCAATGGGTTGGGGCTGCTGGTCAATCAGGCGGTATTGTCGTTGGAGTACTTTACGGATACCTCTATTGATGCCGCTGAGATGAAAAAAGTGCTGGCCGAGGTGCTGTGATCGGCTGGAGATGGTTTGAATGATCTGGGAAATGGGGAGAAGGATATGGGACGATGGCGGATCCTGGTGCCTACCGTTCTGACCCGGTGTATGCTGGCGTTGCTGCTGGCGCTGCTGGCGGCGGCCCTTTGGCTGGGCGCCGGTCAGAGCAGTGAGACCAAAAAGGCCTTTGCGGCGGCGGTGGTGGCCCTGCTGGCGGCGTGGAAGGTACTGCCCTGGCTGTCCCGTCAGCTGTCCCGGCTGGGAACAATATGGGTGTGGGTTGCCCTTACCCTGCTGTGCCTGGTGGTAAAGGGGGCATGGGTGGTCCTGGTCCAGGTGCCCATGGAGGGGGACTATGCTACCTTTTGGGGCTATGCCACTGCCCTGGCCCAGAAGTCTGTGCTTGACGGCGGGCGCTATATGGCCCTGTTTCCCCATATTTTTGGCTATGCTTCCTTTTTGAGCTGGTTTATCCGACTGCTGGGTCAGCCCCCTCTGCTGGCCCAGTGGCTCAATGTGCTGCTTACCATTTGCAGCGGCAGCCTGCTCTTTCTGCTGGCAAAACGCTGGTGGAGTCTGCCCGGCGGGGTTTGCGCTTATCTGCTGTGGATCGTCTGTCCCTCTCAGACCATGTACAATAGTCTGGTGCTCTCTGAGCCGCTCTATACCACGCTGCTGCTGCTCTTTCTCTATCTCATAACCGGCCCTCTGCCCGGCGTATTCTGGAAGGCCGCCCTGCTTGGGGCAGGGGCGGGGCTGGTGCTGCGCTGGTTCAATGGGATACGGCCCATTGCCGCGGTGCTGATTATTGCCCTGGTGCTGTGGCGGTTCTTATTGGCCCCTGATGGTCTGAAAGAGTCCAAGGCCAGATGGCAGTGGCTGCCGCTGATGGCCGCCTTGGCGGCGGTCTATCTGCTCACCGGGCCGCTGTGGCAGGGGCATATTGCCGCGCGCATTGGGGAAGAGCCGTCCTCCACACCCGGATACAGCATTTTGGTGGGCTTCAATGCCCAGTCCCGGGGATGCTGGAACCAGGAGGACAGCAATCTGCTGAACGAATACAGCAGTCAGCCCGGCGTCACCGCCCAGCAGGCCCAGGAATACGCCATGGAGGCCGCCAAGGAGCGCATTACCTCCGGTCAGGTGGATTTTCTCCAGCTGTTCCGGGAGAAGCTGCGAGGCTTTCTGGGCGCAGACAGCGCCTGTGTGTCCTATTCCAGCCAGGTGGTGCGCCATGTCCTGTGGTTTGCCCGGGCCTGCAACGCCTATTATTATTTTCTGCTTCTGCTGGCAGGGGGCGGCGGGGTGATGCTGTGGCGGCGGGGGGATCGCTCTGCTGTGCTGCTGCTTCCTCTCTATGTGCTGGGATTGACCTCGGCCCAGATGCTGGTGGAGGTGGCAGGGCGGTACCACTACTCCATTCTGCCTGTGCTCATGCTGCTGGGGCAGGGGCTTTTGTTCCCGCCCCACCCCGGCAGAGAGAAAAAATTGCAAAAAAATCAGGAAACCGCTTGACAGCACCTGGCTTTTAGAGTATCATAATGAAGCGCCTGTTTGAGGTGCATTGTGCGATGATGCGGGAGATTGCTCAGAAATGAGGTAACTTCCGCGGAGTATGTCCGAGCTAGAATCGGGCGGCTGAGGGATCCGTGCGCGGCGTATATCGCCATGCAAGGAGTAAACCGGCCTGCTTGTGCCGGTTTTCTTCATGTCACGGAGTGATACGCACGGAAACGTGTACTGAAATCTCTCACCGTACGAAGCGAGGAATGACACCGCGCTTTGGCCCCGTGGACCCGGCGAAAGCGCACCACTTCGTATGTTTAAGGAGGAACTTAACACCATGGCAGCTCAGAAAGAAATGATCCGCATCCGTCTGAAGGCCTATGATCATCAGCTCATCGACCAAAGCGCTGAGAAGATCGTTGAGACCGCCAAGCGCACCGGCGCTTCCGTGTCCGGCCCCATCCCCCTGCCCACCAAGAAGGAGGTCGTCACCATCCTGCGGGCCGTCCATAAGTACAAGGACAGCCGTGAGCAGTTCGAGCGCCGCACCCATAAGCGCCTGATCGACATCCTCAAGCCCTCTCCCAAGACCGTGGAGGCCCTGATGAGCCTGGAGCTCCCCGCCGGTGTGGAGATTGAGATTAAGCTGTAAGCGTCTGAGCCGTCGTGAGCAGCGGCACAGGGAACCGCGCAGAGAAAAAACAGGCGACGCCGAAGGGGTCGCGGTATTTTTCGCGGAGCGGTGAACAGTGACCGCGTTGCGAACAGGCAAAGCGTGATAGCAGCGCCATCCATTCCTTTGTTTGTACCGCAGTCCGCCGCGTTTTGAGGCGGACGGGTCAAGTTGGCCGAGCAATACCGGTTTCAATGGTAACTCGCCCAACCAATAACCTTAATTAAGGAGGAAAACACATGGAAAAGGCCATTATCGGCAAGAAGGTCGGCATGACGCAGATCTTCGACGAAGCCGGCAAGGTCATCCCGGTCACCGTCATTGAGGCGGGTCCCTGCACCGTAGTGCAGAAGAAGACCGAGGAGAAGGACGGCTACAACGCCGTTCAGCTGGGCTACGGCGACGTAGCCGAGAAGAAGCTCACCAAGCCTGAGCTGGGTCACCTGAAGAAGGCCGGCGAGGCCCGCAAGAAGACCCTGAAGGAGTTCAAGCTGGCCAACTGCGACGCCCTCAACGTGGGCGACGAGGTCAAGGTGGACGTGTTCGCCGAGGGCGACCGGGTGGACGTGACCGGCATCAGCAAGGGTCACGGCTATCAGGGCGTCATCAAGCGCCACGGCGCTCACCGCCTGAAGGAATCCCACGGTACCGGCCCTGTGCACCGTCACGCCGGCTCCATGGGCTCCAGCACCGATCCCTCCCGGATCTTCAAGGGTAAGATCGGCGCCGGCCAGATGGGCAACGAGCAGGTCACCGTCCTCAACCTGGACGTCATCAAGGTGGACCCCGAGCTGGGCATCATCGCTGTCCGCGGCGCCATCCCCGGCCCCAAGGGCGGCATTGTGTACCTGCGCAACTCCGTGATCAACGTCAAGGAGAAGGGCGCCGCTGCCAACGCCAGCATCAACCCGCAGAAGGCTTCCGCCCGCGTCAATCCCCAGAAGGCTTCCGCCCGTAACAAGTAAGAAAGGAGAGAACTCAAATGCCTAAGGCAATTCTTGTGAACATGGCCGGCAACCAGGTCGGCGAAGTGGAGCTCTCCGAAGCTGTGTTCGGGATCGAGCCCAATCAGACCGTTGTCCACGAGGTGGTCAAGAACCACCTGGCCAACTGCCGTCAGGGCACTCAGTCCGCTCTGACCCGCGCCGAGGTCTCCGGCGGCGGCATCAAGCCCTGGCGCCAGAAGGGCACCGGCCGCGCCCGTCAGGGTTCCACCCGTGCTCCCCAGTGGACCCACGGCGGTATCGTTTTTGCTCCCAAGCCCCGCGACTACAGCTATGTGCTGAACAAGAAGGTCAAGCGTCTGGCCCTCAAGTCCGCCCTTTCCGCCAAGGCCGCCTCCGGCGACATCGTGGTGGTGGATGGCCTGAACATGGACGCCATCAAGACCAAGACCATGCAGGGCTTCCTCAACACCGTGGGCGCCAAGAAGGCCGTTGTCGTCACCCCCGAGGTGAACGAGAACGTCATCAAGTCCGCCCGCAACATCCCCGGCGTGGTGACCACCACCGCCAAGATCCTCAGCGTTTACGACATCGTGAACGCCGGCAAGTTCATCGTTGACAAGGCGGCCCTGGCCGTCATCGAGGAGGTGTTCGCGTAATGGCTGCTACCGCTTACGATATCATTAAGCGCCCCATCATCACTGAGCAGTCCATGGCCGAGACCGAGGGCAAGAAGTACACCTTCGAGGTGGCCAAGGACGCCAACAAGATCCAGATCGCCAAGGCGGTCGAGGAGATCTTCGACGTAAAGGTCGCCAAGGTCAACACCCTGAATATGCAGGGCAAGGCCAAGCGGACCGGCCGTTACCCCGCCGGCCGCCGCGCCAACTGGAAGAAGGCTATGGTCACCCTGACCGAGGATTCCAAGACCATCGAGTTCTTCGAAGGCATGGTGTAAGGAGGATAAGGAACAATGGCTATCAAAACTTATAAGCCCACGACGCCCTCCCGCCGCCACATGACCGTGAGCGCCTTCGAGGGCATCGACAAGAAGGCCAAGCCCGAGCGCAGCCTGCTGGAGAATCTGAAGAAGAACGCCGGCCGCAACAGCTATGGCCGCATCACCGTCCGCCACCGCGGCGGCGGCAATAAGAAGAAGTACCGCATCATCGACTTCAAGCGGGACAAAGAGGGTACTGCTACCGTCATCAACCTGCAGTACGATCCCAACCGCTCCGCCAACATCGCCCTCATCCAGTATGAGGACGGCGAGAAGCGCTATATCCTGGCTCCTGTGGGCCTGAAGTCCGGCCACATCATCATGACCGGCGCCGACGCCGACATTCTGCCCGGCAACTGCCTGCCCATCGCCAACATCCCCGTGGGCGAGATGATCCACTGTGTTGAGCTCTATCCCGGCAAGGGCGCCCAGCTGGTGCGCGCCGCCGGCGAGGCCGCTCAGCTGATGGCCAAGGAGAACGGCATGGCTCAGGTCCGTCTGCCCTCCGGCGAGGTCCGCTATATCCGCGAGAACTGCAAGGCCACCATCGGCCAGGTGGGCAACACCGACTGGGCCAACATCCAGATCGGTAAGGCCGGCCGTAAGCGTCACATGGGCTGGCGTCCCACCGTCCGCGGCTCCGTCATGAACCCCAATGACCACCCCCACGGCGGCGGCGAGGGCAAGAGCCCTGTCGGTCGTCCCGGCCCTGTCACCCCCTGGGGCAAGCCTGCTATGGGTTACAAGACCCGCAAGCTGAAAAACCGCACCGAGAAGTTCATCGTCAAGCACCGCAACGCGAAGTAAGGGAGGCAGTAAAAGATGAGCAGAAGTATCAAGAAAGGCCCCTTTTGCGCCCCCGAGCTGCTGAAGCGGGTCGACGAAATGAATCAGACCGGCGAGAAGAAGGTCCTGAAGACCTGGAGCCGCGCCTCCACCATCTTCCCCTCCTTCGTCGGACACACCTTTGCCGTGCACGACGGCCGCAAGCACGTGCCCGTCTACGTGACCGAGGACATGGTGGGCCACAAGCTGGGCGAGTTCGCCCCCACCCGCACCTTCCGCGGCCACGCCGGCAGCAAGACTGGTAAGTAAGGAGGAGGAGAGAACATGGAAGCCAAAGCACATCTGAGATATACCCGTATCTCTCCCCGTAAGGTCCAGATCGTCTGTGACCTGATCCGCGGCAAGAGCGTCGAGCAGGCCACCGCCATTCTGATGACCACCCCCAAGGCTGCCTCCGAGCTGCTGCTCAAGCTCCTCAAGAGCGCTGCCGCCAACGCGGAGAACAACCACCAGATGGACCCCGAGAAGCTGTATATTTCCCAGGTGTTCGCCTGCCCCGGCCCCATCATCAAGCGGATGCGTCCCCGGGCTCAGGGCCGCGCCTATCGGATCAACAAGCGCACTTCTCACATCACCATCGCGGTGGCTGAGCGCTAAGGGAGGAGGAAGAATATGGGACAGAAAGTGAATCCCCACGGCCTGCGCGTGGGTGTCATTAAGGACTGGGACTCCCGCTGGTACGCCCGCAACGAGAAGGTGGGCGACCTGCTGGTGGAGGACAAGAAGATCCGGGACTACCTGAAGAAGACCCTGTATTCCGCCGGTATCCCCAAGATCGAGATCGAGCGTGACAACGCCAAGGTGCGCATCTACCTGCACTGCGCCCGTCCCGGCGTGGTCATCGGCAAGGGCGGCGAGGCCATCGAGGCCCTGCGCCTGAAGCTGGAGAAGATGATCGGCAAGAGCGTGGCCCTCAACATCGTTGAGGTCAAGAGCCCCGACATGGACGCTCAGCTGGTGGCCGAGAACATCGCCCAGCAGCTGGAGAAGCGCATCGGCTTCCGCCGGGCCATGAAGAACGCCATGGGCCGCGCCATGCGCATCGGCGCCCGCGGCATCAAGACTCAGGTGTCCGGCCGTCTGGGCGGTGCCGAGATCGCCCGCACCGAGCACTATCACGACGGCACCATCCCCCTGCAGACCCTGCGGGCCGACATCGACTACGGCTTTGCTGAGGCTGCCACCACCTACGGCCGCATCGGCGTGAAGGTGTGGATCTACAAGGGCGAGGTGCTCACTCAGAGCCTGCGTACCACCCCCCGCACCCTGGACACCAAGAACTTCAAGGAGCGCTCCGACCGTCCCCGCCGCGACCGCCGTGACGGCGACCGCAAGGGCGGCTTCAACCGCAACGGTGGCTTCAACCGCAACGGCGGTAACCGCCAGGGTGGTTTTAACAACAACCGTCCCCAGGGCGGCGGCCGTCCCCAGGGCGGCGCTCGTCCTGCCGCTGCCAAGGAAGGAGGCGCTCAGTAATGCTGCTGCCTAAGCGCGTGAAATATCGCCGCGTGCACCGCGGCCGCCTGAAGGGCAAGGCCCTGAAGGGCAACACCGTGACCTATGGTGAGTTCGGCCTGCAGGCTACCGAGCCCAGCTGGATCACCAGCAACCAGATCGAGGCCGCCCGTATCGCCATGACCCGTTACACCAAGCGTGGCGGTAAGGTTTGGATCAAGATCTTCCCCGATAAGCCCATCACTGAGAAGCCCGCCGAGACCCGCATGGGTTCCGGTAAGGGTTCCCCTGAGTACTGGGTGGCCGTGGTTAAGCCCGGCCGTGTTATGTTCGAGATCGCCGGCGTCTCCGAGGAGGTCGCCCGCGAGGCCCTGCGTCTGGCTTCCCACAAGCTGCCTGTCAAGTGCAAGATCGTGGCTAAGCAGACCGCCGAGACCGAGAATGGTGGTGAATGAAGATGAAGGCTACTGAAATCCGTAAGATGAGCGCCGAGGAGCTGACCAGCAAGCTGGGCGACCTGAAGAAGGATCTCTTCCAGCTCCGTCTTCAGCACGCCACCAATCAGCTGGACAACCCGGTGAAGATCGCTGAGGTCAAGCGGGACATTGCCCGCGTGAAGACCATCATCCGTGAGCAGCAGCTCGCAGGCCGATAAGAAGGAGGAACTAGATCATGGAAAACAGAACTTCTTCCCGTAAGACCAGAGTCGGCCTGGTGGTTTCCGATAAGATGGACAAGACCGTGGTGGTGGCCATTGCCGACCGTGTGACCCACCCCCTGTACAAGAAGATCGTCAAGAGCACCTACAAGCTGAAGGCGCACGACGAGAACAACGAGTGTGGTGTCGGCGACCGCGTGCGGGTCATGGAGACCCGGCCCCTGTCCAAGGACAAGCGCTGGCGCGTCGTCGAGATCATCGAGAAGGCGAAGTAAGGAGGTGCCGGTATGATTCAGCAGGAAACTTATCTGAAGGTGGCCGACAACACCGGCGCCAAGGAGATCAAGACCATCCGCGTGCTGGGCGGCTCCAGCCGCAAGTTTGGCAACATCGGCGACGTGATTGTGGCTTCCGTCCGCAAGGCTCAGCCCGGCGGCACTGTGAAGAAGGGCGAGGTCGTGAAGGCCGTCATCGTCCGTTCCGCCAAGGGCGTCCGCCGTGCAGACGGCAGCTACGTCCGCTTCGACGAGAACGCCGCCGTCCTCATCAAGGACGACAAGAATCCCCGCGGTACCCGTATCTTTGGGCCCGTGGCCCGCGAGCTGCGCGACAAGGACTACATGAAGATCCTGTCGCTGGCTCCCGAAGTGCTGTAAGGGGGTAGGAGATAACATGAACAAGCTGAGCATTCGTAAGGACGACACCGTCATCGTCCTGTCCGGCAAGGACAAGGGCAAGCAGGGCAAGGTCCTGCAGGTTATGCCCAAGGAGGGCAAGGTGGTCGTGGAGAAGGTCAATGTGGTCTCCCGCCACACCAAGCCCCGCCGTCAGGGCGAGCAGGGCGGCATCATCAAGAAGGAAGCCCCCATCTACGCCTGCAAGGTGCAGCGCGTTTGCCCCAAGTGCAACAAGCCCACCCGGCCCGCTCACAAGCTGCTGGCCGACGGCAAGAAGGTCCGCATTTGCAAGAAGTGCGGCGCCGAGATCTGAGAGAGGAGGAGTATAGACAATGGCTGATAAGAAAGTGCCCAACCTGAAGGCGAAGTACCAGGCCGAGGTCGCTCCTGCTCTGATGCAGAAGTTCGGCTACAAGTCCACCATGCAGATCCCCAAGATCGACAAGATCGTGGTCAACTGCGGCTGCGGCGAGGCCCGCGACAACGCCAAGGTCCTGGAGGCCGTTGTGGGCGATCTGACCAAGATCACCGGCCAGAAGGCCATCATCACCAAGGCTAAGAAGTCCGTGGCTAACTTCAAGCTGCGTGAGGGTATGCCCATCGGCGCCAAGGTCACCCTGCGCGCCGACCGGATGTGGGAGTTCCTGGACCGCCTGTTCAACGTGGCCCTGCCCCGTGTCCGTGACTTCCGGGGCATCAACGGCAACTCTTTCGATGGCCGCGGCAACTACGCCCTGGGCATCAAGGAGCAGCTGATCTTCCCCGAGATCGAGTATGACAAGATCGACAAGATCCGCGGCCTGGACGTGGTCATCTGCACCACCGCCAAGACCGACGAAGAGGCCAAAGAGCTGCTGACCCTCATCGGCGCGCCCTTTGCCCGGTAAAGGAGGAGAACGAAATGGCGAAGAAGTCTATGATTCTGAAGCAGCAGGCGGAGCCCAAGTTCTCCACCCGCCGCTATAACCGCTGCAAGATCTGCGGCCGCCCCCACGCCTACCTGCGGGACTACGGCATCTGCCGTATCTGCTTCCGCGAGCTGGCCTACAAGGGCCAGATCCCCGGTGTGAAGAAGGCCTCCTGGTAATCAGGAAGCTCAGGTTACGCAAGCGCCCGCGCCCGGCGTGCGAAAGCACGTCAGGCGCTTGCGTTGCGTGACGGGGTTTTTGGACCGGCACACGGTCTGAAAAATAAAATTCTCCGTTTAGGAGAAAAACCCTGAGATTGTGACGATCCGACTGTGAAAAATGAATAAGCGGCGCCCTCTCCACGGGGTAGGACAGGGCATTCCTCCAAAAGTTTGGCGGGAGGCCACTTTTTCCTTTTCACACAAGGGTTTTCACGATATAATAATTCCTTGGCAGACGGTTAATAGGTCGGAGCCCCGCGAACTCCGATACCTTGCCGCCTTAACGGGTCCTCTCACGGCCCGTCATTCAAAAAGGAGGGTAAACTCATGCACATCACAGACCCCATTGCGGATATGCTGACCCGCATCCGCAACGCGAACAACGCCAAGCATGACACCGTGGACGTCCCCGCGTCCAACATGAAGAAGTCCATCGCGCAGATCCTGCTGGATGAAGGCTATATCAAGAACTTCCAGCTGATCGACGACGGCACTCAGGGCGTCATCCGCGTTACTCTGAAGTACAACCCCGGCAAGGAGAAGGTCATCACTGGTCTTCGCCGCGTTTCCAAGCCCGGCCTGCGTGTCTATGCCGGTGCTGACGAGCTGCCCCGGGTCCTCCACGGCCTGGGTATTGCCATCGTGTCCACGTCCAAGGGCGTCATGACTGACAAGGCTGCCCGCGCAGCCCATGTCGGCGGCGAGGTCCTGGCGTTTGTCTGGTAAGGAGGGAGAGTAGAAAATGTCTCGTATCGGAAGAATGCCGATCTCCATCCCCGCCGGTGTGGACGTGAAGATCGAAGCTGGTAACCTGGTTACCGTAAAGGGCCCCAAGGGCACCCTGACCCAGCAGCTGCACCCCAACATGAACATTGCCCAGGAGGGCGATGTGATCCATGTCACCCGCCCCAATGACGAGAAGGAGAACCGCAGCCTCCACGGCCTGACCCGCACCCTGCTGCACAACATGGTCGTGGGCGTCACCGAGGGCTACAAGAAGGAGCTGGACGTCAACGGCGTCGGCTACCGTGTGGCCAAGGAAGGCAACAAGCTGGTTATGAACCTGGGCTTCTCTCATCAGGTGATCGTCGAGGAGATCGACGGCATCAGCATTGAGGTCCCCAGCGCCAACAAGATCGTCATCAGCGGCGTCGACAAGCAGAAGGTCGGCCAGTTCGCCGCCGAAGTGCGCGAGAAGCGTCCCCCCGAGCCTTATAAGGGCAAGGGCATCAAATACACCGACGAGGTCATCCGCCGCAAGGAAGGCAAGACCGGCGTCAAGAAGAAATAAGG
>NZ_CALWXV010000011.1 GCF_944385615.1 uncultured Flavonifractor sp. | reverse complement strand
GAGGGCATATTGGCGCCCTCGGCCACGGCGAAGCAGCCGTGCTCCACCAGAGCCTTGGCGCCCTCCAGGGGCAGCTCATTCTGGGTGGCGCAGGGAAGCGCGATACCGCAGGGGACGGTCCAGATGCCCTGGCAGCCCTCGTAGTACTTGGCGGTGGGAACATAATCCAGATAGGTCTTGATGCGGTCCCGCTTGACCTCCTTGATCTCCTGGATGACCTTGTAGTCGATGCCGTTCTCGTCCACAATATAGCCGTTGGAATCGCTCATGGCAATGACCTTGCCGCCCAGCTGGGTGGCCTTCTGGTTGGCGTAGATAGCCACGTTGCCCGAGCCGGAGATCACCACGCTCTGGCCCTGGAAGGACTTCCCGGCGGCCTTGAGCATCTCGTTGGTGAAGTAGCACAGGCCGTAGCCGGTGGCCTCGGTACGGGCCAGGGAACCGCCGTAGCTCAGGCCCTTACCGGTGAGCACGCCGTTGAACTCATTGCGGATGCGCTTATACTGGCCGAACAGATAGCCGATCTCACGGGCGCCCACGCCAATATCACCAGCGGGTACGTCGGTATCGGGGCCGATGTGGCGCTGCAGCTCGGTCATGAAGGACTGGCAGAAGCGCATGACCTCGTTGTTGCTCTTGCCCTTGGGGTCAAAGTCGGAGCCGCCCTTGCCGCCGCCCATGGGCAGGCCGGTCAGAGAGTTCTTGAACACCTGCTCAAAGCCCAGGAATTTGATGATAGACAGGTTGACCGAGGGATGGAACCGCAGGCCGCCCTTGGAGGGACCGATGGCGGTAGAGAACTGCACCCGATAGCCCCGGTTTACCTGAACATTGCCCTTGTCATCCACCCAGGAAATCCGGAACAGCAGGCTGCGCTCAGGTTCTACCATGCGCTCAATGACACCGGCCCGGGCCAGATCGGGCTTCTGATTGAACACAGGTTGAAGGGACTCCAGCACCTCGCCCACAGCCTGAAGGAACTCGGGCTCATGTGCGTTTTTGGTGCAGACGTTCTCATAAATGCCCTGCAGGTACGAATTGGTAAAAGTAAATGCCATGTTGCCAAACCCCTTTGCCTGGCGGCCCATAGTGGCCGGACCAGCCTGATTTTGTCACATTGAACGCGGTATGGAAGGATACGCGCCGTCATGTTGGTGCTATTATAATGCGTTATCCCAAAAAATGCAAGAGAAAAATGCGAAGTTGCAAAAACCGCCGAGTATTTTCGTGAAAGCTGGCAACTATTGCACCAATCTGCACTTTAGCGTGCAACGGAATGACGGAATGTAACCTTTTTCCCGTTGGAGCGTTATATGGTTGAAAGGGGGGAGAACATTGGAGCCCCATCGGTTGGAAGAGCTCTACCAAAGGTATGCCGGGGAGCTGTATCTCTATGCGTTTTCCCTCTGCCAGGAGCGCGCCCAGGCCCAGGACCTGATGAGCGAGGCCTTTTGCCGGGCGCTTCTCTCCCTGGAGGGAACGGAAGACGGCTGGCGGGGATGGCTCTTCAAAGTGTGCCGCAATCTGTGGCTGGATCAGCTCCGCCGCTGGAAGCACCTGACCGGGGAACCGCCTGACCCGGACCGGCTGGCGGGGGACGGGGATCTGCTGGCGGACTTGATCCGGGAGGAAACACGGCGGACGGTTTACCGGGCGGTTCAGGATCTGGCCCCTCTGGACCGGGAGGTCATCACCTTATACTACTATGGTGAGCTATCTCTGAAGGAAGTGGGAACGGCTATGGGCATCAGCCCCGGAGCGGCCCGGACTATGCTGTGCCGGGCCCGGAAAAAGTTAAAAATCAGATTGGAGGGAGCACTATGACATTCCGGGAATTGCTGGAGAAATACAAAAACGGCACCGCTACGGAGGATGAGCGGGCCCTGGTGGAGGAAGAGCTGGAGAAAAGCGAGGCCATTGCCGACTATCTGGCAGAGGGCCTGGAGGAACTGGAGGAAGGCGGAGGCTCCCCGTCCGCCGCCAGCGCGGAGGTCAGACAGGTAAAACGGACTGTAAACCGCAGGCTGCGCCGCACCGCTCTGTGGGCGGCGGCCGTGGTGCTGGCAGCGGTATTGGTGGTGCAGTTGGTGGTCAACCCCCTGGTGTCCTCCTTCTATTACCGGCCCAATGCCCAGACGGTGGGCCAGAACGAGGTACGGGAAGAACAGGTAGACTTTGTAATCGACAAAACCTCTGTGGCTGTCGATCAGACCATCACAACGGTGGACAACGGCAGTGATGTGGAGGTGGACCTGCCCGCTCTCTATGAATTGATGATGCCGGGCCTGACCCCCACCAATATTCAGACCGAGGCCGAGGGTTTTGGGCGATACACCATTTCCTATGATGCGGTGGATGGGCTGACCGGGACCGCTGAGCCTGTAACCCGGAAGCTGGGGCCCGGCTCCTACAGAAGCGAGGCACAAAGGCGCTGGGGGGACTATACGTTGTCTATGCTGGATCACACAGCCCCTGCCTTGAACCCGGAAGAAGATGGACGCTCCAATTCGACCACCCAGGCCGTGGAGCACCTGACCATGCTGCCAAAGACGGCCTTTGTGGCGGCCTGGGTCCACTTCCCGGAGGATCTGACCTGCGTCCAGTTTGCCAAACTGGCGGACTCCTATGAATCAGGCGGCAGCAGTGAGATTTTCTTCCGTTGGGCGGGTGTGCGAGTCTCGGATTGGAATGCATCCACCGGCAGTTTGGCGCAGTTCCTGGGGATTGTTCCGGAGGATGCGGCCATGGAGTGTGAGCGGGTATCCCCCTCCTGGGAGGAATACCCCATGTTTGATTACTGGCAGTACCTGGCCGAGGGCGGAAGAAGTTCCTTCGGAGACAGGGCCTATATGCATACCGGCGCATTGGCGGAGGAGCACTTCAAAAGCGTACTGGCCTATGCGGCCGACCGGACCGAGGCGGTCCAGGCACTGGTAGGACCCATCCAGGAAGGCAAACTGTGGGACTTTGGTACTGCCCAGAGCTATATAGAGGAGAACGGCGTGCGGATCGGCGGCGCACTGGTTTACAGTGAGCCCCAGGCTCTGCTCAGACTGTATGAGAACGGGGAGATCGACAACCTGTCCCTGGAACAGGTCCTGCCCTCCCGCTACTCGGCCAGGCCGGAGTTCCACCGGTAAAAAGTGCTTTGACGAATGCCTCCAACTGTATTATACTAAAGTCAGGATAGGAGGTGTCCTTATGAAACACATCGTCATTACCATCGGCCGTGAATATGGCTCCGGCGGACGGCTCATCGCCAAAAAGCTGTCCGATGAGATGGGCATCACGTTCTACGACAAACAGCTGATTACCGACGTGGCGAAAAAGACCGGCTTTTCGGAACATTTTATCCGCAACGCCGAGCATCAGCGCCCCACCAACAGCTTCCTCTACGATCTCTATACCAGCGTGCAGACCCCGTCTATTCCGGACCAGGTCTTTATCGCCCAGGCCAAGGTCATCAAAGAGGCGGCTGCCCGGGAATCCTGTGTCATTGTGGGCCGCTGCGCCGACTACATTCTCCGGGATCAGCCCAACTGCCTGAAGGTGTTTGTCAACGCGCCTTTGGATCAGCGGGTCCGCCGGGCCCGGGAGGAATACGGTGTGCAGGAGAACAATCTGGAGAGCTTTGTCCTCCGTCAGGATAAGGCCAGAGCCTCCTATTATAACTACTTCGCCACCGGACGCTGGGGCCAGAGTCGGGAATATGACCTATGCATCAACAGCCGGATCGGCATTGACGCCTGTGTGGCAGTCATCCGGTCCGCCGCCCTGGCCATTACGGAAACTTGAGCTTCTTGAAACGGCCTGTACCCGCTGTGCCGCAGCGGGTACAGGCCTCTTTATATAGGCAAAATCAGATAAATTGTAAACAAATATTGTGGATTGTGTGAATATTAGCACTCTCTGCTTGACAGTGCTAATATCAGTGCTATAATAAGGGTGTCCTTGAGAGAGGGGGCCGAAAGGAACCCCATCCAGAGACGATGTACCATATCAGATGTCCGGCCGACACACCATTGGCCGGGAACAGGTAACAAAAGCTCGCCACCGCGAGGGTTCTTCCCCTCAGCTACGAGCCGTCGAGAATGAATGGAGGTATGACTTATGTTACCTAGCATTTTTGGTGAGAATCTGTTCGATGACTTTTTCCAGGACCCCTTTGATATGATGCCTGCCTTTCCCTCCCACAACCCGCTGTATGGGAAGCACGGCAAGAACCTGATGAAGACCGATGTGCGGGAGACCGAGAGCACCTATGAACTGGACGTGGATCTGCCCGGCTTCAAGAAGGATGAGGTCCAGCTGGAACTGAAGGACGGCTATCTGACCATCAGCGCCGCCAAGGGGCTGGATAAGGACGAAGAGGAAAAGAACGGCCGCTATCTGCGGCGGGAACGCTATGTTGGTCAGTGCAGCCGCAGCTTCTATGTAGGCAAGAGTGTGGAGCCCAAGGATGTGTCGGCCAAGTTTGAAGACGGCATCCTGAAGGTCACTTTGCCCAAGGTGGTGCAGCAGCAGCTGCCGGAGAACCATACCATTGCGATTGAGTAAGCGGTCGATCCAAGCGCCCGCCGCGAACCTGCGGCGGGCGCTTTTCTTATAAATTCCGAATTTTGTAAAAGCAACCTCTTGAACACGCCATTCCCATTGTGTTATGATAATTTTGTCTTTGATTCGCCTCCGCAACCAGCGGTTGCGCAACTCTCTTTTTAGCTACCATCAATACGCATTATTTTAATGTAATCTCTACTTATTTGAGAACTATTTTTCTTGTATTTTATGCCGCTATTTTCTCGTGTCAATTTGCTTTAAGGGAAAAAATAAGGGAAAACAAAAGGGTCTTGCCGACGCAAGGCCCTTTTCCTTTAGATCAGGCAGAGGCCTACTCCTGAAAGTTACACTCGCCAGGGATCACCACCCGCTCGTTTCGCTGGTGTAAAAAACGGACGCCACCAGTTCACCGGGGGTCCATGCATCGCTCTTGGAGCAGGAGTAAACACGGGACCGCCGCGCCGATCAGCGCGGCCAGGGGCACTGTAGCCCCGCCCCTGGCCGCCTGGGCACATTATTCCAACCCTTGCGCCCGATCTAATTATGTGGTATTCTGACTTTGGCGTTGTCGGATAGTAGCGGTCAGCCCTCTTGATGGAGGGCAGCTTCTTTGTCCTCCAATCTTCGGAAAGGAGGGCTGCCCAATGGTTACATATTCTGACCTTATTCAGATTGGTATTCTCATTGTTGGTATTATAGGCCTCTTTATGAGCCGTAAAAAGAAATGACCGCCGGCACCCTGACAAGTACGGCGATCACTTCAAACTACTCTAAGGGCTGACCGTATCCGGCAACGCCTCTTTCTATTTTCATTATAGGCCGATATTGCCATACTGTCAAGCCCCGGGCCTCGCCAGGGGCCTTTTCTTTGCCCCTGGTAGGCATCCACTGTCCCCACGCTACCCTTCTGGAGCGGGACAGGTTGAGAGATACCCGCATGGCCCAACAGCACCGCCAAGACGGCCAGGAGCCCGCCACGGGAAACTTCCACCCAGTCAGCCCCGGGCGCTATGTCTGGTGCATTTCCTTTTCTCTCTGCCCGCCGCCAGCAGCAGCCACAGAAGCGGCGTTGTCCCGCTCCATGGTTTCCCCTATGGCCCTGTTGATAAAGCCGTTCACACTCTCGCTGTGGGCCTCTGCATGGGCTTTAATTTCATCTTTTCGGCCTTTGGGGACGGTCAGGTTTATGCGGTCGTAGGTTTTCTCAATCCACTTGTTCGTTGCCTTCTGCTGTGCCTTTGATACAGTCATGATACACCTCCTTTTCATTGTACTATTACACATATTATATTTCGTTTGTATACTTGCGTAAATATATAAAATCACCAAATATACTTGCGCAATTATGTATATTGTGCGCATTGATATAATTACGCAAGTATATTATACTTTATTGTGTCAGAAGGGCAACGCCCCCCAGACAAAAAGCCCGCCCCACCTGCTGGCACAGGGGAGCGGGAGAAAGGAGGCACACCATGAACACGTTGAAGCGGTTCGGCGGCACATGGTACGCCAACGGCAAGCCCTATATGGACTTGCACAGCGCTGTAATCACCTTACACGGCTAATACAGCGGGCCGGGGGAGCAATCCCCCGGCTACTCTTTGATTTTATCAGAAGCCAATCAAAAATGCAATAGGAAGGACTATACATGAACATTGATGAAACCCGGGTGGAGATTTCCGCACTGCTGGAGCGGGCCAACCTCCGGCAAGTGTCCCTTGTACTCCGCATTGTACGTTCTATCGTTGGAAAGGGGGCGCAAGTATGACCCGTGTGGATAAAATGCGCCGCTATATTGAACTTACCGGGGTTACATACAGCGATTCCACCCCGTATCAAATGAACATTGCAGAAATGATGGACCTCCGCGCCCTGGTGGAAGAGGCCCCTATGGACGCCTTGTGCCTTGCGTTTACCTATGGTCGGGCCAAAGGGGAACGCCACGCAAGAGCGGAGAGGCGGGCCTAAACTGTACACTTTCGATTGAGCCGTTCCGGCCTTGTGGCTGGGGCGGCTCTGTTTTTTATTCCCACTGGTCTGTTCTTCCAAGGAGATAGTCCGTTGATACCCCGAATACGTCCGCCAGGACGCACACAGTTTTTGTAGACGGATCAGCGTCTCCCCGCTCGTACAGTCCTATCATGTTTCGGCTAAGGCCGCATAGCTGAGAAAGGGCGCTCCTGGATACATGTTTTCTTTCCCGCAACTCCTTAATTCTCCTTCGCAAGGTTCTATTCACAGACCTACCCCCATTTTGCATTTGCCGAAAATTCTAAATTCCCAAGCGCTTGGCATTTTCTCCGAAAAGCAGAACGGCCAGCAAAAGCATCCTCACGGGCAGCGCTGCGCGGCCTAGATCACCGCCCGCTCGTTCTGTCAAAGAGCTGGCCGCTCAGCAGCCGTACGAGGCCCAGGTTGCACCCAGCGGCCATTCCCCCCACCAGCGAGCGGGGGGCCATGCTCCTGGCCTTCAGAGGTCCACTCGGGGCAATGCTGCGCAGCCAGGAGGCCACCGCCCGCTCGCTCTGTCAGAGAGCCGACCGCTCAGCAGCAGCCGTATAGGCCCCCCACGCTACACTCCAGGAGGGGAAGTCCACCAACCTCCACCGGTAAGCTGGCACCCATGTTCAGGGCCTACCAGAGCTCAGCCCGGGGCAATGTGGCACGGCCAGGAGACCGCTGTCCGCTTGTTCTGTCAGAGAGCCGACCGCCCAGCAGCCGTACAGGGCCCCCATGCTACACTCCAGAAAAGGGAGCCCACTACTCCCACCCGGCGAGCGGGCGCCTACCACCAAAACCCCGCCCCGAGCAGCTTGCGCGGCCAGCAGCACCACCAGTTATTCACAGGTACTCCCGTAACCCCCGGGACACGGCGGGCCGTCTCAGCGCCCGCAAGGCTTCGCGGTGTATCTTTGGATCAACAGGCAGCCCGGCCCAATAGCGTAGGATTACCGCCCGGCGCTGGTCCTCTGGCAATCCCACCAGGGCCTGCCGCACGGCTGCCCGCCTACGCTCTACAAAGTCCCGCTCCACCACCTGCTCCACATCCCGCTCCGCCGATTTATCCGGGATCACATCCGCCAGGGAAATTTGTTTCCCATCTCCGTCCTGTAGCGGCATTTCAAGTGACATACTTGTTTGCAGCGGGTCCATTCTGTCCCGCTGGGTTCTCTGTCCTGACGACGCGGTAAACGCCGCTTTTAACCGCATGGCATACCAGGTGATAAAGCGCCCTTCTTCGCTTTTCCAGCTGCCCAAGGCGTCCAGCATGGCTAAAAAGCCCACCTGGGCGTAGTCCTCTATTTCCATGCCATGGCTGTGGTATGCTGCCCACTTTTTACCCTGCTGCCATGCAAACCGCCGTACCTGTCCCCACAGTTCCAGAACCTTGCCACGCTCCCCGCTCTGGATCATGCTTGCGAGTTCTTCATTGGTCATGTAGATGCACCCCGCCTTTTCAAAACTCCCGTGTCCAAACAGCCCCACGGCGGCCCCTTCGCCCTCCAAAGTGTGAGGGTGCGACGCCGCCTGACTGCATCTTAATACGAGCGGGATTCCGGGGGCTGCCAGCTCAACGGCGGCCAGGATCACCGCCCGCTCGCTTTATCAAAGTGGAGACTCCGGCTCCCATAGGTGGGCCGTAGTCTGCTCCCTGGGCCCGCTGGAGGGCCACCCGTGGTATGCGGGGCGGCCTAGGCAATGCGCAGCACCAGGGGATCACCGCCCAGCTGCCGCCGGATAGAGGCCCACGCTACCCCACTGAAGGGGAAGGCCACCACCCTCCACCAACGAGCGGGTTCCCATTCCCTTGGCTCACTCCGGGAATACTGGGCCGACAGGGGCGCAATACGGCCAGAATATTGCCAGACATCTGCCACTGGCTAGATGCCTGTAGGCTGCCTTGCTAAGGCGTTTCCTGGATTTCTGCACCTGGCCTCAGATGAACCGCGCCCGCGCACCTCCGCGCAAGGGTCTTAGCAAATCTTATCCTGTTTACGCCTCTAGCATAGCGCATGGTGTAGCGGCAAATCAATGCCCAAACCACCGATTCTACATGCCCTGTTCTAAAGTTATATCTTATTATAAACAAGACATAAGAGGCCACGGCTCGCTTTTTTGCGGGCGTTCCTCTCCCCAGTATTTAGGTGGAATATAATATTTGATGTAGCAGTAGCTCCCGAACTCTGTAACCTTTTCCTCCTTCTCCAGCACATGCGCACCGATGGGCGCGGTCAGTGTCTCATCGTTGTCCACATAGCTGTATGTAACCTTCGGTTTTTCCAGATTTTTGCTTGAAGTCCACAGCTGCGCCCCGACCTGGCGGCCTTCTACACCCTCTTTTGTCATGTACTCTGCCCAGGTCACATATTCCCGGCACCCAAGGTATTCAATATCAATGACATCCCCATAAGGCCACAGGCTGCGGATTGTCTCAATGTCCCGCTCGGTGGCATTCATGATGATATGATGGTGTAATTTACCGTCTCCGTGCTTTTCCTCCGTGACGTAAATATATTTAAATGGAATCCCTACGGATTTCCTGTATTCCCTCATGTTCCGCAGGAATTTGCGCACATTGATTACCGCTCCTTTTCGATTGGCCGGAAGATCTTTTGGGCGATAGGTCAAGGTAAGGAAAAGATCACTCCGCTTGAAGGCGGCCGCAATCTGCATTTCCAACTTCCCCCGCGCGGTTTTATCGTTCATGGCCTTCTGTGCGGCGCTGGTCATACGGGACTTGGCCGCCCGTACCCGGGGGCCGTCCCTGGGCTCCGGAGCTGTATAAATCACGGTCTTTATCAGGTCGCCGGCCACTATGGTCTTTTTCCGCTTTGCCATATGCTGCCCCTTTCTCTGGTGTACCGGTGTCCTGGCTCTGGCATACTTACTTGAAGAAAGATAAGTCCACGCCGTCAACAGGGAAACGGTAATATCTGCCGGGAATCCCCCAAAACCACGCACCCCGCTCTATTCCTTCAGGGCCAAGAATCACGATGCTTTCATCGTGCCCGTCCACAATTCCGGCTGATCCGGCGGAATATTCGGGGTGTTCCAGGTATACTGCCCGTCCGTGCATCCGCTTCAGATGTTCCCTGGTCAGAGGCGGGTTTTCCATCCGCAGGGCCGCATATCTGGCCGCCTCCAATGCTGCTGCCAGTATGGCCCGTTCCCGTTCCTGCGCTTCTCTGCTGCGCTGGTTGTCAAAGGGGATATTTTGCATAATCTTTAGTGCTTTTACCGTGTTGCGGTAATCCTCTGCCGTGTATGTCAGGTATTGGTCCATGCTCATTCTGTCCTCTGTTTAAACGTCTGCGGGGGTACGGCGATCTTCCATACCCCCGCAGATTTCTCGTTTCTCCTATTTTGTGGCTCTGTTCTTGGTTGCTCTCACGCCCTTTGCCCGCCCATACTCAAAAGCAAGGCACAAGGCGTCCATAGGAGCCTGTTCCGCCAGAGCGCGGAGATCCATCATTTCTGCAATGTTCATTTGATACGGGGTGGAATCGCTGTATGTAACCCCGGTGAGCTCAATATAGCGGCGCATTTTCTCCAGACAGGTCATACTTGTGCCACCTTTCCCACGATAGAACGTACAATGCCGAGCACAAGGGACAGTTGCTTGGCATCTGCCCGCTCGGTCAGGCAGGAAAGCTCCGTCCGGGTTTTATTAGTGGTCATGTGCGATAACTCCTCTCTTCAACTTCCAGCTGGTATGGGGGGCTCTCTGGATGGGCTTAAAATCCCCATTATCGCCGGATTCCCTTTACAGTGTCAAACTTCCCACCGGAAGCTGGTGCGTGCTCTAGCTGGTTCGGGAGCTCCGCATAGTGCTGTTCCTGAAATGGCCTGCCCGGTGCTCACAACGCCGGACAGGCTCTTTTGCGTCCTCACAGTCGCAGCGTTCACCCGGATCCAGATGCGCCCCACAATTCGGGCATACTTTGAAGTACATGGAAAAGCCTCCTTTTTTGAAATTCACAATCGCTTGGCAATTTGCCAGGCCCACACACAGGTACGCCGCGCCTACCAGGGCTAGCCGGCAACCATGCGCTCCAGGGCGGCCCGCCTCATGGCTGTGCTTCCACCTGAGCCTCCAGCCACCGGGCCAGGCTCTCGCAGGGGATCAGGATTCGATTGCCCACCCGCACCGCCGGGAATCCGGCAACGTGGGCCAGGTTATAGACGGCCTGCACGCCCACGCCCAGCACTTCCGCTGCCTCCGGCACCGAATACGCCAGTTTTTCCATGACTTACGCCTCCTCTTCCAGAATCTCCTGCCCCAGAACGGCGGCCAGCTTCTCCGCTGTCGTTCTGGCACACGATTTTCCGTGTTTTACGCCGCTTATTGTTACCCTGGATACTCCTGATAATTTCGCTAAGCGAAGTATGTTAATATCCTTCTTGGCAAGAGCGGTCGCAAATTTTATTCGATCAATTCTCATGTCTACACCTCACAATCATTTCCTTGTGTCCATAACTATAACACAAGGAAAAACTTTTGTCAATTTGTTAAAACAAAAGGTTTTCCTTGTGTTTTGCTCTTTCAAATGTTATTATATTTGTGGGGTGATTTTAATGACCACCGGACAAAAAATAAAGTCAGCAAGATTAAAAGCCGGTATGACGCAGGCAGAACTTGCAAAAAAGCTTGGTGTTTCCTATCAAAATATAGGACAATTTGAGCGCGATATACGGAAACCAAAGATTGACACTTTGAACCGTATTGCTTTCGCACTTGGAGTTTCTTATGTAGAACTTCTTTCAGATGAAGATAGTAATCGCCTTGATTTAATTACTTCTGAAATAAACGCATATACCAATGCTATTGAGCGGTCAGCCAGTATTATTGATAAGTGCGTCAACGAGCTTAACAGTCTTATGGGGAGAAGTGCTGATACATCTTCTGAGCCCCTGATCAAAGAAACAGGTCTCGCCGGTGATGATGCATTTAATCATCTTGGCGCCGCACAGCAGCGTTTAGATGATACCCTCGAATCTATATCAACGTATATCAATACCGAGCTGGACAGTAAGAATCCAGAAGATAGGGACGCGTTTATAAAGATGGTAGTTCCCATTCTTGAAGAATGTAAAAAGATCATCACTTCCAGTAAGCCTCAGTCCAAAGATCCCGCCATCGATCCCACAGGCAGTAAAGAATGACAGACATGAAAAAAGCCGCCCCTGGTGCTGGAACACCAGAGGCGGCAAGAGCGATTATGACCCCTCACAAGAATCAAAACCGCGCCCATATTGTACCATAGAAGGACGAGCGGGCGCAAGTGGCAAGTGGAAAGGAGAGCCGTATGAGCAGAAAGGCAGCGTCGGGCGCTGGCACCATACGCAAGAAAACTGTGACCCGCTCGGGAAAGGAATATACCTATTGGGAGGCCCGCTTCACCGTTGGCCGTGACCCCGGCACCGGCAAGCAGATCCAGCGGAGCATAACCGGGAAAACACAGAAAGAGGTAGCCCAGCGCCTCAAAGCAGCCACTCTGGCTGTTGACCAGGGCACCTATACCACACCCACAAAAATGACCGTTGGAGTGTGGCTGGACACATGGACTGCGGAATACCTAGGAGGTGTGAAGCCCGCTACCGTTCAGGTGTACAAGAATAATGTCCGTCTGCATATCAAGCCGGCCCTGGGCGCGGTGGGGCTTTCTGAGCTGCGGCCTCATATGGTACAGAGGTTTATCAACGGCCTGGAGCTCTCCCCGGCCTCCGTCCGGCTGGCCTATAAGGTACTTCATCAGGCGTTGCAAAAGGCCGTGAAGCTGGACTATATACCCAGGAACCCGGCGTCTGATTGTCAGCTCCCCAGAATGGAACAAAAGGAAATTTGCCCGCTGGATGATGAGCAGGCCGCCGCACTCCTTCTAGCTGTCAAGGGTGGCCGCCTGGAGCTGCTGATATCTGTCGCCCTGTTTACTGGCTGCCGCCTTTCCGAGCTGCTGGGTCTGACCTGGGATTGCGTGGACTTCCAGAAAGGGACGATTCTAATCTGTAAGCAGCTGACTCGGCCCGAGCACCGGGCGGAAAGCGGCCTGTTTATCTCCCCTAAGAACGGCAAAAGCCGGACGATCACCCCTGCCCCCTTTGTTTTGAAAAACCTGAAAGAGCAGCGGCGGCGGCAAGCCGAAATGCAGATCAAGGCCGGCCCTTTGTGGGATAATCCCCACAACCTAGCGTTTACAGATCAGATTGGTGGGCCGCTGCTCCAGCAGACTGTGGAAGGGTGGTTTTCCGCCGCCATTAAGGCCGCCGGTCTGGATAGTGTGAGATTCCACGACCTCCGACATACATACGCCGTCAATGCGATTCGAGCGGGTGACGATATCAAGACAATTCAAGGCAACTTGGGCCATTCCAGCGCGGGCTTTACTCTGGACAGATACGGTCACTTTACGGAGCGTATGAAGCAGGACAGCGCTGCCCGCATGGAGGGCTTCATCAAGGCGGTTTTCAGCTCGTAAGGGAAAACATAAGGGGAAAACAGCCCATATAGAGGCTAAAAACATCCGTGTAAGCATTGCAATTACTAGACTTCCTTCTTTTATTCATTCGCAACCAGCGGTTGCGGAAATTCCAGCCAAACTTGATGGTAAGAAACCGCCTGGTCTGATAGGCTGGACTCATCCGGAAGGGCCGGAAGAAAGGAAGGCGAACCAAAATGACATTGGGAGAACGGATTCAAACACACCGAAAACGGGCGGGCCTGTCTCAGGAGGCGCTGGCGGAACAACTGGGGGTATCCCGGCAGGCAGTCAGCAAATGGGAGGTGGACGCCGCCCAGCCGGAGCTGGATAAAATAGTGGTTCTGGCCAGGGTATTTGGAATTACCACCGACGAGCTTCTGCTGGGAGAAGCGCCGGACCCTCAGCCTGCGGAGGGGGGCGCTCCTAAAAGCAATCCGCCCCGCTGGTATCTGTTGGGGATCATTCCCCTGGCACTGGGGATCTGGATGCTGGTGCGGGGGATCATGGGCCTGATTACCATGATGAGCTTTTTACAGATGACACAGGTACCCATGGGATAAGGAGGGACAGAAGATGACTGTTGGTGGTATTGATACGAGCTACATGACGTTCGCTCTCTCTATCCCTGTCTTTGGGCAGATTGTGATGGGAGCCATCCTGGCAGGGGTAGGCATTTCGATCCTGGTGCTGGGACACCGGAAGTATGGCCGCCGGAATAAGAGGTAAGACGGGAAAAACTTTTCCCAATTTTAAAAAAGGGCTTGACGAAAAAGTTAAGTTGTGCTATCTTAATATCAGAAATGATAATCATTACTGATTAGCACTTCCGCTAACCCTAGATACATGAAAATTTAAGTAAAATTAGGAGGAAAAACACATGAAAAAGTGGGTCTGCTCTGTTTGCGGTTATGTTCACGAGGGGGATTCCGCCCCTGATTTCTGCCCCATCTGCAAGGCTCCCAAGGAGAAGTTCGTGCTCCAGGGCGGCGACAAGACCTGGGCTTCTGAGCATGTGGTAGGCGTGGCCAAGGGCGCTCCCGAGGAGATCATCCAGGGCCTGCGCGAGAACTTCCAGGGCGAGTGCTCTGAGGTCGGTATGTACCTGGCTATGGCTCGTGTGGCTCACCGTGAGGGTTATCCCGAGATCGGCCTGTACTGGGAGAAGGCCGCCTACGAGGAGGCTGAGCACGCTGCCAAGTTCGCCGAGCTGCTGGGCGAGGTCCTGACCGACTCCACCAAGAAGAACCTGGAGATGCGTGTGGACGCCGAGAACGGCGCTACCCAGGGCAAGACTGATCTGGCTAAGCTGGCCAAGCAGCACAACCTGGACGCCATCCACGACACCGTCCACGAGATGGCCCGCGACGAGGCCCGTCACGGCAAGGCTTTCGAGGGCCTGCTGAAGCGTTACTTCGGCTAATTTGTCAAGCAAAGGGTTCCCCGGTCCATTGGACCGGGGAACTTTTTTGCCATTGGGCTTTGAAAGTGCCCGTACTTTTGATATACTGCAACTTGGCGATTACAAGCCTTCCCATTACAAACTGGTAGAAATCCCTTCAATTCTGAATGACGAGGTAATTCTATGCTCCGGATTCAAAATATCCCCCTGCCTATTGACGGCGGAAAGGGTCAGTTGAAAAAGAAGGCCGCCCGGATTCTGGGGATCAGGCCTGATGCGATCCAGAGTCTGACCCTGGCCCGGCAGTCCATTGATGCCCGCAAAAAAAGCGACGTCCACTATGTCTGTACCGTGGACGTTACTCTGGCGGATGAAGCCAAGGTCCTCTCCCGGTGCCGGGACAAAAACGTCAGCCTGTTCCAGCCTCAGCCCTATGTCTTTCCAACCGTGCGGCGGATTTCTCCCCTGCCGCCGGTGGTGGTGGGCATGGGTCCTGCCGGCCTGTTTGCCGCCCTGTTTCTGGCCCGGAACGGTCTGGCCCCCATTGTGCTGGAACGGGGCCGCCCGGTGGAGGAGCGGACGGCGGACGTGGAGCGGTTCTGGTCCATCGGCGTGCTGGACCCTTCCTCCAATGTCCAGTTTGGCGAGGGGGGCGCGGGCACCTTCTCCGACGGCAAACTGACCACCGGCACCCACGATCCCCGGATCTCCACCGTGTTCCGCACGCTGGTAGAGGCGGGGGCTCCGGCGGACATTCTCTACCAGCACAAACCCCACATCGGCACCGACATCCTGCGGAACGTGGTAAAAAATATGCGGCAGGAACTGCTGCGGCTGGGCTGTGACGTGCGCTTCGGCCACAAGCTGGCCGGGCTTACCCTCCGGGGTGAGGCAGTGGCCGGGCTTACTGTGGAGGGCCCCCAGGGCCCCTACGACCTGCCCTGCGACGCCCTGGTGCTCTCCCCCGGCCACTCCGCCCGGGATACCTTCCAGATGCTCCTGGAGGCTGGGGTACCTATGGAGCAGAAGCCCTTTGCCATTGGGGTGCGGATCGAGCACAGACAGGCCGCGCTCTCTCTGGCCCAGTTTGGCCCAGCTTGGGAAAGTTTACCTGCCGCCGACTACAAGCTGGCCTGCCACCTGCCCAATGGCCGCAGCGCCTTTACCTTCTGCGTCTGCCCCGGCGGGCAGGTGGTGGCCGCCGCTTCGGAAGAGGGGCGGCTGGTGACCAACGGTATGAGCTGCCGGGCCAGAGACGGTCAAAACATCAACGGCGGCTTTTTGGTTGGCGTAAATCCAGGTGACCTTGGCTCCGATCACCCTCTGGCGGGGGTGGCCTTCCAGCGCCGTTGGGAGGAAGCCGCCTTCCAGCTGGGCGGCGGCCATTATCATGCCCCCGCTCAGACGGTCAAGGACTTTTTGGCCCGGCAGGCATCCAAAGCCCTGGGGGCCCTCTCCCCCACCTACCTGCCCGGCGTCACGCCTACCGATCTGGACCGGTGCCTGCCCGGCTATGTTACCGATACTCTGCGGGGCGCTCTGCCGGTTTTTGACCGAAAGCTCCACGGCTTTGCCGCTCCGGACAGTGTGCTCACCGGCGTGGAGACTCGCTCATCCTCTCCGGTGCGTATACTCCGCGGAGAAAATTATCAATCAGTCATCACCGGACTCTATCCCTGCGGAGAGGGAGCCGGGTACGCTGGCGGCATCACTTCTGCCGCTGTAGACGGTATCCGGGTCGCCGAAGCGGTAGCTCAGGGATGAAAAAAGCCGCATCCATACGGATGCGGCTTTTTGCTCTGTTTAGCGGTTCTCCATGGGCACATAGTCGGCATGGGTGCCCACATACTTATAGGCAGGACGGATGATCTTGCCCATGTTGATCAGCTCCTCGATGCGGTGGGCGCTCCAGCCCGCCACACGGGCCATGGCAAAGATGGGGGTATACAGCTCCAGAGGCAGGTCCAGCATGTGATACACAAAGCCGGAATAGAAGTCCACGTTGGCGGATACGCCCTTGTACATCTTCCGTTCGTCGGCGATAACCTCGGGACCCAGCCGGGCCACCATGGAGTAGAGCTCGTATTCCTCGTTGCGCCCCTTCTCCCGGGACAGCTTTTCCACAAAGGATTTGAAGATGTTGGCACGGGGATCGGACAGGGAGTAGACCGCGTGGCCCATACCGTAGATGAGGCCCGCCTTGTCAAAGGCCTGCTTGTTCAGCAGAGCCCGCAGGTAGTGGCGCACCTCGTCCTCGTCCTTCCAGTCCCGCAGGTGCTCCTTCATGTCCTCAAACATCTGCACCACCTTGATGTTGGCGCCGCCGTGCTTGGGGCCCTTCAGAGAGGCCAGAGCGGCCGCCATACAGGAATAGGTATCGGTGCCGGAGGAGGTGACCACATGGGTGGTGAAGGTGGAGTTGTTGCCGCCGCCGTGCTCGGCGTGGAGGGTCAGGCAGATATCCAGCACGTGGGCCTCCCAGAAGGAGTAGGAGGAGTCGGCCCGCAGCAGAGAGAGGATATTCTCCGCCGCCGACAGCTCAGGCCGTGGGGCGTGAATGTACAGGCTGCTGCCGCTCTTGTAGTTCCAGGCCTGATAGCCATAGACGCTGAGCATGGGGAACAAAGCGATCAGCTGGAGGCACTGGCGCATCACATTGGGCAGGGAGATATCATCCGCCCGGTCGTCATAGGAGGCCAGATTGAGCACACTCCGGGCCAGAGAATTCATAATATCATGGCTGGGCGCCTTCAGGATCACATCCCGCACAAAGTTATTGGGCAGGGAGCGGTAATAGGACAACTGCTTGGTAAAGCCGTCCAGCTCCTCCTTAGTGGGCAGCTTACCCAGCAGGAGCAGATAGGCAGTCTCCTCAAAGCCGAAACGGCCCTCCTTCAGAGCGCCGCCCACCAGCTGCTCCACGTCCACGCCACGGTAATAGAGCTTGCCCTCGCAGGGAACTTCCTGGCCATCCACAATCTTCTTGGCAACAATGTCGGAAACCTCCGTCAGTCCGGCCAGAACGCCCTTACCGTTCAGATCCCGCAGGCCCCGCTTGACGTCATACTTTACGTAATCCTCCGGATCAATCCGGCTGTTTTCTCTTGCCAGCCCCGCCAAAACTTCAATTTCAGGCGTAATATCACAATAGTTGGGATTGCTTGCCATGAATAACCTCCGTTCTCTTTACCATACCCAGGGACCGGGGCCCCTTTGCCAATTCGTTCAATGCTAATGATTATGCCATAAAAATGTTACCACAGTATGAATCAGATTGGATTTTTCCAATAAAATTTTCTCCGTTAAAGTAGTAAAGACCCGCCGCGGGCAAGCCGTGCGGCGAGTCAATGGCTTAAAACAGATCCTTCTTCTTCAGGATAACGCCTGTCACCACAATGACGCCCAGGGACAGAACCAGCGGGAACCACCAGAATTGATCCAGAGGCAGGTTGGCCACATTCATGCCGTAGAAGCTGAAGAAGATATTGGGGATGGTGAGCAAAATGGTGATGGAGGTCAGCACCTTCATGATGACGTTCAGGTTGTTGGAGATGACGGAGGCAAAGGCGTCCATCATACCGGAAATAATGGAGGAGTAGATGTTGGCCATCTCAATGGCCTGGCGCACCTCGATGAGCACGTCCTCCAGCAGGTCGTGGTCCTCCTCATAAAGGGTGATGATGCGGCCCCGGAGGATCTTTTCCAGCGTGACCTCATTGGCCTTCAGAGAGGTATTGAAGTAGACCAGCGACTTTTCCAGGTCCAACAGCTGGATCAGCTCCTTATTCCGCTGGGACTTGTAGAGCTGGCGCTCCATATAGTTATAGATCTTATCGATCTGCTTCAGGTATTGCAGGAAGCGTTTGGCCACCTGGAGCAGCATATAAAGGATGAACTGGGTCCGTTTCTGGGTGTCGGCATTGCGCACCAGCCCGTCCTGAAAATCCTTGAGGATAGAAGTCTCCTTCAGGCAGACGGTAATGATGTGCTTCTCGGTCACAATAATACCCAGAGGGAGGGTGGAGTACACCACCGCGTCGTCCTTTTCCACCGAGGGGGCATCGATGATGATCAGGGTCTGACCCTCCTCGGTGTCGATACGGGAGGTCTCCTCCTCATCCAGAGCAGCCCGCAGGAAGGTGGGCTCCACGCCCAGGGTCACCGCCACTGAGTTCAGCTCGTCCTCGCTGGGGTAGGTCAGATTGACCCAGCAGCCGTCCTGTACCGCGTCCAGCCGGGTCATTTTTCCGTTGATGGTCTTGTGAATTGAAAGCATTCTCTCACGCCTTTCCGGGCGCAGGGGTCAAAAAGGCATAAAAATCCCCGCACACCTATTGTCTCGCTGGTCCGCCCCTGCTATACGGGTGGACCAAAAAAGGGCACAGGCGTGCGGGTGCTGCCGGCGGGGCCGGTCACACACGGAACAGATACGCCGTGCCAGTTACGCTGCATTCTCGACTCAGAGGGTCACCGCTCACGGCGCATATCACTCCCTTACGGATCAACATTTTGTGGTCAGACCGGCCGCCTCTTCCATCGGCCGTCGAACCGTCCCCTATTATATGCTATTTCCCGCCGGATTGCAAGCCTGGAGGCATAGAAAAGGAGGGTCCGCCGCGTAGCGGCGGCCCCTCCATGAGAACCTCAGTGATTTCGGTTAAAGATCTTGAAGATATCCTCAAAGGGATCGTCCTCAACAGGAGCGGCAGGCTGGGGCTGTCCGCTTGCAGCCGTCTGAGGCTGCTGGGCCACCGCCTTCTTCTCCGCCGCGGCGGTGAAGGGCTTGTTGGGCATGGCCCCCTCCAGCTCCTCAAAACCGGTGGCAATAACAGTGACCCGGATCTCGTCCTCCAGGGTGTCGTCGAAGGCGGCGCCGAAGATGATGAGGGCGTCGGGATGGGCGGCCTGCTGTACCAGGTTGGCAGCGGTCTCCACTTCCTCCAGGCCGATGTCCACAGAGCCGGTGACGTTGACCAGCACGCCCTTGGCGCCGTTGATGGAGGTCTCCAGCAGGGGGCTGGAAATGGCCATCTTGGCGGCCTCCTCGGCCTTGTTCTTCCCGGCAGCCCGGCCCACGCCCATGTGGGCCATACCGGCGTTCTGCATGACGGCGGTGACGTCGGCAAAGTCCAGGTTGATAAAGCCGGTATTCTTAATCAGGTCGGAGATGGACTGCACCGCCTGGCGCAGCACATCATCGGCGATTTCAAAGGCATTCTGGAAGGTGATCTTCTGGTCAGTGGCAAATTTCAGCCGCTCGTTGGGGATGATGACCAGGCTGTCCACTCGGGTACGCAGCTCCTCAATGCCCTTTTCCGCCTGCATCATCCGCCGGCGGCCTTCAAAGTTGAAAGGCTTGGTGACCACGCCTACGGTGAGGATCCCCATTTCTTTGGCGATATCGGCCACAATGGGGGCCGCGCCGGTACCGGTGCCGCCGCCCATACCGGCGGTGATGAACACCATGTCGGCGTCCTCCAGGGCCTTGGAAACGGCGCTGCGGCTCTCCTCAGCGGACTTGCGGCCCACCTCGGGGTCGCTGCCGGCGCCCTGACCGCCAGTCAGCTTTTCACCGATTTGAATCTTCAAAGTAGCGCTGGAAACGGCAAGCGCCTGCTTGTCCGTATTCACAGCGATAAAATCAACACCCTTTGTTCCGGTCTTTACCATGCGGTTGACTACGTTATTACCGCCGCCGCCAACACCGATTACCTTAATGGTAACCACGTTGTCCGGCCCGGTATCCAGTCCAAACGCCATAACTGCTCCTCCTATGTAGAACGTATTCGTGAAAAGGCACGTAGAAAAAATCCCTCTTATTTCTGGTCTTCCTGGCTGGAAGATACTATATCTAGTTGATTTATTGTATCTCTCTTTTGCTTCGAGGTCAATAGTTCCCGCCGGATTTTAGCAAAGTTTTGAAACATGCGTGCGCCAAAAACGACCACCGCGGCCAGGTACAGCGGGATGCCCAATTTCTGTCCCAGCCAGGTAAGAAAAGCGGCAATGGCGGCATTTCCGATGATACCGGACAGAAATACCGGCAGGTGAAACTCCCCTTTGATCCGGGCGCAATACCCGCCCAGGGCCGAGTCCAACGCCGCCAGCAGCCCGGCGGCCACATAGAGGGAGTACTGGCTGGGGATGGTCCATGGGACCAGGCTGCCCGCCGCCAGACCCACCAGCAGTCCAATCAACTCCAGCATTTACTCTCCCCCCTCTTCCTGCGGCTCCGGCGCGGCTGTTTTGGCATAGTGATACTCCACCGTACCATTGTACTTGGGGATGAGCAGCAAATCGCTGGTGGTCACCTTCACCGAGATTCCCCACTGGCTGAGCACATCCACCACCCCATTGCGCATGGTCAAGGCGCTGTACAGGGTATCGCTGTCTCCGATGGCGAAGATCACATAGGGGGCGGCGTACCGCCGCCCGTTGACTGTCACCACCGCGCCGGTACAGCGGATCTCACTGGTGGCCAGCAGCCGCTCTCCGTTGAGGGAGATGGCCTCCGCTCCCGCCGAGCGCAGTTCGTTGACCACCGAGAGCAGGTCGCTATCATGAATCAGATAATCGGCCTCGTCGCCGGTCACATTGGTCTGCGCGGAGTCCTCCAGGATCACGGTCACGCCCGGCCCCTCCACATCGGTATACCCGGCGGTGATCTCCAGCTGCTCCACCTCCTGGCGCAGGGCCTCACTGCCCGAATCGCCGGAGGCGGCCTGATCCCGGTAATGGCTCAGTTCGCTTTGCAGCTGGGCCACCTGGTCCTCCAGGGCGTCCTTCTGTTCGCTCTGCTCATTATAGAGCTCCTGCAAGGTCTCCAGCCGGCTGGCACTGGCGGCGTCTGCCGCACCGGTGAGCCGCACGCTGCGCAGCTGCGCCGCCAACAGGTAGCCCACAATGATGCACACCACCACTACCGCAAATTCGCCTTTGCTGCGTCGTCTCTTTCCCGTCATAATCCGCTCCTCGCTGTTATTCCTCCGTCTCGGGCGCCTGCTCCGGTACCTCAGGCGTTTGGACGGGCTCTGTCACCCCGTTTTCCTGGGTTGTGCTCTCTCCCCCGGTCTGCTGCTGGGCGGGCTCGGTGGGGACCTCCAGAGGGCTCCACCCCTCGGGCATCCACCGGTCAGGCAGCAGATGGACCTCCCGGCTTTCATAATTCAGATCCAAGGTGCCGGTGCGGGTGATCCCCCGCTCGTCCATGGTCTCCAGGGTGCGCTTGAGCTCATAAGTGGCGTCATCAAAATCTCCATTCAGCGGAAAGACCACCGTCAGATTTTCTCCGTATCCAAACCGGATCTCATTGCCGGAGCTCAGATCCAGGAAAGCCGTCAGGCTGCCTGTCATGCCCCGGGCCTGGATGGCCTCCAGAAAGGCCTGGAGCCGTTCCAGTTTGTCCTGCTCCTCCGCAGCCACAGTCAGGGTGTTGCCCACCGAGGGATTCACCGGGGTTAGCCCCAGCAGCTGGGGCTTGTCCTTTGTCAGCGTGGCGTCCCCCATCTCCAGCAGTTTACAGCTGCCGTTGAGCAGCCAGTAGGACCCGCCGCTCTCCACCCAAGCCACACCGGCGCTCTCAGTCACCTCAAAGATCAGGGTGTCGGGGAGCTTGCGGCTGATGGTCACATCGTCCACATAGGGCAGCTGGGTCAAGATCCGTCCGGCGATCTGATATTTATTGAGGGTAAACAGGTTGTCCCCCTGTTCTACCCCGGCGGCGGCAATGATCTCCTCCTGGGTGTACCGGGAGTTGCCCGTCACCACCATGGTATTGGCCCGAAAAAAGATGATACAGCCCATCAAAATGGCGGCAAAGATGACCAGAATGGACAACAGCTTATAAAGGCCGCCAAAACGCCCTCGGTTCCGCCGTCGTCTTCCTCTGTTTCGTCTTGCCGCCATTCTGTCGATCTCCTGTTCTTTTTTCTTTATCCTCACACAGAATCGTTGAATTTTTGAAAAGAAATTCTTACGATTTTCTCAAACTTCTATTCATACCCGCCGGATGTCCGCCCCCAGACGCTGTAAGTCGTACTCCAGGGACTGATAGCCCCGGTCGATGTGGTGCAGTCCGGTGATGGTGCTTTTCCCTTCCGCGCCCAGAGCAGCCACCACCAGGGCGGCCCCGCCCCGCAGGTCGGAGGCCAGGACGGAGGCCCCATGGAGCCGGGAGGCCCCGTACACCACAGCCACCCGGCCCTCCACCCGGATGTCCGCCCCCATGCGGATCAGCTCATCCACATGGCGGTAGCGGCTTTCAAACATGTTTTCCACAAAAACCGTACAGCCGGTTCCCCTGGCCAGAGCGGCCATCAGCGGCGCCTGGGCGTCGGTGGGAAAACCGGGATAGGGGGCGGTGCGCACCGGGCGCACCCCCTTCAGAGGGCCGTCGGTCTGGAGGCAGATCCGCTGGTCTTCGCTTTTCACCCGGCAGCCGGCCTCTTTCAGCACCGCCGTCACCGTAGACAGGGTGCGCCAGTCCACCCCGGTGACCTCCACGCTGCCCCCCGCCGCAGCAGCAGCGGTCAGATAGGTGGCGGCCACGATCCGGTCCCCCATGACCCGGTAGGCCCCGCCGTGGAGGGGAACCCCTCCTTCCACGGTGATGACCGAGCTGCCCGCTCCCCGGACCTTGGCCCCCAGAGTCTGTAAAAATCCCTGAAGATCAACGATTTCCGGCTCCCGGGCGGCGTTGGTGATGGTGGTGATCCCCTGGGCGCACACCGCCGCCAGCATAGCGTTCTCGGTGGCCCCCACACTGGGCAGAGAAAGGACGATATCCGCCCCATGGAGCTGCCCGGAGCAGGACAGGCCGCCCCCCTCCTCCTCCACCCTGCCCCCCAGGGCGCGGATGGCGGCCAGGTGCAGGTCGATGGGCCGGGGTCCCAGCTCACAGCCGCCGGGGGCGCACATCTGTGCCTGTCCCATGCGACCCAGAATGGCCCCCAGAAAGATAACAGAGGAGCGCATCTCCCGCATGAGGGCGTCGGGCACGTCGAACCGGGTGGGGGCGGAAGCGTCCACCACCACCGCGTCCCCCTCCCGCTCTGCCCGACAGCCCAGGTGGCGCAGGATGGCCAGGGATGCCTCCACATCGGAGAGGCGGGGACAATTCTGGATCACACAGGCCCCCGGAGCCAGGAGACAGGCCGCCAGGATGGGCAAAACGCTGTTTTTTGCTCCGTGGACCTGTACACAGCCCTGTAACGCCCGTCCGCCCTCTACGATATATGCACACATAGCTTCCATCCTCCGCAGTTAGGATTTAGAGCCCCCGGGCTCTTATGTATGCCATCCTATGCGTCGGAGGAAAGGCCGGTTCATTTTGCCCGCTTTTCCAGCAATTCCTTCAGGGTCTGGTAAATTTTTTCCGCGGCGTCGGGAGAACCCATCTCCCGCAGGGCGCGGCTCATGCTGTCCCGGCGGCTCTGGTCGTCCAGCAGCTGCCCTACCAGATGGTACAGCTTTTCGCCGCTGGACTCGCTCTCCGGCAGGAGCACTGCCCCCCCGGCGTTGGCCAGCACCCGGGCGTTCTTGGTCTGGTGGTCGGCCACCACGTTGGGGGAGGGCACCAGCACCGCCGGCCGGGCAATGGCGGTGAGCTCCGCAATGGTGGAGGCCCCTGCCCGGCACAGCACCAGGTCGGCCGCCGCCATCACCAAAGGCATATCATAGATGTACTGCCGCACCTCCACGCCGGGGTATTGGGTCAGGTTGATCCCCTTCCCCTTCAGGCCGTCCAGCACCTGCTGGTAATTGCGGCCCGCCCCGTGGATATGCCGCCAGGGAGCGCCGTTCTGACACTCCAGGGCGATGCACTGGGTGATCTGGTCGTTCATCACCTTGGCTCCCAGACTGCCCCACACCGAAACCACCAAAGGCCGGTCGTCGGTGAAGCCCAGCTTGGCCCGGGCCTCCTTCCGGTTATAGCGGAAGAAGTCCTCCCGTACCGGAGTGCCGGTGACCACCACCTTGGAGGGGTCGTCGTAGTGGCTGCGGCTCTCCTCAAAGCCTACCATCACCACGTCCACCACCTTGGACAGGGTCTTGGTGGTAAGACCGGGGACAGCGTTGGACTCGTGAACGGCGGTGGGGATGCCTCGGGCCGCCGCCGCGTTGACCACCGGATAGGAGGCGTAGCCTCCGGTGCCCACCACCAAATCGGGCCGGAACCGGTCTAGAATGGCGTTGGCCTGCTTTTTGGATTTATTCATGTTCAGCAAGGTTTTGAGGTTGTGCCCGATGGCCGCCGGAGTGAGGGAGCGATGGAAGTTGGTGATGGTCACCGTCTCAATGGGGTAGCCCTCCTTGGGCACCAGCCTGGTCTCCATGCCGCCGTCCGCCCCCACAAAGAGCACCTCACACCCCGGATTGCGGGCCTGAAACATCTGAGCCAGGGCCACGGCGGGATTCACATGGCCTGCGGTCCCGCCGCAGGTAAAGAGGATTTTCATTGGCGTTTTTTCCCCTCCTCATAAAGTAGGGACGGTCTCCGACCGCCTGCGGATAAAAGAAATTGAAATTCTGTCTTTCCGGGAATTCACTTCCCGGAAAGACACCTCGACCCGCGCCACAGGGCGCGAAACCGGGGGTATTGAGCCAAGTCGCCGGCTTCGCCGGCACGCAGGCTCATATCTAGGGGGCATTGGATGCCCCCTAGATTGTTCTACTCCTGTTTGGGCGCTGGGATTTGCCTGGATACGGATAGCACCATCCCCATCTCCGCCAGCTGGATCATCAGGGCCGTACCGCCGTAGCTGAAGAAGGGCAGAGAGATACCGGTGGAGGGGATCAGGTTGGTAACCACAGAGATGTTCAGAAAGACCTGCACCGCCGTCAGGGTGGTGATACCCACCACCAGCAGAGCGCCGAACCGGTCCCGGGCGTGGACGGCGATCCAGTAGCCCCGGATCACCAGAAGGATAAACAGAATAATTACAATGGCCGCTCCTACAAAGCCCATCTCCTCACACCAGATGGAAAAAATATAGTCGTTCTCCGACTCAGGCAAGTAGAGGAATTTCTGTCTGCTCTTCCCAAATCCAACACCCAGCAGACCGCCGGAGCCGATGGCATACAGGGACTGAATGATCTGGAAGCCCTTATCCCGTCCGTTCATGCCGTCGTTCCACGGGTCCTTCCAGATGGCCAGACGGGTGGCCATGTAGCTGGTCTGGGTCATAATGAAGAACAGGCCGGCTGCCGCCAGGGTGCCGCCGCCAACGAACCAGTAGAGCTTGATCCCGGCGGCAAAGAGCACCGACGCCCCGCCCACCAGCACCAGAATGGTACCGGACATGTGGGGCTCCATCAGCATCAAAATAGCCACAACGCCCAAAATCAGAAAATACGGGATGGGCTCCAGCACGCCCTTTTCATCCATCCAGGCATAAAGGCCGCTGAGCGGATGGCGGGGCGGGAGCCGCTTATGCTTTTCGGTGTTGCGCTTGGACAGGCGGGCGGCAAAGTACATGATGACGCCTACCTTGGCGATCTCCGAAGGCTGGAAACCGCCGATGATGGGCAGGCTGATCCAGCGCTGGGCGCCCACGGTGCTCCGGCCATAGCCAAAGGGAAGCACCAGCACCAGCAGCACAATGGAAACACCCAGCACAAAGATGGACAGGCCCCGGAAGGTCTGATAGTTGATCTTGGAGATTAGGTACATGGCAACCAGGCCAACCACACCGAATCCGGCCTGCTTGATAAAATAGTTGGCCGGATTGAGCCCCTCGTTCATGGCGGTAGGGTAGGAGGCGGAGAACACCGCGACCACGCCGATGGCCGTCAGGATCACCACCAGCATCAGAAACGGAATGTCAATGGGTCCGCGGGACAGCTGCTGCAATACGGTCAGGTCCCGCCTGCGTTTTGTCATGGCTCCGTCACCTCCTTACCGGCTTTCCATCCGTTCTCAGCGGTACATGACCCCCCAGAACGCCAGTACGCACATAACCAGGGTGATCCCGGTAAACACGCAGAAGAGCTTCACCTCGCTCCAGCCGCCCATCTCCAGATGGTGGTGGAGGGGAGCCATACGGAAAATCCGCTTGCCGTGGGTGAGCTTGAAGTATCCAACCTGTATAATATCAGATAAAGTTTCCGCAATGTAGATAATTCCCACCAGAATCAGCACCAGGGGAATGTCCAGCGCAAAGGCCAGACCGCACACCGCGCCGCCCAGGAAGAGGGAGCCAGTGTCCCCCATGAACACCTTGGCGGGGTGGAAATTGTAGATCAGAAATCCCAGCAGACCGCCCAGCAGAGCAGCGGAGAAAATCCCCAGCTCGTAGTGTTCCCACCAGCAGGCCACTGCCGTGAAGAAGAGCATCACCGGCATGGTGACGCCGCTGGCCAGACCGTCGATGCCATCGGTGATGTTGACAGCGTTGACGCAGCCCACCATGACAAAGGCGGCGAACACCATGTACAAGGGCCAGGGCACCGACAGCGTCACATTGAAAAAGGGAATGTACAGATCGGGGGTCAGATAACCAAAATTGCGCATCAGCACCGTGAAGAGAATGGCCGCCGCCAGCTGAAGGAGAAACTTCTGGGGGGCGGTCAGGCCGGTATTCTCATGCTTTTTTACTTTAAAATAGTCGTCAATGTAGCCGATAATCCCAAATACCAGAGCAAACACCAGGACAAAGCCGCCGCCAAATCTTCCTGCGGCAAAGTCCTGCCACCCCAGAGCGGCCACCGCCACGATGGCGGCGATGATGAACATAAGCCCGCCCATGGTGGGGGTGCCCTGTTTGGACATATGCCAGGTGGGGCCGATCTCCTTGATGGACTGCCCAGCCTTCATGCGCCGCAGCATGGGAATCAGGGCCTTTCCCGCCAGTGCGGCCACCACAAATCCGATCAGGCAGCTGATGACGATCCTCAACATCTCTTTTGCAACCTCCAAAGCCTCTCACAGCCGATTTTTGTCCGTGTAAATGGACCAACGTGGTATTTTATCACAGACTGTCCCTTGTTTCCACTCTACAAATGCAACAAACTTCCGGCGCTATTTTGTGAAAAAGGCGGAGACTTCCTCCCGCTCATCCAGATGGTATTCCACGCCGTTGATCTCCTGATAGGTCTCGTGTCCCTTGCCCGCCAGCACCACTGTGTCTCCGGTCCGGGCCAGGGACAGGGCCAGAGGGATGGCCTTCCGCCGGTCGGGCTCCACATGGCGCTGAGCCGGGGTACCCTCCATCCCCGCCAGAATGTCCCGAATGATGGCCTGGGGGTCCTCGGTGCGGGGGTTGTCGGAGGTGACCACCGCCACATCGGACAGCTGCCCGGCAATGGCCCCCATCTGGGGCCGCTTGGACCGGTCCCGGTCGCCGCCGCAGCCAAACAGGCAGATCACCCGCCCTTTGGTAAAATCCCGGACGGTGGTCAGGATGTTCTCCAGGGCGTCCGGGGTGTGGGCATAGTCGATGAGCACCGTATAGTCCGCCGGAACGGGCACCACCTCAATGCGGCCCTTCACCCCCTGGGCCTTGGCCAGAGAGGCGGCGATCTCCCCCAGAGGCAGCCCCAGGGTCAGCCCGCAGGCGATGACGCCCAGGGCGTTGTAGATGGTAAAGCCGCCGGGGATGGGCAGTTTTACCCGGGCGATGGCCTGCATGGTCACCGCCTCAAATTCCACCCGGTCGGGAAAAAGCCGCAGGTTTTTGGCGGTAAGGTCCGCCTCGTCCCGGCACTCGGAATAGGTAACGGCAGGACAGGGGACGGTATCGGCATAATACCGTCCCGCCTCGTCGTCTAAATTGAGCACCGCCTGGTCGCATTGCCGGAAGAGCAGCCCCTTGGCCTGGCGGTATGCCTCCATGGTGTGGTGGAAATCCAAATGGTCCTGGGTCAAGTTGGTAAAAATACCGGTTCGGAACCGGATTCCGTCCAGCCGGTGGAGCACCAGAGCGTGGGAGGACGCCTCCATCACCACATGGCTGCACCCGGCGTCCGCCATCTCCCGCAGCAGCTTCTGCACCTCCCAGGATTCCGGGGTGGTGCGGTGGGCGGGGAGCACTTCCCCGCCCACCATGTTCTGGTTGGTGCCGATGAGCCCCACTTTGGCCCCCAGCACGCCCTCCAGCATGGCTTTCAGCAGATAGGTGGTGGTGGTCTTGCCATTGGTGCCGGTCACCGCCAGCACCGTCAACTCTCTGGCCGGGTGGCCGAACCAGTTGGCCGAGACCGCCGCCAGAGCGGCCCGCGGGTCTGGGGTTGCCAGCCAGGGCCCCGCTCCCTCCGGAGGGCGGCGGCAGAGTACCGCCGCCGCCCCCTTGTCCAGAGCGGTCTGGATAAATTTATGTCCATCGGTCTTATAGCCCGGCAGCGCCACAAACAGGCAGCCGGGGATCATGGTTCGGGTGTCATAGCATATGCCGGTGATTTCCACGTCCTGGATCTGCCGGGCGGTGAGGGGCACTCCCGCCAGCACGTCATTCAGCTTCATGCACACACCCCGCTTTCTGGATGGATGATTCCTCAGCAGCCGTTACAGGCCCGCGCCGCTGGCTGTGGAGTCGGTAAAGCGCACCTCGACGGTCGTGCCCCGGTCCACGCTGGTTCCGGCGGCAATGGACTGGTCGTAGGCCACCACATTGGAACCGTACTCTGTGGCTCCGGTGGCCTTCAGATAGAGGCCCAGGGCCGACAGTCTCTGCTTGGCCTGGTCCATGCTCAGGCCGTCCAGGTTGGGCACCGTGACCTGATCGGTGGGCACATCCACACCCATATAGACCACCACTTCGCTGCCGCCGGGAATGGAGGCCCCGTTGGCCGGGATCTGGCCGGTGACGGTATCGCCGTCGCCCACGGTGCGGATAGTCAGATTGTTCTTTTGCAGGGCGGAGGTGGCGTCGGCCAGATTCAGGCCGTTCAGGTTGGGCACCAGCACATCGTCATTGGCGGAATAGCTCTTCTCCACGCCCAGGTGATCCAGAATCTTTTCCAGCAGCTCGCCGGCCTTGATGGCCGCCATGTTGCCGCCGCTGATGTACCATTGATCGGCGGTAACGTTGGCGCCGGGATAGGCGGGCTTGGGATTATCATAGGCCAGCAGAATAACCACCTGAGGATCGTCCGCCGGGGCAAAACCCAGGAAAGAGACGATGGTGTGGTCTGTCTCAGTGGTCTCAGAGGAACCGGTCTTGCCGCCGATGCGGTAGCCCTCCACGGCGGCGTTCTTACCGGTGCCGCCGTCCACCACCTTCTCCAGAATGGTGCGGCACCGCTCACTGGTCCGTTCGCTGACCACTTGCCGTATCTCGGTGGGTTCGGTATGCTGGATCACGTTGCCGTCGGCGTCGGTGATCTGGCTCACCACGTAGGGCTGCATCAGGTGTCCGCCGTTGACCACGGCGGAGGCGGCGGTGATGAGCTGTAGAGGGGTAACATTGAACCGCTGGCCGAAAGAGGCCACCGCCAGGTCCACATTGGTAAAGCTGTCCCGGCTCCAGACGATCTGTCCGCCGCTGCTGGGTTCGCCCTGCATGTCAATGTTGGTGGGCCCCAGGAAGCCAAAGTCCTCCAGATAGTCGTAGAACTTTTCCGCCCCCAGCCGCTGGCCGATGGCAATAAAGGCCGGGTTGCAGGAGTTGGCCACCGCTTTGGCCAAGTCCTGGTCGCCGTGACCGTCCCGGTCGGAGCAGCGGATAGGATCGTCGTATCCCTCCACCATCACGCTGCCGGAGCAGTAAAAGTGGTCGCTCTCGCTGACCACGCCCTCCTCCAGGGCGGCGGCCAGTACAACAGACTTAAAGGTGGAGCCGGGCTCGTAGGAGCTGGTAACCGCCTTATTGGTCCACTGGGCGTTCTGGACCACCCACTTGGCATTGGATATGGAGGCCTCGGCGGCTTCCTCAGCGGAGCACCCCTCCGCCAGCGCCTTCTGATAGGCCGCCTCGTTGGAGGCGGGGTTGCTTTTCACCGATTCCAGATAGGCCTGCAAGACCGGGTCGCTGACCGTCCAGGGATCGTTGGGATCATATGTAGGAGAATTGGCCCAGCCCAGAATGGCTCCGGTGTTGGGGTCCATGGCGATGCAGAAGCCGCCGTCCTGGACGTCAAACTGCTCCACCCCCTCCTGAAGGATGCTCTCACAGTAGGACTGGATGGTGGCGTCCAGCGTCAGCGTCAGATTATCGCCGTCGGTGGCGTCGTAATAGTCCTCAAAGCGGTAGAGCAGCTCGGTACCCACGCCGTCCTTGGCGGTGACCACCCGGCCGGTCTGGCCGGAGAGTTCGCTCTCAAACTGGGCCTCCAGGCCGTAGGCCCCCACATTGTCCAGATTGGGATTGACCCAGCCGATCACCTGGGCCGCCAGACTGCCCTTGGGATAATACCGCTTGCTGGTGGGCATCAGATAGATGCCGTGGGACAGATGGTTTTCGGTGATGAATTCCTGGACGGCGTCCGACTCCTCCGGATCGATCCGGTATTTGATCATCTCATACTGGGAGTTCTTATTCTGCAAATGGTCCAGGACATCCTCCACTTCCAGTTCCAGAATGGCGGCCAGATTTTCCGCGATAAACTGGTCGGTGGGCTCCGGATAGTCGGGCAGCTTGCCGCCGCTCTCCTGGGCCTTCTCCACCGCCTTCTGGTAGCTCTCCTGGGTCTCCACCAGGTCCCGGGGAGAGAGCTGCACGTTGTAGACTGTGGCGCTCATGGCCAGCACCTCGCCGTTGCTGTCATAGATGGTGCCCCGGTTGGCGGTAACGGTGCTGTCCCGGGTCTGCTGCTGGACCGCCAGGTCCTGATAATACTCATGCTGGCTGATCTGGATCTGCCACAGCTTGACAAACAGCGGTATAAAGGCCAGCAGGCCAAAAATCGCCATCAAAAACAGGCTGCGAATCAAAATGGTGCGGTTGGCGCGCCGATCCGGACGCTGCCGGATCACGCGGTTGCCTTTCTTTCTCTGTGCCATAACCGGCTCACCTCGCTTGTGGGATGCTGTGTGTTTATATTTGGACCTGGTTGATAGCCGAAGGGCGTAAGAAAATTTCTTTTCTTACGCCCTCTCTTATGTATCCGTTACAGGGGCGGCCTCTTGTGGGGCAGCCCTCTCTCTATTGTCTGCCAGTGCAGTATATGGCGCCATTCAGCTGAAATATTCCATGATTTCCGTGACGATGGACTGGAGCTCCTCCACAGCGCCACTCAGGCCAGTGGCGCCGCTCTCATTCTCAAAGTAGGTCACGGAATCAGGCTCCGACAGGTCCACGTAGATCACCTGTCCATTCTGAGGCTTGACCATGGTGTTGCCTTCGCTCAGGCCGCTTTCGATGGCGTCCAGATCATAAGCCAGTTCATACTGAGCCCGGAGCTTGGCCTCTTCGGTCTTTAAGGTGGTCAGCTCGGAACGCAGGCTGACCACCTGATCGGAGATCACCGCCAGCTGTACATAGCTGAAGAGCAGAAGCACCGAAAAGGCCGCCACCGCCAGAAAGCCCACCACCGCGAAGGGGGAGACGGCGCCCGCCTCCCGGACCCGGATTCTGGGCCGGGCCAGCGTCCGCTCCCGAGGCCGCACCATGGGGCGGCGGGGCTGCAGGACCTCTTCCTGCCGAAGCTGCCGTACCGCAGAGCCGTCATACAGATCATAGGGTACGGTGTCATATTTAGAACGTTTTCTGCGCTTTACGGCAGTCGCCATGCCTGCTCCACTCCATTCTCATTCGTAAGATCAGCCGCTGGCCCTCAAAGCTTTTCCGCCACCCGCAGCTTGGCGCTGCGGGCCCGTGGGTTTTCTTGCAGCTCATCCGGGCCGGACACAATAGGCTTTCGGGTAATCAGTTTAATCTGCGGCTTCTTCCCACACACACACACAGGGAAGTCCGGCGGGCAAGTACAGCCCTTGGCGTATGCTGCCAGACCGTTTTTGACGATACGGTCCTCCAGTGAGTGAAAGGAGATTACGGCCAGACGGCCGCCGGGATTGAGGCGGGGCACCGCGGCGCGCACCATGCTGTCTACCGCCCCCAGCTCGTCGTTGACTGCGATGCGAATGGCCTGAAAGGAACGCTTGGCGGGATGCTGCTTCTCTCGCAGGGCCGCCGCCGGCATGGCGCTTTTGATGATTTCCACCAGCTCCAGCGTAGTCTCCACCGGCTGTTTCTCCCGGGCCCGCACGATAGCCCCCGCAATGGCGGAGGCGTAGCGCTCCTCGCCGTACTGCCACAGGATACGCCGCAGCTCATCCTGTGGCCATTCATTGACCACCGCCCGGGCGGTCAGGCTGTCCGACTTGTCCATCCGCATATCCAGCGGCGCGTCGGACATATAGGAAAACCCCCGCGCGGCGTCGTCCAGCTGCGGGGAGGATACCCCCAGGTCAAACAGCATCCCGTCCACGCCGTTCAGGTGCAGTCCGTCCAAAATGGCATCCAGCTGACAAAAATTATTGTGGACCAGGATGACCTTATCCCGCCATGGAGCCAGCCGCTCTTCCGCCGCATCCAGGGCCGCCTGGTCCCGGTCCACACAAATCAGCCGGCCGGTGGTCAGCCGCCGGGCAATCTCCCGGCTGTGCCCCGCCCGGCCCAAGGTACCATCCAGATAGAGTCCCTCCGGCCGGATGCGCAGGGCCTCGATACATTCTGCCAGTAAAACCGGCTTATGCGAAAACTCTGTTTCCTTCATCTCAGAACCCCAGCATCTCCATACAGGCGGACATCTTCTCCGGCGTCATTTCTTCCTCCTCCTGGGCCTGCCAGGCCGCTGCGCTCCAGATCTCAGCCCGGTCATTGACGCCGATAATGACCACTTCTTTCTCCAGTCCGGCATACTTGCGCAGCTTCTGTGGGATGACGATACGGCCCTGGCTGTCCAGCTCGCACTTGGCGGCGTTGGCAAACAGCGGACGCATGACCTTGGACTGGCTCATAGGGAGAGAGGAAAATTTTTCTGTAAACTTGTCCCAGGTGGATTGGGGATAGATGGCCAGGCAGGCGTCCACGCCCACGGCCAGATAAAACGTAGCCCCCAGCTCCTCCCGGAGTTTGGCTGGAATGAACAGGCGACCCTTCCCATCGATGCTGTGCTCGTAGGTACCGGTCACGCCATTCACTTCCCTCCATCACAGTGAATTGGAGTGGGTATTTCCCCCATTTCGCTCCACTGACTTCTTCAGTATAAATGTTATGTAACAGAATTGCAATAGTTTTTTCTCTTTTTTAACTGCAAAACTCCCTTATTTTACCGCAAAATTCGTTGTTTTTTGCACCAAAAACATATGTTCGATTCTTTTTCGTTTCTGATCGGCGCTAAAAAACGCCTTACCCGGGAGTAAGGCGCAAAAAAAGTTACCCTTTTATTGTATTATGTAAATATACCGAAGTAAATGGCTGAGGCCTCCGCCGTACGCAGCGGAGGCCTTTGCTGTTTCCTGTCTCAGTTCTCTTTTTATTCGTCCACCGCGGCGTCATAGGGCTGACGTCCTCCCGGAATGGAGCCGCCGCCGGCCACTGCCCGGAACCGGGCGCGGGACTTCTTGATCTCGTCATAAGCCTCGGCCACCGCCTCCTCGGTGCGGCGGAGGGCGTCTTCACAGTAGTCGTTGGCCGCCTTGCGCAGATCCCGGCTGCGCTCCTCGGCGGTACGCATCATCTCGTTGGCCTTCTGCTTGGTCTGGGCCAGCAGCTCGTTTTCCGATACCATCTGGCGGGCCTGATCCTCCGCCTGCTTGCGGATGAGCTCGCCCTCCCGCTTGGCGGAGTTGATATATTCTGTGCGGGCCGCAATGAGCTTTTTGGCCTCGCTCAGCTCCATGGGAAACTGTCCCCGGATCTCGTCCAGCAGGTCCAGCGCCTTATCCCGCTCCAAAATACACTTATCGCTGCTCAGGGGCATATTCTTGGCGTCTTCGATCATCTCATAGAGCATATCCAGCAGTTCTTCCACACCGGTAGCCATCAGCGATCCCTCCCGCTTTCGATTTTTTGCCGGATGTCCTCAATGATCTCACGGGGGACAAAGTCCGACAGGTCCGCCCCATAGCGGGCCATTTCCTTGACCACACTGGAACTGACGTAGGTGTATTTGGCGCTGGAGGGCAGAAACATGGTCTCCAGCCTGGGATTGAGTTTCCGGTTAATGAGGGCCATTTGCAGCTCATTTTCGTAGTCAGATACCGCCCGCAGGCCCTTCACCAAGGTACACGCCTTCTTCTGCCGGGCATACTCCGCCAGCAGGGTGGCTGAACAGTCCACCTCCACGTTGGGCAGCTTGGCCACCACCTTGCGGATCAGCTCTGTGCGCTCCTCCGGGGTAAAGAGCCCCCGGTTTACCTTTTCCGAGTTCACCAGCACGCAGACGATCAGCCGGTCAAAGCAAACAGCCGCCCGCTTGATGATGTTGAGATGCCCCAGCGTGATGGGGTCAAAGCTGCCGGGGTAGATCGCAGTCTTCATAGAGGCTTCACATCCTGTTGCCGCTGGCGCGATGATAAAGGGTGAGTTTGATCTTGCCGTAGCGGTACTCCCGCCCCCGGACATAGGGGGCTTCCAGCTCCGGCAGCGCCGCTTCGGCGGGGCTTTCGCAGACTATTATACCATTCTCCGTCATAATGTCAATCTTGGCGATGGTCTCAAGGGCCTTCTCCAGCATGCCGGTGTTGTAGGGCGGGTCCAGAAATACCAGGTCAAATTTTTCCCGGCAGCCGGTCAAAAAGGCCAGGTAATCCCCCTGGATCACACGGGCGTTGTCGGCCAGTCTGGTATGGGCCAGATTCTCCCGCACCACAGCGGCGGCCTCCTTCCGCAGATCCACAAAGGTGCAGAAGGCCGCCCCCTGGGACAGGGCCTCGATACCCATCTGGCCGGTGCCGGCAAACAGGTCCAGCACCCGCCGGCCCTCGATATCAAACTGAACGATGTTAAACACCGACTCCTTCACCTTATCGGTGGTGGGCCGGGTCTCCAGGCCGGGCAGCTCCTTCAGCTTCCGGCCCCGGGCGATTCCGGTGATGACTCGCATGTGGGTTGGTCCCCCTTCTGATGAAAATAGTCGTAGACCGCCTGGGCGGTGCGTCTGTCCACCACCTCAGCCAGCTGGGCCTGGGTGGCGGCCTGGATCTTCTTTACGCTCTTGAAGTGCTTGAGCAGCTGGCTTCGCCGCTTCTCCCCCACGCCGGGGATCTTGTCCAGCACCGAGCCCTTCACCCGCTGGTTCTGCTGCTGGCGGTGGAACTCGATGGCAAAGCGGTGGGTCTCCTCCTGGATCTGGCCGATGAGGGAAAAGACCGCCTGGTTTGCCTGAATGCCGATCTCCTTCCCCTCGGGCGTCACCAGGGCCCGGGTGCGGTGGCGGTCATCCTTCACCATACCGAAGATGGGAATGGACAGTCCCAGCTCTTCCAGCACTCCCGCCGCCACCTTAGCATGGTTTTGTCCGCCGTCAATGAGCAGCAGGTCGGGCTTGTCCCCAAATTTCTCGTCCCCATCCAGGTAGCGCTTGAACCGCCGCCGGAGCACCTGCTCCATGGAGGCGTAGTCGTCGGGGCCGTCCATGTCCTTGAGCTTGAAATGGCGGTAGTCCCGCTTCAGGGGCTTACCGTTTACATACACCACCATGGAGGCCACAATGTCGTCGGCCCCTTGGTTGGAGATATCATAGGACTCCATCCGCCGGGGCGGGCTTTCCAGGTCCAGCATCCGGCCCAGCAGCTCCATCAGCTTGCTCTGCCGCTCTTCCCGGGTGGTCCAGCGCTCCACTTCTTCTATCGCGTTTTTGTTGGCCAGGCGGATCAGGTCCATCTTGGCTCCCCGCTGGGGGGTCACCAGCTCCACCCGCCGCCCCGCCGCCTCAGAGAACAGCCGCATCAACGGCACCCGGTCCTCCAGCTCGCAGGGCAGCAAGATCTGGCGGGGCAGATTCCCCCGGCCGCCGTAGTACTGCCGTACCAGGGCGGAGAGGATGTCCGCCGTGTCCTCCTCCATGGGGGTGTCGATCAGGTCCCAGTCCTTGGCGGCCAGCTCTCCCTCCACAAAGTGGAGGGCCACAAAGCAGCTCTTGGTGGTCTCTCCCTTGTGAAAGCCCACCACATCGGTGTCGGCCAGAGAGCCAGCCACCACCTTCTGCCGCTTGCCCAGCAGCTCAATGGCCCGGTACCGGTCCCGCAGCTCTGCGGCCTTTTCAAAGCGCAGCTCCTCCGCAGCCAGCTCCATCTCGGCTTTCAGCTCGTCCCCCACCTCCTGAAACTTGCCTTCCAGCAGGCGGACTGCCTGGTCGATGGCCTCCCGGTAGCGGCTCTGGTCCATTTCCTTCCGGCAGTAACCGTCACACTGGCCCATGTGGTAGTTGAGACAGGGCCGCTCCTTGCCGATATCCCGGGGGAACTTTTTGTTGCAGGAGGGCAGCTTGAGGGCGATCCGCAGCGCGTCAATGATATTCTGAGTATTGCCCCGGCTGCCGTAAGGGCCAAAGTACCGGGCCCCGTCCTCCGCCGCCTTGCCTGCCAGGGAAAATTGGGGGTATTCCTCCTTCACCGTCAAGCGGATGTAGGGATAGCCCTTGCCGTCCTTCAGCAGGATGTTGTACCGGGGCTGGTGGCGCTTGATGAGGGAGTTTTCCAGTACCAGGGCCTCAAACTCCGAGTCGGCCACGATAACGTCGAAGTGGTCGATCTGGCTCACCATGGCCCGGGTCTTTTCGGTATGGGAGGCCAGGTTGGCAAAATACTGGCTCACCCGGTTTTTCAGGGCCTTGGCCTTACCCACATAGATGACCACATTTTTGGCGTCCTGCATGATGTATACGCCCGGCTTCAGCGGCAGGGCATGAGCTTTTTCTTTTAATTCGTCAAAAGTCATAAATCAGCAATATGCCCTCCTTTTGCTGGAGTCTGTCATGCCCTGCCGCTGGGAGCGCCAGCGACCCGGCGTTTACGCCGTCCGAGCATTTGGCCACTGGCCAAACCTCGCCGCAGGCGGAATTCACTTCCGCCGAGGATGTCAAATCATCCCCTGGGGGGTCCCCAAAAGCGTCCTCCGCTTTTGGGGGGATGGGGCATGGGCTTTTTCTTTCAATTCGTCAAAAGTCATAGATCAGCAATATGCCCTCCTTACTGCCGAGCCCCACAGGTCAAAAAAAGCGCCGCTGACGCGGCGCTTTTTTCTCTCGCTTTGGTCGCTTACTCGGAGAAATTGGAAGAGATCAACTCGATGAGTGCCTCAACGGCTTCCTTCTCGTCGGGGCCGTCTGCAATGAGGTTGATGGAAGTCCCCTTGACGATTCCCAGAGAAAGCACACCCAGCAGACTCTTGGCGTTGACTCTCCGCTCGTCCTTCTCCACCCAAATGGAGCTCTTGAACTCATTGGCCTTCTGGATGAAGAACGTAGCCGGTCTGGCGTGCAGGCCGACCTGGTTGTTCACAACTGCCTCTTTCATATACATAGCGTTTCCCCCCAAGATGCATTCGCATACTTCGTATAATAGGATAGCAAATTTATCCCAAACCGTCAATGACAAAATGCACAAAATCCACGGAAGAATCTGTTTTGAATGACCAATAGGCCGCGGCTCATTTCCAGCCAACCCTGTATGTTTTCCGTTATCTCAGCTCGGCGATGGTCACGCCGTCTTCGCCTTCGCCGTAGCGGCCGGGGCGGAAGGATTTCACATAGCGGCTGCGCTTGAGGTGCTCCCGCACCGCCTTGCGCACCGCGCCGGTGCCCTTGCCGTGGATGATGCGCACCTCGTTGAGCTTGCCCAGCACCGCGTTGTCCAGAAACAGGTCCAGGGCCCCGATGGCCTCGTCGGTCATCATGCCCCGCAGGTCCACCTCGGGAGAGGCTCCCAGAGCCCGCAGCTTGTGCTCAGCCCGGGCCACCACCTTCTTGGCGGACTTGACGCTCTCGCCCTCTACCACCCGGACCTCCTCCTGCTTGGCGTTGATCTTCAGGATACCCGCCTGGAGCTGGAGAGAGCCATCCTTGTTCACAGCCAGCACCGTGGCCTGGGTGCCCATTTTCACCAGCTCCACCGTGTCTCCCTTTTGGGCGGGACGGGTGGGGGGCGGCGCGGGCTCCTCCGGCCGCTGGCCCAGCTTGTCCTCAGCCTCGTTGAGCCGGTGGCGCAGGCCCGCCCGCTCGTCGTTGATACGCTGCCAGTCCTCTTCCTTCCGCTGGCGGCGGCGCATTTCGTTGAGCTCCTTGAACACCTGGTCGGCGGTGTCTCTGGCCTCGTCCAGAATGGCTCGGGCCTCCGCCTGGGCCTTCTCCACCGCTTTGGCCCGCTCGGCCTCCATCCTGGCCCGGTACTCCCGTACCGTCTTGGAGGACTCCTCCATCTCCCGGCGCAGCTTGGCGGCGGCCTCCTTCTCCCGCTCCATCTCCTGGCGCTGCTCGTCCAACTGGGTGAGCACATCCTCAAACCGGACGTTTTCCGCGTCAATGCGGGCGGCGGCCTTCTGAATGATGGCCTTGGGCAACCCCAGCCGCTCGGAGATGGCAAAGGCGTTGGACTTGCCGGGAATACCGATAAGCAGCCGGTAGGTGGGGGCCAGAGAGTCCACATCAAACTCGCAGGAGGCATTTTCCACCCCGGGGGTGGTCATGGCGTACACCTTCAACTCGGCATAGTGGGTGGTGGCAGCCACCAGGGCCCCCATATCCCGGGCACTCTCAATAATGGCGGCGGCCAGAGCGGCGCCCTCGATGGGGTCGGTACCCGCCCCCAGCTCATCAAAGAGAATGAGGGTGTGTTCATCCGCCTCTTTCAAAATCCCCACGATATTCACCATGTGGGAGGAAAATGTGGATAAGTTCTGGGCAATGGACTGCTCGTCCCCGATATCGGACAGCACCCGGCTAAACACTTTTACACAGCTGCCGTCTCCCACGGGGATGTGGAGGCCGCACTGGGCCATCAGGGTCAGCAGGCCGATGGTCTTGAGGGTCACCGTCTTACCGCCGGTGTTGGGGCCGGTGATGACCAGGGTGTCAAAGTTCTCCCCCAGCATCAGGTCGTTGGCCACCGCCTTGTTGGGGTCCAGCAGGGGGTGGCGGGCTTTGCGCAGATAGAGCCCCTCCTCCGACAGCCGGGGAGCCGCTCCCCGCATCCGGTAGGCCAGCCGGGCCCGGGCGAAGATCACGTCCAGAATGACCAGCAGATCATAGTCCTGGCTGATGTCCTCCTTGTACTGGGCGCACTCGGCGGACAGCTCCGCCAGGATGCGCTCGATCTCCTTTTCCTCCTTGGACTGGAGCTCCTTCAGCTCATTGTTGGCCTTCACCACCCCCATGGGCTCGATGAAGAAGGTGGAGCCGGAGGAGGACACGTCATGGACCAGGCCGGGCACGTCGTTTTTGTGCTCCGACTTCACCGGCACCACATAGCGGTCATTGCGCTGGGTGATGATGGACTCCTGGAGGTATTTGGACTGGTTGGAGGAGATGAGCCGGTTGAGGATGTCCCGTACCTTGGAGGCGGTGGCCCGGATGTGCCGCCGGATGGAGGCCAGCTCCGGGCTGGCCGCGTCGGCGATCTCGTCCTCGCCTACAATGGCCCCGGTGATCTTTTCCTCCAGAAACCAGTTGGCGGTCAAGGAGCGAAACAGGTGGTCGATGCAGGTCTTGGACTGGTCCCCCTCCCCCTCGCCGTACTCCTTGGCGGAGCGGGCTGCCCGCAGCACGGCGGCGATGTCCAGCAGCTCCCGGGTGTTGAGCGCGCCCCCCATGTTGGCCCGCTGGAGGGAGGCCCCCACCGGCCGCACGCCGGAGAAGGATGGAGAGCCCCGCAGAGCGGTCATGTTCACCGCGGCGGTGGTCTCGTCCAGGACCCGCTGTACGTCATCGGCGTCGGTGAGGGGACGCAGAGCCCGGCAGCGGTCCTTTCCCTCCTCGGTCACCGCCTGCTCGGCCAGCTTTTCCAGCACCCGGGGCAACTCCAATGTTTGCATGGATTTTTCAAATAAATCGGTCATGTAGGTTCTCCAAATCGTTAAATTCGTTTCATAAGGCCCAGAGGCCCATCGTTACCCCAACAGCTGACACTGCAAGGTAAGCAAGGCCCTTCCCCCCACCCGGACCTTGACGCCGCCGTTTTCTTCGGTAATGCGGCTCAGAATCTCCGAGGGCTTGCCCATCTTCTCTCCCTGGACAAAGCGGTTTTCCGCCCCGGCCCGGATCAGCCCCCGGCGGTAAAGGTAATAGGTCAGGGCTCCGTTGGAGGTGCCGGTGGCCGCCTCTTCGGGGATGGCATACAGAGGGGCAAAGTTGCGGCAGTGGGCGGCGGCGTTGGGGGTATGTGGGCAGAACATATGGACCCCCACCACGCCGTAGTGCTCCGACAGGCGGGTGACCTCTCCCTCATTCTGCACGGCCTTGTCCAGCGTCTCTAAATCCTTCACCGGCAGCAAAATGTCCAGCAGTCCGGTGCTCACCGCCTGGGGCTCCAGCCCCTCCGGCCGGTCCGCCAGGGTAAGGCCGTAGGCGGCATACAGCTCCCGCTGCTCCTCCTCCGAGAAGATCCGGCCGTCAGTGGGGGAGGCCATATCCATCCAGACAGCATCCGCTCCCACCCCGATCTCCAGATCCCCGGAGCGGGTGTGGAGCGCATAGTCTCCCGGTTCGATGGCCCCGGTGTCCCGCAGGACGGTAAAGGCGGCGATGGTGGCGTGGCCGCACAGATCTACCTCCTCAGCAGGGGTGAAATAGCGGATATGGAAGGATTTTTCCCCGGTTTTGCGAACAAAAGCAGTTTCGGAGTGTTTCAGCTCTCCGGCCAGGGCCCGCATCAGTTCCTCCGCCGGGAAATCGCCCTCTCCCAGCAGGGCCACCCCCGCTTGGTTGCCGGAAAAGCGCACAGTGGTAAAGGCATCGGCTACATACAGGATCATGTTACATCCCCGCTTTCAGTTGTTGATAAAAATCCAGGGTTCGGAAGCCCCGGTCCATCTGGGTACGCAGGAAGCCCTCACATGCCCGGGCCAGGCAGTCCAGCCCCTTTTCGTCCAACGCAAAGGAAAACAGCCGCTTGGGGTCGCCGTAGATAATGTGCCGCAGGGCAGACAAAGCGCCCTCGGTCAAAGGCAGAGACATCCCCTCTCCTACCTCTTTTTTGCAGGCGGCACAGTGGAGCACACCCTCCGCCAGACTGAGCATGGGTCCTTCCGGGTCAGCCCTGCCGCATACGGCGCAGGCGTCGGCCAGGGGTTCATAGCCCTCCAGGCACATGAGCTTCATCTCATAGACCGCCTTCACCAGGGCCTGTGGCTTATTCAGCTTGTCCAGGGCGTGAAGGGAGTTCAAAATCAGGGACATGGCAGCCGGGTCGGGCCGCCCCTCCACCGAGATCACCTCCATTACCTCGGCAAAGTAGGAGCCCAGGGCCAGCAGCTCCACATCGGATTTCAGATGCCAGAACTGGCGGATGGACTCGGCCTCGTTAAGGGTGATGCGGTCCTTGTAGGCGAAGAGGGTCATGTCGGAGTACACCAGCAGCTGGGCGGCAGCGGCCAGGGGGCTGTTTTTCTTCCGGCAGCCTTTGGCCTTCACGGTGCGCTTGCCCCCCTCGGCGGTGAGCACGGTGAGGATCTTGTCCGACTCTTTATAGTTAACCTCCCGCAGCACCAGGCCCTGTGTGGCAATGTGCATTTTACTCGTCCCGATAGCCGAAATTGTGGATCAGATTCAGGTTATCCCGCCAGCCCTCTTTCACCTTGACCCAGGTTTGCAGAAACACCTTGGTGCCCATAAAGGCCTCGATGTCGGTGCGGGCCAGGGTGGAGATCTTTTTCAGCATGGCGCCTCCCTTGCCGATGATAATGCCCTTGTGGCTGGCCTTTTCGCAGTAGATGGTGGCGTCCAGGTCGATGATCTCATTGTCCCGCTCGGAAAACCGGGTGATCTCCACGGCGGTGCCGTGGGGGATCTCCTTGTCCAGGCAAAGCAGCAGCTTTTCCCGGATGATCTCGGCGCACACCTGCCGCTCAGGCTGGTCGGTGACCATATCGTCGGGGAACAGCTGGGGGCCTTCCGGCAGAAATTCCGCCAGCAGGTCCAACAGCTCGTCCACCCCCTCGTGCTCCTTGGCCGAGATAGGCAGGATGGCGTTAAAGTCGTGGGCCTGGCCATAGGTCTGCATCACCGCCAGCAGAGCCTCCTTCTCCACCGTGTCCATCTTGTTGATAACCAGGATGGAGGGTACCCCCAGCTGCTTGATGCGGGCAATCAATTCAGCCTCCGGGCCGCCAATGTGGGGAATGGGCTCCACCAGCAGCAGGATGGCGTCCACGTCGGCCACGCTCTCCTTGACCACCTTCACCATGTAGTCTCCCAGCCGGGTGCGGGCCTTATGGAGGCCAGGGGTGTCCAGAAAGACATATTGACACTCCCCCCGGTTGACCACGGCGCTGATGCGGTTGCGGGTGGTCTGGGGCTTGTTGGAGACGATGGCAATTTTCTCGCCCACCAGGGCGTTGGTCAGAGTGGACTTACCCACGTTGGGCCGTCCCACGATTGATATCATACCGGATTTTTTGATTTCCATAGGTGATCCTCAACTTTCTTGAGCATTATTTTCTCGTTTCTGAGTGGTTTTGTTTCCCTTTCAGAGCCTCATAGAGCCCCCATGTGCAGCCGATCACAATGCCCGGCAGGGCGAAGAGCACCCCGCAGGCCACAAGGGTCAGGGCATTTTCCATAAAACTGCCCAACACCATGCACAGCAGGACACAGACGCCGATGGAGATGGCCCCGCCAGCGGCAGCATACCGCCCAACGTTACCCATTCTGCTCCTCCCGGGTGATCCCCAGCTCTCCCAGAATGGTCTCCTCCCGTTCCCGCATCTGGGCCTTCATAGGGCCGTCGTCCATGTGGTCATACCCCAGCAGGTGGAGTACCGAGTGGACCGCCAGATAGGCCACCTCCCGGCGGGTGCCGTGGCCGTACTCCTCTCCCTGGGCCTGGGCCCGCTCCAGAGAGATCACCATATCCCCCAGCGGCACCAGCCCGGTGCCCGGGTCGGCGTCCTCCTCCCCGGGGTGCTCCCCCGGCTGAAGGTCAAACATGGGGAAGGAGAGCACGTCGGTGGGCCGGTCCACCTCCCGCTGCTCCAGGTTGATCTGGTGGATGCCCTGGTCATCGGTAAAAAGCACATCCACTTCACAGGCTGTCTCCACATGCTCCGCCGCCAGGGCGGCGGGAATCACCTGCCGCAGCAGGTCGGCATATTCTTCCGCCCCGTCTACCTCGGTCTCGATGATGATTTCGTGGTTCATGGTTCTTCCTCCTCCGGCCCATTGATCGGCTCGTCCAGCACCCAGGGCAGCCAGGGTGTCCAGCCCACGTCAAAACAGGGCTCGGGAAAATCCTTTGCCCCATAGGGATAAAAATTCTGATCCCCGCACCACAGCCCGTTCTCTGAACGGGGGCCGTCCTCCGGGGGCTGGGCCGCCAGCCGCCCCGCCACCCGGTAGTGGAGGTCATAAAGCAGCTTCCCGTCCTTATCGTACAGTTCGCTGAGCTCGGTACACTTCTCCGGCGGGATGGACAGCCTGTCCAAAATAGCCAGCAGTTCCTCCGGGAGTTTTCTCTCCCGGGCCAAAGCCAGGAAATTGCGGCAATGGCCGCAGGTGCAGCCCCAATCTTCCGCTTGGGCGTACCAGTCCCGGGTGGCCTGCTCGTCCACCTCTACCGTATAGCCGTACCAGGAAAAGGTGGTCACTTCCGCACCTCACGGTTCTCTTTTCTGGCCCGGCGGTTTTCATCGGCCTCATAAGCCTTGATGATCCGCTGGACAATGACATGGCGCACCACGTCGGATTCGTTCAGCTTGCAGATGGCGATATCCTCCACCCCGTCCAGCACCCGCATGGCCTCCTTCAGGCCGGACACCGTGTCCCGGGGCAGGTCGATCTGGGTGATATCTCCGGTGATGACGATCTTGGAGCCGAAGCCCAGCCGGGTCAAAAACATCTTCATCTGCTCCCGGCTGGTGTTCTGTGCCTCGTCCAGAATGATGAAGGAGTCGTCCAGCGTGCGGCCTCTCATATAGGCCAGGGGGGCCACCTCAATGTTGCCCCGCTCCACATATTTCTGGTACGTCTCCGCCCCCAGCATCTCAAAGAGGGCGTCGTACAGGGGACGCAGGTAGGGGTCTACCTTGCTTTGCAGGTCGCCGGGCAGAAAGCCCAGCCGCTCTCCCGCCTCCACGGCGGGCCGGGTCAGGATGATGCGGTTGACCTGCTTGTCCCGAAACGCGGCCACAGCGGCGGCCACCGCAAGATAGGTCTTGCCGGTGCCCGCCGGGCCGATGCCCAAAGTAATGGTATTTTTCTTGATGGCGTCCACATACCGCTTCTGGCCCAGGGTCTTGGCCTTGATAGGTTTACCCTTGGCGGTGACGCACAAAACGTCCCGGGCAATGTCGTTGATGTGGGACTCGTTGCCCGCCTTCACCAGATTGATGATGTAGCGGACGTTCTGCTCAGTGATGCTCTCCTTCCGGGCCGCCAGGCCCAGCAGGCCCTCCACCGCCTTGACGGCATACATCACATTTTCCGCCTCGCCGGAGATCTTCAGCTGGTCGTCCCGGCTCACCACCGTGACCCCCAGCTCATGCTCCACCAGCTTGATATTTTCGTCAAAAGAGCCGAAGACGTCTACGACATCCTCCATCCGCTCGATGTTGATGGTCTGTTCTATCATGGATCGGCCTCATTTTCTTGTGTAGTAGCGTCGGGCACAAACCGCCCGATCTCTTCCCGGCACTCCGCCTGGAGGGTGATTTTCAGCATCCCGTCCGCCGTTTCCACAGTATAGTCGGTGCCGACAATTTCGCCCTCCCCCACCGTCTCCTCCAGCGCCTCCAGCAGGCGCTCCTTCAGCATGGCCTCCGCCGCCGACTGCTCCACAGCCAAAGTCTCGGTCTCATAGGCCCGGCAGGTCTCCCGGTTCAGGGCCAGGGGCATCTCCCGGCCGCCGGGTAAGGTCAGGGTCCAGGTACGGCTTATTTTATCATACCTGTCAAAAGAAATTCCACCCCTTCCAAAAAAATCAGCCCGCCGGCCCAAAACAGTCAGGGACCACCGGGTGCTCTCCTCCCCGGTGTACCGCTTGACCTGGGCCTCCAGAGGCAGCTGGGCGGTGAGGGTACGCCAGGTACGGGCATACACCCGGCCGGAAGCCCGTACCTGGATTCTCCCGATCTCCGGGTTCTCGCTGTAGGCCGGTCCCTCCAGACGGACGGTACCTGAGATCAGGGTCTCCCCCTCCAGCACCGTGTCTCCCACCTTGACCAGCGCCTCGCCAGTGAGGGCTTCCACCTTGGTAATGATCCCGGACGCACGGGCCACCACGCTGCCGTAATCGCTGGCGTCCACCACCTCGGGGGCCTCCACCGCCTCCCGTACCAGCACCTCCGCTCGGGTACCGTACAGGTTGATGGAGATCCAGGATAGCTGGGGCAGCTGGAGCAGGGTCTTGTTGCCCACCGTCCGCTCGTCCAAGCTGGGGCCGTAGGTTCCAATACTCAGCCCCTGCCGCCGCAGCTCTGTGAGGATCTGGGCGGTGGACACGGTGGTGTTGCCCTTTACCTCAATAGTAAGGATAAAGGAGGAGAGGACACACACCGCCGCCAGAGAGAGGGACAGCCCTACCCAAAAGGCGTACCGCCTGCGGAACCGGGCCAGGAAGTAGGGCATCCCCGCCTGGGCCGCCGGGGTGACGCTACAGAGCACCCGTTCTCCCAAGGGGGTGGCCTGGCGGCTGCCCCGGCGGGTGACGGTGAGCCGCAGGCGGGTATCCTCCAGCCACTCCACATTCCAAAAGAGGATACCCCGCTGGGCGCACAGGTTGAGAAATCGCTCGGGAAACGCCCCTTCCACCTCCAGGCGCACGTTCCCCCGCAGTGCGTTTACCAGCCGTTGCAGCATTTCCCCGCCCCCTTTTCAGGTCAGTTCGATCCCGGCGATGTCGCCGGTGATGAGCAGCTGGCTGGCGTTCATGGCCTTCAGCTCCAAATCGCTGCCCCGTACCTTAATAATCAGCTTACCGCCCGAGATATGGATCTCCTGACTGCCGTAAGCCAGAATGCCCTTGTGGTTTTCCATCCGCAGCTCCCGGCTGCCGGTGAGCTCCAGCCGGGGCAGGCCCGCCACCACGTCCCCGGGCAGATCCAGCACCTCCGCCGTCTTTTCCAGCAGGCCCTCCCGCTTTCGGTTGCGCTCCATGGCCTCGACCCCCTCGTCCTTTATGCTTATGCAGGGAGGTTGTCCGTTTTGCCTAGAAAAAGGGATAAAAAGAAGGGCCCCCGGAACATTGTTCCGAGGGCCCAAAAGTCTGGCAATCTCTTAGTACATGCCGCCCATGTCGGGAGCGGCGGGAGCCGCGGGAGCGGGCTCCTTCTTGTCGGCCACCAGGGACTCGGTGGTCAGCAGGGTAGCAGCGATGGAAGCGGCGTTCTCCAGAGCGGAACGGGTCACCTTGGTGGGGTCCACGATACCGGCGGAGATCATGTCCACATAGGTCTCGTTGTAGGCGTCGAAGCCATAGCCCACCTTGTCGGCCTTCTTCACGTTCTCCAGCACCACGGAGCCATCGATGCCGGCGTTGGTGGCAATCTGGCGCATGGGCTCGGTCAGAGCCTTGGCAATGATGCGCACGCCGGTCTTCTCGTCGCCCTCGGTCTCGTCCAGCAGCTTCTCCACAGCGGAAACGGCGTTCACATAAGCGGTGCCGCCGCCGGCCACGATGCCTTCCTCAACAGCGGCGCGGGTGGCGTTCAGAGCGTCCTCGATGCGCAGCTTCTTCTCCTTCATCTCCACCTCGGTGGCAGCGCCCACGCGGATGATAGCCACGCCGCCGGCCATCTTGGCCAGGCGCTCCTGCAGCTTCTCCCGGTCGTAGTCGGAAGTGGTGGTCTCGATCTGGCTGCGGATCTGGTTGGTGCGGTTCTTGATGGCCTCGGAGCTGCCGGCGCCGTCCACGATGATGGTGTTCTCCTTGGAGACCTTCACCTGGCGGGCCTTGCCCAGCATATCCATAGTGGCTTCCTTCAGCTCATAGCCCATGTCGGCGGTGATGACGGTGCCGCCGGTCAGCACAGCGATATCCTCCAGCATCTCCTTGCGGCGGTCGCCGAAGCCGGGGGCCTTGACGCACACCACGTTCAGGGTGCCGCGCAGCTTGTTGACGATGAGGGTGGACAGAGCCTCGCCCTCCACGTCCTCGGCGATGACCAGCAGCTTCTTGCCGGACTGCACCACCTGCTCCAGGATAGGCAGCAGCTCCTGGATGTTGGAGATCTTCTTATCGGTGATGAGGATGAGGGCGTCGTCCAGAACAGCCTCCATCTTCTCGGTATCGGTGACCATATAGGGGGTGATGTAGCCCCGGTCAAACTGCATGCCTTCCACGACCTCGCTGTAGGTCTCGGCGGTCTTGGACTCCTCCACAGTGATGACGCCGTCGTTGGAAACCTTCTCCATGGCCTCGGCAATCAGCTTGCCCACGGTCTCGTCGCCGGAGGACACGGTGCCGACACGGGCGATGTCGTCGGAGCCGTTGACCTTCTTGGAGTTGGCCTTGATGGCCTCCACAGCGGTGGCGGTGGCCTTGGCAATGCCCTTCTTCATGACCATGGGGTTGGCGCCGGCGGCCAGGTTCTTCAGGCCCTCGCGGATGATGGCCTGAGCCAGCAGGGTGGCGGTGGTGGTGCCGTCGCCGGCCACATCGTTGGTCTTGGTGGAGACTTCCTTCACCAGCTGAGCGCCCATGTTCTCAAAGGGATCATCCAGCTCGATCTCCTTGGCGATGGTCACGCCGTCGTTGGTGATGAGGGGAGCGCCGAACTTCTTATCCAGCACCACGTTGCGGCCCTTGGGGCCCATGGTGATCTTCACGGTGTCAGCCAGCTGATTGACGCCCCGCTCCAGCGCGTGACGGGCTTCCTCACCGTAGCAAATGATCTTAGCCATAACGAAATTACCTCCATACAAATTCCGCCTCAGCGGAATTAAATTCGAAATCTGTCCGAAACAGGACATGCGCCTGCACAGGACACCCTATTACTCAACGATAGCGAGAATATCGGACTGACGGACGATGGTGTACTCCTCGCCGTCGATCTTCACCTCAGTGCCGGAGTACTTGCTGGTGATGACCTTGTCGCCCACCTTCACAGTCATGGTGACTTCCTTGCCGTCCACCAGGCCGCCGGGGCCCACCTCGATGACCTGAGCCACCTCGGGCTTCTCCTTGGCGGAGCCGGTGAGGATGATGCCGCTCTTGGTCTTTTCTTCGGCCTCGACCAGCTTGATGACCACACGGTCGGCAAGAGGCTTGAGTTTCATAATGGGTTCCTCCTTACATGTATGACTATATTTTTTCTTATTAACCAATTCAGAGGGTTAGCACTCATTTTGTCGGAGTGCTAACCACGTGTAAGATAATACCCCTCTCCGCCCAAAAAATCAACCCCCTTTTTTGAAAAAAGGGGGTTGATTTTCAAAAAATTCAATTTCTGTTCACAAACTCACGGGAGGAGTGCTAACAAATCGCTTACATTTGGCTCCAATAGCCTCTGGAACGCAGGACCTCCTGGGTCACTTTGATATCCTCGTTCTTCTCCCGCAGATCCATGCCCTGGCCCACCGTACGGTTGGCCTTGCCGTTGATGCCCCAGACAAAGACGGTCATCAGCACAAAGGCCACATACAGAATCCAGGACAAAAGATCGGTACGCAGGAAACCCAGGAACGGCACCAGGAAGATTGCCGGGAGGTAGAGGATACACAGAACCAGCATCGTCCACTTAACAACTCTGTACATAAAGCCCTCCTTTCCAGGGTGGTGGAACTGTCATCTTTTTCATCTTTATTTTACCATGCCCGCCGGGTGTTTGCAAGACTCCTTGGGCTGCGCACACCCCCAGGAGGCCCCAACGGGATAGAAAAACTGTACCTTTTTGTCCGACAGGCCAATGGAGAGCGCCTCTCCCTCCACCCGCTCGCCGTCCACATTCACGGCGGTAGGCCGGTCGCACCATACCTTCATTACCTTACCCCGCCGCAGGATGGCCTGGGGGATCTCTCCGATCTTGCCCTGGGCAAACTTCTGGATGAGGGCCAGAACGGTAAAGCGGGACACCGCCGGAATTACGATAAAATCCAGCACGCCATCATCAGGCATGGCGTCGGGGCTGGGGTTGAACCCTCCGCCATAATACCGGCCGTTACAGGCGCACAGCAAGGTAAACCGGCTGCCGGGCATGGTCTTCCCATCGATCTCCACCTGATAGGGCAGGTGGATACCCCGGATAATGGTGCGCAGAGCAGAGAGCTGATAGGCTGCCTGTCCACTGACCAGGGGAAGCTTTTTAAAGTCGGCGGCCCCAAAGCCGATGCGGGCATCGAACCCCACCGAGCACACATTTAAAGACTGCCGCCCGTTGCAGTCAATGAGGTCCATGGCAGTCTGGGGGGTATCCAGCAGCTGGTCCAGCTGCCGGAACCGGCCCGCGTCCTGGCCAAACATCCGCAGAAAATCGTTGCCTGAGCCGATGGGGCAGTGGGTCACTGCCACCTGTGGGTGGCCCGCCGCGCCGTTGACCACCTCATTCAGTGTACCGTCCCCGCCGCAGGCGTAGATCCGCAGAGGGTCGCCCTGCCGGGCAGCCTCCTCCGCCAGCTGGGCGGCATGGCCCGGCCCGCTGGTGCGGACCGCCGCCCATTCCTCCCGGCGGCCCGCCATGGTAAAGCGCACCTTCTCCAGCATTTCCTGGCTGCGGTCATACTTCCCCGCATAGGGATTCATGATAAACAGGTGCCGCACAGGCACCCCCCTCTCTCTTCTCAGTTTCGGCCGTCAGAAGCGCCTATCCCACCAGTACGCTGGCGTCATAATCGCCCCAGAGGGTCAGACGCTGCTCGGCCCGCACCATGCGGGACACAATGGCGGCCGCCTCCGCCCGGGTCACGGTGCCGTTTGGCTTAAAGGTCAGCTTACTGTCCACACCGCCAAGCACCCCCTTGGCATAGAGGCTGTAAATGGAGCTCGCCCCCGGTGTGTGGGACGTCACATCTGGGATGGATGCCTTGACCCGGGTCAGGCTGTTCAAATCGCTCATTTCCTTTGCCAGACTGGTGGCGGCGAAGATCTGAGCGATCTCCCGTCGGGTGGCCGGCCGGGCATAGTCCCCGGAGTCAAATGTACCGCTGCGGATGATGCCGCTGGCCAGGCAATAGTTCACCGCCCCGGAGTACCAATAGGGTCCGGTGGAACTGCTGGTGTGAAAGCTGTCGTTTTTATACCGGCTTTCCATGGTGGCCGCCAGCTTGAGCACCTCCGCCACCGTCAGGGTCTGGCTGGGCCCATACCGGTTGCCGCCCACGCCGGAAGTCAGCCCCACATTATAGGCGATATCCACCCATACCGCAAACCAGTCTTTGGGCGATACGTCCCGGAAGGTGGGCAGCTTGCCCCGGGTCAGAGAAAAGCGGGCGGACGGCACCCTCTTCTCCTCCAAAATTTTGGGCAGCTCAAAGACCGGGATCTTGGTGGCCACCCCGTCCTTGGTCAGGGTCAGCACCCGGGTCCCCCCCTGCTCGGTGATGGTGGCGCTGTCATAGACCAGATCATAAAGCAGATTGGTGGTTCCCCCCTGTCCGTCGGAAAAGGGCAGGATACTGGCCACACCCCAGCGGCTCCCCTTCTGCACCACATACAGCCCGCAGTCCAGGGGCAGCAGCGTGCCGTATTCCGGCTGGATCAGATAGGTGCCGTCCTGCCGGATGACCCCCAGCTTGCCGTCCAGATTGACGGCGGCCACACCCAGGGAAAAGGAGACCACGCTGTCATATTGCAGCGGAATGACCACTTTTTTCTGGGCGTCCACAAACCCCCACTTGCCGTTGAGCTCACACTGGGCCAGTCCCTCGCTGTAGCCCCAGACCACCGCTCCCACGGGCGCCGCCAGGGCCTGTCCCCCCAACAGCAGGCAGAGGGCCAGCAACAGGCCGGCCACCCGGTACATCCGCTTCTTTCTCATCCGCTACCTCCCTTTGTTGATCCCATATTGAAATAGGTCGCATTTCAGCATACCGTTGTACAGCTTTCGCTTTTTCTCCGCTGTCCGGCCAAAGGTCCGTTCAAATTCGGTGTGGGAGGAGAGCACACTCACCCGCCACCCCTCCGGCAGGGTACGCACCGCCCGGCCAAAGGCCCTGTAAAGCTCTTCCGCCTCTCGCTTTTCCAGGATGCGCTCTCCGTAGGGGGGATTGGTCACCACCCGGCCGGCAGGGGCGTCCTGGTGGAACCGGGCGGCGTCGGCCACTTCAAAACGTACCACGTCCTCCACGTCGGCCTTTACCGCATTATCCCGGGCGATGGCCACCGCCTTGGGGTCGATATCTCCCCCCCAGATGTCGTAATCCCCGTGGAACTCCTTGTCCATGGCCTCGTCGGCAGCCTGGAGCCACAGTCCGCTGTCCAGCCACCGCCACTTCTGGGCGGAGAAGGCCCGGTTCAGGCCGGGAGCCCGGTTTTTGGCGATGAGGGCCGCCTCAATGGGGATGGTGCCCGAGCCGCAGAAGGGGTCACAGAAGGGGTCTCTGCCCCGATAGCGGGAGAGGAGCACCATAGCGGCGGCCAAGGTCTCCCGCAGGGGCGCCACCACCCCTACCGCCCGATAGCCCCGCTTGTGGAGCCCCGCCCCCGAGGTATCCAGCATCAGGGTGACCTGATCGGCCATAATGGAAAACTGGACCTGATAGAGGGCGCCGCTTTCCGGCAGGGTGTCCATGCCGTATTTGGCCCCCAGCCGGGCGGCCAGGGCCTTTTTCAGCACCGCCTGGATGGCGGGCACCGCGTGGAGCTGGGAGTTCAGGGAGTGGCCTTTCACAGGGAAGGCCCCCTCCCGGGGGATAAAGTCCTCCCAGGGCAGGGCTTTGGCCCCCTCAAAAAGGGCCTCAAAGTCGGCGGCATGATACCGCCCCACCACCAGCAGCACCCGCTCGCCGGTGCGCAGGTTCAGATTGACCCGGGGAATATCCTCTGGCCGGGCCTTACAGCACACCCGGCCATTCTCCGCCTTGACCTGGGGCAGCCCCAGCCGCCGCAGCTCATCGGCACACAGCCCTTCCAGCCCGAACAGGGTGGGGATCAGCAATTCCAGCTCTCTCATGTCTCGCTCCTTATTCCAGTCAGTTTATTGGCACCAGTATACCCTATTTCCGCCCGCTTGGCAAACTGTAACGGAATGTCACTTCCCTTTTTTCTAGAAGTATGCTAGGATAGCGTTAAGAAAGGAGGTCTGTCTATGCCCATACCCAGTATTTGCTGGCTGGTTGCCCTGGTGGCACTGGCAGTGCTGGAGGCCGCGACGGTGACCCTGGTATCCCTGTGGTTCGCGCTGGGCGCGCTGGCTGCGCTCATCACATCCTTCTTTGTGAACAACATTTGGATCCAGTTCGCCGTATTTTTGGTGGTCTCCCTGGCCACCCTATTGGTGATCCGGCCGCTGGCCCGGCGCTATGTGACCCCCAAACAGGTGGCCACCAACGCCGACCGGGCGGTGGGCGCCGAGGGTGTTGTCACCCAGGCCATTGACAACCGCAACGCTCAGGGCCAGGTCACCGTGAGCGGAAACGTCTGGACCGCCCGCGCGGACCCCGAGGAACCCATCCCCAAAGGCACTCTGGTACGGGTCCTGCGGATCGAAGGGGTCAAGCTCATTGTGACCCGGGCGGAACAGAGCTGAGCAGCTCCATCTGTGTGTGTCTGTACATAAGGAGGAATGGAATATGCCGAATATCCCTGTCATCCCCATTATCATCATTATCCTGGCCGTGCTCATTATTGTGCTGCTGGCCGCCAACCTAAAGGTTGTCCAGCAGTCCAGAGCCTACGTCATCGAGCGGATGGGCGCGTTCCACACCGTCTGGGGCGTGGGCGTCCACTTCAAGATCCCCTTTATCGAGCGGGTAGCCAAGGTGGTCTCCCTGAAGGAGCAGGTGGTGGACTTTGCCCCTCAGCCCGTTATCACCAAGGACAACGTGACCATGCAGATCGACACAGTGCTCTACTTCCAGATCACCGACTCCAAGCTGTATACTTACGGGGTGGAGCATCCCATGAGCGCCATTGAGAATCTGACCGCCACCACCCTGCGCAACATCATCGGCGATTTGGAGCTGGACCAGTCCCTCACCAGCCGGGACATCATCAACTCCAAGATGCGGGCCATTCTGGACGAGGCCACCGACCCCTGGGGCATCAAGGTCAACCGGGTGGAGCTGAAGAACATCATCCCGCCCAGAGAGATCCAGGACGCCATGGAGAAGCAGATGAAGGCCGAGCGGGAGCGCCGGGAATCCATCCTCCAGGCCGAGGGCCAGAAGCAGAGCCAGATCCTGGTGGCTGAAGGCGAGAAGCAGTCTCTGATCCTCCGGGCCGACGCCGCCAAGCAGGCCGCCATCATGAAGGCCGAAGGCGAGGCCGAGGCCATTCTGAAGGTCCAGCAGGCCACTGCCGAGGCCCTCAAACTGCTCAACGACGCCAGCCCCACCGACCAGGTCCTGAAGATCAAGGCTCTGGAGGCCTTCCAGGCCGCCGCCAACGGTCAGGCCACCAAGCTGATTATTCCCTCGGAAATTCAGGGACTGGCGGGGCTGTGCGCCTCCGCCAAGGCCGTCTTTGAATCCTCCTCCGACAAAAAGTAAATCTTGTTCATCTGAGCGGCATGGACACCCATGCCGCTCTTTCTCATTCCATCTTGACAACTTTCTTTGTCAGTGATATTCTATGTATGACAATTAAAGTTGTCATTTTGACCTGTATCATTGTCAACAAGGGAGGATGATACCATGCCGCTCTACAACCGGCTCAAGGAACACCGGGCCCGGCTGGGGGTGAATCAGCAGGAGATGGGCCGCATGGCGGGGGTATCCCGCCAGACCATCAGCCAGATCGAGCGGGGAGACTACTCCCCCTCAGTGACTTTGGCCCTCAAGCTGGCAAAACTCTGCGGCGTGACCGTGGAGGACATCTTTACCTATGAGGAGGAAAAAGATCATGAATGACACGGTAAAACGGGACAATCGGAAATCTCTGCCCGGCTTCCTGCTGGTGATTTTGGTGGCCGGGGTGCTGGGCGGCATTGCAGGCTTTTTTACCGCCATGGCGGCGGATCTGGGCACCCTGGATGCCATTTGGGTCAGGCTGGACCAAATGATGAGAACCATCACCCCCTGGGCTATTCCAGTGTGTACTGCCGCTCTGCTCATCCCCGGTTTTTGCCTGTACCGCTCAGCCAAAAAGCGCTATGCCGCCTGGGACCAGGAATCAGATGAGGAGTACCAGATCATGGAGGGACAGCTGAGCTACGCCTTGCTGATGAGCACCCTGGCCATGCTGTTTGACTTCTTCTTTCTGGCCGCCAGCTTTCTCTATGATAGTTCCATTCAAAGCGTTATCTTCTTTCCGATTTCCATGATCCTACTGATTTTGCTCCAGCAAAAGGTGGTGGACCAAACCCGGAGCATGAACCCGGAAAAGCGGGGCAGCGTCTATGATGTCAACTTTCAGAAAAAATGGCTGGACAGTTGTGATGAACTGGAGCGGGCCCAGATGGGCCAGGCATGTTTTCATGCATATAAAATCATGAATATGGTCTGCCCCGCTCTGTGGCTGGTGCTGGTATTCCTCAATTATGTAGCAGACGTGGGCCTGCTGCCCATTTTTGTGGTCATCCTGCTGTGGGGGGTACTCCAAGTGTCCTATGCCATGGAATGTATCCGCCTCAGCAAGCATCGCTCCTGACAGACAAAAAGCCTGTATCCCGTGGGATACAGGCTTCAGCCTGTCGAAAAAGTCCCAGCCTGTCGAAAAAGTCCAGCAAAAGCTGGGCTTTTTCATTTAGATGAGGTAAAATAGAGGAGGTGGTGAGAAGGATGCTGGAACGTGGAAAAATGGATCGTAATGTGATAGAGATGGTGGAAATAG
>NZ_CALWXV010000010.1 GCF_944385615.1 uncultured Flavonifractor sp. | reverse complement strand
GTTGTCATAGATGGACATGGGGAAGGGGTTGGGCTTCTGGAACACCATGCCGATCTGCTTGCGCAGCCAGGTCACGTCCACCTTGGAGTCGTAGATCTCCTGGCCCCGGTACTGGATGGAGCCGGTGATCTTGATGCCGGGCACCAGGTCGTTCATCCGGTCCAGGGTTTTGAGGAAAGTGGACTTGCCGCAGCCGGAGGGGCCGATGAGGGCGGTGACCTGCTTTTCGGGAATGTCCACGCTGACGCTTTTCAGAGCCTGGGTGGGGCCGTACCACAGGTCCAGGTCCCTGACAGACAGAATCGTATTTTCATCCATAGGGGAAACTCCTTACTTTCTCTTTAATTTCTTGCCCACCAGCTTGGCGGTCAGGTTGATGACCAAGGTGAGCAGCATCAGGATGGCGGCGATGGCAAAGGCCACGTCGAACTCGGCCCGCTCCTTGGCGTACACATACAGAGCCACGGTGAGGGTGGCGCCGGAGGAGTGGATGAAGTTGTCAAAGGAGGAGAAGAAGCTGTTGAGGGCCATACCCATACCAGCGGTGAAAAGCAGGGCGGCGGACTCGCCCACGATGCGGCCGATGGACAGGATACAGCCGGTGACGATGCCGTCCACCGAGGAGGGGAGCACCACAGTGCGGATCATCCGCCACTTTCCGGCGCCCAGGCCCAGAGCAGCCTCCCGATAGGAGTTGGGCACAGTCTTCAGGGCCTCCTGAGTGGTGCGCACGATGGTGGGAAGGGTCATAATGACCAGGGTAAGAGCGCCGGCCAGCAGGGAGGACTTCAGGCTCAGGAACTGGCAGAAGAAGAGCATACCAACCAGACCGAAGATGATGGAGGGGATGCCGGTGAGGGTCTCGGTGGCAAACTCGATGATGGACACCAGCCGGCGGTTCTGGGCGTACTCGGTCAGGTAGACGGCGGCGCCCACGCCCAGGGGCAGGATAAAGATCAGGGTCACCACGACGATATACACAGTGTTTAGAATATTGGGAAGAATACCAATTGTATCCTTAATATAGCTGGGAGATGAGGATAAAAAGTCCCAGGTGATGTTGGGCAGACCTTTGATAAAGATATAGCCGATGACAAACACCAGCAGAGCGCAGGTCAGGATGGCACAGAAATAGAGCAGGAAGCGGAGCGTACGGTCATAAGCCTTCCGCTTTCCAGAAAGAGGCTGCATGGTTATCACAGTATATCACCCCTTCTTCCGTTTGAGAAGTGTGTTGAGAATGACATTGATGAGCATGATGAAGAGAAAGAGCACCAGGGCGATGGAGAACAGGGCCTGGCGCTGGAGGCCGGAGGCATAGGACATCTCGCTGGCCACGGCGGTGGTGAGAAAGCGAACGGAGGAGAAGAGGGAGGGCATGTTGGCCACGTTTCCCGCTACCATGATGACCGCCATGGCTTCGCCGATGGCCCGGCCGATGCCCAGCACCACAGAGGCGGCAATGCCGCTGGAGGCGGCGGGGACGGATACCCGGAACACCGTCTCGATGTGGGTGGCGCCCAGGGCCAGGGAGGCCTCCTCGTACTCCTTGGGGACCGCCTTCAGGGCGGTCTCAGACACGCTGATGATGGAGGGCAGAATCATGATGGCCAGTACGATGATGGCACAGAACAGGCTGGCGCCGTCAGGCAGGTTGAAGAGCTCCCGGACGGCGGGCACCAGCACCATCATGCCGATCAGACCGTATACCACCGAGGGGATGCCCGCCAGCAGGTCCACGGCGGTGCGCACGGCGGCGGCCAGCTTGGGAGGCGCGATCTTGGCCAGGAAAACCGCCGTCATAAAGCCCACCGGAACGCCCAGCACGATGGCGCCGGCGGTGCCGTAGATGGAGGTCAGGATAAAGGGAAGGATACCGAAGGAGGGCTCCGCCGCTGTGGAGGCCCACTTGGTGCCAAAGAGGAAGTCCACCAGCCCGATCTCCTTGATGGCGGGCAGACCGGAGATAATCAGATAGATGCTGATGAACAGCACAAAGACGACCGCAATGAGACCGCACAGGAAGAACAGCAGGTTCATAAAGACTTCCAGCGGTCGGAGCTTTTGTTTCATGGTAACTAACCGGCCTTTCGTAAAGAGTTGATAGTATGGAGATTGCCCCCTCGCAGCCGAGGGGGCAATCCGGAAATCGGGCGTGGTTACTTGGCCACAGGCACCGCGCCAGCGCCGGCGATCAGATCGGCGGCTTCGGCGGAGGTGGCCCAGTCAATGAAGGCCTGAGCCGGGTCGGAGAGCTCGGTGCTGTCGCTGACGATGAAATTGAAGTTACGCTGAATGGCATAGGTGCCGTCCAGAACGGTCTCCTCGGTGGGAGCCACACCGCCCACGGTGATGGCCTTGACGGTGTCGTCCACAGCGGACAGAGAGGCGTAGCCGATGGCGTTGGGGTTGGAGGCCACGTTGGCGATGACCTCACCGGTAGAGGTCAGCTCGTTCTGGTACTTGCAGGCGTCCTCGGTGCCGGTGATGGACTCAAAGCCGTCCCGGGTGCCGGAACCGGCCTCGCGGCCGATGAACACCACCTGGCCGTCGTTGCCGCCCACCTCGGACCAGTTGGTGACCTCACCGGTGGCCAGCTGGGCGATCTGCTCCACGCTCAGGTCGGCCACAGGGTTCTGGGGGTTAACAATGATGGCGATGCCGTCCTTGGCCACGGTGATCTCCTTCACACCGGTCTCCTCATCCTTCAGGTCGCGGCTGGCCAGACCGATGTCGGCGGTGCCGTCCTGGGCGGAGGTGATACCGGCGCTGGAACCGGAGCCGGTGTACTGGATCTGGACGCCAGGCTGTACCTCACGGAAGGCCTCGGTCAAAACGCCCATCAGGCTCTCCATGGAGGTGGAGCCGTTGGTCACCACGGTGCCGGACAGCTCAGTGGTGTTGCTGGAAGGGGTCTGGCTGCTGCCGGCGGCGGGGGTGCTGGTGTTGCCGGTATCGCCGCCGCCACAGCCGGCCAGCATACCCACACACAGGGCGGTGGAAAGCATCAGCGCAAGCGTTCTCTTTTTCATGTCCATTCAATCTCCAATCATGCAATGTATTCTTGGTGTCTTGGAACAAGCTACAGTATATCGGGCGATTGTAAAGTTGTCCCTCAGCCGATTGTAAAGAATCGGTAAAGTCACTCTCCCGCAAGGGGTTGCGGACTTTACAATGTAGCATGTCCCGATTTTTCCGGGAGATACGCCGCCGGAGGGAGAATCGGCCGGTGATATACAAAACGTGGAAAATTGCGGGGGGCAAGGTATTGTATTCTTTTTGCGGGAAAGTTATAATGACAATAATGTCTGCTGAATCTGCCGCGGAGCGGCCTGCTTTTTATAGGTATGCCCCTGTCACCGGAAGGGGTGTTTCCGGCGGACAGAGCGCGGTATCAAACAGACGATAGGATAAAGGAGAAAATACGATGTCGAATATTTGGCATGATATCAGCCCCAGCCGCATCCAGCCCGAGGACTTTGTGGCGGTCATTGAGATCCCCAAGGGCAGCAAGAAGAAGTACGAGCTGGACAAGGAGACCGGCCTTATCATCCTGGACCGGGTGCTTCACACCTCCACCCACTACCCCGCCAACTACGGCTTTATCCCCCGGACCTACGGCGACGATGGCGACCCGCTGGACGTGCTGGTGCTGTGTTCCGAGTCCATGGACCCTCTGACCCTGGTGCGCTGCTATCCCGTGGGCTATATCTCCATGCTGGACGGCGGTAAGAACGATGAAAAGATCATCGCTATCCCCTTCTCTGACCCCACCTATAATGACTATCAGGATTTGATGGAGCTGCCCGGCCACATTTTTGACGAGATGGCCCACTTCTTTACCGTCTACAAGGCCTTGGAGGGCAAGGAGACGGTGGCTGGCGACGTCAATGACCGGAAGGCCGCTATCCAGGTCATTCAAAAGGCGATGGACCATTATGCCGAGTGCTTTCTGGGTGGGGCGACGCCCCGGGCGGATCATCGCTTTTCGGATCGGTAAAGGGTCTGTTAAGGAAATCTTAATGGATATTTTGCTTCAATTTTTTCCGTGCTGTGTTAAAATTGGGCCATGCCTTGTTTAAAAAGGAGGACGGATCCCATGGACCATCCATTTGACTGCCTGGTCATTGGCGCCGGTATGGCGGGTGCGATATGCGCCCGGGAGCTGGCCGAGCGGGGAGGGAAAAAGGTGCTGGTGCTGGAGCGCCGGGACCATGTGGGCGGCAACGCCTATGACTGCTTCGACAAGGCCGGTGTGCTGATCCACCGGTACGGCCCCCACATCTTCCACACCAATGACAGCCGTGTGTTTGAATATCTCTCCCGTTTTACCACCTGGTACAGCTATCAGCACCAGGTGGTGGCCAACATTCCGGCGGAGGGGGGCCGGATGGAGCTGCCGGTGCCCTTCAATCTGATCTCTTTGGAGGTGGTTTTCGGCCCGCATAAGGCCGCCAGCCTGGCCAAACGGCTGATTGCCGCCTATGGTGTGGAAAAGAAGGTCACCATTTTGGAGCTGCGCCAGCATCCCGACCCGGAGATCGCCGCTCTGGCCGACTATGTCTATGAGCACGTGTTTGTCCACTACACCATGAAGCAGTGGGGACAGCGCCCGGAGGAGATCGACCCCAATACCACCGCCCGGGTGCCGGTGTTCCTGTCTGAGGACTGCCGCTATTTCCAGGACCTGTACCAGGGAATGCCCATAGAGGGTTATACCCCCATGTTCCAGCGGATGCTGGATCATCCTGATATCACCGTGGCGCTGGGCGCCGACGCCGGGGACCGCCTGACCCTGGCGGAGGGAACAGTGCTGCTGGACGGGGTCCCCTTTGACGGCACGGTGATCTACACCGGCGCGGTGGACGAGCTCTTCGGCTGCAAGTACGGCCGGCTGCCCTACCGTACCCTGCGGTTCCAGTTTGAGACCCACCCGGTGGATTTCTGGCAGAGCCATGGCACGGTGAACTACACCATGGACCAGGAGTATACCCGTATCACCGAATTCAAGTATCTCACTGGTCAGGAGCTGCCCGGCGTGACCACCATTATGAAGGAGTACTCCGAAGCCTACACCGGTGAGGAGGGCCAGGTGCCCTATTATGCCATCATCAATGAGGCCAACAACGCCCTTTATGCCCGTTACCAGGCGGAGGCCGCCCGCTACCCCCGGTTCCACCTGCTGGGCCGGCTGGCGGAATATAAATATTACAACATGGATGCCATTGCCGCCCGGGCTTTGGCGCTGTGTGACGATCTGCTGAAGTGAGGAAAGGTACCTATGTCAAAGCTCATCACGTTTGCCGTACCCTGCTATAACTCCGCAGCCTACATGGAGCACTGCGTGGAGACACTGCTTACCGGCGGGGAGGACATTGAGATCATTCTGGTGGACGACGGCTCCACCAAGGACGACACCCCCGCCATCTGCGACCGGTACGCCGCCCAGTATCCCGATATTGTCAAGGCCATCCACCAGGAAAACGGCGGCCACGGCGAGGGAGTGAACCAGGGCCTGCGCAACGCCACCGGCTTTTATTTCAAGGTGGTGGACTCCGACGACTGGTTGGACGAGGAGGCGCTCCAGAAGGCGCTGGCCAAGCTGCGTAAGTTTGCCAAGATGGAAAAGCCGGTAGACCTGTTTATCGCCAACTATGTCTATGAACATGTGGAGGACAACACCCAAAAGGTCATCCGCTATACCAACGTATTTCCCGAGGAGAAAATCTTCAGCTGGAGCCGGATGGGCCGTTTCCGGCCCTCTCAGTACCTGCTGATGCACTCGGTGATCTACCGTACCCAGATGCTGCGGGACTGCGGCCTGGAGCTGCCCAAGCACACCTTTTATGTGGATAACATCTTTGTGTATCAGCCCCTGCCCTATGTCAAGCGCATCTACTACATGGATATTGATCTGTACCGCTATTTCATCGGGCGGGAGGATCAGAGCGTCAATGAAAAGGTAATGGTCACCCGGGTGGACCAGCAGCTGCGGGTCACCCGGCAGATGATCGAGAGCCATGATTTGCATAAGCTCCACCAGGAGCAGCCCAAGCTGGCCCGGTACATGAGCAGCTATCTGTCCATGATGATGACCATCTCGTCCATTTTCCTGATTTTGGACGGCTCCCCTGAGGCGCTGGGCAAAAAGACTGAGCTGTGGGAGTATCTGCGCACCCGGGACGTGGGGCTGTACCACAAGTATAAATACCGTTCTCTGTCCTTCGTGGGCAATATCCCCGGCTATCAGGGCCGCAAACTGTCGGTAAAGCTGTACCGGCTGGCCCGCAAGATCTACAAGTTCAACTGACCTTCGGTCGGTTTTCCATTGTCAGGAGCGTGATTCTATGGCCTTCAAACGCCGCCCCAAGCGGGAGTTTCGTCCCTCTGCCCATGCCACCGTCTATCTGCTGGGTTTGCTCTACCTGGGGTATCTGCTGGTACGGATGATTCTGGACGCCAGGGCCGACGGCCCGGATGCCCCTACGGTCCTCCATCTGGTGGCCGGAGGCGTGGTGCTGGGTGGTGGAATGGTCTTTCTGGCTGTTCTGGCCTGGCGGATGAGCCGGATGCCGGTACCAGAGCAGAAGGAAGAGGCATCCCCTTCGGAAGATGTCCCGGAAGCGGATGACGAGGACGACTGGGAGCGGGAGTCAGACTCCAAGGAATAAACAGAAGCGGGGCTGAACCACTTCGTACGATATGGGCAGTATGCATAAGAGCCGCCGTCTTTTTCCTTGACGCAAGGGAAAAGACGGCGATTTTTTGTCGAAAAGTCACCAGAGGACAAAAAAGCAAATACAGACATTTGGCTTGATTTTTTGGATTAGAACGTGAATAACGGAATTTTTATTAAAATTTCAGGAGTTTTAGGCTGAGAATTGCTTTTCCTATAAAAAATAAACGAAGCGTTTTGTGACATTATGACAAGTTTGGCAAAAAGATTGGTAAATTTATATTGAAATTTATACCTGACTAGCAGTATAATAAGGGCGCCGGATCTGTCCGGCAGCTACTCATAAAAAGGAGGATACTTGCGATGAACAAGAAAAAGCTCGTCTCTCTGCTGCTTGCGCTGGCCATGGTCTTTGCCCTGGGTGCCTGCGGTGGCGACACCCAGGGTAATCAGGAGAGCCAGACCCCCAGCACCTCTTCCCCCAGCGGAGAGAACAACGCCAGCAGCGGTGATGCCAAGGTGGCTGTGTTCTACTACAACTACGCGGATACTTACATTGCCAGTGTGCGTACCGCTCTGGATGCCGCTCTGGACGCTGCCGGCGTGACCTATCAGGACTTCGACGGCAACAACAACCAGACCACTCAGAACGAGGCCATTGATACCGCTCTGGCCGACAACTACAACATCCTGGTGGTCAACATGGTGACCACTGGCTCTTCCGACACTGCCAAGGCCATTCTGGACAAGGCTGCCGCCAAGGGCGCCAAGGTCATCTTCTTCAACCGCGCCATCGAGGAAGACGGCGCCGAGGGCTCCGTGCTGGGCGCTGACACCTACAAGGACATGGTTTCCTTCGTGGGCACCGACGCTCCCGAGGCCGGCCATCTGCAGGGCCAGATGATCGGCGAGTACCTGCTGGAGAACTATGACACCGTGGACCTGAACGGCGACGGCGTGATCAGCTATGCTATGTTCAAGGGCGACGAGGCCAACGTTGAGGCCATTTACCGCACCCAGTACGGCGTTGAGGACGCCAACAAGGTTCTGACCGAGGCTGGTAAGCCCGAGCTGGCTTACTTCGACCCCGCCAGCTCCTCCGGCTATCAGGTGGACATGGGCGGCGCCTGGTCCTCCGCTGCCGCTCTGGAGTACATGACCACCAACCTGGCCCAGTACAATGAGACCAACGGCAACATGATCGAGCTGGTCATCTGCAACAACGACAACATGGCCGAGGGCGCCATCTCTGCTCTCCAGGCTGCCGGCTACAACACCGGCGCTGAGGGCTCCAAGACCATCCCCGTGTTCGGCGTGGACGCCACCGATTCCGCTCAGGCTCTGATCGCTCAGGGCGTGATGACCGGTACCGTCAAGCAGGATGCCGAGGGTATGGCCAACGCCATCTGCGAGATGGTCACCTCCACTGCCGCCGGCACCTCTATGGCCGACGCTGCTGCCGCCATTGCCTCCTCCAACGAGATCTACACCGTGGCCGAGGGCATCGACAACAAGCTGTATGTGGCTTACGCTCCCTTCACCGGGAAGTAATCCCATTCGGTACAGCACTGTAATGTGAAAGCCGGGGGCTGCCGCTTTGGCGGCAGCCCCCATTTCATCACAAAAGCAACGCGAGAAAAGAGCGAGAAAGGAGGATTGCAGATGGAGCAGGACGTATTACTCCAAATGACTGGTATCTGCAAGAGCTTCCCCGGTGTCAAAGCGCTGGACAATGTGTCACTGACCGTCCGCCGCGGTACCGTACATGCCCTGATGGGTGAGAACGGCGCCGGCAAGTCTACCTTGATGAAGTGTCTCTTCGGCATTTACTATAAGGAAGAAGGAAGTATCCAGCTGGAGGGGAAAGAGGTCAGCTTCAAAAGCAGTAAGGAGGCTCTGGATAACGGGGTTGCCATGGTCCATCAGGAGCTGAACCAGGCCCTCAAGCGGAGCGTCATGGATAACCTGTGGCTGGGCCGCTACCCCAAGACCGGCGGCATCATGGTCAACGAGCACAAGATGTACGAGGAAACCAAGCGGGTGTTCCAGGAGCTGGAGATCGATGTGGACCCCCGGCAGAAGATGAGCACCCTTCCTGTGTCCAAGCGTCAGATGGTGGAGATTGCCAAGGCTGTCTCCTACAATGCCAAGGTCATCGTGTTTGACGAGCCCACATCCTCTCTGACCGAGCAGGAGGTGGAGCACCTGTTCAAGATCATCAACATGCTGCGGGACAGAGGATGCGGCATCATTTACATCTCCCACAAGATGGCTGAGATCCTGCGGATCTCCGACGACATCACCGTCATGCGGGACGGCAAATGGGTGGCTACCAAACCGGCTGCCGAGCTGGATATGCCCACCATCATCAAGCTCATGGTGGGCCGCGAGCTGGGCAACCAGTTCCCGCCCAAGACCAACAAGCCGGGAGAGGTCTCCCTGGAGGTGGAGGGGCTGACCGCCCAGTACTCTGCCCTCAAGGATGTTTCCTTCCAGGTCCGCAAAGGTGAGATCCTGGGACTGGCCGGTCTGGACGGCAGCGGGCGTACCGAAGTGCTGGAAAACATTTTCGGTATCGCCACCCGGCATGCCGGTACCATCAAGCTCAACGGCAAGGAAGTCAAGAATAAGAATTCCAGACAGTCCATCAAGGCGGGCTTTGCCCTGCTGACCGAGGAGCGCCGGGCCACCGGTATCTTCGGGATTCGGAGCATCCGGGACAATACGGTTATTTCCAGCCTGAAGAAGCACTTGATTGCTAACATCTGGCTGAATGAGGGGACCATGCGGAAAGATACCGACTGGTCGATTGACGCCATGCGCATCAAGACCCCCACCCAGGAGACCAAGATCCGGACTCTGTCCGGCGGCAACCAGCAGAAGGTGATTCTGGGCCGGTGGCTGCTGACCAACCCCCAGGTCCTGATGCTGGACGAGCCCACCCGCGGCATTGACGTGGGTGCTAAATATGAAATTTATCAGCTGATCATTGATCTGGCCGCCCGGGGCACTACGGTGCTGATGGTTTCCTCCGAGATGCCGGAGCTGCTGGGTGTGTGTGACCGTATTCTGGTCATGAGCGGCGGCCGTCTGGCCGGCGAGGTGGACGCGCGGAACACCACCCAGGAGGAGATCATGACTTTGGCTGCGAAATACGTGTAAGAGAGGGAGGCTTAACGCTATGACAAATCCAGTCACTTCCCTGAAGCGGATCAGCGATCACTATAAGACCCTGGACGCCAAGGACAAGCGATCTTTCTGGATCGACGGACTGCTGAATAACGCCATCTATATCATTCTGGTGGTGTTCGTCATTTATACCGTGATCAAAAACCCCAGAGTGGCTACCAAGGACAGTATCATCAACCTCATCAGCCTGGTGGCGGCCAACCTGCCCATGGCCCTGGGTATTGGCGGATGTATCGTACTGACCGGTACCGACCTGTCCGCCGGCCGTGTGGTGGGCCTGACGGCGGCCGTTTCCGCTTCTCTGCTCCAGGCCACCGACTACATCAACAAGTTCTGGGACAACCTGGGCGAAGTGCCCATCGTGGTGGTCCTGCTGGTGGCTCTGCTGATCGGCGGCGTGGTAGGTATCGTCAACGGCTTCTTCGTGGCCAAGTTCCAGCTGCACCCCTTCATCGTGACTCTGGCCACCCAGCTGATGGTGTACGGCGCCTGTCTGCTGTACTTCATGTCCAACGACAACAACGGCCAGCCCATTTCCGGCCTGTCCCAGACCTATAAGGATGTGGTCACCGGCAGCATCATCGGCGACCTCACCGGCGGCGCTCTGGTCCTGCCCAACTACGTGATCTATGCCCTGGTGGTGTTGGCTATCATGTGGTTTATCTGGAACAAGACCACCTTCGGCAAGAACATGTTTGCCGTGGGCTCCAACCCCGAGGCGGCCAACGTCTCCGGCGTCAACGTGTTCATGACCACCATGATGGTCCACGCCCTGGCCGGCGTGACCTACGGCTATACCGGCTTTATCGAGGCTGCCCGTATCAGCTCCAACCAGCCCGGTACCGGCCTCAACTATGAGTCCGACGCCATCGCGGCCTGCGTCATCGGCGGCGTGTCCTTCGTCGGCGGCACCGGTACCATCGGCGGTGTGGTGCTGGGCGTGTTCCTGCTGCGCATCATTTTCGTGGGCCTGAACGCGCTCTCCATTGACAACAACATGCAGTATATCATCAAGGGCGCCATCATCCTGCTGGCCTGCTCCATTGATATGCGCAAGTATCTGTCCAAGAAGTAATGGAAGACAGACCCCGGCAAACCCCTGCCCAGGAGGAGTCTAGCGGCGGCAGCCGCCGGCGCTACGGCCTGTTCGGCGTGTCTGCCTATCCCCAGAAGAGCGGGATGGACGACAAACAGCGCAAGAGTATGGTCCGTTGGGCCAACGCCGTGGTGGCGTTCATTGCCCTGGCGGTGGTGGCCCTGGTGGTGGTGGGCACTCTGTCCTCCGCAGGGCTGACTGTTACCTTCGATACCCAGGGCGGCAGCGAGGCGGCCATCCAGTCCATTCAGCACGGAGGCAAGGCCACCCCGCCGGAGGCGGTGGTCCGGCCGGGCTATACGCTGGCGGGCTGGAGCGTCACCCCAGACGGCAGCGAGCCGTGGAATTTTGAGGAGGATACGGTCACCCAGCCGCTGACGCTTTATGCTATCTGGGTTCCGGAGGGGGCGCAATCCTAGAGCGAATATCCAGACGGAAACTACAAATTGCCGGGGACCGGCCTGACAGGCTGGTCCCCGGCTTTTTCGTTCTCACAGACGGCAAGTATGATTCTTTCGGCAAAGAAGGATTTTCCATAGTCTGATATTGACACAGGTTTCTTTTGTAGAGTAAAATAATGTCAAAGCATAAAATCCATCTGGGAGTATTGATATGTTGAAATGGGGCGATGGCATGTGAAACGAAGCATGAAGCAATCTACCCTGATGTCCATTCTGAACTTTGTCACCATTGGGCTGGCGCTCTTGTTGGTGGCTTTTTTCCTGTTGGTGATGCTGCTCAATACCAGGGTCCTCAGCGAATGTCAGAATCAACTGAACCTGACCCAGTATGCCCAGCAGTTCATTGACGCTTCTGAACGGCTGACCGAAAAGGTCCGCGCCTATGCGGCCTCGGGGGACAGCATCTATTATGATGAGTACAATCAAGAAGTGGATGTGGATCAGAACCGGGAGAAGAGCGTCACGGCCATGGAGGAGATCGGCATTACCGATGCCGAAGCCCAGATGATTCAGAATATGTCCGATCTGTCCAATCAGCTGGTCCCGTTGGAGCTGGAAGCCATGGAGATGGTCCGCAGCGGCAACACGGAAGGCGCCATCAACTATGTGTACGGCAAGGAATACTGTGATACGCTGGACCAGATTCACGACCTGCAAAGCCAGTTCCTGGAGGAGATCCAGGCCCGCACCCAGGCAGAGATCAACAATCTGGAGACGGTCACCCTGCTGCTGGAGGGTCTGGCCATTGTTTTCGCCGCCATCGTGGTGGCCTCTCAGGTGTTTGGCCTGATTATCACCCGTAAAAAGATCATCCGTCCCATCCAGACCATTTCCAGCGAGATGCTGGAGCTGTCCAAGGGCAATCTGACCCAAAACTCCTCCCTGAAGGGGGATACCTCTGAGCTGGGTATGCTGGTCCATGCCATGCAGACCACCCGGGAGACCTTGCAGCAGTATATCTCCGATATCCGGGAGAAGCTGACCGAGATGGCCCGGGGCAATATGGACCAGCGGGTGGAGCTGGAGTACATCGGAGATTTTTCCCAGATCAAGGAGTCCATGGAGACCATTCTGGCCTCTCTCAGCGAGACGCTGTACAACATTGACCAGTCCGCCGAGAACGTCAACATGAACGCCGACCAGGTAGCCAGTGGCGCCCAGGCCCTGGCCCAGGGCTCTACCGAGCAGGCGTCCGCTGTGGAGGAGCTGGCCGCCACCATCAGCGAGGTCAGCCACCAGATCGCCAACACCGCCCGGCGTGTGGACGAGGCCATGCAGGAGATCAACCACTCCAGCGAAGAGGTGGTTCGCTGCAACCAGAAGATGCAGGAAATGACCGGGGCCATGGATGAGATCCGTACCACCTCCCTGCGCATCAGCGAGATCATCAAGACCATTGAGGACATTGCCTTCCAGACCAACATTCTGGCTCTGAACGCGGCGGTTGAGGCCGCCCGGGCCGGTACCGCCGGCAAGGGCTTTGCCGTGGTGGCTGACGAGGTGCGCAATCTGGCCGAAAAGAGCGCCGCCGCCAGCCAGCAGACGGCGGCCTTGATCCAGAACTCCTCCCAGGCGGTGGACAAGGGCGTGCGCATCACCACCGAAACAGCCGAGATGCTGACCAATGTGGTCCAGAGTATCCAGAAGAGCGACAGCTATATGTCCGAAATCTACGAGGAGAGTAAGGTACAGGCTGAGTCCGCCGCCCAGATCAACCAGGGTGTGGACCAGATCTCCAGCGTGGTGCAGACCAACTCCGCCACCGCTGAGGAGAGCGCCGCCGCCAGCACCGAGCTGGGGGGACAGGCCAGAAAGCTGAAGATGATGGTCAACCGCTTCCATCTGCGCCAGGACACGCAGTACACCTCCTTCCAGTCGGAGTCCTGAAGAAACGACATAAGCCAAACAAACCGCCGCCGCGCAACCTTCTGATTGCGCAGCGGCGGTTTTATCATGCCGTTTTGGTCAGGCCATCAGTCCCGCCAGCCAGTCCCGCAGAGGCAGATAGGCCAGGGGCAGGAAAATGGCGGGCAGCATGTTGCCCACCCGCAGCTTTTCCTTGAGCAATCCCAGCATATTGAGCCCGATGCCCACGATGATGGTGCCTCCCACGGCGCTCATCTCTGTGACCGCCGCCGGGTCCATGCCCTGGCCCACGGCGCTGAAGATCAGGGTCAGCCCGCCCTGATAGAGCAGAATGGGCAGGGCGGCGAAGGCCACCCCCACCCCCATGGCGGCGGCAAAAGTGATGGAGGTCACCCCGTCGATCACCGCTTTGGAGATAAGGATATCATAGTTGCCGTTCATGCCCGCCTCCATGGAGCCGTTGATAGCCATAGCTCCTACGCAGAACAGCACCGAGGCATTGACAAAGCCCTCCACAAACCGGCTGTTGCCCTCTCCCCGGATCAGCTTACGACGAAGCAGGGTGCCCACCGAGTCCATCCGCTTTTCAATGTCGATCAGCTCCCCCAGCAGGGTACCGATCACCATGCATACGATGACGCACAGGGTATCCGCCGTGGAGATCATGCTGGAGATGCCGATGCCCAGCACACACAGTCCCAGGGCAAAGGTGATGCCCGAGGCAAAGCGGGCGCTGATGCGGTTTTTGAACAAAAGGCCCAGAAAACTGCCCAACAGGATCAGGACCACATTGATGACGGTGGCGATCATAGGGATTCCTCACTTTTATACTGCAATTCGTTAAAATGTGCAAGTACTATCATAGGACAAAATTCCCTGTTTGTCAAAGCATTTCTCCCCGCATGGGGGACAGCCCTTCCCGAATACAGTAGAGTGAACCGCTGAAAGGGGGAGAGACTGTTGAAACTGGACCGGACGTCCATGCTGTACGGTACTCTGCTGCTCACCGGCACCGGCATTGCCGGGCAGTTTCTAGGCTTTGTCTACCGCATTTTGCTCTCCCGGCTCATCGGGGCGGAGGTCATGGGATTGTACCAGCTCATTATGCCGGTGTATTCCGTCCTGCTATCCCTCACGGCGGTGGGACTGACGGCGGCAGTGTCCAACCTGTCCGCCGGGTATTTTGCCCGGGGGGAACGGGGGGGAGCAGCCCAGGTGCTCCGCCGGTGTCTGGTGGGTTTTCTGGTGCTCTTTGCCCTGCTGGCCACCGTCACCGCCCTGCTGTACGATCCCATTTCAGTGTATCTGTTGGGGGACGCCCGTACCCAAACCGGGCTGCTGCTGCTGCTGCCCTGTATCCTCCTCACCGGGGTGGAGAATTTACATAAGCATTTCTTCTACGGCACCGGCGCTATCCGGCCGCCGGCGGCGGTGGAGCTGTGCGAGCAGGTGATTCGGGCGGCGGCGGTGCTGGGCTTGCTGGTCCTTTTCCTGCCCCAGAACCCGGAGCGCACCGTGGCCATCATTGTGCTGGGTATGATTCTCTGCGAGCTGTTTTCCTCGGTGACTCTGGTTCTGTTGGCCCGCAGGCGGCTGGCGGGAGAGCGGCTGCAAGAGCCGGGGGCCTCCGCCCGGATGAACCGGCAGATCCTGTCTATCGCTCTGCCGGTGGGACTTACCAGCCTGCTGGGTAATCTGATGGGCTCGGCCAACGCGGTCCTCATCCCCCAGCGGCTGGTGGCCGCCGGAGCGGAGGTGAGCCGGGCCATGGAGGAATTCGGTGTGCTGTGCGGCATGACTATGCCCATGCTCTGCCTGCCCACCGCATTCATCGGGGCTCTGGGGCTGGTGCTCATGCCCAAGCTGGCCCAGGGCACCGCTCTGGGCAGCGGCGGGCTGGTCCGGCGGCGGATTGACCGGTCCATGCTGGCTACCTCGGTGCTGATGTTCCCGGCTCTGACCTTGCTGGTGGTGTTGGGACCCACCCTGGGCCAGCTTCTGTTTCAGGAGGAGAACGTGGGGCGGCATCTGCTCCCTCTGGCAGTAGGGGTGCTGCTGTCCTGCTGGCAGGCGGTGCTGGGCTGTGCCCTCAACGGTCTGGGCCGACAGCGGGGAGCTGCCCGCAGCTCCATTCTGTCCGGTGGAGTGCAGCTGGCCTGCACCTATGTATTGCTGGGTACCCCCGGCGTAGGGGTGGGGGGCTATGCGGTGGGAGTGGTGCTGTCCTCTGCCCTGGGGGCGCTGCTCAACTGGGCACAGGTGCGGCGGGCTACCGGCCTGAAGCTGAGGCTGTTTGACTGGGGCGTGGCCCCCGGCCTGGCCGCCCTGTTGATGGGACTGACCTGCAACCTGCTCTTCCACATCCTGCTGGACGCCGGGGCTGGGGATCTGGTTGCCATAGGGGCCTGTACCCTCTTTGGGGCGGTGCTCTACCTGGCTGCCCTCCAGGCCCAGGGAGTCCATCTGGTAGGCCTGTTCCGCCTGAGATAACAGATCACAGGAAATAGCTGGCCGCCAGTACAAAGGCCAGAAGGCAGAAGCACAGCATGCCGGGATTTTCAAAGAAGAGCCGCCATTTCCAGCCCTCGGACAGGGATACGCTGCCCCGCTCCAGCCGCAGGTCCCGCCAGCTGGTGATTAAAAAGGTGATGCCCACCACGATGGACCCCAGCACCAGCAGGGAGGTAAGCTGCTCGCCCACCTCTCCCAGCAGCTCCAGCAGGGGGACCAGGGCAACGGAAGAGGCGTTGGTCAGGGCGTGGAGCAGGATGGACTGCCACAGGCAGCCGGTGCGCAGCACCACATAGGCAAAGAGCGCCCCCACCGCAAAGGCGTAGAAGAACTGGTTCAGATTGCCGTGGAACAGACCAAAGCACAAAGCGGAGGTCAGAATGGCAAACCGGTCGCCATAGGGCCGCAGCCGCTCCAACAGCAACCGCCGGAAGAGCAGTTCCTCTGACACGGGGGCGATGACGCACCCCAGCAGGATGTTCAGAACGGTGGGGTAGGAGGCCAGGCTATCCACCGGGTTGGTCACCGCCGCGCCCCGGGCCAAGCCGATTACCAGAGTGAGCAGCAGAGTGAGCAGATTGGCCAGGTAGATCAGCCCCAATGAAATAATAAGGGCTTTGCAGAAGGACAATGGACCCATGGGGCGGCGGGCTGGCGGCGTAGGGGCGGGCGTTCCCCGCAGGACCAGGCAGAAGGCGGGAACGCCTGCGCCGTAGGCCGATCCCACCGACAGCACCCAGAGAAAGATTGGCTGGGTCAGGAGGGAGGGGAAGAGGATACGTACCAGCACACTGACCAACAGCTGGACCACTACCATGGAGGCCATCTGGGCGAACAGGGCCCAGCCCAGGCGGGAAAAGTGCTGGCAATGCGCCCGCAGCAGGGCGGCTTGATTTGGCTGAAGAGGATACATTCCGTCACCTCGCACAAAAATAAATGGGGCGGCGTGTGTTTCCGACGGAAAAAATCCGGCCGGAAAGGCCCACCCGCTTCGGACACAAGGGTTCCAGGGTCCCATTATAGCAAGAAAGGGAGAGAAGGGCAAGAAATCGGACATATTGACAAGTTTCGGTTTCATGATACAATATCTTGTGTTTGAATTTATTACAACTCAGAGGAGAGATCGTATATGCCCATTTCAGAAAACGCCAAGGCCGTGCTGGAGCGGCGCTACCTGGCTCGGGACGAGCATGGAAATCCTACCGAGACAGTGGACGGGCTGTTCCGGCGGGTGGCCAACGCGGTGGCCGAAGGGGACCGGCATTTTGATCCCAAGGCCGACGTGGTGGCCACGGCGGCTGAGTTTTATGAGATGATGACCAATCTGGACTTTCTGCCCAATTCCCCTACCCTGATGAATGCCGGCCGGCCCCTGGGTCAGCTGTCCGCCTGTTTTGTGCTGCCGGTGGACGACTCCATGGAGGATATTTTTGACGCCATCAAAAACGCTGCCCTTATCCACAAAAGCGGCGGCGGTACCGGCTTCTCCTTCTCCCGGCTGCGGCCCAAGGGCTCCACCGTCAACTCCACCGGCGGCGTGGCCAGCGGCCCCATCTCCTTTATGAAGGTGTTCAACGCCGCCACCGAGGCGGTGAAGCAGGGCGGCACCCGCCGGGGAGCCAATATGGGTATTCTCCGGGTGGATCACCCCGATATCATGGAATTTATCACCTGCAAGAACGACACTGCCGAAATCACCAATTTCAACATCTCTGTGGGCATCACCGAGGCCTTCATGGAGGCGGTGAGCACCGGCGGAATGTACGATCTGGTGGACCCCGCCACCGGGCGGATCATGGGCCAGCAGAATGCCAAGGAGGTCTTTGAGGCCATCGTGTCCTCCGCCTGGCAGACCGGCGAGCCGGGCATCATCTTCCTGGACCGGCTCAATCGGGACAACGCCGTGCCAAGCCAGGGGGAGATTGAGTCTACCAACCCCTGCGGTGAGCAGCCCCTGCTGCCCTATGAGAGCTGCAACTTGGGGTCCATCAACCTGGTCAACCACCTGATGAAGACAGTGGCGGGCTGGGTGCTGGACCGGGCCAAGCTGGAAAAAACCATCCGCACCGCCGTCCACTTCCTGGACAACGTGATTGAGGTCAATCAGTATCCCCTGCCCGAAATCGACAAGATGACCCGCTCCACCCGGAAGATCGGTCTGGGCGTCATGGGCTTTGCGGATATGCTCCTCTATATGGGCGTGCCCTACAACAGCGAGGAGGGCGTGGCCCTGGCCCGGGAGATCATGGATACTGTCAACACCATCGGCCATCGGGAGAGCGAGCGGCTGGCGGAGACCCGGGGAGCCTTCCCCCTCTTTGACAAGAGCATCTACAAGGACGGCAAGCCCATCCGTAATGCTACCGTCACCACCATCGCTCCCACCGGCACCCTGTCCATCATCGCCGGGGTGTCCTCCGGAGTGGAGCCGGTCTTTGCCTACGCCTATATCCGCAACGTGATGGACCACACCCACCTGATCGAGACCAACCAGATTTTAAAGGACAAGCTGGTGGAGGCGGGCGTTTACTCCGAGGATTTGATGAAGCAGATCGTGGAGCAGGGCTCCCTGGCCCATGTGGACGGCATCCCTGAGGAGATCAAGCGGGTGTTTGTATGTGCCCACGATGTGTCCCCCATCTGGCATGTAAAGATGCAGGCCGCCTTCCAGGAGTATACCGACAACGCGGTGAGCAAGACGGTGAACTTCCCCAACTCCGCCACAAAGGCCGAGGTGGCCGAGGTCTACCGGCTGGCCTATACCCTGGGGTGCAAAGGCACCACCATCTACCGGGACGGCAGCCGCAATGAGCAGGTGCTCAACATCGGCAAGGTCAACGACGGCAAGCAGGCTCCCGTCTCTGCCGGCCGGGTGTGTGAGGAGTGCCAGATCCCCCAGGAGACCTACGGCCATATCCAGCCCCGGCCCCGTCCGGCGGTAACCACCGGCTTTACCGAAAAGGTGCATATCGGCTGTGGCAACCTGTATATCACCGTTAATTATGACGAAAACGGCATCTGCGAGGTGTTTACCAACACCGGGCGAGCGGGGGGCTGCCCCAGCCAGAGCGAGGCTACCGCCCGGCTGGTCAGCGTGGGCATTCGCTCGGGCATGGACCCCAAGGAGATTATCCAGCAGCTCAAGGGCATCCGTTGCCCCTCCTGCCTGCGGCAGCCAGGGGTGCCGGTGACCTCCTGCCCTGACGCCATCGCCAAGGCGCTGGAGAAGGTGCTCAAGGTGTCCCAGAAGCCCCACGAGCCCGCTCCCGCTCCCATCAGCGCCGCCCCTCCGGCAGCGCCTGTCCCCCATCCGGGGATGACCCCCGCAGAGGCCAAGCTGGCCAAATTCTGCCCCGAGTGCGGGTCTATGCTGGAGCATGAGGGAGGCTGCGTCACCTGCCGTGACTGCGGCTATTCCAAGTGCGGCTGAGAAGGATCAGGGCCTGTCGCGTTTCCCCGCGGCAGGCCCTTTTCTCATAGGTTTGGGGATAGTGTTGGGATGAGTTCGCCACACTAGATAAGATCATATGAAATGGGAGGCGTCAGCCATGTGTACCAGCATTACCTTTACCACTTCCGACCCCTATTTTGGCCGGAACCTGGATCTGGAGTACCACTTTGGCCAGCAGGTGGTCATTACGCCAAGAAACTTTCCGCTGACCTTCAAGCAGATGCCCACGCTGGAGCGGCACCACGCCATCATTGGCATGGCCACGGTGGCGGAGGGCTATCCCCTCTATGCCGAGGGGGTCAACGAGAAGGGGCTCTATCTGGCAGGGCTCAACTTTCCAGGCAACGCCTGTTATCCCTGCGGCCCGGCCGACGGCATCCCTGCCGCCCCCTACGAGCTCATCCCCTGGCTGCTGGGCACCTGTGAGACGGTGGAGCAGGCGGCGGAACAGCTGCGGCGCACCCGCCTGCTGGATCAGCCCTTCCTGCCCGACCTGCCCTCCGCCCCTCTCCACTGGCACCTGGCCGACGCCAAACGGGCGGTGGTGGCCGAGCCTATGGCCGACGGCCTGAAGCTGTTTGAAGACCCGGTGGGAGTGCTTACCAACAACCCTACTTTTGACTTTCACCTGACCAACCTGAACCAGTACCTGGGCCTCTCCGCCGGCCAGCCGGAGAATCGGTTCGGCGGGCTGTCGCTCAAGCCCTTTGGACAGGGAATGGGGGGACTGGGGCTGCCTGGGGATTACTCTCCCGCCTCCCGGTTTGTGAAGGCCGCCTTCCTCAAATGGAACAGTGTCTGCGAAGGGGATGAGGCGTCCAGCGTCAGTCAGTTCTTTCACATCCTGGACGGAGTGGCCATGCCCCGGGGGGCGGTGCGCACCCCGGAGGGGAAATGGGATATCACCGACTACGCCTGCTGTGTCAATGGAAGAACGGGCACCTATTATTATAAAACCTACGACAACAGCCAGATCACCGCCGTCCCCATGGACGAGAGCAAGCGGGAGGGAAGCGCGTTGATCTGCCATCCTCTGGTAACCGCCCAACAGTTCCGGGTGGAGTGAACGGCGACAGGCCGGGGCGGCCCGCCCCGGCGGTTGTACACATTGCCCAAAAAACGGCGGAATCTCTTGGGGGACAAAGGGGGAAGCCGGGCGGAAAACCAGGTATTTTGCAAAATCGGACCAGAGTAGGCCGGGGTTTTCAAAAATGAGTTGTGCAGATTGCCTATAATCATTGATAAAAAAATAACGAAATTCTGCTGCATTTTACTTGCCTGTTGGCCGGGGGTGCGTTATACTTATTAGGTAAGAAGTTGTTAAAAATATAACAATTCTGCATAGGTTACAGGACAAGGAGGCACAACAAATGGGTTTTGTAAAGCTGGAAAAGCAGGGCCATGTAGGTGTGGTCACCATTGACCGGCAGGAGGCGCTGAACGCGCTGAACAGCCAAGTGCTCAGTGATCTGGACGCGGTCATCGATCAGGTGGCTGCCGACGACGAGATCTATGTCATGGTCCTCACCGGTGCGGGCCGCTCCTTCGTGGCGGGCGCCGACATCGGTGAAATGAAGGGCTTCTCTTCCATCGACGGCAAGAAGTTCGGCGTTCATGGCAACAGTGTGTTCCTGAAGCTGGAGAATATGGCCAAGCCCGTCATCGCGGCCATCAACGGGTTTGCACTGGGCGGCGGCTGTGAGCTGTCCATGGCCTGCGATATCCGTCTGGCCAGCGAGAAGGCCAAGTTCGGTCAGCCCGAGGTGGGCCTGGGTATCACCCCCGGCTTCGCCGGCACGCAGCGGCTGCCCCGCATCGTGGGCATCTCCAAGGCTATGGAGCTGATCCTCACCGCCAAGGTCATCAAGGCCGACGAGGCCAAGGCCATCGGCCTGGTCAGCGAGGTCTATCCCCCCGAGGAGCTGATGCCCAAGGCGCTGGAGCTGGCCAACGCCATCTGCGCCAACGCTCAGATCGCCGTGCAGGAGTCCAAGCGCTGCATCCGTATGGGTATGCAGACCGACATCGCCACCGGTTCCGCCTTTGAGGCCGAGGCCTTCGGCGTCTGCTGCGGCACCGCCGACAAGGACGAGGGCATGGGCGCGTTCCTGGAGAAGCGCGCTGAGAAGCACTTCCAGAACAAGTAAGACAGGTTAAACAAACCAGTTACTTATGAGCCCTGTAATTGGGAATCCATCAGACCAAGTTTGGAATATCTTCATAAATCAAATTGAAAAGAGGTTTTTTGCTATGAAGAAGATCGTTGTTATCGGCGGCGGCACCATGGGCCTGGACATTGCTCAGGTTTTTGCCAAGAAGGACTTTGACGTTGTGGTCCGCGACATCAACGACGACATCATCAAGGCCTCCGAGGCCCGCCTGAACAAGAGCCTGGACAAGCTGGTGGCCAAGGGCAAGATGGACGAGGCCAAGAAGGCCGACATCCTCTCCCACATGAGCTTCACCACCGATCTGGGTGCCGCCGCCGATGCCGACCTGGTTGTTGAGGCCGCCATCGAGAACCTGGACATCAAGAAGAGCATCTTTGCCGATCTGGACAAGATCTGCAAGCCCGAGACCATCCTGGCCTCCAACACCTCTTCTATCTCCATCACCGCCATTGCCGCCGCCACCAAGCGGGCCGACAAGTTCATCGGCATGCACTTCTTCAACCCCGCCACTGTCATGAAGCTGGTGGAGGTCATCCGGGGCGCTCATACCTCCGACGAGACCTTCAAGATCATCAGCGACCTGTCCGTGGAGATCGGCAAGGAGCCCGTCGAGGTCAATGAGGCCCCCGGCTTCGTGGTCAACAAGATCCTGATCCCCATGATCAACGAGGGCATCGACCTGGTGTACACCGGCGTGGCCAGCGTGGAGGGTGTTGACACCGCCATGAAGCTGGGCGCCAACCACCCCATGGGCCCTCTGGCTCTGGGCGATCTGGTGGGCCTGGACGTGTGCCTGGCCATCATGGACACCCTGTACAATGAGACCCACGATCCCAAGTATCGCGCCTCCCTGCTGCTGCGGAAGATGGTCCGCGCCGGCAAGCTGGGCCGCAAGACCGGTATCGGCTTCTACGATTACACCAAGAAGTAATATCTGCGTCTGATTACGCGCAAAACGACGGGCGGGAGCCAAAAACACTCCCGCCCGCCGTTCTGAAATACATATCTAGGAGGAAGGCAACAAATGGATCTGCACCTTTCCAAAGAGCAGGAAATGCTCCGCAAGATGTACCGTGACTTTGCCGAAAACGAAGTCAAGCCCCTGGCCGAGTGGGTGGACGAGAACGAAGCGTTCCCCGAGGAGACCGTCAAGAAGATGGCTAAGCTGGGCATGATGGGCATCTATTTCCCCAAGGAGTACGGCGGCGCCGGCGCGGACGTCCTGTCCTACGTCATGGCTGTTGAGGAGATGAGCAAGGTCTGTGGTACCACCGGTGTTATCATCTCTGCTCACACCTCCCTGTGCTGCGCTCCCATCTATGAGAACGGCACCGAGGAGCAGAAGAAGTACTACCTGCCCAAGCTGTGCTCCGGTGAGTGGATCGGCGCTTTCGGCCTGACCGAGCCCGGCGCCGGCACCGACGCCCAGGGTCAGCAGACCACCGCCGTGAAGGACGAGAACGGCAACTGGGTGCTCAACGGCTCCAAGATCTTTATCACCAACGCCGGCTACGCCAACGTGTTCGTGATTTTCGCCATCACCGGCATCACCACCGACAAGCGCGGCCGCAAGAAGAAGGAAATCTCCGCCTTCATCGTGGAGCGCACCGATCCCGGCTTCTCCGTGGGCAAGCACGAGAAGAAGATGGGCATCAAGGGCTCCTCCACCTGTGAGCTGATCATGGAGGACTGCACCATTCCCGCCGACCGTCTCCTGGGCAAGCAGGGCAAGGGCTTCGGCATCGCTATGAAGACCCTGGATGGCGGCCGTATCGGTATCGCTTCCCAGGCTCTGGGCCTGGCTGAGGGCGCTATTGAAGAGACCATCAAGTACACCAAGGAGCGCGTTCAGTTCGGACGCCGCATCTCCCAGTTCCAGAATACCCAGTTCCAGCTGGCTGATATGCATGCCAAGACTGAGGCTGCCAAGTGGCTGGTTTACTCCGCCGCTATGAAGAAGCAGAACCATGAGCCCTACACCATGGACGCTGCCATGGCCAAACTGGTTGCCGCTGAGACTGCCAGCGACGTGACCCGCCGCTGCGTGCAGCTGTTCGGCGGCTACGGCTACACCCGCGAGTACCCCGTGGAGCGCATGATGCGCGACGCCAAGATCACCGAGATCTATGAGGGCACCAGCGAGGTCCAGCGGATGGTCATTTCTGCCAACCTGGGCGTGAACTAAAGGAACTGGAGGGAAGTTACGATATGAAAGCAATCGTTTGTGTCAAGCAGGTCCCGGATACCTCCGGTGTGGTGGCGGTGAAGGAAGACGGCACCATGGACCGTGCCGCCATGGCCACCATCACCAACCACGACGACCTGGCCGCTGTTGAGGCCGCTCTGCGCATCAAGGACGCCACCGGCTGCAAGGTAGTCGTGGTCTCCATGGGCCCCCCGCCCGCCGAGGGTATGCTCCGCGAGCTGCTGGCCATGGGCTGCGACGAGGCCGTTCTGGTCTCCGCCCGTGAGTTCGGCGGTTCCGATACCTACGCCACTTCTCAGATCCTGGCTGCCGCCATCAAGAAGATCGGCGTGGACGACGACGACATCGTGTTCTGCGGCCGTCAGGCCATCGACGGCGATACCGCTCAGGTCGGTCCTCAGATCGCTGAGAAGCTGGGTATGCCCCAGGTTTCCTATGTGGCTGAGATCAACGTGGACGGCAAGGCTGTCACCGTGAAGCGTCTGCTGGAGGACGGTTACATGACCATCAAGGTCCAGACCCCCTGCCTGCTGACCTGCGTGAAGGAGCTCAACGACGCCCGTTATATGAGCGTCGGCGGCATCATGGAGTGCTACCAGAAGCCTCTGGAAGTCTACAACTATGAGACTCTGAAGGACGATCCCCTGATTGATGTTACTACTATCGGCCTGAAGGGCTCTCCCACGAATGTGTACAAGTCCTTCTCCCCCCCGGTGAAGGGCGCCGGTATGATGATGGAGGGCGCCGATAAGGCGACTGTCGAGAAGCTGGTCTCCATCCTCAACGACAAGCACATTATCTAATTGAAAGGAGAGCAATAGAATGGCTTTCAATAGTAGCGATACCGCCGCCTTCAAGGGCGTATGGGTTTTCTGTGAGCAGCGCGAGGGCGTTATCATGTCCACCAGCTACCAGCTCCTCTCCGAGGGCCGTAAGCTGGCCAACGATCTGGGCGTGGAGCTGTGCGGCGTGGTCCTGGGCAAGGACATCAAGGAAGAGTATCTGAAGGCCCTGGGCGGCTATGGTGCCGACAAGGTCTACTACTGCAACCATGAGCTGCTGGACGTTTACACCACCGACGCCTACACCAAGGTCATCTGCGACCTGGTGGAGGACAAGAAGCCTGAGATCTTCCTCATCGGCGCCACCAACATCGGCCGTGACCTGGGCCCCCGCTGCGCCGCCCGGCTGCACACCGGTCTGACCGCCGACTGTACCCACCTCGACGTGGACGTGGCCAAGTACAAGGAGTTCCTGAAGACCACCTCCACCATCGACGTGGACAACACCGTGTTCGAGGAGAATACCAACCTGAAGATGACCCGTCCTGCTTTCGGCGGTCACCTGATGGCCACCATCATCTGCCCCCGCTTCCGTCCCCAGATGTCCACCGTCCGTCCCGGCGTGATGCAGACCCAGCCCTATGACGAGGCCGGCGCTGCCAAGACCGTCATTGAGAACGTGAATGTGGCCCTGTCCAAGGACGACATCCATGTGGATGTCATCGAGGTCAAGAAGGCCGCCAAGAAGCTGGTCGATCTGATCGGCGCCGACGTGGTGGTCTCCGTGGGCCGCGGCATCTCCAAGGACGTGGAGGGCGGCATCAAGCTGGCCGAGGAGCTGGCCGGCGTCCTGGGCGGCGTCGTGGGCTCCTCCCGTGCCTGTGTAGACGCCGGCTGGATCGGCGCCGACCATCAGGTGGGCCAGACCGGCAAGACCGTCCATCCCCGCATCTATGTTGCTCTGGGTATCTCCGGCGCCATCCAGCACCTGGCTGGTATGCAGGACTCCGAGTGCATCATCGCGGTGAACAAGAACGAGTCCGCCCCCATCTTCGACGTGGCTTCCTACGGCATCGTGGGCGATCTGTACAAGGTCACCCCCATGCTCATTGAGGCGATCCGGGCTGCCAAGGCTGCCAAGTAAGAGCCTTTATATGGTTGCCGCACCGGTCAGTAAACCAAGGATTCGATGGTCAGCTGAACGGGCAAGCATTTTTAAAGTAAAAAGGGGTTGCTGCAATAGGTTGCAGCAGCCCCTTTTTTTGTCTGCCTGAATCTCAGCGGAGAGTGAGTTACAATGGCTGTTGTCCGTAAAGTGGAAATACTTGATATAAAAGTATAACTGTAGTAAAATAAGAAAGATGAAAATAAAAGAAATGCTTTCACAAGTATGAGCAAATTGAAACATCGTACAGAAAGAAATTAGTTCTTATATTGAAGACACTTTTGTGGTGATAGAGGGGGTTGCCCATTTGCTGCGCTCCATTCCACAGCGTAATTTGCAGAAAGACTTTTCCGCCCAGCCAATCATATTTCATGCGCTGGGCCTGGTTCTTTTGTGACGAAAATATAAACAAGGTGATACGCCTTGATGGACAAAGAGATGCGGTCTATGAAAAAAGTAAAAAATATGGTGGTTGTACTGGCGGTAGGTATTGCATTGATGGGGAATTTTGGTGCAGTCCATGCACAGGTGCCATCTGATACCGTGGTGCGGGTTGGCTTCCCGATTCAGGACGGCATATCCTATATCGATGAAAACGGGAATTATGCCGGATATCTGGTAGACTATATGAACCAACTGACCCTGTTTACTGACTGGGAGATTGAATATGTCCAGGCAGAAGGCGATGTGGATACCCAGTTGTCTACGCTGTTGGATCAACTGGAGGCTGGCGAAATCGATATGATGGGGACTATGAATCGTAACGCCGTCCTGGAAGAGATATTTCTCTACCCCAGCTACAGCTATGGGTCTACCTATACCGTTCTGGCTGTCCGGGACGACTCCAGCTATATTTCGGAGAACTTTTCCAACTGGGATGGGATCACCATTGCATCCTATCCCGGCATGGCCCAAAGAATGGAACTGCTTGCGCAGTATGCAAAGGTCAATGGTTTCACTTATGAAGTGGTGGATTATGAGACCTATGAAGATATGATGAACGCTGTCTTTTCCGGTGAGACAGATGCAGTGCTTCAAGTGGACATTTCATTGCCGGAAGGACTGAAAAGTATAGGGCGTTTTTCTCCTTCGCCTTATTATTTTGCGCTATCCCCGGAACGGGAGGACTTGCTGCCGGAGCTCAACGCTGCGTTGGAGATCGTTTCAACTTCCTATGAAAATCTACAGCATGAGCTATATGAACGATATTTCGCGGATTCTGATTTTTTCGGTGCCTCTAAGGAGGAATTGGAGTATATTCAGTCATTGGGTACCCTGCGCGTGCTATTTTTTACTGGAAACGCCCCCTTCCAGTATATCAAGGAAGATGAGCTGACAGGATTTGCCGTAGAATACTTTGAGGACTTTGCCACAAAGGTTGGACTGAAATATGATCCGGTGATTGAGGGTGATCTGGATAAAGCCATTCAACTGGTGAAAAATAATGAGGTTGATTTGATTGCCTGTGTGGCAACTGATTCCGCCCTTTCCTATGAAAACGGAATCCGTCTGTCGCTTCCGTATTTTAACAGTTATGCAATCCGCACGTATTCTACGGAACACGACGATGCAGAGGAACAGGCGTCGGAATTTGATATGAACACAGAGGAAGCGCTGGAAAAAGTATTGTCCGATGATACCTGCTGTGCCTGGATGGATGGATATTCTCTGAATTACTACCTCCGCAAAAATGTAGTCTATGATAACATTGTGACCGACTGGTCGGATACCAGAGAATTTTCCTATGCGGTGGCTGTGACAAATAACCTTCCCAATGCCAGTAAGATGGTCTCTCTTTTAAATCAGTTTGCCAGCTCCATCAGCGATCAGGATACACAAGCCCGTCTGTCCACCTATCTTTTGGATGAAATCGAGTATACGCCAAAAGAGTGGATCTTGGCCAATCGGTCGGCTATTTTGGTGGCCTCCACCAGTATCATTTTACTGATTGCTGTGCTTACCTTCTATGTTTACCACAAAAAAATGGCATACAAGACCTTGGCCAGCGAGAATAGACTGCTTCATCTTTCCATTTATGATGAATTGACAGGAGCCTATAACCGGACCTATTTTTGCAAGCTGGTGGAGCAGAGACTTTTACAGCGTAAGCCAGGGGCGCTGATTGCCTTAAATATCCACAATTTCAAGTACATCAATGATACCTATGGAACCCATCGTGCAGATCAGCTTCTCTGTAAAATGAAGGAAATTTTAGAGGGCAATCTGAGAGACGGCGAGTTGATCTGCCGTCCCTCAGCCGATTGCTTTTATCTTTGCATTTTTGACGATCTGCCGGAGGACATCAATGGCCGTGTGGACATGATTCAATCCCAGCTGAAGGCCATGGCGGAGGAACTGTTGGATGGTTATCGAATTTTCGTCTACTGTGGAGCGGTTTCTTCTGTTACCTCTCCAGATTTATCCAGCGCGCAGGCAAATTTGAATTGCCTTATGGTGGCATTGGCCTATGCAAAGCGGGCAGGCGGCTCCCAGGTCTGCATGTATAACGATTCCATGCATAAGGAGGAGCAGCTAAGGCAGTATATCGAAGCCAATATGTACCGCGCTCTTGAGGAGAGTGAATATCAAGTCTACCTCCAGCCCAAAATGAATCTGCATACCGGTCAGATAGACAGTGCGGAGGCCCTGGTGCGGTGGCAGACAAAGGAGCGGGGCCTCCTCTTCCCCGACAAATTCATCCCCTTATTTGAAGAAAACGGATTCTGCAAGCAGCTGGATCTTTACATGCTGGAGAAGTCCTGTCAGCTATTAAGAAGCTGGATGGATGCGGGGATTCCGCCCATTACCATCTCCATCAACCAGACCAAGGCCCTCTTTGTCAGCGATGATTATGTTGAAAATCTGCTGGAAATTACATCACGTTATCAGGTACCACCCCAGTATATTGTACTGGAAATCCTGGAAGGTCTGGCGTTTGAAAATCTTGCGGAGTTAAACGATACCATTGCTCGCCTGAATCACGCCGGTTTCCACGTGTCTATGGACGATTTTGGTTCCGGCTATTCCTCCCTGAATACCCTTGGAAAGCTGCATATCGATCAGATTAAATTGGATCGCATGTTCTTGATGGATTTAAGAAAAGAACAGAGAAGCTCCCAATATGAAGTGATGTTTTCCATTTTTGCAATGGCAAAAAAATTAGGAATTGAAACGGTTACAGAGGGTGTGGAGACAAAGGAGGACCAAGAGTTAATCATATCTATGGGATGTGACTATGCACAAGGCTATTATTACAGCAAGCCAATCCCAGCAGAGGATTTCCGCAATATGTTTTTGAAAAAGAACTGAGTTTCGCTCTCTATGAGCATGAAGGCAAAAAGATCGGCTGGACAGCCCTTTGGCTGTCCAGCCGATCTTTTTGATAGCCTTGTTTTGCAACCTGATAGGATGCGGCCCTGAATGGCAGAAAGTGTCGAAAAAAGACGAACGGTAAAACTTTACAAATAATTCTAAATATGTATAATTAAGGTAAGAAATGAACAGAGGGGGAGAGTGCTATGAGAGAACTGTTGGTGGAGAGCCCGAGGGACTGCGGCTATCGCTATATGATTCTGGTGGATGAGATGACGGTAGGCGGGATGAGCTGTGAAAGCTATGGCGTTCGGGTGACCGGGCCGGATGGGGAGTGTGCGGAAATACCCAACATTACGGTGAGCGCCGGGCGGATTGATGAACTGGTGGACCTGCTGCGCCGCAATCAGGTGTCGCCGGTGACTCTGAGGGATGTGGTAGACGACTGGCTGTAACAGATGTGGATAAAAATACATGGTTATTCACCTGTAATGATTGACAGCGCCGACAAAATCCGCTATGATAATGTCTGCTGAATCGACCGCGCCGCAAAAGGGAGGACCGGTGAAACAGGGTTAGGCCCTTTGCGTGCAGATCGTTCCCGCGGCTTTGTGCCGCGGGAATTCTTGTACCTGCCGGGAAGATGCAGTGGGCGGGAGAAAACCACTCCCCCCAAACGGCCGCCGGGAGCGGCCGATTCAAGGAGGAAGAGTTGTGAAAGAGAGAGAGACCTTTGCGTCCCGGTTGGGCTTCGTGCTCATCTCCGCCGGGTGCGCCATCGGCCTGGGCAACGTCTGGCGGTTCCCCTATATTGTGGGGCAGTACGGTGGCGCGGCCTTTGTGCTGATCTATCTGGTGTTTCTGGTGGCCATGGGCCTGCCCATCATGGCGATGGAGTTTGCCGTGGGCCGGGCCAGCCGGAAAAGCATCATTGTGTCCTTCCAGGAGCTGGAGCCCAAGGGAACCAAATGGCACTGGTACGGCTGGTTTGGTATGGCGGGCAACTACCTGCTGATGATGTTTTATACCACCATTGCCGGCTGGCTGCTGATGTACTTCTTCAAGATTGCCGCTGGTCAGTTTGACGGACTGGACCGGGCGGGGGTGGAGCAGAGCTTTAACAGCATGGTATCCCAGCCCGGGCTTCAGCTGCTCTTTATGGTCGTCGTGGTGGTGCTGGGCATGGTGATCTGTAGCCGGGGCCTGCAAAACGGCGTGGAAAAGGCCAATAAGTTTATGATGCTGTGCCTGCTGTGCCTGCTGGTGGTGCTGGCCATCCGGGCTATTACCCTGCCCGGTGCTATCAAGGGCCTGGAGTTTTATCTGGTACCTAATTTTAATAACCTGATGTACGACGCTCAGGGCAATTTCCGCCTGGGTGAGGCCATCTATGCCGCCATGGGTCAGGCGTTCTTTACCCTGAGCTTGGGCATCGGCGCCATGGCTATTTTCGGCAGCTATATCGGCAAAGACCGCCGGCTGTTTGGGGAGACCATCAGCGTAGGCGTGCTGGACACCTGTGTGGCTTTTGTGTCCGGTCTGATTATTTTCCCCTCGGCCTTTGCGTTTGGGGTCAATCCGGACGCCGGCTCCAACCTGATTTTTATTACCCTGCCCAACGTGTTCAACGTCATGCCCGGCGGACGGCTGTGGGGCGCATTGTTCTTTGTGTTCCTCTTCTTTGCGGCCTTGTCCACCATCACCGCCGTGTTTGAAAATATTCTGGCCTGCTGGATGGATAAATGGGGTGTGTCCCGTGGCAAGGCGGTGGCCATCAACCTGGTGCTCATTTTCCTGTTGAGCCTGCCCTGTCTGCTGGGCAACAACCTGTGGAGCGGCGTCAAGCTCCTGGGTATGGACGTCATGAGCTTTGAGGACTTCCTGGTGAGCAACAATCTGCTGCCCATCGGCTCGGTGATCTACCTGCTGTTCTGCTGCCTGTCCAAGAAGATCGCCTGGGGCTTTGACGGCTTCTTGGCAGAGGCCGACCAGGGCAGAGGCGTCCGTTTCCCCGCTAAGCTGCGGCTTTATTTCACCGTGGTGGTGCCTATTATTGTCCTGATTATCTTCATCATGGGTTACATCGAGAAATTTGCATAAACGGCCAACAAAAAAGGACCTGCTTTTGGCAGGTCCTTTTTTCTGTTTATGGGTAGGCGTTCCAATAGACCTCGCCGTCCTTCAGAGGGAGACCCCGGGCGGCAAAGAGCTGGTCGATGGTGCAGAAATAGTAGCCCTGGGCGTGCAGCTGGTCTACAATTTCCAGGGCGGCGTCCACCGATTCAGGATAGATGTCGTGGAGCAGAATGATCCCCCCGTCCCGGGCCTGGGATACCACCTCCGTTACCACTCGGTTGGTGTCCTTGTCGTCCCAGTCCTCCGGGTCAATGGACCACAGGATAATGGGGCAGCCCGCCCGGAGCCGCACTCCCTCGTCCCACTTTCCGTAGGGAGGGCGGAGCAGGAAACCGTCGTGGCCCAGCAGCTCAGTCAAAAGGGTGCGGGTCTTGTCCACCTGGGCGGAAAAATCCGTCTGGTTCAGTTCGTTCAGCTGAACATGGTCAAAGGTGTGGATGCCGATCTGATGACCTTCCCGGTCCATGCGGCGGATCACATCCTCGTTGTCCGGAATTTGGCGGCCAATGAGGAAGAAAGTAGCCTTTACGCCCCGCTCCGCCAGTCCGTCCAGCAGGCGAGTGGTGGTGGAACGGCGGGGACCATCATCAAAGGTGAGGGCGATGAGCTTTTGGGTGGGAATCTCTGCCGGTCCGTCCGCCGGTACGGCGTCCAGCCAAAGGCAGGCCGAGGGGGGCAGCACTGCCAGCAGCGCCGCCAGCAGCACCACCGCCCACCGCCGTCTGGAATGGCTGGTCATATCCTCACCCCCGTTTTACCGATTACCTGCGTTAGTATGTGCGGTAAAACGGCGGGCCTTTCACACAATATTTGTAAATTCAAGCCTGCCGGGGATCGGGATCGCCGCTGAGAGAGAGGACATACTGGTAGTAGGGCAGCAAAAAGGTAAAGCTGTCCAGCAGCGTGTCGGCCAGGGCATGGCTCCACAGCAGGTCCTGATGGGGGGCGCTGTGGGAGAGCGCAAAGCTCTTTTTTCGGTACCAGGGATCCAGCAGGGGAGAAGGGGCGGGCTTGGGACGCTTGTAGTCCTCTCCCTCCAAAAGAAATTGCTCCTGCTTGTTGAAACGGCGGGCCAACTGCTCCATGGGCTTGGGGTCCCGGTCCATCCGGGCCCGGAATTTGGCCATAGTGAGGGGCGGGGCCATCCAGAAGCCCATGCCGCAGGACCATTCCTCGGGCGCCAGTTCAAACCAGAATACTGGCTCGGAGCCCGCCTCCACATGGGGACGGACCAGGCTGAGCCACAGATGATCCTTGTATGGACCACGGCCAAAGAGCCGCCGGGCGTCCCGGTAGATACGGGAAACCTTACACACCAGGTCCAGGTCGGGATGCTCGTCCAGGAAACGGGTATAGACCTCATTGGCCAGCTCCTTCATGGGGCGCTGGAAATGGGTAATATAGTCCTCTTTATGGGCTTCAAACCAGGACTTTTCGTTGTTGAAGCGGATGCCCCACATAAAGTCCACAGTAGCGCCGGAAAAGCCTTGAAACATGGTGGATTCCTTTCTCAAACAGAATATTTTTATCAAAAAGAACAGAAGCGAGGTCCCCGCTGGGCGGGGACCTCGCAGGGATATTTCCCGGGAAACGACCGGTCAGGCGGCGGGCGAGGCGGTCTCCGATGCGGATGAGCCGTTCTCAGGCTCCATACCCGGACCAGTGGACGGAGTGGCCGCCGGAGTAAAGACCGGTGTGGGGGTGGGTGCCGGCGTCGGTGTGGGGGTCGGCGTGGGGGTCGGTGTAGCGGTAGCCGCCGGTGTGGGCGTGGGTGTAGCGGCAGGGGTGGGGGTGGGCGTAGGAGTAGGCGTAGCGCTGGGGGTAGGCTCCACCGGGGTCAGGGTTTTCAGGCCGGTAGAGGGATCAATGCCCCAGCGGGCCGCGTCGGCGGGGTTGTAGTAGTATACCGCGTCAGAGGATTTATAGCTGTTGCGGTACAGGAAGATGGTGTCCACTGTGTTACCGTTTTTGTCTACCAGCTTCTGGTACACGTCCACTGTGATGCCGTTATAGCGGGAGTAGTTGGGGTCCCGCTGAGGCTGGGTGCCCTGGGGGATGGAGGCATTGGGCTTGTAGGTGTTCTTATAGGGAGTGGTGGAAATGGTGACGGAGTAGGGCTCCCCGTGGATGCCGGTGGTGTCGGTGCCGTAGATGGTGACGTGCAGCTTGTGGCTGCTGTCCTGATAAGCCTCGATCTTGATGGGGTAGTCGGTGTCGTTCTTGAACTTGAAGTCGATCTGGTTGCTCCACACGGTGGCGTCAGTGCCTACCACCGGCATATAGCCGCCGTTAAAGGCGTGCTTGGAGCGCTCCACCGTCTCCAGATTGGCCTTCAGAGTGACCCAATAGAGGGTGGAGGACAACTGGCAGATGCCGCCGGCGGTGGCGTCGATGCTCTGTCCATTCTGGTAGGTGCCTGCGTCCTTGTAGCCGCTGGACTTGGTGTAGGGACCGGCCAGGGCGTTGTAGGAGAACACCTCGCCGGGCAGCAGGATGGTGCCGTTGATCCGGCTGGCGGCCAGACTGATGTTATACCACCGGGCGGAGGGACCGGCGCAGGTGGTAGTGCCGGTACCCAGCACGTCCTTAAAGAGATTGGACTCCAGCTTGGCGGTGGTCATTTCGGGCTCGGTATAGGTCAGGGGAACGGTGACCTGGGTGCCCTCCTCCGCGCTGTCCAGGGCGGACTTGGCGGCGGCGGTGTCCAGGCTGACGCCGGTGACAGAGGGGACAATGGACTTGGTCTCCTTGTCTAAGTAGGCGTCCACCGGCTCCACGGCCACCTCGCTCTGGATGGCGTCAAAATCCGGGTCTACCGGAGCGGCGGTGGTAACTTGGGCCTCGATGGGCTCCCCGCTGTCGCCGCCGCTGAGCTGCTGGCTCAGTTCCTCCTCCAGCGCGTCGGTAAGGGCATTGGCGTCAATGGTGCGGCCGGTGACTCCCTTGTGGAGCACCAGCTGGTTGTCCTGGATCTCCCAGGTGGTCTGGGCGTCCGGGTCGGTACACTCCTCGATGGCGCGGGTCACCTGCTCGGGGGTGTCCTCCAAGGTCACCTGGGCGGGGTACTGGCTGCCCCCGGCCAGAGAGACCAAAAACTGCCCTCCCCGGGTGAAAAAGGAGCCGGACTGGCTGTCCAGAGCCGACTGCACCGCGGTCTTTGTGTCCACGGAGGCGCCGGTGCCGGTGACGGTGTACTGCTTGCCCTCACAGGTGAAGGTGGCGGAGAGCTGAGACAGACGCTGGGGGAGCTGCTCCTCCAAAACGGAGAGAGCTTCGTCCTGCGTGCGGCCTCCCACGTCGATCCCGGCGATGGTGGTATTGGGAAGGAAGGTGCCGCTGCCGGCCATAGCGCACAAAATCAGGTAGCCGGCGATTAAGGCCGCCGCCACGACCAGTGCGATCACCAGGGCGGCCTTACTACCGCCCTGGGGCTTTTTGGCCTGCGCGGTTCGCTTTCCCGCTGCTTGTGCCATATTGATCACTCCAACTCATATTGTCGCCCGTTCCAAAAAACGGACCCTGAATCCGGTAGATGAAGCAGAGAGGGAAAAAAGGCCCGCTCTGCCGGGATTCCAAGCAAAAGGATTCAGTAAATCATATTATAGGTGTTTCCTGGGAGAAAAGCAATTACAGAATGGTTACATACAGGACCGGCCAAAAGCGCTTTACAGCAAAGCCAATTCCGTGTATGATGATATGCAGACGGACAGGCGGAGAGAAGTTCCGTTCCGCCTATTCAGCATGGTCCGATGGAGGACGACCTATCCATCGAAACTTTGTCACTTTTGTGATTGAATAACAGTATTTTTTTCATTTGACTGCAAAAGGAGCGCGGTATATATGCCATATCAGTGGGACCGGCGTCCAGACGAGAACAGGGATTTGTTTTCCTGGATCGTCACATTGATTCTGCTGGTCAGCCCGCTGTGGTTTGTGGGGCTGATCCTGCTGTTTCGCAAGCTCAACGGCCTGCAGCGCAGGCCGCAGTTTCCCTACCTGGGGCCCAGTCCTGTCACCGGGGGAGGACCCAGGACTCCACCGCCGGGCGCCGGTGGAAAACGGCCCAGCCTGAATAAGGGCAGGATCATGACCATCGGCGGGGCCGCCATGGCCATTCTCTTCGGTATCGCCGGGATGTGCGCTCTGCCGGTGGTGACCGGCATCTGGGGCTTTCCCCTGTCGCTGGCCATCCTCTCCCCGCTGATCGGCCTGTGCGCCGGCGGGTTGGTCCTCATGCTGGCGGGGAGCCTCAGCACCCGCAAGGTACGGCGTTTCCGAAAGTATCTGGCCCTTATTGGACGCCGGGAGAGCGTTTCGGTGGTCCAGCTGGCCCACGCTATGCCTGTGCCGGTGCGCAAGGCGTGCAGCGATTTGCAGGAGATGCTGGACGAGGGCATCCTGCCCGCCGGGTATCTGGATATGTCCTCCCATCAGCTCATCCTCAGCGACGAGGGACTGCGGGATGAGCCGGAGCCGGAGCAGTGGGCGGAAGGCCCCAAGGACCAGAAGGAGGAAGAGCCCCTGGACATCCGGGATGACGACGCCGTGCTGCGGGAGATCCGCCGGCTCAACGACGATATCGACGATGCGGAGATGAGCCGCAAAATTGACCGTATTGGGGAGATCACCAGCAAAATCTACGCCTATGTCAAGCAAAATCCGGGCAAGGAGGATCAGCTGCGCTCCTTCCTGAACTACTATCTGCCCACCACCCTGAAGATCCTCAAGGCCTATGCCCGAATGGAGGACCAGGGCGTGGAGGGAGAGAACATCCGGGCGGCCAAGGCCCGCATCGAGGGCATGATGGACAAGGTGGTGGACGGCTTTGAAAAGCAGCTGGACCGCCTCTTTGAGGTGGACACCATGGATGTTACCGCCGACGTACAGGTGCTGGAGCAGATGCTGGAGAAGGACGGTCTGTCCGGCGGCATTGAATTTGGGCAGAAGGAGTCTTCATAAAACGTTTACACAAGGTCCAAAAATTGTCCAACACTCGACAGGGCGGCTGTGCTATTCTATGAGCACAGCCAAGAAATACGGCAAGGGCGCCGCGCCGGGAGCGTGCGGAGGACAAATGCCATCCGGAGCGCGTTCAGCAAACCAGCCCGCCCTTGTGACTGCCCCCCGGCTGTGGGGGCAGACCAAAAACAACACCGGCCCGGCCGAGTGATTGATATACAGTAGGATTCCTCCCAAACCCCAGACAGAAAGGAGCCCCGGACAAACGTCCGGGGCTCCTTTTATGTTGGATCAGTTGCAGCGTACGATGCAGGTCAAGGTCTGACCGTCCACCGAGCAGGTCAGGGTGGTCTGTCCCTTGCTCACATAGGTGACGGTGCCGTTGCTGGACACGGTGGCCACCGCGCTGTTGCCAATGCTCCACACCGGGGTGGAGGAGGTGCCGCTTACCTTCACCTGGAAGGAGGGGTAGGTCTTGCTGAGTGTGAAGTCGGTCCGGTTCAGGGACAGGGAAGCGCTGCCGGTACTGGTGCCGGTGTTGGTCTCGGTAGAGGTGCCGCCGGTGGTCACGGAATTGTGGACCAGGCAGGTGTGGGTCACGCCGCCGGGCATGGTGGCGGTGATGGTGGCGCTGCCCGTCTTGGAACCGGCGCTCACCTTGCCGGTATCGTCCACCGCAACCACCTCGGGATCACTGCTGCTCCAGGTGATAGTACCAGTGGAGTCGGCCGGGATGAAGGTGACCGTCAGGGTGATGGGGTCGGGATAGCGGTTGCTGAAGGAGAACTCCGTCAGGCTCAGGGTGAAGTCGGTGGCCGTCTGGTCCGCCGGGATGGTCTCCACAGGAGCGGCAGAGTCGGTGGGGGCGGGGGAGTCGGTGCTGGGCGTTACCGATTCCACAGGCTGGCTGCTGGGCAGCGTGAGCGGATCGCCTGCCGAGCTGCCTTTGGTGACCAGGGGCATAATAAACCAGATCACAATGATGACCGCCGCCAGGATGATGGCCAGGGAGATGATGATTCCGATCAGCCGCAAAGGCGAAGGGCTCCGGCCATAGCCGCCGCCCCGGGTGTTGGTGACCAGACGCTTGCCGCCCCGGGCGCTGTGGGAGGATTCGTCCTCTCCATCGCCGCCGGCCTCGTCCATGGGGATCTCATCACAGAAGGGACAGTGCTTATAAGTAGAGGCGTAATCTTCGCCGCAGAATTCACAGTGGATCATGGTGGGACGGTCGTCCCGATTCCGCTTGGATGCCATAGGAAATCCCTCCAATCGACATAATTCATTTTATTGTACAACGTCAGACGGCGGCCCGTCAACGGTACTTCTGGAATTGTAAAAGTTTGTTCACAATTCGTAGCGTTCTTGTCCGTGGAGCCCAGAGGGCAAAAAAGCCCCCTGCCGCCGGTTATGCCGGGGCAGGGGGAGGGACTGCCTTACAGATGGTCGCTGTCCACCAGGATATTGTCGGTACCGTGTTCCTCAAATTCCGCGATATAGGCGTCGATGCGGCTGGCCAGTTCGTCATAATTGCTCTCGTCGATGGGGGCGTCGTCCATGTCCCGGCGGGCCAGGTCCTCCGCCAGAATGTCAAAAAAGACGTTGTTCTCATATTCCATGATGGCCTCGTGGATGCCGCCCTCGGCGAAGGCGCGGGAGGGGACCACCTCGCCCTGCCAATCTTCGGCCAGCATAGGCATGCCCTCCGCCCGAGCCTTGGCAAAGAGCAGGCTTTCCACCTCGTCATAATCTCGGAACCGGTCGTCGCCCCGGGTGGAGTTCAGAATCCAGTTGCCGATATAGGCCATATCCAGCAGACGGCGAAACTGCTTGGTCGTCAGTTCCAGCTTCATACCAATGCGACCTCCTTGCTGTCATGACGTTAGGGCACGGGGGACCATACCCCACTCTCATATTATAGTCGCCCCCGGAGAAATGTCAAACCAGGGAAGGAAAAATGTGAAAATAACCCCTTGTTTTCCGCCTCTGTTTCCCCTATGATTAAAAGAACCACAGTAGAACAGGAGGGAGCGCCTTGGATGGACGACCCATCGGCGTATTTGACTCAGGGCTGGGAGGCCTGACCACGGTGCGGGAGCTGTGCCGCCTGCTGCCCGGAGAGGATATCGTCTACTTCGGAGACACCGGCCGGGTGCCCTACGGCAGCCGCTCCCGGGAGACCATCGTCCGGTATGCCCGGCAGGATGTGGCCTTTTTGCGTACCTTTGATCTGAAACTGATCGTCATCGCCTGCGGTACCGTGTCCACCACGGCGCTGGAGGTGCTGGCCCAGGAAAACCCCATCCCGGTGCTGGGGGTGGTAGCTCCCGCCGCAGCAGCAGCAGCCAGGGCCACCCGAAACGATAGAGTGGGCCTGATCGGCACCCAGGCCTCCATCCGTAGCGGGGCCTATGAGGCCCTGATCCACAAAGAGGATCCGGCGGCCCAGGTCTTTTCCCAGCCCTGTCCTCTCTTTGTGCCCCTGGTGGAGAACGGACGGTTCAAGCCAGGCGATGTGGTCATCGAGACGGTGGCGGCGGAGTACCTGGCCCCCTTGAAGGCGGCCGGGGTGGACACGCTGGTGCTGGGCTGTACCCATTACCCGCTGCTGGAGGGGGTCATCTCCGCCCAAATGGGGCCCGAAGTGACTTTGGTCAATGCCGGGGCCGAGGGCGCCTGGGCGGCAGCGGCCCGGCTGGCAGAGCTGGACGCTCTCTCCGGCCGCGATGGGGGCGGGACCTGCCGCTATTTTGTCAGCGACCGGCAGGAGGATTTTTCCCGTCTGGCCTCCATTTTCCTGGGCTGGGACGTGACCGGAGCGGTGGGTCAGGTGGATATCAGCCGCTATTGAGGTCTGCCCCCTTTACATTGGGGCTGGAATTGGATATAATATGGTGCAATTTGCGGCCGAAACGGCCGGTAAAGAGGGAACACAGAACCATGGAGAACAATGTTATCATATCCATTCAGGGCAAGCAGTCCTTTGAGGACCAGGAGCCCGAGGTGATCGAGTTGGTGACTGAGGGGCGGCTGGCCCCCGACGGAGCGGATGGGTACACCCTCAGCTATCAGGAGAGCGAACTCACCGGGCTGGAGGGCACTTTGACCACCTTCCAGATTGAGCCCGAGCGGGTAACCCTGCTGCGGATGGGGGAGGTCAACTCCCAGATGGTCTTTGAGGAGGGCAGGCGGCACCTGTCCATGTACAATACCCCCTATGGGGCCCTGGCCGTGGGGGTCAGCACCAAGAAGATGCGTGCCCAGCTCAGTCCCGACGGAGGCAGCATCGAGATCAACTACGCCCTGGAGATCGACCATGCGGTGGCGGGAGAGAATCTCTTCCATATCCAGGTGCGGCAGAAAGGGAACGGCATCCGGCAGTGAGCGCAAGGCGCTCCAATGCTTGCATTTTTGAGAAATCAAAGAAAAGGTGATAGAAATGTCCAATATGATCCAGGCGGCCCGGGAGCAGGTCGCCCAGCTGACCCAGGCGGCCTATGAGAAGGCCGCGGCGGCCGGCCTGCTGCCCGCCGGGGCGGAGGTCAAGGCCACCATTGAGATCCCGAAGGACCCCACACATGGGGACTACGCCTCCTCCTTTGCCATGGCGGGGGCCAAGGCGCTCCACAAGGCACCCCGGCAGATCGCCCAGACCATTGTAGACAACCTGGAACTGGCGGGTACCTTCTTTGATAAGGTGGAGATCGCCGGACCGGGCTTTTTGAACTTCACGCTGGGCAGCAAGTGGTACGGCGAGGTGCTGACCGACATCCAGGCCGAGGGGAACACCTACGGCGCGGTGGATGAGGGCCACGGCGAGAAGGTGATGGTGGAGTTTGTCTCCGCCAACCCCACCGGCCCCATGCACATCGGCAACGCCCGGGGCGGCGTGCTGGGCGACGCTCTGGCCAGCGTGCTGGAGCGGGCGGGCTACGACGTGTGGCGGGAGTTCTACGTCAACGACGCAGGCAACCAGATCCACAAGTTTGCCATGTCTATTGACGCCCGCTATCTCCAGATCGTGCTGGGGGAGGAGAATCACTCCTTCCCTGAGGACGGCTACCACGGGGACGACATCAAGGAGCTGGCCCAGGCCTTCTACGACCAGCACGGCCCCTCCTGGAAGGACAAGCCGGAGGAGGAGCGGCAGGCCGCCATGGCCCAGTACGGCCTGTCGGTCAACATTCCCAAGATGAAAGCGGATCTGCGCCGGTACCAGATCGAGTATAATGAGTGGTTTTTGGAGTCCACCCTCCACGAAAGCGGCTATGTGGCCGAGACGGTGGGGATGCTGGCCGACAAGGGCTGGACCTATGAGAAGGACGGAGCCTTGTGGCTCAAGACCACCGATCTGCTGAAGCAGAAGTTTATGAATGAGGGCAAGACCCAGGAGCAGGTGGACAAGCTGGACCTGAAGGACGATGTGCTCCGCCGGGCCAATGGCTTCTACACCTATTTTGCCGCTGATATCGCCTATCACCGCAACAAGCTGGAGAAGCGGGGCTTCTCCAAGGCCATCAACATCTGGGGCGCCGACCACCACGGCCACGTGGCCCGGCTTCAGGCTGCTCTGGACGGCCTGGGTCTGGACGGCTCCCACCGGCTCGTTGTGGTGCTGATGCAGCTGGTCAACCTGCTTCAGGACGGGCAGCCCGTCCGTATGTCCAAACGCTCCGGCAAGGCCATCGCCCTGCGGGACCTGCTGGACGAGGTCAGCGTGGACGCCGCCCGGTTCTTCTTTAACTCCCGCTCTTCCACCTCTGCTCTGGACTTTGACCTGGACCTGGCGGTGCGGCAGGACTCGGACAACCCGGTGTACTATGTGCAGTACGCCCACGCCCGGATCTGCTCTCTGGTGAGCCGCCTTACCGAGGAGGGGGCTCAGGTGCCCGATGCGGCGGCAGTGGACGCCTCTCTCTTCACCACGGCGGAGGAGAAGGCCCTCATCAAGACCCTGTCCCAGCTGCCCGAGGTGATCCGTATCTCTGCCCGGGACTACGACCCCTCCCACGTCAACCGCTATCTCATCACCCTGGCTGGCGATTTCCACCGGTTCTACAACGCCTGCCGCATCAAGGGCGAGGAACCCCACGTGCTTTCCGCCCGGCTCAAGCTGGCCGATACCGTGCGGGCAGTCATTGCCAACTGTCTGGCCCTCATCGGCGTTACCGCCCCTGAGAAGATGTAACAAAACAACCTCAGGCCCCGCCTTTCTGTGAGAGGCGGGGCTTTTTGTTTCTCTGTTCAAGAAAATAGTTTCTATATTATGTATACATAGAAAAACGATATAATGTTTCCAAAAACGGAGAAAGTTGTGACAGTGGAATCCTTTTACAGAGATGAGGGAGGAAATCTTACATTTGTATAAAAGAAATAAAAACTTTCCCTTAATCTTCTGTTAATTGGTATGTAACACTCTTGTAATCTTTTCGGGGTGTGGTATGATATGCAATACACGCAGACGTACTGCGGTTTCCTTCAGCCATCGACAGACGGAGGATTACTGGAATGATGATACTGGAACTTGTAAATGATTTGAATTTTGCGGTAGTGGTGCTCTTCACCCTGCTCTATTTGTACCAAGGCTTTTATGTGGTAGTAGGTCTGGTACGCCGGCGCTGGAAAGACAGCCATCAGCCCCAAACGCTCCACCGGTTTGCCGCCATCGTATCCGCCCGCAATGAGGCGGCGGTCATCGGAGAACTGTTGGACAGTCTGAACAAACAAAACTATCCCAAAGAACTGCTGGATCTGTATGTGGTAGCCGACAACTGTACCGATGATACCGCCGGTGTGGCCCGCAAGGCCGGCGCTTTTGTATACGAGCGCTTTGACCAGCACAAAAAGGGCAAGGGCTATGCCATGGATTACCTCTTCCACCGGCTGGAGGAGGAGGGCAAAGACGTCTACGACGCCTATTTTGTCTTTGACGCCGACAATCTGGTGGACCCCAACTTTGTGTCCGAGATGAACCGTACCTTTGACAAGGGGTATGACGCCATCACCTGTTACCGCAACTCCAAGAATTTCGGGGATAACTGGATCTCTGCCGGCTATTCCATCTGGTTTTTGCGGGAGGCCCGCTTCCTCAACTTCCCCCGCACCCTGCTGGGCACCAACTGCCATGTGTCGGGTACCGGCTTCCTGGTGTCTGCCCAGGTGATCCGGGACAACGGCGGCTGGCCCTTCCACCTGCTGACCGAGGACATTCAGTTCTCCGTGGACTGCGCCATTCAGGGCCGGAAGATCGGCTACTGTGACACCGCCGTGGTGTATGACGAGCAGCCCACCACTTTCCGCCAGTCCTGGGACCAGCGGCTGCGGTGGTCCAAGGGCTTCTATCAGGTGGACCGGGAGTATACCGCTCCCCTGCTGAAGGGCTGCTTCCGGCCCGGCCGGCTGGGTACCTCCTGCTATGATATGTTTGTTACCGTGGCCCCCGGTATGCTGCTTACCCTGGTGATGATCCTCTTCAACGGCATCATCCTGGCCACCTGCATGACCCAGCCTGCTTATCTGGCCGCCCGGGTCATTGACGTGACCGTGGGCTTTATGTTCTCCGCCCTGTGGAACTTCTATGTGGGACTGTTCTGCTATGGTATGCTGACCGTCCTCTCCGAGTGGAAGCATATCAGCACATCTCCTCTGCGGAAGCTGGGCTATGTGTTTACCTTCCCCATCTTTATGTTTACATACATCCCCATTTCCATTGCCGCCCTGGTGAAGAAGGTAGAGTGGAAGCCCATCTACCACACCGCCACCAAGCGCCTTGGCGCGGGCTGAGCCAAGCTGTTTCCAGAGACCTGCCGTATAGGGCGGCAGGTCTCTTTTACGCCCTCCGGGCGGGGTTGCATTGCGGTAAGAGACTGTGCTATAATAGCACCCAAATGTGCAATGCAGGAGGAACAACGCAATTATGGACACCATTCCCATCTCTCTGCCCATTTTGATGGACGGCGCCACCGGCACTGAGCTGCGCAAGCGGGGTATGCCCGCCGGAGTCTGTACCGAGCAGTGGGTGCTGGAGCACCCCCAGGTGCTGCTGGAGGTACAGCGGGGCTATGTGCGGGCAGGCAGCCGGGTCCTGCTGGCCCCCACCTTCGGCGCCAACCGGGCCAGTCTGGAGCGCAGCGGGATCACCGGGCAGGTGGGAGAATATAACCGCCGTCTGGTGGAACTCACCCGGCAGGCCGCCGGAGAGGGCGTGCTGGTGGCGGGAGATCTGGCCCCCACCGGGCTGGCGCTGGCCCCCTTTGGCGAGAGCAGCTTTGAGGAGCTGGTGGCGGTATACACCGAGCAGGCCGCAGCGTTGGAAACTGCCGGGGTGGACCTGTTCCTAGTGGAGACTATGACCAACATGGCGGAGGCTCGGGCGGCGGTGCTGGCCTGTAAGAGTGTGTCCTCTAAGCCGGTATGGGTGAGCTTTGTCTGCGACGACGAGGGCCGTACCCCCGGGGTGGGTACCGATGTGCTGGCCGCCCTCATCGTCATGCAGGGCATGGGGGCCTCTGCCTTTGGCCTCAACTGCACCAGCCCCGCCGACACGGCGGAGCAGCTGGAACGGCTGGCCCCCTATGCGTCCATACCTCTGATTGCCAAGCCCTCCGCCGGGCTGCCCGGGGCCTGCTGCGCCCCGGAGGAGCTGGCGGCTTTTGCCCCCCGATATGCCGCCGCCGGTGCCCGTATTTTTGGCGGTTGCTGCGGCACCACGGAGGGCCATATTGCCGCCCTGGCCCGGGCGGTAGGCCAGGTGGATTTCGGGGCCTTTCCGCCGGTGGAGCGGGACCCTGACGTGATCCCCTGCGCCAGCGAGAAGGAGGCCCGCTTTATTACCCCCGATGTGGACGTGGGGGAAACCATTGAGTGTACCCCTGATCTGATGGAGGACATTCTGGAGGCGGAGGAGCAGTCCCCCCAGGGGGCGCTGAAGATCGCCATCCTGGAGGAAGACGATCTGGATATCTTTGCCGAAAATCAGTATGTGGTAAAGGACGCTTTGTGCCTGTGGTCCGACGTGCCCGAGCTGCTGGAGCAGGCCCTGCGGCTCTACCAGGGCCGGGCCTTCTGGGACGGCACCGGGGATCTGGAGGAGGAATTTCTCCAGAAAATGGCGGCCCGGTATGGGCTGGTCCTGCTGTAAGGGCCTCTGTCAAGGACCGGCCGGAACAAGAGAGAAAATCAGCGAAACAGACAAAAAGCACGTCCCCTTTTTGGGACGGGCTTTTTGTTTTGTGCCTTGACGGGGATATCAAGATACGGTATCATGGATGTTGCGCAAAAAAGAAAAACACAAGATATTGTGTCGAATTAGGACGAACAGGCATGACCTGCATCAGCGGAGACGGAAAGGAACGGATCGCAATGACACTCACCAAGATCAGAAAGCGGGACGGCCGGCTGGCGGACTTCAACGAGGACAAGATCGCCGGAGCCATTGACAAGGCCTTCCAGGCCACCTACAAGCCGGGCAAGGAGGTAGAGGCCAGACGGCTGGCCGATGAGGTGCTCTCCATCCTGGAGGTGGAGGGGGAGAAGCAGCCCGACGTGGAGCATATCCAGGATCTGGTGGAGCGGGTGCTGATGGACAACGGCTATATCCAGACCGCCCGGGCCTATATCCTCTATCGGGAGGAGCGCAGCCGGGCCAGAGAGATGAACACCCGCCTGATGAAGACCTACGAGGACATTACCTTCTCCGCGGCCAAGGACTCCGACATCAAGCGGGAGAACGCCAACATCGACGGCGACACCGCCATGGGCTCCATGCTGAAGTTCGGCTCTGAGGGAGCCAAGCAGTTTTACGATATGTTCGTCCTCAACCCCGACCACGCCCGGGCCCACCGGGAGGGGGATATCCACATCCACGACCTGGACTTTCTGACCCTCACCACCACCTGCTGTCAGATCGACATCAAGAAGCTGTTTGAGGGGGGCTTTTCCACCGGCCATGGCACCCTGCGGGAGCCCAACGACATTGCCTCCTATGCCGCCCTGTGCTGCATCGCCATCCAGTCCAACCAGAATGACCAGCATGGCGGCCAGAGCGTGGTGAACTTTGACTACGGAATGTCCGACGGGGTGCGCAAGACCTTCAAGCGGGTGTACCGGCAGAACCTGGCCCGTGCCCTTATGCTGCTGGAGGATGAGAGCGACCCTGAGGGGGTGCTGAAGGAGATCATGGCCAAGCTGGAGCGGGAGAACGGCCTGTGCCCTGTATTGGCGGGGGATGAGGCCTATTTTGCCGCCGAGCGGGCCGCTCTGGTGCCCCAGTTCGGGGACGAGGCCACCGTGGAGAAGGCCCAGAAATTTGCCCAGCAGCGGGCGGTGAAGGAGACCGACCGGGCCACCTATCAGGCCATGGAGGCCCTGATCCACAACCTGAACACCATGCACTCCCGGGCCGGGGCCCAGACCCCGTTCTCCTCCATCAACTACGGCATGGATACCTCTCCCGAGGGCCGTATGGTGATGAAAAATGTGATGCTGGCTACCGAGGCCGGCCTGGGCGGGGGAGAGACCCCCATTTTCCCCATTCAGATTTTCCGGGTGAAGGAGGGGATCAACTACAACCCCGGCGAGCCCAACTATGACCTGTTCCAGCTGGCCATGCGGTGCTCCGCCAAGCGGCTGTTCCCCAATTTCTCCTTTATCGACGCCCCCTTCAACCTGCAATACTACAAGCCCGGCCACCCTGAGACCGAGATCGCCTACATGGGCTGCCGCACCCGGGTTATCGGCAACGTGTACGACCCCAGCCGGGAGATCTGCAACGGCCGGGGCAACCTGTCCTTTACCACCATCAACCTGCCCCGGCTGGCCATCAAGGCCAAGGGGGACCTGAACACCTTCTTCGAGTCCCTGGACCGGATGATGGACCTGTGCGTGGACCAGCTGCTGGAGCGGTTTGAGATCCAGTGCCGCAAGCATGTGTACAACTTCCCCTTCCTCATGGGCCAGGGGGTGTGGCTGGACAGCGACAAGCTGGACTGGGAGGACGAGGTGCGGGAGGTGCTCAAGCACGGCACCCTGTCGGTGGGCTTTATCGGCCTGGCTGAGACACTGAAGGCCCTTATCGGGGTCCACCACGGAGAGAGTGAGAAGGCCCAGGTGCTGGGCCTGGAGATCATCTCCCACATGAGGGCCCGGATGGATCAGGAGAGCGAAAAGCGGGGGCTCAACTTCTCCCTGCTGGCTACCCCTGCCGAGGGGCTGTCCGGCCGCTTTGTGCGCATGGACAAGGCCCGCTTCGGGGAGCTGGAGGGGATCACCGACCGGGATTATTACACCAATTCCTTCCATGTGCCGGTGTATTACCCTATCTCGGCCTACGACAAGATCCAGATCGAGGCCCCTTATCACGCCCTTACCAACGCCGGACATATCAGCTACATCGAGATGGACGGCGACCCCACCGACAACCTGGAGGCCTTTGAAAAGGTCATCCGCTGCATGAAGGAGAGCGGCATTGGCTACGGCTCGGTCAACCACCCGGTGGACCGGGACCCGGTGTGCGGCTTCTCCGGCATCATTGGGGACCGCTGCCCCGGCTGCGGCCGCACCGAGGCCGACGGGGTGCCCTTTGAGCGCATCCGCCGGATCACCGGTTACCTGGTAGGCACCCTGGACCGCTTCAACAACGCCAAGCGGGCCGAGGAGCGCGACCGGGTGAAGCACGGCGTATAAGGAGAGATTGGAAAATGACAGACGCAGCCATCCGCCTGAAGCGGGGAGAGGGCCGGTCCTTCAAGGCGGGCGGCCCCTGGATCTATGACAATGAAATCGGTGAGATCTTGGGCGATCCCGCCGACGGCGGCATTGTCCGCATTGAGGATTACAATGGTTACCCGCTGGGTGTGGGCTTTCTCAACCGTGCTTCCACTATCGCGGTGCGGGTCCTGTCCCGCAAGGCGGATACCGTCATCGACGAGGCGTTTCTGGAAGGGAGGGTCCGGGCTGCCTGGCAGTACCGCAAGGACACGGTGGACACCTCCTCCTGCCGGGTTATCTTCGGAGAGGCCGACTTCCTGCCTGGTCTGGTGGTGGACAAGTTTGCCGACGTGCTGGTGGTGGAGTCCCTGGCCCTGGGCATTGACAAGCTGAAGAAACCCATTGTGGACCTGCTGGTGAAGGTGCTGGCCGAGGACGGCGTGACCATCCGGGGGGTGTACGAGCGCAGTGATGCCAAGGTGCGCCTGAAGGAGGGCATGGAGCGGGTGAAGGGCTTCTTGTCCCAGCCCTTTGACCCGGTGGTGGAGATCGTGGAAAACGGGGTCCGCTACCTGGTGGACGTGGCCGAGGGGCAAAAGACCGGCTTCTTCCTGGACCAGAAGTATAACCGGCTGGCCATCCAGCCTTTGGCAAAAAACGGTCGGGTGCTGGACTGCTTTACCCACACCGGAGCCTTTGCCCTCAACGCCGCCAAAGGCGGCGCCAGAGAGGTGCTGGGTGTGGACGCCTCCCAGCTGGGGGTGGATCAGGCCACCCGGAACGCCCAGCTCAACGGCATGAGCGACCGTGTGCGGTTTGAGTGCCATGATGTGTTTGAACTGCTGCCCGCCCTGGAAAAGCAGGGGGAGCGATTCGACCTGGTGATTTTGGACCCGCCTGCCTTTACCAAGTCCAGAGCCTCGGTAAAAAAGGCGGTGACCGGCTACCGGGAGATCAACCTGCGGGGCATACGCCTGGTGAAAAACGGCGGCTATCTGGCCACTTGCTCCTGCTCCCACTTCATGACGCCGGAGCTGTTCACCAAGACCATCGGGGAGGCCGCCCGGGATGCCCGACGCCGCCTGCGGCAGGTGGAGTACCGCACCCAGGCCGCCGACCACCCGGTGCTGTGGGGGGCGGACCAGTCCCTGTATCTGAAATTCTATATTTTCCAGGTTTTGGAGGAGCAATAAACGATGGGGCCGCTGCCATTGGCAGCGGCCCCTGTCAGCTTGTTAAGAAAGCCTCGCAGAGTTTGCGCCTACAGGCGCAAATCAAATAAATCAGTTTTCCGCGGCGACATGCGCGTCGCGGAAAACACTTCTCAGCCCGCAAGTGTGGAATTTATCCGCTAGCGGCGGATAAATTATGCGCGCGGCGGGCTGCATTCTTCTCCATCAAGTGGCAATTAGCCACTTGATGGAACGAAAAGACAGCGCTCGTTCCGGTCTATATAGTGGGCATCGGCCCGCAGGGTGAGGGGATGGCTGACCCCCTCCGGCAGGTAAAAGCGCAGGCCGGTGAGCGTTACATCGGCGGCGGCTGGCTGGTGGTGGGGCGGGACGGTAAAGAGCCGCGCCCCCAGACAGGTGTCTCCGTCCATCAGCTCGGCGGCCAAAGCCACCCGCCGCTCGGGCAGCACCCCGGTCAGGACCAGGGAGCAGTCGATGATCTGCCCGCCGCCGGGCTGGAGGGCGCCCAGGTCGCAATATACCACGCCGCCCTCCGGCATAATCTGGCGTTCCAGCATGGAAGCACCCCCTACAAATTCATACGGCGGGCACACCTGCCCGCCGTATGTAAGATGAACCTTGTATGGGGCCGCTCCATGCTATGCTCAGCGGATCTGGCCGGTGCCGTAAATCACAAATTTGCTGGAGGTCAGCTCCTCCAGCCCCATGGGACCCCGGGCGTGCATCTTCTGAGTGGAAATGCCGATCTCCGCCCCCAGGCCGAACTCGTTGCCGTCGGTAAACCGGGTGGAGGCGTTGACGTACACCGCCGCTGCGTCCACCTGGTCCAAAAACTGCTGGGCGGCAAAATAGTTGTTGGTGACAATGGCCTCGGAGTGGCCGGTGCCGTGGGCGTGGATGAATTCCACCGCCTCCTCAAAGCCGCCCACCACCTTGACGGCCAGGATATAGTCGCCAAATTCCGTATCCCAGTCCACCTCCTGGGCGGGCTTGACAAAGTCCCCCAGAATGGCCCGGGTCTCAGGGCAGCCCCGCAGCTCTACCTGCTTGGTCTGGAGCAGCTGCCAGGCCATGGGCAGAAACTCACGGGCGATGGCCCGGTCCACCAGCAGGCACTCTGCGGCGTTGCACACCGAGGGCCGGGAGGTTTTGGCGTTGTGGATGATGCGGGCGGCCATGTCCAGATCGGCCTCCCCGTGGACGTACACATGGCACACGCCCACGCCGGTCTGGATTACCGGCACCTTGGCGTTTTCCACCACGCTCTTGATGAGTCCCGCGCCCCCCCGGGGGATGAGCACGTCCAGATATTCTGTCAGATTCATCAGCTCCGTAGCGCTCTCCCGGCTGGTGTCGGTGACCAGGGCCACACAGTCCCGGGGCAGACCGGCGGATTCCAGGGCGTCCCGCATGATGGAGACAAAGGCCAGATTGGACGCAAAGGCCTCCTTGCCGCCCCGGAGGATAACGGTGTTGCCCGACTTCAGGCACAGGGCGGCGGCGTCCACCGTCACGTTGGGCCGGGCCTCGTAGATAATGCCGATGACACCCAGCGGTACCCGGCGCTTGCCGATGATAAGCCCGTTGGGACGGGTGCCCATGTGGGTGACCTGTCCAATGGGGTCGGGCAGGGCGGCCACCTGCCGCACGCCGTCCACGATCCCGTCGATGCGCCCGGCATCCAGAGCCAGCCGGTCCTGAAGAGAGGGGCGCATGTTGGCGGCTCTGGCCGCCTCCATATCCCGGCCGTTGGCCGCCAGGATCTCATCGGTCCGCTGTTCCATGGCCTGGGCGATGGCCTCGAGCGCGGCATTTTTTTGGGCGGTGCCCGCGATGGACAGTACCCGGCTGGCATTTTTGGCCGCCAGCCCCTGCATTTCCAGCTGTGTCATGATAGTCACTCCTTTAAATGGTGATGCAGGCAGTCTTAAGGGGCTGCAAAGCGGGTGCCCACATCCTTGCCTGCCACAATATCATAGAGAGATTCGATGTTGTTCCCGTTGGCGATGACCATCTGGATGCCTGCGTCCAGGGCGATCTGGGCGGCGTTGAGCTTGGTAGCCATGCCGCCGGTGCCCCGCCAGGTGCCCGCGCCTCCGGCCATGGCCCGCAGCTCGGGGGTGATGGCCTCCACATGGTGGATGAGCTTGGCGTTGGGATGGGTCCGGGGGTCAGCGTCGTACAGCCCGTCGATGTCGCTGAGCAGCACCAGCAGATCAGCGCCGCACAACCGGGCCACGATGGCGGAGAGAGTATCGTTGTCGCCCAGCACCTTGCACTGGCCGGTCTCGATCTCGGCGGAGGACACCGAGTCGTTCTCGTTGACCACCGGGATGACCCCCAGCTCCAGCAGGGCTTCAAAGGTGTTGTGCAGGTGCTCCGAGCGGATGGGAGCGTCCACATCCTCACCGGTGAGCAGGATCTGGGCCACCGTCCGGTTATACTCGGCAAAGAGCTTGTCATAGATGTGCATCATCATGCACTGGCCCACGGCGGCGGTGGCCTGCTTCATCCGCAGCTCGGTGGGCCGGGCCTCCAGCCGCAGCTTTTTGGTGCCGATGCCGATGGCGCCGGAGGACACCAGCACCACCTGATAGCCCATGCCCTCCAGATCGGAGAGCACCCGGGCCAGATGTTCCATATTCTGAAGATTGAGGCTCCCGGTGTCCCGGGTGAGGGTGGAGGTACCCACCTTGACCACCAATCGATGTACCTGATGTTTGGACTGCAATGCGTTCATCCTCCTCGTTTGATCCGGTGTCTGGGAGCATCATACCATAGTTTTCTAGTACAGTAAAGAAAAGAAGCAGGGTTTGTACAAAGAAAACTGTACGTTTTACCGCTTTTTCACGCTTTTACGGTTGAAATCCCCGAGATTTTGGAGTACAATAGCCTGCGCTGAACAGTGATAGAGGTGTAAAGAGGGAGTAAAATGCTGAATATCGTGCTTTATCAACCGGAAATCCCGCAGAACACCGGCAACATTGCCCGTACCTGCGCGGTTACCGGGATACGGCTCCACCTGATCAAGCCGCTTGGCTTTGATATCAGCGACAAGGCGGTCAAACGGGCCGGCCTGGACTACTGGCATCTGGTGGATCTGCGGGTCTATGAAAATCTGGAGGACTTTTTTCAAAAGACCGGCGCCGAGGATATCTGGCTAGCCACCACCAAGGCTCCCAGACCTTACACGGAGGCTCAGTTCCGGGACGAGTGCTACCTGATCTTCGGCAAGGAGACCGCCGGTCTGCCGGAGGAATTCCGGCAGCGGTATCGCGACCGGTGTATCCGTATCCCCATCCGGGCCCAGGCCCGGTGCCTCAATCTTTCCAACTCAGCGGCAATCCTAGCGTACGAAGCCCTGCGACAACTGGATTTTCCCGGACTGACCGGGGAAGGCGAGATGAAAGGAGCTAGTATAGTATGAACTACAACAAGAAGACCGTGAAAGACATCGACGTGGCCGGCAAGAAGGTCCTCCTCCGCTGCGATTTCAATGTGCCCCAGGACAAGTCCACCGGCGCCATCACCGACGACAAGCGCATCGTGGCTGCCCTGCCCACCATTCAGTACCTGCTGGAGCAGAACGCCGCCGTCATCGCCTGCTCTCACCTGGGCAAGCCCAAGGGCGAGTGGAAGGAGTCCCTGACTCTGGCTCCCGTGGCCAAGCGCCTGAGCGAGCTGCTGGGCCGCGAGGTCATCTTTGCCAAGGACATTGTGGGCGACGACGCCAAGGCCAAGGCCGCTGCCCTTCAGCCCGGCCAGATCCTGCTGCTGGAGAACCTGCGCTTTGACAAGGGTGAGGAGAAGAACGACCCCGCTTTCGCCAAGAAGCTGGCCGACATGGCTGAGGTGTACGTATCCGACGCCTTTGGCACTGTGCACCGCGCCCACGCCTCCACCGCCGGTGTGGCCGCCTATCTGCCCGCCGTCTCCGGCTTCCTGATCGGCAAGGAGCTGGACATCATGGGCAAGGCTCTGGACGACCCCAAGCGCCCCTTCGTGGCTGTGCTGGGCGGCGCCAAGGTGTCCGACAAGATCAACGTCATCAACAACCTGCTGGAGAAGGCCGACACCATCATCATCGGCGGCGGCATGAGCTACACCTTTGCCAAGGCCAACGGCCACACCATCGGCAAGTCCCTGCTGGAAGAGGACAAGCTGGACTACGCCAAGGACATGATGCAGAAGGCCAAGGACAAGGGCGTCAACTTCCTGCTGCCCTGCGATAACCTGTGCGCCGTGGAGTTCTCCAAGGACGCCGAGCCTGTGGCCGTGGGCGAGGATATCCCCGCCGACCTGATGGGCATGGACATTGGCGCTAAGACCATCGAGGCTTTCTCCGCCGCCGTCAAGGGCGCCGGCACCGTGGTGTGGAACGGCCCCATGGGCGTGTTTGAGTTCCCCGCCTTTGCCGAGGGCACCAAGGCCATGGCCAAGGCTCTGGCCGAGTCCGGCGCTATCACCATCGTGGGCGGCGGCGACTCCGCCGCAGCTGTGGAGCAGCTGGGCTATGCCGATAAGATGACTCACATCTCCACCGGCGGCGGTGCTTCTCTGGAGTTCCTGGAGGGCAAGGAGCTGCCCGGCGTGGCCTGCCTGCTGGATAAGTAAGAAGCGCGGAGGGCCCGCAGCAGGCGGATAAGACCCGGAGCGGAGCAAACGGACCGGAGGCCCGAGGGGGCCGCAGGCCGGCTTGCAAAGCCGGAGGGGCTTATCCGCCGCGGCGGAGGGCCCGCAGCGTGACAGTAATAAAGATAATAAAGCGCAAATTTTTCCCGCCAGACCCATCCGGGTCAAAAACCAAGAGAGAAGAATAGAAGAAAGGGGCCCAGCCTACCCATGAACAGAAGATATCGCAAGACCATTATCGCCGGCAACTGGAAGATGAACAAGACCCTCTCCGAGACCAAGGCTTTTGCCGAGGAGCTCAAGCCCCTGATCGGCAAGCCCAAGTGGTGTGAGGTGGTGCTGTGCGTGCCCTCCGTGAACCTCCAGGCTGCTGTGCGCCTGTTCAAGGAGAGCCGCGTGGCCATCGGCGCTGAGACCTGCCACTATGAGTCTCACGGCGCTTTTACCGGCGAGGTTTCTCCTGAGATGCTCAAGGAGATCGGCGTGAAGTACGTCATCATCGGCCACTCCGAGCGCCGTCAGTACTACAATGAGACCGACTTCACCGTCAACAAGAAGGTCCACGCCGCCCTGGAGGCTGGCCTGTATCCCATCGTGTGTGTGGGCGAGAGCCTGGAGCAGCGGGAGCTGGGGGTCACCATGGACCTGATTTCTTACCAGGTGAAGGCCGCTCTGTCCGGCGTGCCCGCCGACAAGATGCGCCATGTGGTCATCGCCTATGAGCCCATCTGGGCCATCGGCACCGGCAAGACCGCCACTGCCGAGCAGGCCAACGAGGTGTGCGAGGCCATCCGCGCCGTTATTCGCAAGCTGTACGGCGCCCGCGTGGCCCGCTCCGTCACTATCCAGTACGGCGGCTCCATGAACGCCAAGAACGCTCAGGAGCTGCTGGCTCAGCCCGACGTGGACGGCGGCCTGATTGGCGGCGCTTCCCTGAAGGCTCCCGATTTTGTGGAGATCATCAACGCCGCGAATCAGGAATAAGAAGCGTGACATCAGGCGCATTGAAGCGCTTTGCCAGCTTTCAGAACAGAGAACAGAGGTAAACTATGAGTAAAACACCGACCACACTCATTATTATGGACGGCTTTGGCCTGCGGGACGACAAGACCGGCAACGCCATCGCCGCAGCCCACACCCCCAACCTGGACAAGATCTTTGCCGAGAATCCCGGCTGCAAGCTGGCGGCCTCCGGCATGGACGTGGGCCTGCCCGAGGGCCAGATGGGCAACTCTGAGGTGGGTCACACCAACATCGGCGCGGGCCGGGTGGTGTTCCAGGACCTGCCCCGGATCACCAAGTCCATCCAGGACGGCAGTTTCTTTGAGAATGAGGCCTATATTGAGGCCATGGACGACTGCAAGGAGCGGGACGGCGCGCTGCACGTGTTCGGCCTGCTGAGCGACGGCGGCGTCCACAGCCATATCACCCACATCTTTGCCCTGCTGGAGATGGCCAAGAAGCGGGGCCTGCACAAGGTGTTCGTCCACTGCTTCCTGGACGGCCGCGATGTGCCCCCCTCCTCCGGCAAGGACTATGTCCAGCAGCTGGTGAACAAGTGCAAGGAGCTGGGCGTGGGCCAGGTGGCCACCGTCATGGGCCGCTTCTACGCCATGGACCGGGACAAGCGCTGGGACCGTTTGCAGCGGGCCTATGACGCCATTGTCCTGGGCGTGGGCACCGAGAACCCCGACCCGGTGGACGCCGTTCAGAAATCCTACGACGCCGGGGTCACCGACGAGTTTGTGGAGCCCGTGGTATGCACCAAGGAGGGCAAGGTGAAGGAGGGCGACTCCATCATTTTCATGAACTTCCGCCCCGACCGGGCCCGGGAGATCACCCGGTGCTTTGTGGACCCCGCTTTCACCGACGTGGAGCGGAAGAAGGGCTATTTCCCCGTCACCTATGTGTGTACCACCGAGTATGACGCCACCATGCCCAACGTGCTCATCGCCTTCCCCCATCGGGAGCTGGAGAACATCTTTGGCGAGTATATCGCCCGCCAGGGCTACACCCAGCTGCGCATCGCCGAGACCGAGAAGTACGCCCATGTGACCTTCTTCTTCAACGGCGGCGCCGAGCAGGTCTTCCCCGGTGAGGACCGGTGCCTGATCCCCTCTCCCAAGGTGGCTACCTACGATTTGCAGCCCGAGATGAGCGCCCCCGAGGTCACCGAGGAGGCAGTCAAGCGCATCGAGAGCGGCAAGTATGACGTAATCATCCTCAACTTTGCCAACTGTGATATGGTGGGCCACACCGGCGTGTTTGACGCCGCTGTAAAGGCCGTGGAGGCCGTGGACACCGGTGTTGGCAAGGTGGTGGAGGCCACCACCAAGATGGGCGGCGTGTCTCTCATCACCGCCGACCACGGCAACGCCGACCGGATGCTGGACGACGACGGGACCACTCCCTACACCGCCCACACCACCAACCTGGTGCCCTTCTATATTGTGGGCGCCGATGTGAAGCTGCGGGACGGCCGTCTGGCCGACATCGCCCCCACCATGCTGGATCTGATGGGCCTGGAAAAGCCCGCGGAGATGGATGGGGAGACGCTGATTCTGAATTAAGGGATTTTCCAGGCTCATCTCCGCCGAAGGCGGGCGGCGCTTGCGCCGTCCAAGCGTTTTGGCCAAAGGTCAAAACCTTGATGCCGGGGCAATTCAGTTGCCCCGAGCAGATAAAAAAGAACGGGGTCCCCGCGCGGCCTGCCGCGTGGGGTGCCTGGAAAAGCCCGCTGAGATGGACGGGGAGACGCTGATTCTGAACTAAGCGGTATCCGGCGGAATTCCGCCGTACCAAATATATTGTTCCGGCGGACTGTATGTCCGCCCCCCACAATTCAATTCCCCTGTATGGCGGGATTTTCCCGCCGCCAATACGAAAGGAGTTTTCTACCATGAAGCAGATCATCGAGATCGTTGACGTGCTGGGCCGTGAGATCCTGGACAGCCGTGGCAACCCCACCGTTGAGGTGGAGATCTATCTGGAAGACGGCACCGTGGGCCGCGCCGCTGTGCCCTCCGGCGCTTCCACTGGTATCTATGAGGCCTGTGAGCTCCGCGACGGCGACAAGAGCCGTTACATGGGCAAGGGTGTCCTCACCGCTGTGAAGAACGTCAACACCGAGATCGCCGAGTGCCTGGTGGGCATGAACGTGCTGGATCAGACCGCCATCGACAAGGCCCTCATCGCTCTGGACGGCACCCCCAACAAGACCAAGCTGGGCGCCAACGCCATCCTGGGCGCCTCCCTGGCCTGCGCCAAGGCTGCCGCTGAGAGCCTGGGCACCAGCCTGTACAACTATATCGGCGGCGTCAACGCCAAGACCCTGCCCGTGCCCATGATGAACATCCTCAACGGCGGCGCTCACGCCACCAACAACGTGGAGATCCAGGAGTTCATGATTATGCCCGTGGGCGCCTGCTGCTTCCGCGAGGCTCTGCGTATGTGCGCCGAGGTGTTCCACACCCTGAAGAAGACCCTGAAGGAAAACGGTACTCCCGCCGCCGGCGTGGGCGACGAGGGCGGTTACGCTCCCAACCTGAAGAAGGATGAGGACGCTCTGAAGGTCATCGTGAAGGCCATTGAGGAGGCCGGCTTCAAGCCCGGCGAGGACTTCATGATCGCCATCGACGCCGCTTCCTCCGAGTGGTGGAACGAGGA
>NZ_CALWXV010000009.1 GCF_944385615.1 uncultured Flavonifractor sp. | reverse complement strand
TCTCACCACCTCCTCTATTTTATCTCATCTAAATGAAAAAGCCCAGCTTTTGCTGGACTTTTTCGACAGGCTGAAGCGGGCGGCCGTACGGCCGCCCGCTTTATTTTCGTTATTCCGCAGGATTCTGAGGCTTGTCCCCCCGGGGACGGCGGTGATACCGGCGGCGGGGCGGCCGCTTTTTGTCTCCCGCCGGAGCGCCCCCCTCGGCGGCGGGCTTTTCCGGGGCGGGCCTGCTCTCCATGCCCTTGGGCTTGGGCTCAGGCCGGGGTCTGGCCTCCCCCTTGGGGGGCCGGGGCTGGCTGGGCCGCTGCTGGGCAGGCTTTGCCTCCTCCCGCCGCTTCTCCTGGGGCTGCTCCCCAACCGGTTTGCGGCGGCGGCTCCGGTTCCGGCGGGCGTCAGCGGCGCTGTCCTCCCCCATCCCCAGCTCCGCCAGGGCGGCGTTTACCCCACCGGTCAGGGTGCGGGGCTCCTCCACCGGCGTCACCTTCCGCAGCTTGGCCAGTTCCTCCGGCGGCGGGGCCACATAGTCCTCCGGCCGCTTGCCTTTGCCGTTGCGGATCACCCGTAGCTCACAGTTGTGGAAGCACTTGGGGGTCTCGGGTGCGTCGTCCAGCCGCACCTTTACCGTCTCCTTCAGCAGATCCACCTGGGACACGGTGCCCACCCCCTCGGGGGTCTCCACAAAAGACTCGTTCTTGGGCATCCGGCGGACTGCGTCTTCATAGGCCTCCTGCTCGTATTTCAGACAGCACATGAGCCGCCCGCAGGTGCCTGAGATCTTGGTGGGATTGAGGGACAGGTTCTGGGTCTTGGCCATTTTGATGGACACCGGCTGGAACTCGTCCAAAAAGGAGGCGCAGCACAGGGGCCGGCCGCAGATGCCCAGTCCCCCCAGCATTTTGGCCTCGTCCCGGACGCCGATCTGCCGCAGCTCGATGCGGGCGTGGAACACCCCCGCCAGGTCTTTCACTAGGGCCCGGAAGTCCACCCGGCCCTCGGCGGTGAAGAAAAAGAGAATTTTATTGCCCTCAAAGTTGTACTCCACCTCCACCAGCTTCATCTCCAGCCCGTGGGCGGCGATCTTCTCCTGGCAGATGGCAAAGGCCCGCTTCTCCTTCTCGTGGTTTTTCTGTACCGTCTCCAGGTCCCGCTCGGTGGCAATGCGCACCATGGGCCGCAGAGGCTGTACCACCTCTTCGTCCTCCACCATGGTGTTGCCCTGGGCGCACTCGCCGTACTCCAGGCCCCGGGAGGTCTCGATAATGACCCCCTGGCCGGGGGACACCTGCTCCCCCTGGGGATCAAAATAATATTGCTTGCCCCCGCTTTTGAAGCGGACGCCGATGATCTCGGTCATAGTTACCTCCAGATGTGGTATGTTGCGCAGAACGGCCTGTCACCGGCCCAGCTGGGCCAGCTCCGCCCCCAGCCACCCGGCCAGATGGCCGGCGCCCACATAAAAGCCGCAGGCGGCGCGCAGCCGCTCGGTCAGAGCGGCGGCCTGGGTCAGTACCTTTGGGGACAAGGCCGCCGCGCCCTGTTGGGCCAGCGCCCGGCGACGGGGGTCGCTCTCGTGGAGGGCCCCGGCGGCGCACACTACGCAGTCCCGCAGCAGCAGCAAAAACTCATCCAGCAGGGCGCTGAGAGAGTCCCGGTCCCACTTGTCCCGCTCCAGAGAGGCGCAAAAATCCATCAGGGCCAGCTCGTCCCCGGAACAAAAACGTTCCAGCAGCTTTGCCGCCCCCTCCAGGGCCTTGCCGTCCCCGGCCTTTCCCTCCAGCTGGTCCACTGCCCGGCCCAGAATGCCCTCGCACCGGGCGGCGGCGTTGGCCCGCTGGGCCTGGGAGCAGTCGGGATACCGGGCGGCCAGAAAGGCCTCCGCCTCCTGCACCGTCACCGGAGAGAGGGTTAATACCTCGCACCGGGAGCGCACCGTGGACAGCAGGGCGGCGGCGTTGTCGGTGAGCAGCAAAAAGGCGGCGTAGGCCGGCCCGTCCTCCAGCAGCTTTAAGAGCGCGTTCTGGCTGGAGTCGTTCATAGTTTGGGCCCCCTCCAGGACGTACACCTTCCGGGGGGCCTCATTGGGCTTGATATAGGCGTCGCTGCGGATGGCCCGCACCCGGGCCACATTGAGCTCGTCCCCCTCGCCACCGGCCCGGATGATATCGGGGTGGATGCCCCCCATGGCCTTCCGGCAGCCGGAGCAGGCAAAACAGGGGACCTCTCCCCCGCCGGTACATACCAGGGCAGCGGAGAGCAGGCCGGCCAGGGTTCGCTTGCCCGACCCTGCCGGCCCGCTGAGGATATAGGCGTGAGACAGGCCCCGCCGGGCGGTCTCCAGAGAGAGCTGCCGCTTCAGGGGGGCGTTGCCCACCAGTGTGGACAGGTCCATCTTACACCCGCTCGAACCGCTCGATATCCACCACAAAGATGGTGGCGCCGCCCACCACCACTTCCACCGGCATACTGGGATAGTAGCCGTAGCTCATTTCCGAGGTGGTGGGGATCATCTGCTTGCGGGAGTGGGAGTGCTCCTTGATAATGTCGATGACATTCTGCACCTTTTCCTCATCCACACCGATGAGAATGGTCACGTTGCCCGCCATCAGAAAGCCGCCGGTGGTGGCCAGCTTGGTGGATGAAAAGCCCTTTTTGGTCAGGGCCTGGGTTACGGTATTGGCGTCGTCGTGGTTGATGATAGCCAGAACCAGTTTCATGTGTATCCCTCCTGCTCAAAGATGCCGAAACTCCGGCGCTGAGGCCGCTTCACACAGGACGGCCACAGAAACATCTTCCAGTGTATTATAACCTATTTGTTTCAAATATGCGATACTTTTTTTGTCCACCACCTCTCCCGGGGCAATGACGGGCACACCAGGGGGATAGGGGGCCACCTGACCGGCGGAAATGTGCCCCACCGCCTGTTCCAGAGGCAGGGCGCGCCGGGGGGCGAACAGGGCCTGCCGGGGGGAGAGCGCCATCTCCGGCGGCGGGGGCGGGGGCGGATAGCCGGGACAGGGCCCCAGCTGGATTTGTTCCAAAGCCGTTTCCAGCCGGGCAAAGTCGGCCGGGCCGTCGGCACAGGTGGGAATGAGCACCACATGGCCCCCGTCGGCCATCTCGGGCCACACATTCCGTTCCTCCAGGGCCCTTTGCGCCCGGTATCCGTCGGGGGACAGCAGGGTGAGCCGGGTGGGGTCCAGAGGGGCGCTCTGTTGGGTCAGGGCGGGGAACCGCCGCCGCAGGCGGGCCACCTGCTCTGCCGTCTGATGGTAGGCCGCCGCTCCGCCCTCCAGTATATGGGCCCGGCACAGGTCCAGTGCGGCCATCATGGCATAGGAGGGGCTGGAGGAGCCGTACAGACTGGCCGCCCGCCGCAGCTCGGCGTGGGAAAAGGCGCCGTTGGAAAAGAGCAGGGCGGTTTGGCCGGGGGCCGGGAGGGTCTTGTGGGCGGAGACCACCAGCAAATCGGCGGCCCTTTGGCCGTAGTCCCCCAAAAAGGGCAGATGGGCCCCGTGGGCCCCGTCCACCACCAGAATGGCCCCGTGGCGGTGGACCACCTCCGCCAGGGCGGGCAAATCGGACAGCACGCCGTAATAGGTAGGCGAGGTAAGGCAAAAGGCCTTGCTCCCCGGGTGGGCCTTCAGCATCTCCTCCACCCGTTCCGGGGAGATGGGGCCGGTGACCCCCGCCTCTTCCAGCCAGGGCCGCTCCAGATACACCGGCTTTAAATCCAGCAGGGCCAGAGCGTTGTAGGCCGAGCGGTGGCTCCCCCGGTCCAGCAGAACGGTGTCCCCCGGCTTGCAGGCCAGGGTAAGGGCGGCCAGCACCCCCTGGGTGGAGCCGCCGGTGAGAAAGAGGCAGCTGTCCATGTGAAAGGCCTCCGCCCACAGCGCCTCCGCCTCCCCGATGGCCCCGCCGCCGTCAAACAGGTTGCCGGTGGGGGGCAGCTCGGTAAAGTCCAGGGCGGCCAGCTCTTCCAGGGGGAAGTTGGGCAGGGGTTTGCCTTTGTGGCCGGGCATGTGCATCCGCAGGGGGGTTTTGGCGGCGAAGTTGCGCAGGGCGGTGTACAGCGGGGTGTTTTCCAAGATTTCGACCTCCCCTTGGGGTAAAATAAAAAGGAAGATAAAACCTGTGTACCGGGCGGCAATGGGCGGGGGCGGACAAGGGAAAAAGGCGGATAGCATCCGGGAAAATGATGTAAAGTAATTTTACTTGTCTTATAGATGGCCGCCCATGCACCTCCGTACCGGAGCGTTTTACGGCTGGGCGGTGATGGCCACTGCATAGGCCCGGTCGTAGCTGTTGAGCTGTCCGGCGTCGGAGAAGGTGTCGGGCAGGGTGGCGGAGCGGATGCCGCTGCCATTGTCATAAACCTCTAAATATAGGGGTGTCCGTTCTCCAACCGTCAATATCTGGGGGTCCTCCAGCCATACCCAGCTGCGGCCGGTGTCCAGATTGCGGTCCATATCCTGGATTTGGGGGGCGTAGCTATACCGGGCGCCCCCGTCCTGGAAGTTGACGGTGATTTTGTCCCCGCTGAGCACAATACCCAGCCGCAGCGCGTCGCTTTGCAGGGCGGACAGGCCCCCTTCCGCCAGGGTCTCCCAGGACCCGTCGGACCAGGACAGCACCTCGATGGTGTAGCCGGTGACCCCCTCCCCGGCGGCGCACTGATACAGGCCGTACTCGGCCTCGGTGCCTCCCACCAGATTGAGCAGGGCGTCTTCCTCCGCCGTCAGCTCCAGGCGCTGGAGCTGGTTGGGCGTGGGGGTTTCCTCCGCCTTTTTATCGCCGCCGCCGCAGCCCGCCAGCAGCAGACACAGGGCCAGAGAGGTACAAACGAGCTTTTTCATGGTGTAATTCCTCCATTCTCTATCTGTTCAGGAGAGGCCGGCCTCGATCCAGGCGCTGCCGGCCACCACATTCCCCCGGTAAAAGACCGCCAGCTGGCCGGGGGTGGGGGCCCGAGCGGGGGCCTTCATCTCAATCAGCACCCCGTCCCCGTGGGGGTAGAGCACCCCTTCCCCCTCGGTCCGGGAGTGGCGCAGCCGGACAGTGACCGCCAGGGGCCCGTCCAGCCCCTCTACCCCGATCCAATTGGGGGCGGAGCACAGCACCGTGGACCTGCCCAGGTCGGAGCCGTCGGACAGTACCACCTGATGGTGCTCCGGGTCCAGGGCGGTGACATAGTACCGGTGGGGACCGGATACCCCCAGCCCTCTCCCCTGTCCCAGGGTGTAATGGTGAATTCCTTTATGCCTGCCCAGGACCTTGCCGGACTTGTCCACAAAATCCCCCTCCGGTGTGGAAAACCCACGGCGGTCCAGCCAGGCGGCGTAATCCCCGTCGGGGATGAAGCAGATCTCCATGGAGTCGGGCTTGTCCGCCACCGGAAGACTATAATTCCGGGCCAGCTCCCGCACCTCCCGCTTTTCATAGGGCCCCAGGGGGAAGATAATATGCTGTAATTGCGTTCGGGTGAGCCGGGCCAGCATATAGGACTGGTCGTTGGCGGGTCTGCCCTTTTTCAGCACTCCGTTTTCCACATTTGCGTAGTGCCCTGTGGAAACATAGCTGGCCCCCAGCCGCTCAGCCACCCGGAACAGGGCGGGAAATTTCACCGCCGGATTGCACAGGGCGCAGGGCAGGGGCGTCCGCCCGGCCTGATAGGCGGCGGCAAAGGGGGCGCATACTTCCCGCTCCAAATCGGCCCGAATATCCGCGATTTCCAGGGGAATTTCCAACCGCTGGGCCACTTGGGCGGCGTCCTCCGCCCCGGTCCCCCCCAGGCCAATGTCCAGATAGCAGCCGGTGACGGCATATCCCGCCTCCAGCAGCAGCCGGGCCGCCACGGCGGAGTCCACCCCGCCGGACAGGCCCAATACGATCTGTTCCTTCATAGTTTCTCCTTCTGGTGTGGATCATCGGTTATTTTTCCAAAAAGGCCATCAAAACCGCGATATCTGCCGGGCTGACCCCGGAAATTCGGCTGGCCTGCCCCAGATTCAAAGGGCGGATCTGGTCCAGCTTCTGCCGGGCCTCCAGCCGCAGGCCCTCCATGGACAGGTAATCCAGGTCGGCGGGCAGGGGCCTGTCCTCCATCTTCCGCTGCTCGGCCACCTGCCGCAGCTGCCGGTCAATGTACCCCTGATATTTCACCGAGATTTCCACAGCCTCGGTGATCTCTGTGGATAACTCCGGCCGGTTGGGGTCCACGGTGGAGAGACTATCATAGGTGTTTTCCGGACGGCGCAGCAGGTCGCACAGCCGCCCCTCATGGGTGCCGGTGTGCTCCAGGCGCTTGATCTCCTTGTCCACGGCGGCGTATTTTGCCTCCACCGCCGCCATCCGCTCGTCGCTTACCAGCCCGATGGCGTGGCCGATGGGGCATAGCCGCCGGTCGGCGTTGTCCTGCCGGTGGAGCAGCCGGTACTCGGTGCGGGAGGTCATCATCCGATAGGGCTCGTTGGTGCCCTTGGTGACCAGATCGTCAATGAGCACCCCAATGTACCCCTGATCCCGCCGGAGAATGAGGGGTTCCCGGCCCAGCAGCTGCAAAGCGGCGTTCACTCCCGCCACAAAGCCCTGGACGGCGGCCTCCTCATACCCGGAGGAGCCGTTGAACTGCCCCGCCCCGTACAGGCCCTTCACCCCCTTGTGCTCCAGGGTGGGCAAAAGCTGGGTGGGGTCTACGCAGTCGTATTCGATGGCGTAGGCTGGGCGGGTCATCTCGGCCTGTTCCAGCCCGGGAATGGTGTGAAGCATTTTTACTTGCACCTCTTCGGGCAGAGAGGAAGAAAATCCCTGGAGGTAGAGCTCCTCAGTGTTGAGGCCCATGGGCTCCAAAAAGAGCTGATGCCGCTCTTTGTCGGGAAAACGGACGATTTTTGTCTCAATGGAGGGGCAATACCGGGGTCCCACCCCCTCAATGGTCCCGTCGTACAGGGGAGAGCGGTCCAGATTGGCCCGGATGATGGCGTGGGTCTGCTCGTTGGTATAGGTCAGCCAGCACACCGCCTGATTGTCCGGGGGCACTTTGGTCTCAAAGGAGAAAGGCACCACCTGCTCGTCCCCGGGCTGGAGCTCCAGCTTGGAAAAATCCACGCTGCGGGCGTGGATGCGGGGGGGCGTGCCGGTTTTGAACCGGCGGAGGGACACGCCCAGCCCTTTGAGGCTGTCGGTGAGGGGGAGGGCGGCGGCCAGCCCGTCGGGGCCGGAGTCCCGGGTAACTTCGCCGATGATGGTGCGCCCCCCCAGAAAGGTGCCGGTGGCCACCACCACCGCCCGGACGGCGTACTCCGCCCCGTAAACGGTGCGCACGCCGGCCACCTGGCCATCCTGAGTGAGGATATCGGTGACCTCGGCCTGTTTGACCCACAGGTTTTCCTGCTGTTCCAGGGTGTGCTTCATCACCTCCTGGTAGCGGCGGCGGTCGGCCTGGGCCCGGAGGGACCACACCGCCGGGCCTTTGCCCCGGTTGAGGAGCCGGTACTGGATGCAGGCCCGGTCGGCGGCCCTGGCCATTTCTCCTCCCAAGGCGTCCAGCTCCCGCACCAGATGGCCTTTGCCGGTGCCGCCGATGGCGGGGTTGCAGGGCATGTTGCCCACCGCGTCCAGGTTGACGGTGAAGCACAGGGTCCTGAGGCCCAGCCGGGCGGCAGCCAGGGCGGCCTCGATGCCCGCGTGGCCTGCCCCAATAACGGCAATATCAAACGTTCCAGCGTCGTAAGTAGTCATAATCTGTATCCTTACCTGGTAAAATCAAAGCAGGGCGGGGGCTTGCCCCCGCCGCAACTTGTCAAAAAATCTTCCAATAAGGAAGCCTCGCAGAGTTCCGCCGCCCGCAGGCGGCGGAATCAAATCAGAATCCGTCCTTTCCGGGGACATGCGCCTCGGAAAGGACACTTCTCATGACGGATGGGGTGACAATTTCGCAAGAAATCGAACCCCATTCGTCATGCGGCTTTTTGTGGGAAAAGACCTGTAGGTCTTTTCCCACAGTATTACGCCCCGTACACAATGGTGACGCCATTGTGACAATTGGAGATCTCCACCACCTGATGGTCCCCGCCGTACTCCCCGTCCAGCGTCCAGGCCAGCGCCTGATCGCTGGTGATCTTCAGATGGCTGGTGCGGAAGCAGGTCACCAGACCCTCCTCGTCGTCGCTCATGTTGGTCAGGGCCTTCATGATGTTCTGAAGCTGGAGAATGTTCTGAGGCTGGCGCACCAGCATGACCTCAAACAGACCGTCATCCAGGGCGATGGGCTGGGCCGGGGTGCCCTTGATGCCAGCAACCGACAGGGTGTTGGAGATCAGCCCCAGACAAAAGCTGTCCGACAGCACCACGCCATCGTGCTCCAGGGTCATGGTGTGGGGCTGGATGGTGCCCAGGCGGGTCACGGAGCCCAGCACATAGGCCAGATGGCCCAGCAGGTTTTTAGCCTGCTGGGGGGTGTTGTAGGCCAGATCGGTAAAGGCCCCGAACCCCGCCACATAGACAAAGTGGGTGTCGTTGAAGCTTCCCACGTCCACCGGCCGGGGCGCCCCCGCCGCCGCCACCACCGCCAGCTCCTCCAACGTGCGGGGCAGCTCCAGATTTTTGGAAAAGTCGTTGGTGGTACCGGCGGGGATGTATCCGATGGTGGGCCGCCCCTCCGGGGGCAGCTCCATCAGACCGCATACCACCTCGTGGAGGGTGCCGTCCCCCCCGGAACACACGATGCGGTCAAACTCCCCCGCCCGGTCCCGGGCGGTGACCGCCGCATCTCCGGCTCCCCGGGTGGGATGGACGGTCACGTCCCATTCCTGGGTCAGACCGTCCAGAATGGGGGCCAGCCGCCCCCGCAAAGCGCCCTTCCCGGCGTGCAGATTATAAATAAACAACAGTTTCTTCATGTTACTTGCTCCTGTTCCAGTCAAACAAAGCCCAATCGAATAGAGGTACCTATTATATACCGTTTCGGTGGATAAAAACAACTCTTTTGCATGGAAAGGACCCCATTCGGCGGGAAAAAGGAAAATCCCCCACCCCTCTTGCTTTTCTGCGCTAACGTGTGTAAAATATTGATTCGATCTCAGCACAAAGGAAGTGCGCGCTATGAACCGCAAAGCCCTTTCCGCCGCCTTTCCGGTGACGGTGCCGGTGCTGATGGGCTATCTGGCCATCGGCATGGCCTTTGGATTTATGCTCCAGGCCATTGGGTACAATTTTATCTGGGCCTTTTTTATGTCCCTCACCATCTACGCCGGGTCGGGCCAGTATCTGGGGGTGACCCTGCTGTCCACTGCCGCCGGTCTGGGGACGGTGGCCCTCATGACCCTGCTCATCAACTTCCGCCACCTGGTATACGGTCTGTCCATGCTGGAAAAATTCCGGGGTATGGGCTGGCGGAAGTTTTATATGATCTTTTCCCTCACCGATGAGACGTATGCGTTATTGGCTTCGGCCCAGGCTCCAGTGGGGGTGGACCCCAAGAGCTTTTATTTTGCCATCGCCCTGCTGGATCAGAGCTATTGGATTTTGGGCTCGGTGATCGGCGCGGTGGCGGGGGCCCTTATTCCGGTGGACACCACCGGCATTGACTTTGCCATGACCGCCCTCTTCGTGGTCATCGCCGTGGACCAGTGGAAGGCCTACCGCAAGCACCTGCCCGCCCTGCTGGGGGGAGCGGTCACCATCGTGTTTCTGCTCATTTTGGGGCAGGTCTTTGGCCAGCAGCAGATGCTCATTGTCTCCCTGGGGGTCATCGTATTGCTGCTGCTGGTACTGCGGGAAAAATTAGAGGAAAAGGAGGGGGAAACCACATGCTGACCACCGCTGGGGCCATTGCCTCCATCGCCGTTATGGCCGTTGTCACCTTTCTCACCCGGGCTCTCCCCTTCCTGCTCTTTGACCGGGGCACCGCACCCCCCAAGCTGATTCTCTACCTGGGCCGGGTGCTTCCCCCCGCCATTATCGCCATGCTTATCATCTACTGCCTGAAGGATCTCTCCTTTGCCCAGGCGGGGGACTGGCTGCCCCAGCTCATTTCAGTGGGAGCGGTGGTGGCCCTCCATCTGTGGCGGCATAACAACCTGCTCAGCATCTTTGGGGGCACCATCCTGTACATGATTCTGGTGCAGGCGGTATTTGTGTGATAAAATTCTGAAAAATAACAAGGAGGATTCCGATATGCGTCTGGATAAATGGCTCAAGGTCTCCCGGCTCATCAAGCGGCGGACGGTGGCCAACGAGGCCTGTGACAACCAGCGGGTCACCGCCAATGGCCGGCCGGTGAAGGCCAGCTACGACGTAAAGGTGGGAGACGTGCTGGAGCTGCGCTTTGGCGAGCGCACCGTGAAGGTGGAGGTGCTGTCGGTGGCCGAGCACGTGGGCAAGGCCGACGCCCCCGCCCTGTACAAAGAGTTGCTCAGCTGAGGGGGTTCTCTAATACCCCCGCCAGCAGCAGGGCATAGTCGGCCAGTCCGGCCAGGGGGGCCCGCTCGTCTACCGAGTGGGCGTCCAGGATGTCCGGCCCGGTGGAGGCCATCACCAGAGCGGGAGCCTTGGCCCGGAATACCGACGGCTCCAGTCCCACATGCACCATATTGAGCTCCAACCCCCGCCCGGTCTGGGCCCGGTATACCCGGTCCAGCGCCAGGGCCAGGGGGTTCTTTTTATCTCCCGGCCAGCCGGGATAGCCGGTGACCGACAGGGCAAAGCCCGCCCCCTCCGCCAGGGCCTGGTTTTCCTTGGCCATGGCCTCCTCGTCCTCTTTCCGGGCGGCCCGGAGGAAGAGCCGGACGGCAAAGGAGGAATCGGCCTGTTCCGCCACCCCCAGGTTGGCAGAGGCCCCCACCACGCCGGGGAACTGGGGGTCCATAGCGTACACCCCGTGGCGGAGGGCGGTGAGCAGGCCCAGCACCGTCTGGCGGAAGCCGGCCGTCCACACCCGCTCCGGCTGGTTCACTGGAACGCAATCCGCCCGCAGATGGGGGTCGGTGGCGCGGAAGGGGGCCAGGGCGGCTTCTAACCCGGCCAGATCGGGGCGGGGACCCACCACCACCGCCTCCGCCGAGGCGGGAATGGCGTTGAAGGCGGCGCCGCCGTGGAAGCAGGCCACCGCCAGCTGGGGGTGATTTCCCAGGAAACCGGCCAGCAGGGCGATGGGGTTGGCCCGGCCCAGGTGGATGTCGTCGCCGGAGTGGCCGCCGGTGCCGCCGGTGAGGGAGAGCTGCCAGGCCTCCCCCGCCGGGGCCGGGCAGGTGTCCAGGGGGCGGGTCCAGGTCTCCCGCCGTCCCCCGGCGGAGCCCACAATGGCCCGGCCCAGGTGGAACCCGTCGGTGTTGAGCAGGTAGGCGGCCCCTTCCAGCCAGGCCGGGTCCACCGCCTTGGCCCCCTCCAGGCCCAGCTCCTCTCCTACGGTAAACAGCAGCCGCAGGGGCCCGTGGCTCACCCCCTGCCCCAAGACCCACAGGGCGGCGGCGTTGCCCAGGTTGTTGTCCGCCCCCAGGGAGGAGCGGCGGTCGGTGCGCAGATAGCCGTCCTGTTCCACAATGGTCACCGGGTCGGTGAGGGGATCAAAGCCGCTGCCGGGGGCCACGGCACACACCATGTCCATATGGCCCTGGAGGATGAGCAGGGGCTCCTCTTCCCGGCCCGGTGAGGGGGGGACCTCCGCCAGCAGATTGCCCGCCCCGTCCCGGATGGGGGACAGGCCCAGAGCTTGCAGATATTCCATAAAGTCCGCCCCTACCGCCTCCTCGTGGCGGGAGGGATGGGGATGGCGGGACAGAGTGCGGAAAGTGTCCACCACCCCGGCGGTGATGGCCTCCCGTCCGCCCAGACGTTCCAGTAAAGTCATGGTGTGCCTCCTTTTTGTATGGTAACCACCTGTAGGGCCGCCATATGTGGCGGCCGCACTGTGATGCAGATGGTTGGGTATGCTCTCCCGCTATCTTACCACATTCCCCGCCGCCGGGCATCTTTTCCTTGACAAAAATTCCCCCGCCGCTATAATAGTGCATTAAGGTGTCAAGACACTTGTTATGACGTATAGAACAGAGGAACTGGTTATGGGACAGGTATCGGCATTTCTCAAACGGAAAAATATTGTGATCTCCGGCAGGCGGTACGGGGTGGACGCCCTGGGGGCTATGGCTCAGGGCCTGTTCTGCTCCCTGCTCATCGGCACCATTCTGGATACCCTGGGGGACCAGCTGGGGTTGGCTTTTCTGGTGGAGGTGGGTGGTTACTGCTCGGCTATGAGCGGGGCGGCCATGGCGGTGGCCATTGGCTACGCCCTCCAGTCCCCTCCCCTGGTGCTCTTTTCCCTGGTGACGGTGGGCTATGCCGCCAACGCTTTGGGCAGTACCACCCTCAGCGGTGAAAAAGGGGCGGGCGGCCCTCTGGCGGTGCTCTTTATCGCCGTCATTGCCGCAGAGCTGGGCAAGGCGGTGTCCAAGGAGACCAAAATCGACATTCTGGTCACGCCCTTGGTGACCATTCTGGCGGGGGTGGGCCTGTCCGCCCTGTGGGCCCCCGCCATCGGTACCGCCGCCTCCGCCGTGGGCGACTTTGTGAAGTGGGCCACGGTGCTCCAGCCCTTCTGGATGGGAATGCTGGTGTCGGTGGTCATCGGGATCGCCCTCACCCTGCCCATCTCGTCGGCGGCTATCTGCGCCGCCATCGGCCTCACCGGGCTGGCGGGCGGGGCCGCCGTGGCGGGGTGCTGCGCCAATATGGTGGGCTTTGCGGTGCTCTCCTTCCGGGAGAACCGCTGGGGCGGATTGGTGAGCCAGGGCCTGGGTACCTCCATGCTCCAGATGGGGAACATCGTGAAAAACCCAAAGATCTGGCTGCCCGCCATTCTGACCTCCGCCATCACCGGCCCCATGGCCACCTGCCTGTTCCATCTGGAGATGAACGACCCCGCCTCCGGTGTGGCCTCCGGCATGGGCACCTGCGGCATGGTGGGCCCCATCGGGGTGTATACCGGCTGGGTCAACGATGTGGCCACCGGGGCCAAGGCCGCCATCACCGGCTTTGACTGGGCGGGGCTGATTCTGATCTGCTTTGTCCTCCCCGCCGTTCTGGCCTGGCTGTTTGGGCTGTTCTTTCGCCGGATTGGCTGGATCAAGGAGGGAGATCTGACGCTGGATTGACGGGATGGGCCAAGGGAGACTTTGCTCCTTATTCTATCATGCAAAAAGCGCGCCATCCGGCGCGCTTTTTGCTTACCTGCGGCAATTACCGCACATAATAGACATAGTTTTCCTTCCGGGGCGTAGCTTCGGGCTTGTCCCCCTCCCGGTAACCCAGGATGCAGTGGCCGATGCCCTCATAGTCCCCCTGGACGCCCCACTTGGCCAGCATGGCCTTGCCCTCATCGGACTCAAATTCCTCCTTGGCCCGGTGAATCCAGCAGGAGCCCAGCCCCGCCGCCTCGGCGGCGTTGAGCAGGTTATCCATGACGCAGCAGCCGTCATAGAAATAGGTGGGGGCGCTCTTGGCCGCCAGCACGATAAGGACCGTGGGAGCGCCGTAGAAGGGGTCGGCCTCCGGGTTGCCCATGATCCGGGCGTTCATGCGGCTCAGGGTATGGATGGTCTCCTTGTCCTGCACCACGATGATGATGGGGGACTGTCTGCCCATGCCGGTGGGGGCGTAGGTCCCCGCCTTGAGCACCGCCTGAAGGGCCTCCTCGGTGATCTGCTCGGGCTTGTAGGCCCGGCAGCTGCGGCGCGCTTCCAGAACCTTCAATGCTTCCTGATTCATACTTCCAACTTCCTTTCTGGTCTGATAAGTTCAGTATACCCCCTTCCCTGTCCCCCGTAAAGCGGGCGTTTTTCACAGAAATTTGCCTCTTTACGGCTCCGGCCGTTTGTTTTTCGGCTGACAAGGGAAAGGAGGTATGATATAATGGCGTGCAGGGCAATCTTAGGAGAGGAGCGGCACGGCAATGAAGCTGAAAGTAATCGGATACCTGGCGCTGATCCTGGCGATCACCGGGGTGGTACTGCTCCTGATCGCCCTGCGGGGATAAGGTCCCCATACAAAAGAATGTGAGGTCCTATTGTTTGAAGGTTGAAAAACGGACGCTCCCCAACGGGGCGCGTATCCTGACCGAGCGGATCCCCGGGGTCCGCTCGGCCTGTCTGGGCATCTGGGTGGGCACCGGCTCCCGGCATGAGGCCGCCGGAGAGAGCGGCGCCGCCCATTTTATTGAGCACATGCTCTTCAAAGGCACCGCCACCCGCACTGCCGCCCAGCTGGCAGAGGAGATGGACGCCATCGGCGGGCAGGTCAACGCCTTTACCACCAAGGAGTGCACCTGCTTCCACGCCCGGGTGCTGGACACCCACCTGCCCCAGGCCAGTGACATCCTGTGCGATATGTTTTTCCACTCCAAGTTTGACGATGGGGACGTGGACACCGAGCGGGGGGTCATTTTAGAAGAAATCGGCATGTACGAGGACAACCCGGAAGATCTGTGCGCCGAGCGGCTGGCCGGAGTGGTCTTCAAGGGCTCTCCGTTGGCCCGGCCCATTTTGGGGAAAAAGGCCACCCTGGACCAGATGGACGGGGCCTGGCTCAAGGCCTATCAGCAGGCCCACTATGCCCCCCACGCCATTGTGGTCACTCTGGCGGGCCAGTTTACCGAGAAAGATGTGGACGATCTGGCCGCCCGGTTTGGGGCGCTGGAGCCCCGCCCGCAGGAAAAGCGGAAGCCCGCCGCCTACCGCACCGGCATCGTGGTTAAGAAAAAGGCCATTGAGCAAAACCACCTGACCCTGGCTTTTCCGGGGCTGTCCTTCTCCGACCCCCGGCGGTTCACCCTCCAGCTGCTCTCCTCCATTCTGGGCGGCGGCATGTCCTCCCGGCTGTTCCAGCAGGTGCGGGAGCGGAAGGGGCTGTGCTACTCCATTTACTCCTACGGCACCTGCCACGACGACACCGGGTACTTTGGGATCTATACCGCCCTGGGCAAGGAGACCGAGCGGCAGGCCCTGGATACCATTCTGGGGGTGATCCGGGACTTCAACGACCACGGGGTCACCCAGGAGGAGCTGGACCGGGCCAGAGAGCAGTCCAAGGCCAACGTGCTCATGGGTCTGGAATCCACCCAGGCCCACATGAGCAGTCTGGGCCGTGGGGAGCTGATGGTGGGCCAGGTGCTGGACGAGGAGCAGATCATCGCCGCCTACGACGCCGTTACCCGGGAGGATGTCCGGGCCCTGGCGGAAGAGCTGATGGATTTTTCCAAGGCCTCTCTGTCCGCCGTGGGCCGGGTAGGCAAGACGGAGGAATACCAGAACCTGCTGGTATAAGACAATGTGGAAAACCATGTGGATAATGTGCAAAACTCTTTTTTACGGTAAATGGAGGGGACGCCCAACGGGGGCGTCCCCTTTTCCTGTTTCAGGCGCAATCCATTGGGGCGCAAGGGATTGACCAATTCTATCCCCAGCGCCTCCCCCCACCGGAGCGGGACGGCCCCGAAAAGGAGGCCATGTGGATAACTCATGGACCGGCGCTGCAAAAACGCAAAAATGCCCGTCCATGCGGACGGGCATTTTTATATCAATCAATTCTGCTGGGCCACGATATCCTTCAGGGCCTTGCCGGGCTTGAATACGGGCACCTTGGAGGCGGGGATCTTGATGCTCTCCTTGGTCTTGGGGTTGCGGCCGGTGCGCTCGGCGCGGTACTTCACCTCAAAAGCGCCGAAGCCAACCAGCTGCACTTTGTCCCCCTCGGCCAGGCACTGGGAAATGACCTCGATGGCGGCGTTGATGGCGTTTTCGGTATCCTTCTTAGACAGGCCGGATTTTTCGGCGGCCTCGTTGATCAGTTCAGCCTTGTTCATTTGCTGTTTTCCTCCTGTAACTGTGTTGTACTTGCATTATACTTAAGGCGATGGGCCGTTAAGTTTCTTTGGCGCACTCCCATAGCTTGTCCAATTCTTCCAGAGTCATGCCCTCCATGGACCTGCCCTGGGCGGCGGCCTGGGCCTCCACCTTGCGGAACCGGCCGATGAATTTGTCGGTGGCGCCGTTGAGGGCGTCCTCCGGGTCGGCCTTTAAAAAGCGGGAGACATTGACGGCGGAGAAGAGCAGGTCCCCCAGCTCCTCCTCCACGTTGGTGCCCTGGGCCACGGCCTGCTTCAGCTCGGACAGCTCCTCGGACAGCTTGTCCAGCGCCCCCGAGATATCCGGCCAGTCAAAGCCGGCCTTTTTAGCCTTCTTCTGCACCTTTTCCGCCCGCCACAGGGCAGGCAGAGAGCGGGCCACCGCCTCCAGCGCGTCGGTGTTGGTGGCCTGGCCCTTTTCCTTGCGCTTGAGCTCCTCCCAGTTGGTGAGCACTTCGCCGGTACCGCTCACCGCCACGTCTCCAAAGACGTGGGGGTGGCGGTAAATGAGCTTTTTACAGATCCCGTCGGCCACATCGTCCAGGCCGAACCGGCCGGCCTCCTGCTCCATGCGGGCATGGAACAGCACCTGGAGCAGCACATCCCCCAGCTCTTCCTTCAAATGCTCGGGGTTTTGCTCGTCGATGGCCTCCACCGCCTCGTAGGCCTCCTCCAGGAAGTTGCGGCGGATAGACGCATGGGTCTGCTCCGCATCCCAGGGACAGCCGCCGGGGGCGCGGAGAATACGGACAATCTCCTCCAGATCTTGGACATTATAGGAATCCTTATACTGAAAATCTACCATATTTCAAGGCCTCCTGCAACCTCTTTTTCCAAAAAAGTCAGCGAATCCGCAAGAGTTTGGCGATTTTGTCACCTTTGGGCATCATTTCCAGATCCTCCTTGGACAGCACCCGCAGGGCCACAATGAGGACGACATAGACCACCACGCCCACCAGGATACCGCCGGCGGTAGCCATGGCGTTTTTGAGGAAGGAGCCGGACAGGAACCGGGCCAGCAGGCCCTGACAGCCCCAGGCCGCCGCCGCCATGATGATGGAGGCGATGAGGGGCTTGAAGAACACCACGGTGAGCCGGGGGGGATGGGGCACCATCCGCTTGATGATGATGAGGTTGAGCACCGACACCACCACAAAGCAGGTCAGGGTACCGATGGGAGCGCCGTAGATCATGAACTTGGGGTTGCCCACCAGGGTATAGCTGACGATGACCTTGGACACGCCGCCGATCACCATGGTGATGATGGGCAGGTTGACGATGCCGTTGGCCTGAAGGATGGCGGAGGCCACCACCTGGATGCACACAAACAAGGAGGCAATGCCCAGGATGGACAGCAGGGGTCCGGCGATGGACTCATCCACATTGCCCACGGTGAGCAGCTGAATGATGGGGGTGCCCAGGGCGAACAGGCCGAAGCCGCAGGGCAGGGCGATGAGGGCGGAGACACGCATGGCGGACTCGGTGGTGCGCTGGGCCCCCAGGCCGTCCCGCCGGGCGATGCAGGCGGACACGCCGGGCACGATGCAGGCGGTCAGCGGCACCATCAGGTTAAAGGGCAGGTTGTAGATGCTCATGGTCTTGCTGTAAGCGCCGTACAAGCTGCGGGCGGAGTCCAGAATGGGGTCCAGGGCGGTGTTGGGGTCGGTGAGGACGGCCTCCTGGAACTTGGACAGATTCTCCTGGAAAATGGTCACCGACTTGGGGAAGATGTCCAGCACGCTGTTGTTGATGCCGGTGAGCCCATCCTGAATGGCGGTAAAGACGCTTTGCAGCTGGCTCTGCACCAGGCCGGTGTCGATCAGGTTGACGATGGACAGGGTGCAGGAGCTGAGGGTGATGGGGATGGCCAGCTTGAGCAGCTTGGCCAGAATGTCCCGGGAGCGGTCCGGGGTGTCGTTGGAGTGGGTGCGCTCCCGCTGGTTGGTGCGGATGTGGTTGAAGGCCAAAAAGGCCACTGACAAAATAGAGCCGATGGACACGCCCAGCAGCGCGCCGGAGGCGGACAGGCGGCTTTTCAGATCCTCGTCGGGAATGGCGGAGTTGAGGACCAGGAAGGCCAAAGCCAGACCCAGAAAGAGCTTGCACAGGGCCTCAATGACCTGGGAAATGCCGGTGGGCACCATGTTCATGTGGCCCTGGGCATAGCCCCGGAAGGCGGAGCAGATGCAGGTACACAGCACCGCGGGAGACAGGGCCAGCACGGCAAAGACCGCCTTCTCATTTTGCAGCACATAGGTGGCCACAATGGGGGAGAACACCGACATGCACACAAAGCTGAACAGGCCCATGAACAAAAAGGCGGAAAAGGCCACCCGGAACACCCGGGCCTTCTGGTTCTGGCGGCCCAGGGCGTTGCACTCGCTCACCGTCTTGGACAGGGCCACAGGCAGGCCCGCCGTGGAGATGGTGAGGAAGAAGGTGTAGATGTTGTAGGCCGCGTTGAAGTCGGCGTAGGCCTCGTCGGGCAGCAGGGCGGTCAGCGGGATCTTGTAGATGGCGCCGATGACCTTGACAATAATGGTGGTCATGGCCAAAAAGGCCGCCGCACCGTAGAAGGTATTTTTTTTCTGCTGGTTTGACAACGGTAGTCCCCCTTATTTGCTCTGGAACAGCAGAGGAAGGGCGTAGTCCGCCACTTCCCGGCGTACCCGCTCCAGATCGATGGTGAGGAAGTCCCCATCCTTGTATATGACCTTGCCCCGGGCCATATTCATGCACACGTCGGTGCCGTGGGCGGCATAGGCCAGATTGGAAAGAACGCTGTGGCAGGGGGTCAGGTTCAGGTGGGAGAAGTCCACCAGGATCAGGTCGGCCTCATAGCCGCCCTGGATCATGCCGGTCTTGCGGCCCAGAGCGGCGCCGCCGTCCCGGGTGGCCATCCGCAGGGCGTCGGCGGGCAGCAGGGCCAAGGGATCGCAGCCCGCCCCATTGTGGAGGATGGCGGCAAACTTGAGGTCGCTGAAGAAGTCGGTGCAGTTGTTGGAGGACACCCCGTCGGTGCCCAGGCACACGTTGACCCCCGCTTTCTTCATGGCGGGGATGGGGGCGATGCCGCTGCCCAGCTTCAGGTTGGAAATGGGGTTGTGGATGGCGGAGATGCCTTTTTCCGCCATAATGGCCCAGTCCTCCGGGGTGGTCCACACACAGTGGGCGGCAATGGCCCGGGTGTCCCACACCCCGTAGTCGTTGAGGATCTGGATGGGGGTCTTGCCGTGGCGGGCGATGCAGGCCTCATGCTCGGCCTTCGTCTCGGAGATGTGGACGTGCATCCCCAGCTGGTGCTCCCTGGCGTAGTCGGCCATCCACTGCCACAGCTCGGCTCGGGAGGTGTACTCTCCGTGGATGGAGGCGTCCACCCGGATCTGGCCGTCGTTGTAGTTGTGCCATTTTTCGGTCAGCTCCCGCTGGGCCACACAGTCGTGGTTGGTGTCCGGGTCAAAGCCCTCGCCGAAGAGCACCCCCCCCACGCTCAGGTTGGCGCTGATTCCGGCGGAGGCCACCTCCTGGGCGATGATGTCGGTGCGCATATACATGTCGGCGATAGAGGTGACGCCGGAGGCGATCATCTCGGCCAGACCCAGAGCGGTGCAGGCCCGGACGGCCCGGTCGTCCCAGCGGGCCTCCACCGGGAAGATATAGTTGTGCAGCCAGTCCTGGAGGTTGTTGCCGTCGCCGTAGCCCCGCATGGCGGTCATGGGCACATGGGTGTGGGCGTTGACAAAGCCGGGCATGAGCACATTGCCCTTGCAGTCGATCTCCTGGTCGAAGGGGCCCCAGGGGCGCTGGGTGCCCACCGAGCGGATGCGGGTGCCCTCCACCTCCACATAGGCGTTGGGCAGGACGGTATTCTGGTCGTCCATCAGCACGGCGGTGCAGTTATGAATGAGAATGGACATAAGGCAATTCTCCTTTTATTGGATTTTCTTCAGGCAGGCCAGCACCAGTCGGGAGAACTTGTCCTTGCAGGCCTCGGCGGCCTCCAGCACCTCCTCCTCTGACAGAGGCTGATTGAGGATACCGGCGGCCATGTTGCTCAGCAGGGTGAAGCCAAGCACCTCCATCCCGCAGTGGCCCGCCACGATGACCTCGGGGGCGGTGGACATACCCACCGCGTCGGCCCCGGCAATGCGGGCAAAGCGCACCTCGGCGGGTGTCTCGTACTGGGGGCCGGGGAAGTACATATACACGCCTTCCTTCAGGTCAATGCGCAGCTCCCGGGCGGCGGAACGGGCCACCTCCTGAAGGGCTGGGGTGTACAGGTGGGAGGCGTCGGGGAAGCGCACGCCGAATTCCGGCAGGTTCTCACCCCGCAGGGGGGACTCCATAAAGATCTTGATCTGGTCGGTGATGAGCATCAGATCCCCCGCCTTCCAGTTCATGTTGACGCACCCGGCGGCGTTGGTGACGATGAGGGTGGAACAACCCAGCAGCTTGAGCACCCGGACGGCATAGGCCACCTCCTCATAGGAGTAGCCCTCGTAGTGGTGCATCCGGCCCTGCATGACGGCCACCGGCTGGCCCTCCAGGGTGCCGAATACCAGCCGGCCCTTGTGGCCGGGGGCGGTGGAGGCCTTGAAATGGGGGATCTCTCCATAGGGTACGGCGATGGGGTTTTCCACAATGTCTCCCATGTAGCCCAGGCCGGAGCCAAGGATCATGGCTACCTTGGGGGTAAAGGAACCGATCTTACCGCGGATATAATCGGCGCTCTGCTGATACTGAGCAAAGGTGTAATGCATAAAAGCTCCTCCTTAAACAGCGGATGAAAGTAAAAAGACGGTCGGTATAAAAGGTTAATCTATGCAATTATACACCTTGTAATGGGAAAACGCAACGTAGTTTCCACCCCATTTGTGCCGGTTCCAGGCACAATCCACCACTTGACTGGTACATTTGTTCGATGTATAATGGAGCCAGACAAGGGGGGGAGCGCTGTGGAGCTGCTGGACAAGCTGACCATTCTGGCGGACGCCGCCAAGTACGACGCCGCCTGTACCTCCAGCGGGGTGGACCGGCGGGGCGGCAGGGGCATGGGGAGCACCATGGCCGCCGGGTGCTGCCACTCCTTTTCCGCCGACGGCCGGTGTATCTCCCTGCTGAAGGTGCTCTATACCAACCGGTGTATCTACGATTGCGCCTACTGCGTCAACCGCCGGTCCAACGACCTGCCCCGGGCGGCCTTCACCCCCCGGGAGCTGGCCGAGCTGACCATGGGCTTTTACCGGCGCAACTACATCGAGGGCCTGTTTTTGTCCTCGGCGGTGTGGGTCAGCCCCGACCGCACCACAGAGGAGATGATCGCGGCCCTCTCCCTGCTGCGGAAGGAATACGGGTTTCGCGGCTATATCCACGCCAAGGCCATCCCTGGGGCCGACCCGGCCCTGACGGAGCGGCTGGGGCTGCTGGCCGACCGGCTTTCGGTGAATATCGAGCTGCCCAGCCAGGACAGCCTCCATAAATTGTGCCCCGACAAGGAGAAAAAAGCCATTCTGGCTCCCATGGCCCAGATCCGGGACGGCATCACCCAGGCCAAGGGGGAGCTGGTAAAATACCGCCACGCCCCCCGGTTTGCCCCGGCGGGCCAGTCCACCCAGATGATTATCGGGGCCACCCCGGAGAGCGACCGGCATATTTTGACCCTGACCCAGGCCCTCTATGACAAGTACAAGCTCAAGCGGGTGTTTTTCTCGGCCTATATGCCAGTGTCGGACAGCGCCCTCCTCCCCGCCCGGCGGGACTTTCAGCCGCCCCTGCTGCGGGAGCACCGGCTGTACCAGGCCGATTGGCTGCTGCGGTTTTATCACTTCCGGGCGGAGGAGCTGCTGGACGAGGCCTCCCCCAACTTCGACACCCGGGTGGACCCCAAATGTGCCTGGGCTCTGGGGCACATGGACCGCTTTCCGGTGGAGGTGAACCGGGCCGACTATGAAACCCTCCTGCGGGTGCCCGGCATCGGGGTGACCTCCGCCCGCCGTATCCTCACCGCCCGGCGGGTAGGGCCCCTCACCTTCTCGGGGCTGAAAACCCTGGGGGTGGTGCTGAAACGGGCCCAGTATTTCATTACCTGCTCGGGCAAAATGCTGGAGGGGCTGCGGGTCAGCCCCGACGGGGTGCTGCGGCATCTGGTTGCCCTGGAAAAGCCTGCCCTGGCGGGGGATCAGCCGGAACAGCTATCGCTGTTTTAAGGTCCGCTCCCCCGCCCATTCCCGAAAGGAGGCCGCCCATGGAATGGCCCAAATTTGCCTACACCTATGACGGCAGCTTTGCCGGTTTTCTCACCTGCGTCTTTACCGCCTACGCAAACCAAGAGGAACCGGCCTGCTTTCTCACCCATCAGGAGGGCCAGGCCGCCCTGTGGCCCGAGCGGACGGTGGACACCGACCATGAGCGGGCCAAGCGGGTATACCGCTCCCTTTCCCCCAGGCTGGGCCGTCAAGGCAAGACCTTGGTGACCTACGGCTTTCTCACCTGCCTGGACCAGCGGGAGCTGTGCCTGTGGGACTTTCTCAAGCTGGGGTATGCCAAAGGCCCCGCCGTCACCCGGGATTTGACCGACCCCAGGGTGGCGGCCCTCAACAAAGCGGTGCTCCACCTGACCCGGGAGGCCCATCTGCTCAAGGGCTTTACCCGCTTTTCCGACCAGGGCGGGGTGCTGGCCGGGGAGATCGCCCCCAAAAACCGGGTGCTCCCCCTGCTGCGGCCCCACTTTGCCGCCCGCTACCCCGAAGAGGCCCTGGCCCTCTACGACAGGACCCACCGGGAGGCCCTCTTCTGCCAGGGGGGCAAGTGGGCCATTGTCCCCCTGGACCAGTTTTCCCTTAACCAGCCCGGACATGGGGAGCTGGACTACCGGGGACTGTGGCGGCGGTTTTATGACACCATCGCCATTGAGGGCCGCTATAACCCCAAGTGCCGCATGACCCACATGCCCAAACGGTACTGGGGGACCATGACGGAGTTTCAGCGGGAGGACCCGCCCCCTGCCGACACCCATCTCCGGCAAATTTGAAGGACGCGCTGCATTTTGCGGCGCGTCCTCGCCTTTTCCCGGGAAATAAGGCAGGGAACGATTCTTCCGGCGCGGAATTTTCTTGACAGGAGCGGCGGACAGCCTTACAATAGATTCGGTGCATATTTTGAAGGGCAAGGGGTACGCTCTTCAAATTTTTGTACGGGTCGGACAAATCCGGCCCCTCTGCCCACTTGGGAATTGAACAAAACCAATGAAAGAAAAATCCAAACAAATGGAGGTGTGAACCCGGCTCATGTTGCCTGTCATATTAGCAGCCGTCATCGCGTTCGTGGTCGCGGCTGTGGTATTTTTCATCCTGGGCATCCAGTACCGCCGCAAGGTGGCGGAGAAGGAGATCTCCAGTGCCGAGGAGGAGGCCAAGCGCATCATCAACGAGTCCATCAAGAGCGCCGAGAGCAAGAAGCGAGAGGCGCTGGTGGAGGCCAAGGAGGAGATCCTTCAGGCCCGCAACGAGTACGAGCGCGAGGTCAAGGAGCGCCGGGCCGACCTGCAAAAGCAGGAGCGGCGCTTGCAGCAGAAGGAAGAGAACCTGGACCGCAAGACCGAGAACATTGAGAAGAAAGAGGACACCTTACAGCGCAAGCTGACCGAGCTGGAAGCGGCCCGGGAAGAGGTGGCCACCGTGAAAAAGACCCAGATGGAGGTGCTGGAGCGCATTTCCGGCTTCACCGCCGAGGAGGCCAAGGACTATCTCATCAACCAGCTGGCCGAGGAAGTGACCCACGAGTCGGCCATGAAGGTGCGGGAGATCGAGGCCCAGTTCAAGGAGGAAGCCGACCAGCGGGCCAAGGAGATCCTGTCCCTGGCCATCCAGCGCTGCGCCGCGGACCATGTGGCGGAAGCCACCGTCTCTGTGGTACCCCTGCCCAACGACGAGATGAAGGGGCGCATCATTGGCCGCGAAGGCCGCAACATCCGCACCCTGGAGACCCTGACCGGGGTGGACCTGAACATCGACGATACCCCCGAGGTGATTACCGTCTCCTGCTTCGACCCCGTCCGCCGGGAGATTGCCCGGCTGGCTCTGGAGAAGCTGATCCAGGACGGCCGCATCCACCCCACCCGCATCGAGGAAATGGTGGAGAAGGCCAAGCGGGAGGTGGACGCCACCATCAAGGCTGAGGGCGAGCGGGCCGTGTTCGAGACCAACGTCCACGGACTGCACCCGGAGCTGATCAAACTGCTGGGCCGGATGCGCTACCGCACCAGCTACGGCCAGAACGTGCTCAACCACTCCATCGAGGTGGCCCATCTGGCCGGTCTGCTGGCCGCCGAGATCGGCGCCGACATCACCGAGGCCAAGCGGGCCGGCCTGCTCCACGATTTGGGTAAGGCCATCGACCATGAGGTGGAGGGCTCCCACGTCCAGATCGGCGTGGAGCTGGCCCGGAAGTACCGGGAGAGCGAGAACGTGATCCACGCCATCGAGGCCCACCACAACGATGTGGAGCCCAAGACGGTGGTGGCCTGCCTGGTGCAGGCGGCCGACGCCATCTCTGCCGCCAGGCCCGGCGCCCGGCGGGAGAACCTGGAGAACTACATCAAGCGTCTGGAGAAGCTGGAGGAGGTCACCTCTTCCTTCCCTGGTGTGGAGAAGTCCTACGCCATCCAGGCGGGCCGGGAGGTCCGCATCATGGTGGCCCCCGACAAGGTCAGCGAGGACCAGATGGTGCTGCTGGCCCGGGAGATCGCCAAGAAGATCGAGGAAGAGCTGGAATACCCCGGCCAGATCAAGGTGAATATGATCCGGGAGACCAAAGTGGTGGATTACGCCAAGTAATCAAAACCGAAAAAATAGCAAAACAGGCGGGCCGCGTCAGCGGCCCGCCTGTTTTTTATGGCTTGCGCCGGGTATCAAACCCCTTTGTATTTCCGCCGGGTGGCGATGCCGCCCCGGATGTGCCGTTCCGCCTTGTTTTCCTCCAGCACCCCCTTGACCTGGAGATAGAGGGGCCGGTTGAAGGAGGGCAGGCGTTCGCTCAAATCTTTGTGTACGGTGGATTTGCTGATGCCGAATTGCCGGGCGGCGGTCCGCACCGTGGCACGGTTCTCTATGATGTAAAGCGCCAGCCGGCAGGCGCGCTCCTCAATGTTCCCTTTCAAACAGCAACACTCCCCGCAATGATTCTCACGGGGCATATATATGCGTGGGAAAGGGCGGATATGTGATGGGCCTTACAAAACCAGCCGCATGGAAAACCACCCGTTTTCATAGCAAAACTTCAGGCTGGCTCCGTATTTCTGACAAAAGGCATAGATGGACCGGCTTCCCAGACCGTGTCCCTGCTGGCTGGATACCGGCAAGCCCTTTCTGTCAAAGGTCACCGGTCCGGCGCAGGGATTGGAGATCTCCAGCATAATGCTGGGCCGGGAGATGACCTTGCACCACAACGCCCGCTGCTCCGGGGGCAGAGCGGCGCAGGCGTGGATGGCGTTTTCCAGGGCGTTGGCAAAGACCACAGCCAGCTCCCCCTCGTCCACCGGCAGCTGGTCGGGCAGGGCGATCTGGGCGTCTACGGCGATCTCCTGCCGCCGGGCCTGCTCAAAATAGGAGGAGAACATGGCGTCCAGCACCGGGGGGCGGCACCAGCGCACCGGCTTTTGCTGGTTCAGCCGCATTTGGGCGGCGTCCAGAAAGGCCAGCGCCTCCTCCCGGTCTCCCCGGGCCACCAGCTCCGCCGCCGTCTGAAGGCGGTGGCGCAGATCATGGCGAAGGATATTTACAGTTTCCGCCGTGTCCCTTGTGGCCTGCAATTTTTGCTGGAGGGCCGAGACCTGAATGGCCACCAGAGCGGCGTTCTGCCGCTCCAGCTGGACGTAATACTGGTTATGAAGCCCTATAAAGACGCTGATGTACACCACCAGAAGCGGCAGAATCGCAGTGTAGAGATAGATACGCTGGATGTCGTTGTCCATATAGCTCTGGGGCCATGTGGCCAGAAGGATCAGATAGGCGCAAAATATGCAGGGGATGGGGGTCAGTACCCACCACCAACGGGTGGGCAGGACAGCGGCCAGCGCCCGGAAGGGCTGCCGCAAAAACCGCCATTCCAGCCAGATCACCGGCAGGTAAAACAGACACATGAACACAAAATTCATCATGGGGGGCAGCTTCCACAGCTCGGTCAGCATCCGGCAGAATGAGGCGGCCACCAGGGAAAAGACGATCTGTGTCATGTAGTTGAATACTGCCAGGGCGGGGGTGTCCTTGGCCGCCCAATAGGAGATCAGGATGGCGGGAAACGATACGTTCAGCAGGAACACCCGCAGCAGCAGCACCTCTCCCCCCACATACAGCAGTACCCCGCAGGAGAACGCCACCCAACTCAGATAGACCAGCAGAATCACCAGCAGTTTCCGAACGCTGAAACGGAAGTCTGTCAGGCTGGCCATCATACCCAGGGTCATAATGGTGATAAAAAAGCTGCGAACAATCAAAAATCCTATGCTGTATTCCACCAATATCTCATCCCCTTTTCCAATACTCTGTTTTTAATGGGCCAACAGGGTCAGGACGATTTGCCCCCGAGGACGTCCTACCAGGTTGTGTTTTCCTCCAGCCAGAATTTCCCCCACGCGTTTTTAAAAGCGGCCACCGCCATCCGGGGCAGCGGCAGGACCCCGCCGTCATCCAGCAGGGCACTCTGGCCCCGCACCCCGGTGATGTGCTGGAAGTTGAGCACAAAGCTGGCGCCGCACCGGTAAAACCGGCCGTCGGACAAAAGGGGGGCGGTCATCTCCTTAAAAGAGGTCCGAATGCTTTGGGAGTCCACCACCTCGCCGGCACAGTGGTAGCGCATGATGCGCCCCACCCGCTCCACATACCGGATATCCTCCATACGGACCCGCCGGGGGCCCTGGGGCGTGCTTACGATGACAACGCTGTTTATCCGACTGCTGCGCCGCCGCTCCAGCTGCGCTACCGCCCGGTCCAGCACCGAAAAGAGCTTCTCCCGGTCCACCGGTTTCAGCAGGTAGAAAAAAGCGGATACGTCATAGCTGTCCACCGCGTAATCGTCTGACGTGGACAGATAGATGATCTCCCCTCCGTCCCCCAGCTCCCGCAGCCGGTGGCCGGTCTGGATGCCGTTGAGCCCCGGCATGAGCACGTCCAAAAGGTAGAGGTCAAAACCGCTCTGTGCCCCGGCCTGTTCCAGCAGTTCCTCCCCCCGCTGAAAAACGGAGATCTGTCCGTGGAGCGTGGAATGGGTCTGAAAATATACATGGAGAAGATCTGTCATTTTGTGCAGGTAGTCGGGATCGTCGTCACAAACCGCTACTTGTACCATAGGCATCCACCCGCTTTCTAAAAAATTGTCGAATTTTGCGCAAATAGGACTAAATTTTGCACAAGTGCTACCAAATCGGGTAAAAATAGATTAAGTTTACAATAACATGAAGGCGATGAGCCGTCAAGGGGCATGACATGGGGAAGGGGGCCGGGGCCATCCGGCGTCTTTTCCGGCTGAATACCCGGCAAAAACAGAGGAGGAGCGCATTATGGAAGCAATCAGATCAATTGATTTTGAACAACAGGACAACGTGATTTCCATTCAGAGCTGGACCCAGGCCAGGCCCCTCCTTGTACGCTTACGTTCCTCGGCGGATCTGGAGCACGCCGCCCGGCAGCTGATGAGCCTGCGGGCGGTGGAGGTCCATCTGGAGGACATGGATGTGGAGGTGGCCCAGCGTACCCTCCACTTTCTCTCCGGCGTGGTGTACGCCAAGGGCGGCTTCATCCGGCGGGTAGACGACTTTCACTTTTATCTCTCGGGCGGCCCGCAGGCGTCCAACAGCATACTGTCAGAAGGTGTGATCCTATGAAAACCAAAGAAATGATGCCCTGTGTCAGTCCTCTTTGTGCCGGATTGGAGGAGGAAGCGGAGGCGGTGCAGGTCCACCCCGCCCCACCCCGGTTTACCGGCCTGTCCCACATCTGCGTTTTGGTGGAGCACATCCGTACGGCGGTGGCGTATTACTGGCAGCTGCTGGGGGCGGAGCCTGATTACTGCCTGCCCTATTGGCAGAATGAAGGTTATTTTCAGGCCTCCGGCTTTTTGGAGGACCCGGAACATGGAGAGGTATCCATCGCCTACCTACAGGTGCCGGGGACCACGCTCACCCTGGAGCTGGTGCAGTACCATTATCCCATCGGCCGCAAAACGCCCCTGTTTTTTAAGGCCAACGATGTCAGCGGCGTGCGGCATGTGACTTTGCAGGTGGAAAACATTGACGAGGCCTTTGCCTACATCAAGACCGTGCCCAATACCCGGCTTATCAATGAGACCGAGGCGTACCGGGTGTTCCGGCACAGTCCCACCACGCCGGAGCAGGTGTGTTACTTTGACCAGGACCTGTGCAAGGCCGACGCCCGCAATGACGAGACGGCCAGGTGTCTGAGTCAGATCCGCTCCTTTTCTTTTCTGGATAAATACGGTTTGCAGTGGGAGTTTGAGCAGAGCGATCCCGACCAGGGCGTTTAAACCGGTATGGGAATTTCATGTAGCCTTCATAATGACGTAGTAAAATAGGCCTATCAAAGAAAGCGGCAAAAGGGAGGCCTGACGTCAATGGAGATTAGATGGAATGAAAACCACATCATGGGTGTGGAGGAGCTGGACGCGCTGATCCTGTCCACGCTGGAGCTGTTCAGCGCCAACTTCTGGCGCACGCTGGGCAACCGCTTTGCCGGCGGCGTGGAAGGGCTGGAATACCGGGAAAACCACTATTTGCTCCTCAGCCAGGTTCAGGAGCGGTTTGAAAGACGCATCCCCAAGCTGTCCCTGCTCTTTTCCTCCAACAGCGGGCGGTTTTTCGTGGCCTCCGACCTGGACCTGGAGGAGCAGCCCTGGGCAAATCCGCTTTTTATATAGGTGATTGGAAAAATATTGGGGAAATTTAAGGAAGTTAACCTGGGATAATGTAGAAAAAGGAGAAACTATGATAAAATAAATCGTTATTATTAGCGGAAAGGGAGATGGCAATGGGACTGTCGGAGCTCTACCGTGACCTGTTTGGTCTGACCGATGAACCGCTCATTCAACGGCTCACACAGCTGGGGGAGATACGCCGGCTGAAAAAGGGGCACGCACTCTATCGGGAGGGAGAGCGGCCCGCTAAAGTGGGTTTTTTGGTCCAGGGCCTGCTGCGGGGCTATTTCCTGGACGCAGGCGGCCGGGATATCACAGACTGCTTTGCCTTTGAGCCCGGCGCCCCGGCCAACGCCTCCATCGTACTGGGAGAGCCCGCTTCCATCAATGTGGAGGCACTGGAGGACAGCCAGGTGCTGGAGCTGCCCATCGTCCCCCTGCTGGAGCAGATGGAGGAGTGGCCCCAGCTCTACCGCCTGTACAGCGCCTTTCTGCAAAAGGCCCTCAAGTGCCACTGGGAGGTAAAGGCCGCCATGTACCAGTACGACGCCATGGACCGCTACCAGTGGTTTTTGCGGGCCTACCCCGGCCTGCACCACCGGGTCAGCGGCAAGCATATCGCCTCTTTCCTGGGCATGACCCAGGTGACCCTCAGCCGCCTGCGCCGCATCCTGCGGGAGAGCGGCCAGCTCCAGATCGCCCAGGGCGAGTGAATTTTCTTAGAAAAAATAAGATCTGAAATACATAAAAAAGATGTGCCGCAAAACGAAAGTTTTACGGCACATCTTTTTTCAGCCTATTGAAAAGGAAGAGGGTTTCTTGTATGGGAAAAAGCCCTCGGCAGAGTTTTGCCGCCCGCAGGCGGCAAAACAGAGTGGAAATCTGTTTTTTCTGAGGACATGTGCCTCAGAAAAAACTCTGCTCAGCCCGCAAGTGTGGCCTTTGGCCCATTGGCCAAAGGATGCGCGCGGCGGGCTGCATCTCCTCGAAAAAATGCTTGCATTTTTGAGAAGCGTGTCGAGCTTTCTCGACACGCTGTTTATGCGTGTTTTTTCTCCAGCTCCTGCCGGCGGCGCTCCAGAATCCGGGGGAACCGCCACAGGAACATGCACCCGGTGGTGAGGGCGGCCAGAACATCGGCCACCGGCTCGGCCAGGAATACCGCCATCACCTGATGCCCCACCAGGACCCGGGGCAGGATCAGAATCAGGGGGAGCAGCAGGATGATCTTCCGCAGCAGGGCCAGAAACAGGGAGATCTTTGCCTGGCCCAGGGCCACAAAGGTCTGCTGGCAGGAGGTCTGGATACCCAGCATGAACATACCGCACACGTAGATCCGCAGGGCCCACACCGCCAGATCCACCAGCTCGGGCTTGTCGTTGAACAGCATGACGAAGGCCTGGGGGAAGAGTTCCAGGGCCAGACAGGCGGCGCAGCTGAAGGTAAAGGCGCTGATAATCAGAAGCTTGAAGGCCTTTTTCACCCGGTCCAGCTGACCGGCGCCGTAGTTGAAGCCGATGATGGGCTGGGCTCCCTGGGCGATGCCCTGAAGCAGCAGGAAAAAGACCTGCAAGACACTGGAGCAGATGGTCATGGCCCCCACGGCGGGGTTTCCGCCGTAGGCCTTCAGGGAGGAATTAAAGGCGATGTTCACCAGGCTCTCGGTGGCGTTCATGATGAAGGGGGATACTCCCAGCGCCACCACTGGGGCCAGCACCTTGGGATTCAAGCGGAAGAATTTCTTTTGCAGTCTCAGCTTGGTACGTTTGCCGCTGAGGAAGCGGAGCACCCAGATGGCCGACACCGCCTGGGCGGTGATGGTGGCCAGAGCGGCCCCCTGTACTCCCATACCAAAGCCGAAGATAAAGATGGGGTCCAGCACGATGTTGGTCACCGCGCCAATGAGCACCGTGGCCATGGAGATGGTGGAAAAGCCCTGGGAGGTGATAAAGAAGTTCAGGCCCAGGGACAGCTCCACAAAAATGGTGCCCCACAGATAGATGGTAAGGTAGTCGCTGGCGAAGGGAAGGGTGTCCGCCGTAGCGCCGAAGAGGAGGAGCATGGGCTCCTTTACCGCCAGAAAGAAGGCGGTCACCAAAACGGAGAGGGTGATAAGCAGGGCGGTACAGTTGCCCAGAATGGCGTTGGCCTGGTCCTCCTTCCCCTCTCCCATGCGCACCACCGCACGGGAGCCGCCTCCCATGCCCACCAGGGCGGAAATGGCGGAGACGAACATCAGTACCGGGAAACACACCCCCAGGCCGGTGAGGGCCAGATCCCCCACCTCCTCGATGTGGCCGATGTAAATGCGGTCCACGATGTTGTACAGGGCATTGACCAGCTGGGCGGTCACCGAGGGCAGCGCCAGCCGCAGCAGCAGCTTGCCGATCGGGTCCCGGCCCAGATCATTTTCTCGCTTTGCCACAGTGATTACGCCTCGTCTTTCTCCAGAAAATAGGTGGCCTCCATATCGGCTACGCTGAGGGCGAAGGCCAGGGGGTACTGCTGGAAAGCCTGGCCCACCAGCCGCTTGTCCTCATCGCCGGAAAAGCCCATGTGCCAGCGGATGGCCATGGCCTCCTCCCGGGTGAGGCGGAGGAAGCCGGAGAGGATATACACGCTCTTTTCCCCGTGGCCGTAGGGCAGGGGGTCCTCATAGAAAAAGGTGGGCACGCTCTGCCACTTGCCGTCGGGGCCCTTCACGTTGCGGGTGCCTCCCTTGTAGCAGCCGGTTTTGCATACGTCGTGGAGCAGAGACACCAGGGCCACGCTCTCCGGGGGGTACTCCAAACCGTACAGCTCCCGTACCCGCTCCCGCTCCAGATAGGCCTCCAGGCAGCGGTAGACGTTGACGCTGTGCTCGCACAGGCCGCCGGGATAGGAACCGTGGAACCGGGCCGAGGCGGGCGCAGTGAAAAAATCGCTCTTGTGCTCCAGATAGTCCAGCAGGGCGTCGGCGCCCTCCCGGTGGATGTTGTCCCGGTAGATCTGGAGAAAAACTTCCTTGCTGTCCATGAGGCCACTCCTTTTGTTTCAATGCAGCTCAGTATATCACAGCAGACGATAAAAAACCACCCCATGCACCGCCAATTCGTGTTCCGAATAGAATAGGCGGAACAGGAGGTGCTCCATGGAGTGGTTTTCCATGCTGGCGGCGGCCGTTCTCTTTGCCGCCGCCTGTAATTTTGATACGGTCCTTTTGGCTATGGGCTGGGCGGTGCGGGGGGTGCGGCCTTCCTTTTTCCATACCCTGGTGATTGCCGGGCTGACCACCCTCATTACCTGGCTGTCCCTGGCGCTGGGCCGGGGGGCGGCGGGAACTCTGGGCCGGAGCTTTGCCGGGGCCCTGGGCGGGCTGGTGCTGGCAGGCATCGGGCTGTGGTTCGTGCTGGACTGGCTGCGGGGCCTGGGGGCCCAGTCCCGGGAGGAGACCCCCCAGGCGGGAAATAACCTGCTGGGCTGGGTGGCTCTGGCCGCCGCCCTGGCGGTGAACAACGCCGGAGTGGGTGTGGCCGCCGGGGCCTCCGGCGTGGGGCCTGGGGTAGCCGCCGTGGCCAATTTTGTACTTACCCTGGCCGCCCTCCCTTTGGGCCGGATGCTGGGGGACCGGGTGGCCGGGCGACTGTTGGGAACATACGCCCTGCCCCTGTCCGGGCTGATCCTGGTGGCCCTGGGGGTGTGGCAGGTCATGGGGAGATAGGCGGGCGGCCAGCCTCATATCAGACAAAAACCCCCGCGTCCAGCCGGACGCGGGGGTTTTATCATGTAAAAGAGTTCGTTATCTCCGTCCACCCCGGCGGGAGCTGCGGCGCTCCGCCTGGCGCAGCTCGGACAGCTTGCTGTCAGAGGAGGCCATAAACTGCTTCAGCCGGTCTTCAAAGGTGGTGGGCTCGGCGGGAGCGGGCTTGCCCCGGAAGCCGCCGGAGAAGCCGCCCGAGCGGCCGCCGGGCCGGCCCTGACCACCGTGGCCGCCGTGACCGGCGGGACGGGGAGGCGGGTCCATGGCTTTTTTGATGGAGAGGTTGATACGGCCGTTCTCGTCGATGCCGATGACTTTGACCTTGACCTCCTGCCCTTCCTTCAGATGATCCTTTACATCGTTGACATAGGAATAGGCGATCTCAGAGATATGCACCAGCCCCGACTTGCCCTCGGGCAGTGAGACGAAAGCGCCGAACTTCGTGATGCCTGTGACCTTTCCTTCCACAATCGTACCAACACCAAACTCCATTTGCCTGAAAAATCCTCTCTTTCAAATTTCAATCGGTGAAGCGGAACACATACTCGCCGGGCTCCACCAGGCCCAGCTTATCCCGGGCCAGGTCGGCCTGCCGCTCCGGGTCATTGCTGTTTTCCACGGCGTCGGCCAGGTCGGCGTTGATCTGTTTTTGTTCCTCCACCTGCTTTTGGGCGTCGGCCAGATCGTCCTGAGCGGTCTGCAGCTGACTGCGCATGCTCAGCAGCCCGGTGGCCGCGCCGATGAGCAGGGCCAGGATGACGACTTTGGTCAGAAGGGATGCTTTTTTGACTTTCATGGGTGGCTCCTTCCACGTCCGCCTGGAGGCTCTGTTCCGGTTCATCGGGTATCGGCTTTATTTTATACCACTTGGGCCGATAATGGAAGGCTTTTTTTGCGAGTTTTCCGATTTTTTTACATAGCTTTCCCAGCACCGCCAAAGGGAATGTCACAATATGCCACACCGCGGTCAGCACGTCGGCCACCCGGTAGCCCAGCCACAGGGCCCACCGGCTCAGGGCCCAGAAGTAGGCTCCGCCCCCCAGGATTACCCCGGCCAGCAGGTAAAGACGCACCTCTCCCCGGCCCGCCACGGTGGAGTAGACGAACAGGGCCACCGTCACCACCAGCCAGAACAGCAGGTCCAGCACGCCCCCGATGAGAGGCAGGGGGATGCGCACCCGCATGACCCGCAGCAGGTCGTACATCAGGCCGATGGCCGCCCCCAGCACCAGAGCGCCCCCCAGAAAGACGGCCTGCTCAGAAACCGAGATCTCCATCTCAGTGGAAGAGCCGGGCAAAAAAGCCGCCCGACTGTTTGCCCCGGTCGTCCTCATAGGTGAGGGAGTCCACGTCCCCCTCCACCTTCAGGTCTCCCCCGTCCAGGCTCAGCTTTTCAATGTGCAGGTTCTCCCCCCGGATCACCAGGGTGCCCCGGGTGGTGTGCATGACGATGGCGGTTTCGTCAAAGCTCTCCACCTCCTCCACCCCGGAGACCGACAGGCGCTCCCGGTCCTCCAAAATCAGATGATGGGCCGCCTCCGGCCGGCCCCGTTCACTTTCATACGGCATAATCCCGCCCCTTTCCCATAGACAGTCTTAACCATCTATATGGGACAAAGGGGCGGGATATGACTTGTTAGGCCCGGGCCCGGGCCAGGACGGGGGCCAGACGGCGGCTGAGGACCAGGGCCAGCGCCAGCTTCACCCCGTCGGGGAGCAAAAAGGGGATCACGCAGGTCCACAGGGCGGAGGCCACCCCGATGGGCCCGGTGGAGGCGGCGTACATCAGCACAAACCAGGCGGTACCGAAGGCGTAGCACACCGCCAGCCCCACAATGCCGGACATTACAAAAATAATGGGACTCCGGCCCAGCAGGGCCTCCGCTCCCCACATTACCAGGGCGATAAGGAGAAAGCCCAGCAAATAGCCGCCGGTGACTCCGGAAAAGGGGCCAAGTCCCCCGGAGAAGCCGGAGAACACCGGCAGGCCCACCGCTCCCAGCAGCAGGTAGACCGCTACCGACAGGGAGGCCAGCTTTCCCCCCAGCACCCCCACCGCCAGGAAAATGGCAAAGGTCTGGAGGGTAAAGGGTACTACTGTGGGGATGGTGATCCAGGCGCAGAGGGTAATCAGGGCTGCCATGACGGCGGCGTAGACCAGTGGTTTGGTTTTCATAAGATCTCCTCCAATTGTAAACTTAGAAAGAATTATAGTTTACAATTGAGGAAATGTCAAATGAGAACTAGGGACGGTTGACAAAAGCCTGCCTGCCGGGCTACAATGAGAGCCATCAGAAGGCCGGGCCCATCCGGCCAATCCATGATGGAAAGGAAGAGAGCCATGCTGCGGGAAGAGGTGCTGGCCCTGCTGAAGGCCCGGCAGGGGGCCCCCCTGTCGGGGGAGGCCATGAGCCAGACCCTGGGGGTGAGCCGGGCGGCGGTGTGGAAGGCTATGGAGGCCCTGCGGCAGGAGGGGTATGTGATCTCCTCTGCCCCCCGCCGGGGCTACGCCCTGGAGGACTCCCCCGACCGGCTCTCCCCTGGGGAACTGATGGACCCCAACCGACAGGTGGGGAAGGCGCTGGTGTGCCTGGATACGGTGGATTCCACCAACAACGAGGTCAAGCGCCGGGCGGTGGACGCTGTGCCCGACGGCCTGGCGGTGGTGGCCGCCCAGCAGACCGGGGGCCGGGGCCGCCGGGGCCGTACTTTTGTCTCTCCGCCGGGGGGGCTATATCTGTCCGCCCTGCTGCGGCCCCAGTGCCCCCTGGAGCAGGTCAGCGCCCTCACCGCCTGGTCGGCGGTGGCGGTGTGCGACGCCATCCAGCAGGTGTGCGGCGTGCGGCCCGGCGTCAAATGGCCCAACGACGTGATTCTGGAGGGCCGCAAGCTGTGCGGCATCCTCACCGAGCTGGAGCTGGAGGGGGAGACCGCCGCTCTGCGCTATGTGGTGGTGGGCATTGGGGTCAATCTGAGCCAGACCGAGGCCGACTTCGGCCCGGAGGTGGCCCCAGTGGCTATCTCTCTGGCCCAGGCCCTGGGGGCCGCCCCCCGGCGGGCGGAGGTGGCCGCCGCTCTGCTGGACGCTTTGGACCGGCTGGACCGGGACTTTCCCGGGAAATGGGACAGCTGGCTGGAGCGGTACCGGAAGGACTGTATTACCGTTGGCAAGCCGGTGCAGGTGCTCCAAGGGAGCCAGGCCCGCACCGGTACGGCGGTGGGGGTGGACGACAACTTTGCCCTGGTGGTCCGGTGGGAGGACGGCGCCCAGGAGGCCCTCTCCTCCGGGGAGGTCTCTGTCCGGGGCCTGCTGGGGTATGTGTAAACAGAAATGGACCGCACCTTTTGGTGCGGTCCATTTTGTTTAATAAATCCCGTCCAGAATCTCCACGATCTGGGCCACGCAGCCCTCCTCACAGGAGCACAGGATACGGGCCCCCCAGTCCTTTACCTCCTGGGCGCAGTTGGAGGGGGCAAAGGGGATGGCCGAGATGGCCAGCATGGGGATGTCGTTCTGGTTGTCCCCCACGCAGTAGATCTTTTGGGGGTCCACCCCCAGATAGTTGGCCAGATAGGCCACCATGCCTCCCTTGTTGCTCCCCTTCCGGGTGAGCTCCAGCAAAACGGCGTTGGAGAAGATGACCTCATAGTGCTCCGCCCACCGCTGGAGCATATACCGCTGGGTCTCCAGCAAAATCTCATTGCGCTGCTGCAAGATCACCTTGCTCCAGGGCACAGGCATGCGGGCAATGGGCACCTCTGAGGCGGTGGCCCCCGCCCGGCTCAAATGCCGCTGGGTCACAAAGTTGGGCTGGTAGACGTAAATATCATCGTGGTGGTAGGCCTCAAAGCCGATTTCCGGGATATCCCGGGCCACCTGCTCCAGGTCCTCCCGTACCCGCAGAGGGAGGAAGGTCTCATACACCATCTGGTCGGCGGTAAAGTCGTACAGGGCCGAGCCGTTGGACAGCACCACCGGGGCGTTGATGGGGGCGCAGCGGGCATGAGGGGCAAAGGTGGGGTGGGCCCGTCCGGTGGCCACCGTAAAGATTCCTCCCTCCCTGGTAAAGTAGTCCAGGGCGGTCAGGTTGGCGGGCGCCACCTGCATATTCTCCCCATAAAGGGTATCGTCAAAGTCGCTGACCAGCAGAACGCCGTCGAATTTTCCCATTTCGGCCACCTTCTTTCTAAAAATGAAACGATATATTAAAGTTTATAGCATAGCACGTAATTTTGTCAACACCGCCTGGAACCAGTCGGGCAGAGGGCACTCCACGGTCAGGCGCTCCCCGGTGCGAGGGTGGATGAAGGACAGCCGCCGGGCGTGGAGGCACTGGCCCGCCAGCCCCGCCACCGGCTTTTTGGCCCCGTACACGGTATCCCCCAGCAGGGGGTGACCGATGTAGGCCATGTGGACCCGGATCTGGTGGGTGCGGCCGGTCTCCAGGCGGCATTGGATGTGGGTATAGCCCCCCAGGTGCTCCAGCACCGACCAGTGGGTCACTGCCCGGCGGCCCTGGAGCTTGTTCACCGTCATCTTCTTCCGGTCGGTGGGGTGGCGGAAGATGGGCGCGTCCACGGTGCCGGCCTCTTCCTTAAAATGCCCCACGCATACCGCCTCATATTCCCGGTACAGGGAGTGGTCCTGAAGCTGTTCCGCCAGGGCCAGGTGGGCGAAGTCGTTTTTGGCGGCAATAATCAGCCCCGAGGTGTCCCGGTCGATGCGGTGGACGATGCCGGGGCGCAGCTCCCCGTTGATTCCAGACAGGGAATTGCCGCAGTGATATAACAGAGCGTTGACCAGGGTGCCGTCGGGGTGCCCGGCGGCGGGGTGGACCACCAGCCCCACCGGCTTGTTGACGGCAATCACGTCGTCGTCCTCATACACTACGTCCAGGGGGATGTCCTGGGGGAGCACGTCGATGGGGGCGGGGTCGGGCAGGACCAGCACCAGCTCGTCCCCGGCGCTGGTCTTGTAGTTTTTCTTCACCGGCAGGCCGTTTAAGGTGACGGCCCCCTCCTCCAGCAGCTTCTGGGCCGCCGAGCGGGTGAGCTCAGGCAGCATCCGGGCTAAAAACTGGTCGGCCCGCTCCCCCGGCCGGTCGGCGGTCAGGTGCAGCGGCGTCATGCTTGTTTCTCCTCCTTGCCCTGGAACAGCAGAAAATAGACACAGAAGGCGATGCCGCCGCATACGATGCAGATATCGGCCACGTTGAATACGGGGAAATTCATAAAGAGGGTCTGGAACATATCGGTGACATAGCCCAGAAAGAGCCGGTCGATGAGATTGCCCACCGCTCCGGCCAGCACCAGGGCCAGGGAGACCATGCCGAAGGGGTGGGGAAAGACCTTTTTGACCAGCAGTATGATGAGAAATACCGATGCCGCCGCCGAAATCAGGGTGAGAATCCAGGTGTGCTCCTCAAAAATGGAGAAGGCCGCGCCGGTGTTCTGGTAGTAGGTCAGCTGCAAAATGTGGGGCAGGAAGGGGACCCCCTCCCCCAGGGCCAGGTTGGACCGGATAAGGAATTTTACCAGCTGGTCCAGCCCCACCAGAGCGGCGGCGAGAATGGCGTAGAGCATAGCGTCAGGCTCCTTTGTGAAAAGTTCTTCTTATTCTAACACGGACCGGAACGGGGGGCAAGTCCCCTGTATAACTGGGATTTTGGCAGGGAAAATCAATGAAATAGGGGAGAGCTTTGGAAAGAAAAAATAAATCTGGTTATTCTATTAAAATTTGTATTTACTTTTGTATAATGAGATGCTACAATGTTGCGGGTAGAAGCGGGCCTTATGGGCCTGCTTTTCCGATGTATGCGACAAGATAGTTGGGCAGAACAGAGAGAAAACCCGGTTTTCTGGCCTGTATCAGGTCTATCTTGCCCTATGGTCCTTCCGGCGGAAAGGGAGCCCGACCCTTTCGGGCCTATGCAAAAACATTTATATTCGTGACCTGTTTCCTGTTTGCCGAAGCGGAAAAATCATGCGAAAAGGAGTTTAAAGGAAAGAACATGAAGCCCAAAAAGATTTCCACAAAGCTGGCGCTGTACTCGATCCTGGTTCTGCTGGCCCTGAATCTGATTTCCGCATTTTTGATGGGAATTTCCACTGCCAGGGGTATGAACCAGAAACAGGACGCCTATCTGGAGCAGATGGCCTATGGAGGAGCCCAGCAGGTGTCCCAGTTTATGGAGAAGTATGTGAGCGTTGCCGAAACTCTGGCCCGGGGCGGGCAGTTCAAGGCGGTGGTGACCACAGAGGGCGCCATTTCGACCTCCCCTGACTTTGCCGGTCTGGTGGATACCATGCAGAAAACCATGCAGGCTTACCCCGATATTCTGGGGGTGGGCTTTGGCAGCCTGAGCGAGGACTATATGTATGACCAGGATGGTATCTGGTACGATATCCGTCTGAGCGAGCGGCCCTACTACAGCCCGGTGGCCGAGAGCCTGAAGACCTATATCACCGAACCCTATCAGGACGCCATTACCAAAAAATTGTGTGTGTCTATTGTTACCCCGGTGATGAACGGCAGCGCTATGGCTGGTATTTTTGTGGTGGACGTTCAGCTGGATACACTCTCCGCCTTCCTGGGGGAGCGCTCCTTTGGCGACTCCGGGCGGCTTACTCTGGTCAGCGGCGACAGCAGCATCATGGCCGCCGCCGACAATGAATCCATCGGCCTGGATTTGAAGAGCGCCGGGCTCAGCCAGGGTATTCTGGATGAGCTGGATAACCCCACCGGCCAAGTTTTGCCCTATGACCTGAACGGAGAGGCCCGCCAGGCGGTGGTCTACCCCATTGACCTTACCGGCTGGAGGCTGATGTGCAGCATGAACACCGGGGAGTACAACGCCGCCACGGTCCGGTCGGTGGGGGTGCTTCTGGCCCTGCTGCTGGCCGGGACCGTCATTGTGGCCCTGTTCCTGTGGCGGATCATCGTACAAAAGCTGCGCCCCATTGACCAGCTCAACCAGGGCCTGCGGGAGATGAGCCAGGGCAATCTGGGCATTTCCATCACCCATCAGGGGGATGACGAGGTGGGCGAGATGGCCGATTCCATGCGGGAATGTGTCTCTCACCTGTCGTCCTATGTCCGGGAGGTGGATATGGTGATGGAGCGGCTGGCAGAGGGCGACCTGACCGCCCGGACCAGCCTGGAATTCAAGGGGGACTTTATTCCCATCCAGCGGGCCATTACCGCCTTTACCCACAAGCTCACCCAACTGATGAGAGGCATCCACGAGGCCTCCCAGCAGGTCTCCGCCGGGGCGGACCAGGTCTCCTCCGGAGCCCAGGGTCTGGCCCAGGGAGCCACCGAACAGGCCGGCTCCATCCAGGATCTGGCCGACCGTATCACCGAGATCGCCACCGCCGTACATTCCAACGCCAAGCTGTCTGAGGAGGCCGACCAGGGGGCTGTCAAGGTCAACGGGGAAATCAAGGAGTGCGGCAATAAGATGGGCCAGAGCCTGCGCCTGATGGACGAGGTACGCACCAGCTCCGACCAGATCGGCCGCATCATTAAAACCATTGAGGATATCGCCTTCCAGACCAATATTCTGGCCCTCAACGCGGCGGTGGAGGCCGCCCGGGCCGGTGAGGCGGGCAAGGGCTTTGCCGTGGTGGCCGATGAGGTGCGCTCTCTGGCCTCCAAGACGGCGGACGCCTCCAAGGACACCACCGCCCTGATCGCCAAGTCGCTGGAAGCCGTCAAGGCCAGCACCGCCAGCATGGAGGAGACCAACCAGGCTATGGAGCAGGTGGTGGAGGCCGCCCAGCGGATCACCGACGCCTTCCAGAGCATTGCCCAGGCCTCGGCCGCTCAGTCCACCGCCATTGACCAGGTGAACAGCGGTGTGGAGCAGATCACCAGCGTGGTACAGACCACCTCCGCCACCGCCCAGGAGAGCGCCGCCGCCAGCCAGGAGCTGTCCGGTCAGGCCCAGCTGCTCAAGAGCATGGTGGATCAGTTCCACTTTGAGCAGGACGGCGGGGCGTCCAGCGAAGAGGCTTTTTATCAGGAGCAGTCCCGCCGCAAGAGCAGTATGGAGACGGCTCCGCCCAAGGAGCAGCCCAGCCGCCCCAGCGAGGAGGCAGACGACTTCTCCCGGGAGGAGTTCCAGCGGGAAGACGATTTCCTGTCCCAGATGGAATCCAATCAGTTCTCCAAGTATTGATATTGATAAAAAATGGCCGCCGAAAGGCGGCCATTTTTTTGCTGCGGAGGTTATCGGGCGGTTTTGTTCCCGTCTTCCACCGGGATCTCCCCGTGCTCCTGTTCGTATTCCTCCAGATAGCGCTCCACCGCGATGCACAGCTGCATATTGATGGAGCGGCGCTCCTTAGCCGCCAATACCCGGATTTTCTGCATGGTTTTGTGGTCCAGCCGCAGAGAATAGGGGGTTTCCTGGATGCCCATGTCCATTCCCTCCTCCATGTATCTATTTGTATCTTTATGGTATCAGTCAGAGTGATTTTTCACAAAGAATTATATAGAGTTGACTAGAGTTATTAAGAATGATATTATGGGCAAAAGGGGGCGGAAGTATGAAATTACAACAAGACATCCAGACCATTTGCGTGCGGATTGATGGGGAGACAAAGGAGAAACTGAGGGCTTTGGCCAATGCGCAGCAGCGGAGCCTGGCCGGACAGGTCCGCCAGCTGATACGGGAATTTGTGCGGGAACAGGAGGCCTTCCAAGGGGATGCGCCCTCCGGGGGCCTACTTTCGTCTGGCCGAAAGTAGGCAAAGGCCAGTTGGGAAGGGGGGATTTCGATTTCCCCCCTTCCCAACACCCAACCCCCTTGAAACGACCAATCAGGGGGGAACTGCGGTTCCCCCCTATTGGATGTACCCCCCTGGAGAGGGTGCTTGCGGCAAGAATCCAGTCCAAATGAGAACCACCGCACCGATGGCGGCATAAGCAAATGCCACGCAAACGCAGCAATTCCCAAGGCTTGCAAGGTGATATGCCGAGGGGCGGCAGCCGAACCACCGCCAGGCGGAGGCCAATACGAGCCCTGAGCGGAATAGGGCTTGCTGTCTTGCCAAAATTCCACCGCCGCCATGGACTCCGGGGTCCGGGGTTCGCAAACCCCGGCGAACTTTGGTGACTTTCCTTCGCTGGAAAGTCACCCGCCGGAGGCAAAACAGAGCAGCGATTTAAAACGATAAAACCATAAAAAAGGACGCCGCAGCTGCGGCGTCCTCTCTCTATACGGTTTGATTTACTCGCCCACCACGGCGACGCAGCGGGGGCACAGCTCGGCGTGGTGGCCCTGGGTGCCGATGGCGTCGTTGTGGTTCCAGCAGCGGGGGCACTTGGGGGCCTCGGACAGCTTGACGGCGATGGTGCAGGGGATGAGGCACTCCTCGTTCTTCTCCCCCTCCACCCCGTCGGTGGCGACGGTGACCTTGGACACGATGCACAGAGTAGCCAGGTCCACGTCCTTCAGGAAGGCGGCGTCCTCAGCGGACACGGACAGGGTGACCTCGGTATCCTGGGCCTTCTTGAACACACCGGCGTTGCGGGCGTTCTCCAGGGCCTTGTTGACGGCGTCCCGCAGGCTCACCAGCTTGGCCCACCGGTCCTGATCGGCCTGGGCCATGGCATAGGCGGCGTTGTCGCCGGGCATCTCGTTAAAGAGCACGCTTTCCCCGTCCACCCCGGCGGCATGGCGCATGGCGTGCCAGATCTCGTCGGAGGTGAAGGCCAGGATGGGGGCAATAAGCCGGGTCATGCCGTCCAGGATGTGGTACAAGGCGGTCTGAGCGGAGCGGCGCTCTTCCTCGCCGCCGCAGTACAGCCGGTCCTTGATGATGTCCAGATAGAAGTTGGACAGATCCACCACGCAGAAGTTGTACACGGCCCGATAGACCCCGTGGAACTCGTACTTGTCGTAGGCCGCCCGCACGGTCTTGACCAGCTCGTTGAAGCAGTGCAGGGCGTAGCGGTCCAGATCCATCAGCTGCTCCACCGGCACCAGATCGTTGTCGGGGTCAAAGTCGCACAGGTTGCCCAGCATATACCGGGCAGTGTTGCGGATCTTCAGGTAGGCCTGGGACAGCTGCTTCATGATGTCCTGGGAAATACGCATGTCCTGGGTGTAGTCGGCGGAGGCCACCCACAGCCGGAGCATGTCGGCGCCGTAGTCCTTGATGACCTCCTCGGGGCCCACGGCGTTGCCCAGGGACTTGTGCATGGCCTTGCCCTCACCGTCCACGGTCCAGCCGTGGGTGATGATCTGCTTGTAGGGAGCCACGCCCTTGGCGGCAATGGAGGTCAGCATGGAGGACTGGAACCAGCCCCGGTACTGGTCGCCGCCCTCCAGATACACGTCGGCGGGGAAGTGGAGATAATCACGCTCGTCCAGCACGGCGGCGTGGGTGGAGCCGGAGTCGAACCACACGTCCATGATATCGGACTCCTTGGTGAAGTGGGTGTGGCCGCACTTGGGGCACTTGAGCCCGGCGGGCACCAGCTCGTCGGCCTCCTTGTCAAACCAGATGTTGGAACCGTGCTCCCGGAACAGACCGGCGATGTGGGCGATGGTCTCGGGGGTGACAATGTCCTGGCCGCACTCGGCGCAGTAGAAAATGGGGATGGGCACGCCCCACACCCGCTGGCGGCTGATGCACCAGTCGTTGCGCTCGGTAATCATGCTGGTCATCCGGTCCTTGCCCCAGTCGGGCTTCCACTGGATGTCGTCGCAGGCCTTGACCGCCGCGTCCTTGATGGCGTCCACGGAGCAGAACCACTGCTCAGTGGCCCGGTAGATGATGGGGTTCTTACACCGCCAGCAGTGGGGATAGGAGTGGGTGATGGACTCCTTGGCCACCAGGAAGCCCTCTTTTTCCAGGTCCTCCACCACCATGTCGTTGCCCTTGGCGTAGAACTGGCCGTTGTAGCGCTCGTCGGTCATCACGCCCTTGGCGTTGACAGGCACGGGCACCCCGATGTGGGTCAGCCCCGCCTTGTCGTACTGCTGGCAGATCTGGAAGTCCTCGGCGCCGAAGCCGGGGGCGGTGTGGACGCAGCCGGAGCCGGCGTCCAGGGTGACGTGCTCGCCGTTGAGGATAACGCTCTCCCGGTCAAAGAGGGGGTGGGTGGCGGTCATCAGCTCAAACTCAGAGCCCTTCAGGGTAGCCAGCACCGTGCAGGCCTCATAGTCGATGTGGGCGGACTTGCACACGCTCTCGGCCAGGTCCTTGGCCAGGATATACACATCGCCGCCGGGCACCTGGAGGAGCACATAGTCAAAGTCGGCGTTGAGGCAGATGGCGAAGTTGCCGGGGATGGTCCAGGGGGTGGTGGTCCAGATGACGAAGTAGGTCTTGCTGAGGTCGGTGTACTGGCCCAGCTTGCCCTTGTCGTCCCGGACGGGGAACTTGACAAAGATGGTGGTACAGGGGTCGTCGGCGTACTCGATCTCGGCCTCGGCCAGAGCGGTCTGGTCGGCGGGGCACCAGTACACCGGCTTCATGCCCTTGTAGATAAAGCCCTTCTCAGCCATCTTGCCAAAGATCTCGATCTGCTTGGCCTCAAAGTCAGGCTTCAGGGTCAGGTAGGGATTCTCCCACTCGCCCAGCACGCCCAGGCGCTTGAACTGCTCCCGCTGCTTGTCCACGAAGTCCAGGGCATACTCCTTGCACTTCTCCCGGAACTGGGAGGTGGTGAGCTCGTCCCGCTTGACCTTCTTGTTCTTCAGGATAGCGGACTCGATGGGCAGGCCGTGGGTGTCCCAGCCGGGCACATAGGGGGCGCAGTAGCCGGTCATATTCCGGTGCTTGACGATCATATCCTTGAGGATCTTGTTCAAAGCGGTGCCGATGTGGATGTTGCCGTTAGCGTAGGGAGGGCCGTCATGGAGGACGAACAGGGGCTTGCCCTCGTTCTTCTTCATGAGCTTGTGATAGAGATCGTGGTCATACATCTCCTGGAGCATCTGGGGCTCCCGCTTGGGCAGGCCCGCCCGCATGGGGAAGTCGGTCTGGGGCAGGTGGACAGTCTGGTTGTAGTCCATGGGTGTTTCTCCTTTTATGATAAAAATAAATAGAAAACGGGAATGGAGGCAAACAAAAAACGCCTCTGTCTCCTAAGAGACAAAGGCGCACACCTCTGCGGTACCACTCTCATTGTTCCGGGCGGGCCGGAACCACTCGATGGCCGGTAACGAGGCCAACCGTAACCGCTTACTGTACTTCGGCGGTCATGCTCAGAGGTGATTTTCCCGGCCTGCCCTGTCCGCCTTGCACCAAAATGGCGGCTCTCTGCGCAGGGATGGGGCGGTACTCGTCCTCGTCACAGCATGTTTCAGATGAAAATGACTGGGAGACGCCTTTTTTCCAGACGTCTCCCAGTATCTTACCCGTTTGCGGGGCTTCTGTCAAGAGGTTTACCGGATTTCATAGTCCTTGCCGAATTGCAGGTTGTCAAAGTCGATGCGGCGGGTGGGCTCCTCCACCTCGTCGTCCTCGTCCTCGGCCGGATGGTGGGCGGCCTGGGCCTTCCGGCCGCTGAGCTCCATCAGCTCGTCATACAGGCTGCTCTCCCCGCTTTTTTTGGCGGGCTCCGGCATGGGCGTGATGGGAGTAACGGACGCGGGCTGGGGGACCTGCTCCTCCTGCTGGATGATCCGCTCCACGTTTTCCTCAATATCCCGGGCGGTATCTCCCACCGGGTCGGCGGGGGCGGCAGGGGCGGCGGCGCTCAGCTTGGACAGCCCGCCCAAAAACTCCATTTCGTGCTGGTAGAGCTCCTTCAGCTTGCGCACATAGGCGGCGGTGGACTGCTGGGCGGCGGTCAGGCGGGCCTGCTCGTCCCGGATGGACTGCTGTAACTCGTCCACCCGGGCTCTGGCGTCGGCCTCGGCGTTCTGCATCAGCTGGTTGCGCTTGCTCTCGGCCTCAGCCACCAGATCGTCCGCCATCTTCTGGGCGGTCATCAGGGCCTTGCGCATGGCGTCCTCGGTGGAGCGGTATTCCTCCACCTTGTCCACCAGCACCTTCATTTTGGCTTTCAGCGTGGCGTTTTCCTTGTACAGAGTGGTATAGTCCGCCGTCAGGATGTCCAGAAACTCATCCACCATGGTCATATTATAGCCGTTAAACGCCTTGGTAAAGGCGTGCTCAGAGACTTCCTGAGGCGTCAGCATAGGTCAATTCCCCCTGATGTTTTGTTCCAATGCGCCTACCGGACCTTGCCGGAAAAGGGGCATAATCTGTAAGGCGTAGCCGGTGGCCGCGCCTTACAATAGATAAAAATGGTATTTAAAAATTAGAAATACAGGCCGTTGTTCTCCAGCTCGTCAATCAAATCGCCCAGAATATCCACGTTGTAGGGTGTGATGATGTAAGTAGAGATGGCCACCTTCTTGATCTTGCCCTCGTTGGCATAGGCCACGCCGGACAAAAAGTCCAGCAGGCGGCGGGCAATGTCCTTGTTGGTGGACTCCAGGTTGAGTACCACCGTGCGCTTTTCCCGCAGGTGGTCGGCGATCTCGCTGGCGTTTTCAAAGCGCTCGGGCTTTACCAGCACCACTTGCAGCTGGGTGGTGGTGTGGATGTTGACCACCTTGTTGCTGCGGCGCTCGTTATCCATAGAGTAGAGGCTGCCGGTAGACTCGGAGATGGACTGGCTTCTGGTGCTCTTGCGCTCAGGCCGGTCGCTGCTGGTCCGGTCCATCCGCTCACTGCGGGAGACAGGCTCAAAGTCGTCCTCGTAGTCGTCTTCCGCCTCATCCTCATAGGGGCGGGCCAGCCTCCGCAGTTCGTCAAACAATCCCATTGTCGGTTACCTCCTAAGTTCAGATCATGTATGCTGCATGGGGGGGCGGGGGCCGAACAGGGCGGTACCCACCCGAACCAGGGTGGCGCCCTCCCGGACGGCGTCCTGATAATCGCCGCTCATACCCATGGAAAGACAGTCAATGTTAACCTCATTATCCGCCATCTTTTGCCTTATGTCAACAAAAAGCTGGTGCATGCGGGCAAAAAAAGGCCGGTTGCCCTGGGGCCCCTCCGCCACGGGGGGGATGGCCATCAGCCCCCGCAGATGCACATGGGGGCAGGATACCGCCTTCTGAGCCAGGGAAAGCAGCTCCTCGGGCGCGATGCCGCTTTTGGAGGCCTCGCCGCCGATGTTGACCTCCAGCAGGATATCCTGCACCAAATCCAGCTTGGCGGCCTGGGCCTCGATGGCATCCAGCAGGTGCTCCGAGCCCACCGATTCAATGAGGTCCACCCGGCCCACCACCTGCCTGACCTTGTTGGTCTGCAAATGGCCGATAAAATGGAGGGCCGCCCCGGCGTAGGCGTTGTCGTCCAGGTGAGCGGTCATCTCCTGCACCCGGTTTTCCCCGCACACAGTGATACCGGCGGCAATGGCCTGCCGGATGGTGTCCGAGGTCTGGACCTTGGTGGCGGCCACCAGGGTGATCTCCGACGGGTCCCGGCCCACTTCCCGGGCGGCGGCGGCGATGTTGGCCTTTACCTGCGCTACCTTCTCTTCCAGGGACATGATGAAGCACCTCCAAAATAAATACACACAAAATGAGGATAACCGTAAGATTGTTTCTCTGTTATGCAGCCCTTTTTCAACAGGCTCAACCAATATATTTACCGTCGTACAGCTCGCCGGAGGAAATAATGATCTTATCTCCCGCCCGCAGAGCCTTTTTGGCTTGGGCCTCTGTCTCTGTCTCAGAGGTGGGAGCGGTGACGATGATATAGTCCTCCTCCTCGGCCAGAACGGTTACTTCCTTCAGCTCGGCCCACTCGCCCACCAGGGCGTATACGCAGGTGACCGACACCGTGCGTTCCTCGCCGGTGTCCACGTCCTCCACCGTCTTTTCCTCCACCCGCAGGGCCTCCTTGGGTAGGCGGATGCCGCTGACCGTCTCAAAGATCAGCTCCACGGTCTGCCGCCGCAGCAGGGTGGTGTCCGACAAAAACTTGTCGGACGACAGCACCACCACCACCTGCCCGTCCACCGAATCGCCCAGCCGCTCCACCGTCATCTCCACATCGCCGGACCAGTCCCGGGAGAAGCGCACGGTGATGGTGCGCCCCTCCACCAGCCGCTGGCTCTCGCTCTCAGGCAGCACGCAGGCAAAGTACCAGGTGGAGTCGGTGATGAGCTTGCCGATGGCGGCGGAATCCGCCGAGGGGTTCTGCCCGGCCAGACCCTCCAGCTGGGAGGGGGTGATGGTGGAGAGCATGTCCGGGGTAATAAGGTTTTCATACCCATCTACTACGCCGGAAAAGATCCCCGACTGGGCGGCGGTCACCCGGCTGGTGCTCTGGGAGGCCTGGGCGGTGAGGGCGGTGATTTGGGCGTTGACCTCATCCAGGGAGGCCTGAAGGGCGGCGGTGGATTCCTCGGTATTCTGGTCAAAGGCGTAGCCGTATTTATAGATCAGGCTTTTCAGCTCCATGGTCTGGCTCTCCAGACCGGTCAGATCACCGGCGGCGGTAGCCCCCCGCAGTTTGCCGATGGCGTCGGCCACCTGGCTGCTGAGCTGGGCGGAGTCGCTGCTCCCGCCCGCCTGCGCCAGGGCGTATTCCAGCTGTTCCTGTTCCAGCAGCAGCTGCTGGAGGGTCTGGCGCTGGGAGACGCTGGCGTCGCTCTGGTAAAGCAGGGCCACCGTTTCCCCCCGGCTCACCTTCTCCCCTTCGTCGGGGAGCAGCTCCACCGTGCCGCCCTGGCTGGTGAGGACGCTCTCCTCCCGGACCAGATAGCCGGTGACCTCGGTGCTGTCGTTCACCGTGTAGGTGTAGGCCAGCACCGTGGGGTAGAGGTTCCGGAGGCTGTGCCAGGCCGATACCCCGATGGTGAGCAGGATGGCGCCCAGCAGCAGCAGCATGATGATGCGGGCGTTCAGTGAACCTTGCTTCATAGGTACTCCTTTTGTCAGTCGCCACGCTCCTCCCGCTCCAGAGAGATGGCCCGTTCGGGCACGATGGTGGAGATCGCGTGCTTGTAGATCATCTGCTGCTTGTCCCCCGTCATAAGTACCACCACAAAGGCGTCATAGCCCACGATCTGGCCCTTGAGCTGATAGCCGTTCATCAAAAAGGCGGTGACATTGGCCCGGGTCCGCCGTGCCCGGAGCAGGAATAAGTCTTGCAGGTTGGGTGTCTTTTGCATATGGATGCACTCCTTTTTCTCTGAGATACATCCAATATATACCAATTATGAGGCGGATTTCGTCGAAGCGTCGGGAAGGGGTTACATTTCCCAGGACATAGTCTAAGCCCGGCCAAACCGTTTTTCAATCTGCTGGCGGGTCAGCTCAATGGCTACCGGCCTGCCGTGAGGACAATACTTGACCGCGCCTGTCATGACAGCCTGGGCCACTTTCAGCAGCTCGGCCTCCCCGTTTTTCTGGCCTCCCTTGATGGCGGCCTTGCAGGCCATGGTGTGGAGCAGGGCGTCCCGGGCGCTGTCCGGGTCGGCGGTGCCGCTGGTGAGCAGGCGGCCCGCCAGCTCCAGCAGCACATCGGGGATCTGATCGGCGTCCACGTCGTAGGGGGCGGCCCGGACGATGAGGGCCCCGCCCCCAAAGTCCTCCACCTCAAAGCCGAACCGGGCCAGCAGGGGCAGCTGGGCCAGCAGGGCGGCCCCCTCCTCCGCCGGTGGGGTGAACACCACCGGGGTAAGCAGGGTCTGGACCATGGGGGTGTACCCCGCCGCCTTCAGCCGGTCAAAGTTCATCCGCTCATGGGCGGCGTGCTTATCGATGAGCAGCACCTTGTCCCCTTGTTCCACAATGATGTAGGTGTTCAAGACCTCCCCCGCCAGACGCCAGGGCAGTTCCTCCGGCTCGGGCTGGACGGTGGGAGCGGGGGTGTCCGGCGGCGGGACAGGGGCGGCAATCTGCCGCCCTCCGCTGTCTGGTTTCGGATCAGGCCGCGGGCGATCCGGGACGCTGGCCGCTGCGGGCGGGGCGGTTTGAGCGGGCCGGGATGGGGCCCCAGGGCCGTCATAGATGGCGGCCGCTTTGGGTGCAGCCGAAGGTTTCACGGGGGAAACGCTCCGGGCGGTCACGTCCTGGAGGGGCAGAGGGGAAGCGGGCTTGTCCGCCGTCCTGCGAAACTGCTCCGCCGTCATGGTGCGGAAGGCGGTCTGGTTGGGGGTGACGGTGTCCACCGCCTGTCTGGGGGCGGGCCGGGGCCGGTCGGCCAGGGCGGCAGGCCGGGAGCGGTCGGCCTCCAGGGTGGATTTCACCGCGTAGTACACCGCGTCAAAGACCTTTTTGTCGCTGCCGAACTTGACCTCCTGCTTGGTGGGATGGACGTTTACGTCCACGGCGTTGAGCTTGGTGGTCAGGTGGAGGACGCAGCCGGGGAATTTGCCCACCATCTTCTGGTTGGCGTAGGCCTCCTCCAAAGCGGCCATCATGGTACGGCTTTTCACATACCGGCCGTTGACAAAGAAGTGCTGGTACCCCCGGGTGCCCCGGCAGCAGGTGGGCAGGGATACAAAGCCGGACACGCTGATTTCCTCGCCGGTGCCCTGCACCGGGGTGAAGCCCAGGGCCAGATCCCGGCCCAGCACCGCATACAGAGCGGATTTCAGCTGGCCGTCTCCGGGGGTGAGCAGGTCCTGCTTGCCGTCCCGGAGGAATTTGATGCTGACCTCCGGGTGGGACAGGGCCAGCCGCTGGGCCATGGCGAAGCAGGCCGCCCCTTCGGCGGAGTCCTTTTTCACAAATTTCAGCCGGGCGGGGGTGTTGAAAAACAGGTCCCGCACCACCATGGTGGTGCCCTGGGGACAGCCCGCCTCCTCCCGGCTCACCACCACGCCTCCCTCCAAAGAGAGGGCGGCGCCCAGGGGCTCCTCCGCCGTGCGGGTGAGCAGTTCCACCCGGGAGACGGCGGAGATGGCGGCCAGGGCCTCCCCCCGGAAGCCCAGGGTACCGATGGCCTCCAGGTCATACTCGGTGCGCAGCTTGCTGGTGGCGTGGCGGAGGAAGGCGGTCTCCGCCTCCCCGGCGGCGATGCCGCAGCCGTTGTCGGTGACCCGGATGAGGGCCATGCCGCCGTGCTGGATCTCCACCGTCAGCTTGTCCGCTCCGGCGTCAATGGCGTTTTCCATCAGCTCCTTCACCACCGAGGCGGGGCGCTCCACCACCTCACCGGCGGCGATGAGGTCGGCCACATGGGAGTCAAGTTGTTGAATGTGGGGCATAAACGACCAACTTTCTGATATCGGCAAATGGAAATTCTGTGGGGGCGTAGGGCGGGGGCTTGCCCCCGCCGCCTACCACCCCCACAGGGCAAAGAGCAGGGTAAAGCCGTTGAGAACGGCGTGCAGGGCGATGGCGCTCCAGATGGAGCCGCCCCGGTCATAGCACCAGGTGAGGGCCAGGGCCATGGGGGCGTACTGGATGGCCAGCAGCAGATAGCGCAGGTCCAGGGCGCCGTAGGCGTATACGAACTGCACCGCGCAGTAAAAGGCATACCCCGCCGCCGACAGCACATAGGCCAGCCACCGGCTGTAGCCCCGGGCCGCGCCAAAGAGCAGGCCCCGGAACAGCGGCTCCTCCACCAGGGGCATGAGCACCACCAAAATCAGGACGGTGGCGGCGGGGGCAAAGGCGTACTGTTCCGGGTAGCTGATGAAGTTGGGATTCTGGACGGGCAGGGGGATGAGCCGCACCAAACCATAGAGGACCACCGCGCCTATGAGGCCGGTGGCGCAGGCAAAGAGATTTTCAGGCAGCCAGTCCAGCAGCAGTCCAAACCCCCGGCGCAGAAAGGACCAGAACACCACAAAGGTGAGCACCGCCAGCAGGAGGTAATAGACCACATTGGCCTCGGCCACCGGGAATTCCGCCGGATAAAACCGCTGGACCCATCCCATCAGCCAGGGAAAGAAAAAGAGATAGAGGGCGAAAAAGATCCAGCCCCGCAGCTGCTCCCCCCGGGAGAGCGGGGCCTGCCCGGAACGGCGGCTTTTATACATGGCGGTTCCCTCCTTTCGTGGATGGTGTGGCGGCGGACCCGCCGTTACACCATCTGCTTGAGCTGGAAGAGCAGATTCATGGCTTCAATGGGGGTGAGGGTGTTCAGATCGGCCTCCTGAAGGCGGCGGACCACCTCATTGCCCCCCATGTCCAGCAGAGAGACCTGCTCGGACGGCGGGGCCGCCGGGGTCTGGGGGGTCTGGACCCCTCCCGCCTCCAGCTCCTTCAAAATCTGACGGGCCCGGGAGATGACCTTGTCGGGCACCCCGGCCAGCTTGGCCACCTCGATGCCATAGCTCTGGTCGGCCCCGCCCCGGACGATCTTCCGCAGAAAGAGGATATCGTCCCCCTTCTTCTTGGCGGCAATGTTGTAGTTCTTCACCCCGGGGATGACCCCCTCCAGGGCAGTGATCTCGTGGTAGTGGGTGGCGAACAGGGTCTTGGCCCCCAGCCGCTTTTTGTCGGCGCAGTATTCCAGCACCGAGCGGGCAATGGACATGCCGTCGTAGGTGGAGGTGCCCCGGCCGATTTCGTCCAGAATGAGCAGGCTTTTGGACGTGGCGTTTTTCAGCAGCTCGGCCACCTCGGTCATCTCCACCATGAAGGTGGACTGCCCGGCGGCCAGGTCGTCGCTGGCCCCGATACGGGTGAACACCCGGTCCACGATGCCGATGCGGGCCGACCTGGCGGGGACAAAGGAGCCCATCTGGGCCATAAGGACGATGAGGGCCACCTGCCGCATATAGGTGGATTTGCCCGCCATGTTGGGGCCAGTGATGATGGCCACTGTGTTGTCGTGGCCGTCCATCCGGGTGTCGTTGGGGACAAAGAGGGCGTTTTTCAGCATCTTCTCCACCACCGGGTGGCGGCCCTCGGAAATCTCGATGGCATCGGACAGATCCACCTCCGGCTTGCAGTAGCCCTGCTCGGCGGCCACGGCGGCGAAGGAACACAGCACGTCCACCTGGGCCACGGCGGCGGCGGAACGCTGAATCTCCCCCACCCGGGCGGCGGCCTTCCGGCGCAGGTCGCAGAAGAGCTGGTATTCCAGGGCGGTGACCCGGTCCTGGGCCGAGAGGATCTCGTGCTCCAGGTCCTTTAATTCCTGGGTAATAAACCGCTCGCAGTTGGTGAGGGTCTGCTTGCGGATATAGTCCTGGGGCACCTGGTCATAATAGGACTTGGATACCTCGATGTAGTAGCCGAATACCTTGTTGAAGCCCACCTTCAGGCTCTTGATGCCGGTCTTTTCCTTTTCCCGGGCCTCCACGGCGGCCACCAGGTCCTTGCCGTTGGTGAGGATATCCCGCAGCCGGTCCACCTCGGCGTCGAAGCCCGCCCGAATGAAGCCGCCCTCCCGGACGGAGAAGGGAGGATCGTCCACGATGGCTGCGCCGATGAGCTCCCGCAGGTCGGGCAGGTCGTCCAGAGCGTCGGCAAGAGAGGTGAGCAGGGCCCCGGTATGGGGGGTCAGCAGCTCCCGCAGCTGGGGCAGCCGACCCAGCCCGGCGGCCAGCGCCGCCAGGTCCCTCCCTCCGGCAGTACCATAGACAATGCGGCCGATGAGCCGCTCCAGGTCGGTGATCTCCCGCAGGGTGGCGGTCAGCTCCTCCCGGCCGATGGGGTCGGCCACCAGTTCCTCCACCGCCCCCAGCCGACGGCGGATGGCCGCCGGGGAGAGAAGGGGCCGCTCCATCCAGGCCCGGATGAGACGGCGGCCCATGGCGGTACGGGTCTTGTCCAGCACCCACAGCAGAGAGCCCTTCTTCTCCTTGGACCGGAGGGTTTCGGTCAGCTCCAGATTGCGCCGGGCGGTCAGGTCCAGCTCCATGAACTGGCCGGAGGAGAACCAGGTGAGGGCGGTGATGTGGGACAGGTCGGTTTTCTGCGTCTCGTAAAGGTAGCTCAAAAGGCCCCCTGCCGCCTGAAGGGCGTGGCTGTCCTCCCGGGGCAGCTGGTCCAGGCCGCTGGTAAACTGCTGTTCCACCAGCGCCTGGGCGGCGCTTGGCTCAAAGCGGTCCTCCCCGCCCTTTTCACACCGGCAGTCCAGCCGGTTGGTGAGAAAGTCCAGCAGGGCGTCGTCGCGGTAGGCCCCGTCGGACAGCATGGCCTCCCGGGGGGAGAACCGGCCCAGCTCGTTGCACAGGTGCTCGTAGGCATCGGGACCGGAGAAGGAGGTGACCGACAGCTCGCCGGTGGAGATGTCGCAGAAGCACAGACCCACCCCGGCGGCGTCCTGGTAGATAGCGCAGATAAAGTTATTGCGTCCCTCCTCCAGCATGGAGGAGGCAATGACGGTGCCGGGGGTAACGATGCGGATGATATCCCGCTCCACCAGACCCTTGGCGGCGGCGGGGTCCTCCATCTGCTCGCAGATGGCCACCTTGTAGCCTTTGGAGATAAGCCGGGCGATATAGGAGTCGGCGGAGTGGTAGGGCACGCCGCACATGGGGGTGCGCTGGTCCTCCGGCTTGCCCCGGTCCCGGGTGGTAAGGGTCAGGTCCAGCTCCTTGGAGGCCAGCTTGGCGTCCTCCTGGAACATCTCGTAAAAGTCCCCCAGCCGGAAAAAGAGGATGCAGTCCGGGTGGAGCTGCTTCATCTTGTAGTATTGCTTCATCATGGGGGTGAGCTCGGACGGCATGGCGGACGCTCCTTTTCTGGTTGGAATAAAATAGAATTGATCGCTGATCCGGGGAAGAAATGGCCCCGTCGCGTTAGGTTGTGACTTCCCCCATCAGGGACCACTTGTTGGCCCCGGTGATCTTCACGTCCACAAACCGGCCGATGAGGGATTCCTCCCCACTCAGCCGCACCAGCCGGTTGCCGGGGGTGCGGGCGGTAAGGCCCTTGTCGTCCTTGCCGTCCACCAGGCAGCGCACCGTCTTGCCGATGTAGGCTTTGTGCTTTTCCTCGGAGATCTGGTCCTGCCGCTCCACCAGCCGCTGGAACCAGGCCGCCTTCTCTTCCTTGGAGACGGGGTCCTCCATCTTGGCGGCGGGGGTGCCCACCCGGGGGGAATAGATAAAGGTAAAGAGGGCGTCAAAGCGCACCTCGTCCAGCAGAGTCATGGTCTGCTCAAATTCCTCGGCGGTCTCTCCGGGGAAGCCCACGATGACGTCGGAGGTGATGACCACGTCGGGGATGGCCTGCCGCAGCCGCCGCACCTTGTCCAGATAGCCCGCCCGGTCGTACACCCGGTTCATGGCCTTCAGCACCCGGTCGCTGCCTGCCTGGAAGGGCAGGTGGAAGCAGGGGGCGATCTTGGGAGAGGCGGCCATGGTATCAAAGAGCTTCTGAGAGGCGTCCTTGGGATGGCTGGTCATGAAGCGGAGGAGAAAATCCCCCTCAATGTCCGCCGCCGCCTTCAAAAGGTCGGCAAAGTCACAGGGAGAGTCCAGGTCCTTGCCGTAGGAGTTGACGTTCTGACCCAGCAGGGTGATATCCTTGTAGCCCTCGGCCACCAGGCCCCGGATCTCCTCCAGAATGACCTGGGGCTGGCGGGAGCGCTCCCGGCCCCGGACATAGGGGACGATGCAGTAGGTGCAGAAGTTGTTGCAGCCGTACATGATGGACACCCAGGCTTTCACCTTGTCCTGGCGCACCACCGGGATGCCCTCGGCGATGGAGCCGGGCTCGTCGGCAATGTCAAAGATACGGCCCCGGCGGGTGATGAGCCGGTACAAAAGCTCAGGGAACCGCCACAGGGCGTGGGGGCCGAACACCAGGTCTACCTGGCGGTAGGACTCCTTGATCTTCTGGGCCCGGTGGGGCTCCTGGGCCATACAGCCGCACACACAGATCAGCTGGCCGGGCTTGGCCCGCTTGGTGTGGACCAGGGCCCCCACGTTGCCCAGCACCCGCATTTCGGCGTGCTCCCGGATGGCGCAGGTGTTGATGAGGATCAGGTCGGCCTGGGCCTCGCTGTCGGTAAACTGGTAGCCCATCTCGCTGAGGTAGCCCCGCAGCCGCTCGGAGTCGGCCTCGTTCTGCTGGCAGCCGTAGGTGTCCACGAAGGCCAGAGGGGGCGTGGGCCGGGCGGCGTTGCGCTCCAGGATCTGATGGCAGAAATCCCGCTGACGCTCCACGTCGGCGGGGGAAATTTTGGTGGTCTGTCGGTTCAAAGCGGTTCCTCCAAACATACTGTTTCAAGCATAAATCATACCACTTTTCCCGGTCAAAGACAAGGCCTGTCCCCTTTTGATTGACGGAAATCGACGGGCAGTATATAATGGAAAAGACTATCCCGGTTGGGGGGTAAACCGGCCCTCCGTCCCGCTTGACAGAAAGGAATTTAAGGACATGCGCGCAGTTGTAACGAGAGTGAAAAACGCCTCCGTCACCATCGACGGCAAGGTCAACGGCCAGATCGGCCAGGGCTTTCTGGTGCTGCTGGGGGTGGCCCCCACCGATACCGAGGCCCAGGCGGTCAAGCTGGCCGACAAGGTGTGCGGCCTGCGCATCTTTGAGGACGAAAACGAGAAAATGAACCTCAATTTGGAGGCGGTGGGGGGCGCTCTGCTGGTGGTGAGCCAGTTTACCCTGTACGCCGACACCAAATCCCGCCGTCCCGGCTTTTCCGGGGCCGCCAAGCCGGACATCGCCATTCCTCTGTATGAGAAGTTTATGGCCGAGTGCGCCGGCCGGGGCTTTGACGTGCAGCACGGCGAATTTGGCGCGGATATGCAGGTCTTTTCTCAAAATGACGGCCCGGTGACCATTCTGCTGGACACCGA
>NZ_CALWXV010000008.1 GCF_944385615.1 uncultured Flavonifractor sp. | reverse complement strand
CGGCGCTCCGGGGAAAGATCCTCCGGGAGATTTTGCAGAAGTTCCACTGCGTCTGCCTGGGTGATAGCAAGATCCCCCAGCAGTCCATCCAGTGCGTCCAGCTCCTCCAGCAGTTCGGTCAAGGTTTTGTTTTGAAACTCCGAGAAGGAATAGACTGTCCGCATATCATCGGCGGTTTTGGGAGTAATGGTGATATGAAGGATCGTTTCTGTGGAGTCCTCCCCTTCCACCGTCTCCGTCTCTGTGGTGATTTGACACATATCCCAAAAGACAGCACGCAGGCGCTCTATCCGGTCTGGGGTCAGCGCGGCTACATCCACACCATCGTCCCCTCCGGCGGTCTTGACAGCAAAGACGGCCACCACCTCTTTCCAGGCTGGGGGTTGTCCCTGTATGTCAATGCTGTCATAGTCTCCCGTTTGCAGTGTTTCCAGCTCGTCCGCAAGTTCAACATTTGAAGCACTGCCGAATACTGGCCCAGCGAGCCTTTGCTCAAAGCCTCAACAGTTTTTCCATCGGGACTTATCCCTCCGAAGCTCAACAGACGGATGATATCCTTATTCCCTACCTGGCAGGCCAGATGCAGCGCTGTGCGGCTCTGATTATCCGCGATAGATGCGTCCGCTCCCGCGTCCAGCAGCAGCTTCACAATATCCCGGGACCCCTTGGCGCTGGCGTAGTGCAGAGGCGTGGCCCCCTGTCCGTCGCGCTTATCCAGCTGGAGCCCTCCCTTTTTCAAAAACGCCTGGACAATCCCTTTTTGCCCATTCTTGCAGGCTGTCAGCAGCATATTGTCGAGATTCACCGGCATGATGCTTTTTCCTCTCCTTCCTTATTCCACATATGGAAGCAGCAGCTTGACCAGAGGGGTATTGTCCCGCTCCACTGCATAATCCATGGCTGTTTTTTCAAACAGGTTGACCGCGTTTACATCCGGCTCCCCAAAGTCCAGCATCAGCTCTGTCATTGCCACCGCATCCAGACGGGAAGTCTGGTACGCTGCGTAATGCAGCGCTGTATTCCCCTGCACATCCCGAAGCGTCACATCCGCCCCGGCTTCCAGAAGCACCGTCTGCACCTCTTCCATCGTCCGGAAATTGCCCGTACAGGACAGCATCAGCGGCGTCTGGCCTGCGTCGTTTTTCCGGTTCACATCCGCCCCCAGGCGAATCGCTTCTTCCACCACCATATCGATCACACTGTCCCTGCCCACACCTCTGCCATTCATCGAGGCGCATGCCAGTCCCAGAAGGCAGTCACCTTCATCGTTCAGGCTGCTGTCTGGATCAAAGCCGTACTGCGCCAGAAGAGCCACCAGCTGTTCCGCCAGCCTGTCCCGGTAAAAGTTCCGCGGCGTATGCAGCATAATCTGCTGGCCAAACAGCGCCACAATAGGCTGTTCCCCCACTCCATTTTTCTGAGCGGGGTCCGCTCCCAGCTCCAGCAGCAAAGAGGCCATTTGGATATTACAGGTCTGGCAGGCCACCGCCAACGGAGAAAGCCCCTCAAAGGTTTCCTGTTCGCTGATCTCGTTGAGATCCTCTCCCATGGCCGCCAGTGCACGCACCGCCTCCTCGTCGCCCTTGCGTACCGCCTGATGGAGCGTCATGCCGCCTGCCGCGATTTTTTCCTGTCCCTCCGGGGAATTTTCTTCTTCCGGAGAATAGCTGCCATCAAGCAGCGCCGCGAGCTTCTTAGCACCCGCGCGCACCGCCAGCGTGTGGGCAGTCTCCAGCATGTTGTTTTCCGCCTCCGGGTCCACCCCCGCGTCCAGCAGAATCACGGCACAGCGGAACAAATTGTCCAGCTCTCCCTCAATTGCTTTTTTCCGCTGTTGTAGCTCTTCCATGGAGATCGGGCTGCGCTGCTTGACCGGCAGGGAATCCTCGTTGCGCTTCTCCTCGATCTCTCTGTTTACATACTCCAGATTTTCCAACGGATTATAGCAGGATTGCGCGATCAGATGCAGCCCCGTATTTCCCTCCCGGTCGGCCTTATTCAGCTTCACGCCGCGCTCCGCCAGCGCGCGCAGAAACTCCACGTTGCCTGCCTGCGCGGCATGGTGGTAGCAGAACCTCCCATCGGAATCCCGGCGCAGCACGTTCCCTCCCCCATCAAGAAGAGCCTGCGCTGTCCGGTAGATATCCCCCTTCCTTGGAAGATAGCCGCAGGAAAAACCCTTTCTTGCCAGAAGAAACAGCGGAAGCTCGCCATAGCCGGACGCTTCGTTCGGTTTCAGCCCCTGCTCCAGCAGCCAGACAACCGCCTCCGGGTGGGCATTCTGGCTTGCGATATGCAGCAAATTAGCGTCGCCATAGCCCACCGCTTTTGCATTGAGCGCACACTCCTGATACATGGGAAAGATGGTTTCGGGATCTGCGTTTTTCTGGTAAGCACTCCAGATTTGCATAATATCCATGTTCAAGTCTCCTTCAAACTTCAAGGAAAAATCGGGCGAGCCAATGGACGCAGGATCCAACTGCACAAAACGCCGGCTTACTGGTTTTGATACCAGCAAGCCGGCGTCTTTTTTCAGCCGGGCAGACGGCGCACCATGCCGCCTACATAGTCGCTGTCGATGACATTGAACCGGTCCTCCGGGGGATAGAGCGCGCCGCCGTAATAGATGGCCCGGTTGTTGTTCACCGAGGTATCATACTGAGCCTTGTGGGCGGCCAGGTGGATCTGATCACAGCCGGTCTCAGCAATGACCCGGTCCATATTCCGGGCGGTAATGCCGGCGCCGGGCAGGATCTGGATACGGCCGGCGGCATACTGGATCATCTCATGGACCGTCTGAGTACCCAGAGATACATCAGGCTCCTGGCCACTGGTGAGCACCCGGGTGATCCCCAGCTCGATCAGGGCGTCCAGAGTCTCCTTCCAGTCGGGCACCACATCAATGGCCCGGTGGAACACGGTCTCCTTCCCCGCCTCTTGGGCCAACTGGGCCAGAATCTTGGTGCGCTCCAGGTCCAGCGTGCCGTTCTGATGGAGAAAACCAAACACAAGGCCGTCGGTCCCGTTGGCCAGCAGCTGCTTGGCGTCCTCGATGGCGGTGGCAAATTCCCCGTCGGTGTAGCAGAAGCCGCCCTCCCGGGGCCGCACCATGGTCATGATCTTCATCCCGGTCTCCCGCTTGGCAACCACCAGCTCGCCGATGGTGGGGGTCAGTCCGCCGTGGAACAGATTGCTGTTCAGCTCCACCCGATGAGCCCCCGCCTTATGGGCCTGAATCACGTCGTCTGCGCTGCCGCAGCAGACTTCCAGAATCACACTGCTCATTTTTATCATCACCTTAATAATTACTTTATGTGCGCTATCATTATTATAATATTTTTTGTCTATTTTGTCAATCGCATCTTGATTTTCTCCCCTCCTTTGCGTATAATATGAAATATCAACGAAATTGAACGAAAACGTATTTTTAATTTCATGTTAGTAATTCAGGAGGGTCGGATTTTGGTTGCGGGAAAAAAGGTAGATCGGGTCCTGATGCGCCAAAATAATACCTGCCTGGTGCTGACCGCCATCCGCACCGCAGGCGAAATGTCCCGGGCCCAGGCTGCCGAGGCCACCGGCATGAGCATCGTCACCGTGGGCCGCATTGCGGATGAACTGATCGAGCGGGGCGTCCTGCGGGAGCAGGAAAAGGACGGCGGGATCGGCCGTCCCCCCAGGGTGCTCTCCTTAAATGAAGAGCATCTGCTGTGTCCCAGCGTGTTTCTGGACCGGGACTGTCTGTACCTGGGACTGGTCAGTCCCACCGGTATCCTCCACCGTCAGGAGGCCCATCCCATCCCCCACATGGACTTTACACCCCAGCAGGTGCTGCCCTGGATGTCGGAACATTTGCGCCGCTTCCTTGCAGCCCACCAGGACATGGGCTTTCAAAAAACTGTGGGAGTGGTGATGCCTGGCATCCTGGATATTGAGCGGGGCCAATTGGAGTTTTCTGCCAATTTTCGCTGGCGGAGCGTACCGGTGGTCTCCCAACTGGAGCAGGCTCTGCCCGGCTATACCTTTGTGATGGAAAACGACTGTAAGGCAGTGGCGCTGGCAGAGCACAGCTTCGGCGCCTGCGCGGGCTGCCGGAACCTGGTGGTACTCAACCTCAGCGACGGCATCGGCGCGGCGGTCATCCTCAACGGGGAGATTTACCGGGGCCGGGACAACATGGCCGGTGAGATCGGCCACATCACCCTCAACCCGGCAGGCAAAATCTGCGAGTGCGGCAAGGTGGGCTGTCTGCAAACCCACCTCTCCCTCCGGGCCATTTTGGCCGAGGCGGGCACAGTCTATCCCGGCGTCACTCTGCCGGAGCTTCTGGAGCACTACCAGAACGGGGAGCCCTTTGCCGTAGGGGTCATCCACCAGCTGATTTCCTATACCTCCATCGCCATCAACCTGCTGGCCAACACCTACGCCCCCGATGTTCTGCTGTTGTGCGGCAGCCTGCTGCGTGCCCATCCCCTGCTCCCCAAGCTGCTCGTCGGCAGCTGCCGGGATAATTTGAACGAACATATGAAAAATACCTTCCAGCTCAAACTGGAGTCCTTTGGCGTCAATGGCGCCCTCATCGGCGGCGGCGCTGCGGCCCTGCAGCATATTCTATGGGCCATGTGCCAGTAACCCCCCTCCCTCCGGTTAATATGCCTGCGCGCATTTTAACAAATTATAAAAGATAGGAGAATGAATCATGAAGAAGCTACTGTCAATGGCCCTTGCCTCCACACTTCTTCTCGGTGCCCTGACCGGCTGCGGCTTTACCGACTCAAGCTCGCAAAACCCCAGCGGCGGCGGAGACGATACCAGCGGCGGCACCCGGGACACCCTGGTGTACTACGACAGCAACGAGATCCGCACCCTGGTCCAGTGGGACGCCTCCGACACCCAGTCCTTCACCATCCTGAACAACGCCTTTGAGGGCCTGTACCGCCTGGACGCCAACCATGAGCCCCAGCCCGCTCTGGCTGAGAGCTACACCGTGTCTGACGACGGTCTGGTGTACACCTTCACTCTGCGCGAGGGCCTGCAGTGGTCCAACGGCACGCCTCTGACCGCCAATGACTTCGTGTTCTCCTGGCTGAAGCAGATGAGCTCCGACGCCACCAACGGCTACAACTTCATCATGACCGACTATATCGTCAACGGTCTGGAGTACGGCGAGGGCACCGCCACCGCCGACCAGGTGGGCGTAAAGGCGCTGGATGACCGCACTCTGGAGGTCACCATCAAGAACCCCACCCCCTATTTCCTGTACCTGACCACCCTGAGCATGTATTTCCCCCTGAACGAGGCCTATGTGACCGAGCAGGGCGAGAACTACGGCATCACCGCCGACAACATGATCTACTGCGGCCCCTACACCATCACCAGCTATGACCCCGCTGTGGGCACCAGCATGGTGAAGAACGAGACCTACTGGGACGCCGCCAATGTCTCCATCCCCAAGGTGGAAGTGAAGATCATCAAGGATCAGTCCTCCGCTCTGAACACCTATCTGGCGGGCGGGCTGGACAAGGTCAACCTGTCCTCCGCCGACGTGCCCACCTATCAGAACGATCCCGAGTTCCACACCATCACCGAGTTCCGCTCCACCTATCTGCAGTTCAACCTGGATGACCCTGCCATGAGCAACCTGAACATCCGCAAGGCTCTGGGCTACGCCATCGACCGCTCCATCCTGGCCGACACCATCCTGGCCGACGGCTCCACCGCCGCCGAGGGCCTGGTCTCCTTCGGCGTGTCCGGCAACGGCACCCAGACCTTCCGCGAGCTCAACGGCAATCTGTCTCCCTTCGACGCCGACCTGGCCAAGGAATACTGGGCCAAGGGCGTAGAGGAGCTGGGCTATGAGCCTGAGCTGTCCATGCTCATCGCCGACGACTCCGCCACCAAGCAGATCGCCACCTTCGTTCAGAGCCAGTTCCGGGACAACCTGGGTATTGAGGTCGCCATCGACTCCAAGACCAGCAAGGCCCGCAACGAGCTGATGGACAACAACAACTACCAGTTCGCCATCACCGCCTGGGGCGCCGACTATGACGACGCCATGACCTTCCTGGATCTGTGGATCGCCCAGTCCGATACCGGCAAGAGCACTCCCTACCGCGGCAACTACGGCAACGCCGACTACAGCGCCCTCATCACCTCCGCCAAGGCTGACGCCAACTCCGAGACCCGTCTGCAGAGCCTGCTGGACGCCGAGAAGCTGCTGGTGGACACCGACGCGGTTATCTCCCCCCTGTATTTCAAGGGCTTTGCCTATCTGCAGCGCAGCGACGTACAGAACCTGATCGTGCACCCCCTGGGCAACCCCGTGGAATTCAAGTACGCCAGCTTCTCTACCGCTGAGTAATCACAACCCGCGCGGGGCCGGGTACATCTTGGCCCCGCGCGGTTCTTCCTGTCCTTTGATGGAGCTCTGGACCGCGGCAGGCGGCTGAACCGCCGTTCGGCCGTCGGCCGCTGTCCAGATTCAGACCGGATAAGGATCAACCACTCCATGGAAAGGAGGAATCAGAATGCTGAAATATATCGGCAAGCGTCTGATATATCTCGTTCTCACTCTCCTCATTATCGTTACCGTCACCTTCTTCCTGATGAAGCAGCTCCCCGGTACCCCCTTTGATACCGAACGCTTCAACAATCTGACCCCCGCCCAGCAGGAGCAGATGCTGGAGAAATACGGCCTCAACGACCCTGTGCCGGTACAGTATATCAAGTATCTGGGCAACCTGCTCCGGGGCGATCTGGGCACGTCCTTCCTCTACACCGGCCGGCCGGTGTCCGACGTTATCTTCAGCCGTCTGGGCCCCTCCCTGCTGATCGGTATCCAGGCCGTTCTGCTGGGCCTTTTGGTGGGCCTGACTTTAGGCATCATAGCCGCCTGGAAACACAACAGTGGTATTGACTACTTTACCATGGTCATCGCCGTTCTGGGCGTCAGCGTCCCCAACTTCGTGGTAGCCGCCCTGCTGCAATATTTTGTGGGTTTGAAGTGGGGCATCCTGCCGGTGGCCTTCTGGACCAACTGGTTCTGTTCGGTGCTTCCCTCCATCGCCCTGTCCTTCAGCGCCACCGCCATGTTCGCCCGGTTCATCCGCACCGAGATGCTGGACGTGCTGGAGCAGGATTACATCACCACCGCCCGGGCCAAGGGCCTGAGCCAGTTCAAGGTGCTGATGGTCCACGCGGTGCGCAACTCCATCATCCCGGTGGTCACCATTCTGGGCCCTGTGGTGGTCAATCTGCTCACCGGTTCTCTGGCCGTGGAGAGCATCTACTCGGTGCCCGGCATCGGCTCTCTGTTTGTAGACTGTATCAAGAACAACGACTACTCCACCATTATGGGCATCACCATCTTCTACAGCGCCTTTTATATCTTTGTGATCCTTGTGGTGGATATCCTCTACTGCGTCATTGACCCCCGGATCCGCATCCAGGGCACCAAGGAGGGATAAGCATGAACGCGAAAGAAAACAACATCAATGCCAATATCCCTCAGGAGCTCTTTGTCCCCGTCCAGGTGGACCAGAGCGAGCGGGAGCGGATCAGCCGCCCCAGCCTCACCGCCTGGCAGGACGGCTGGCTGCGCCTGAAGCAAAACAAGGCCGCTGTGGTCAGCCTGTTTATCATCATTGTCATTGTGGCTATGGCCCTGCTGGCTCCCATTTTCAGCCCCTATGACTTTGCCCAGACCGACTACAGCGCCATCTACCAGGGTCCCAGCGCCGCCCACCTCTTCGGTACCGACGGCTTTGGCCGGGACCAGTTCACCCGCATCTGGTACGGCACCCGCATTTCCCTGCTCATCGGCTTTGTGGCTGCCTGCCTGGACCTGTTCGTGGGCGTCACCTATGGCGCCGTCTCCGCCCTGCTGGGCGGCAAGGTGGACGCCATCATGCAGCGCATCATTGAGGTGCTGGTTGGCATCCCCCACCTCATCATCGTCATCCTGCTCATGATGGTGCTGCCCGCCGGCGTGGGCACCATCATCGTGGCCCTGGCCATCACCGGCTGGGTCAACATGGCCCGGCTGGTCCGTGCCCGCATCCTCCAGCTGAAGGGCCAGGAGTTCGTCATGGCCGCCCAGGTGCTGGGCACCTCCCAGAAGAACATCATCCTGCGACACCTGATCCCCAACACTGTGGGCGTCATCGTCATCAACGCCATGTTCACCATCCCCAGCGCCATCTTCACCGAGGCCTTCCTCAGCTTCATCGGTATCGGCCTCAGCGAGCCCAAGGCCTCCCTGGGCGTGCTCATCAACAACGGCTATGCTGTCCTCCAGAATTCCCCCTATCTGCTCATCTGCCCCGCCATCGTGATCATTCTCATCATGGTGTGCTTCAGCATTTTGGGCGACGGCCTGCGGGACGCTCTGGACCCCAGAATGAGTAAGTAGGTGATTGGCATGGATGATATTTTGAATGTAAAAGATCTCCATGTGGAGATCAAAACCCATCACGGCATCGTCAAAGCCGTGCGGGGGGTCAGCTTCCACCTGGCTCCCAAGGAGACTCTGGCCATCGTGGGCGAGTCGGGCTGCGGCAAGTCCATCAGCGTCAAGGCCACCATGCGCCTGCTCCCCTCCAACGGCCGCATCTCCAGGGGCAGTGTCCAGCTGGAGGGCCGGGAGCTGATCAGCCTCTCCGAGCGGGAGATGCTGAAGATCCGGGGCTCCGATATCGCCATGATCTTCCAGGACCCCATGACCAGCCTGAACCCCACCATGACGGTGGGCAAGCAGATCGTGGAGATGCTCAAGGCTCACCGGAAGGACATGAGCGCCGCCGATATGAAGAAGCGGGCGGTGGAGCTGCTGGAGCTGGTGGGCATCTCCAACCCGGAGATGCGCTACAAACAGTACCCCCACGAGCTGTCCGGCGGTATGCGCCAGCGTGTGGTCATCGCCATCGCTCTGGCCTGCGACCCCAAGGTGCTTATCGCCGACGAGCCCACCACCGCTCTGGACGTAACCATCCAGGCCCAGATCCTGGACCTGATGAAGGAGCTTCAAAACAAGATCGACACCTCCATCATCATCATCACCCACAACCTGGGGGTGGTGGCCAACATCGCCAAGCGGGTGTGCGTCATGTACGGCGGCCAGGTGGTGGAGACCGGCAATGTGGCGGATATCTTCTACCGGCCCCAGCACCCCTACACCAAGGGCCTGCTGTCCGCCGTGCCCAAGCTCCACGAGAAGACGGACAAGCTCCACACCATTTTGGGAACGCCCCCCGACCTGATGAATCCCCCCCAGGGCTGCCCCTTTGCCGCCCGGTGCTCCCATACCATGAAGGTGTGCCAGCAGTATCAGCCGCCCTTCACCCAGTTTGAGGAGGGTCATACCTCCGCCTGCTGGCTCCACGACCCCAGATGCCATCTCGAGGAGGGAAACAGCCATGAGTGAGCAGAAGGTGCTGGTTTCCGTCCAGCATTTGAAAAAATACTTCCCTGTGGGGAAAAAGCAGACCCTGAAGGCCGTGGACGATGTGACCTTTGACATCTATAAGGGCGAGACCTTGGGTCTGGTGGGTGAGTCAGGCTGCGGTAAGTCCACTCTGGGCCGTACCATCATCGGCCTCTATCCCCCTACTGACGGCCATGTGGTCTTTGACGGCCAGGTGATGGACGGCAAGCAGTCCGCTGCCGTCCATAAGGAGTTCACCCGTCGGGTGCAGATGGTGTTCCAGGACCCCTACGCCTCTCTGAACCCCCGGATGAAGGTGATGGATATTGTGGCCGAGGGTATCGACAACCACGGCCTGGCCAAAAGCCGCAAGGAACGGGACCAGATGGTGATTGACCTGTTGAATACCGTGGGTTTGCAGCAGGAACACGCCAACCGGTTCCCCCATGAGTTCTCCGGCGGCCAGCGCCAGCGGGTGGGCATTGCCCGTGCCCTAGCTCTCAACCCCGACTTCATCATCGCTGACGAGCCTATCTCCGCCCTGGACGTATCCATCCAGGCCCAGGTCATCAACCTGTTCCAGGATCTCCAGAAGGAGCGGGGTCTGACCTATCTCTTCATCGCCCATGACCTGTCCATGATTAAGCACATCTCTGACCGGGTGGGCGTCATGTACCTGGGCAGTCTGGTGGAACTGACCACCAGCGATGAGATCTTCGACCACCCCCTGCACCCCTACACCCAGGCCATGTTCTCCGCCATCCCCCTGGCCGACCCGGAGCTGGAGAACAACCGCAAGCGCATCATGCTCCACGGCAGCATCCCCAGCCCGGTGAATCTGGGCCCTGGCTGCCGCTTCGCAGGCCGCTGCCCCTACGCCACCGACCGCTGCCGGACGGAGAGTCCGGCCTTCAAAGAGGTGGCTCCGGGACACTTTGTGGCCTGTCACCAGGTCAACTAAGACCGCTCTAAAAGGCTTTATCACTGAGCCCCGTCCGCTTAGGCGGGCGGGGCCTTTTTTATAAGGAGGTACTCCCATGATCCAACGTTATCAGGGACAGCAGGCCCAGTGGCGGCTGTCCTTTGTATCCGATTCTGAAAAGTCTATGACCCTCACCCCCGGCGACGGGCCTTGTACCTGGACTGTCCATGTTGGCAGCTCTGACGAGCTCACCCCGGAGCGGCTCCGCCGTGCCGCCGCCAAGGCCGTCAAGACCATGAAGGAGCTGGGGGGCAAGACCGGCGTTCTGGATGCCGCTCCCCTGCTGCCCATTCTGGGCCCCGCCGCCGGGGCCGCTCTGACCCAGGGAGCCGAGCTGGCCCTCCACGAGGCCCCCTCCTTTGCCACCGGCACCCCTAAGGAACCCATTACCCTCTGGCTGGATGGTGACTGTGACGGGTTGGACCAGGCCCTTCAGGAGTCGGCCCACCTTACCCGCTCCATCTGCCTGGCCCGGGATCTGGTGAACTGCCCGGCCAACAAGCTCACCCCCGCCCTGATGGCGGAGGAGATGACCCGTGAGGCTGAAGCCCTGGGCATCCAGTGCCAGGTGCTGGACGAGCACCAGGCCCGCACACTGGGCATGGAGGCCTTTCTCACCGTGGGGAACAGCGCCCTCCATCCCCCCCGCCTCATCGTCCTGCGCTATCGGGGCGGCGGCGATGAGGACCCCATCTGTCTGGTGGGCAAGGGGGTCACCTGCGACACCGGCGGCTACTGCCTGAAGGCCGCCTCTTCCATGAAGGGCATCAAGGGGGACATGGCAGGCGCTGCCGCTGTGTGGGGGGCGGTGCTGGCTCTGGCCGCCAACCACGTTCCGGTGAATGTCACCGCCGTCATCCCCTCGGTAGAAAACCGCATCTCCCCCGACAGCTATATCCCCGGCGATGTCATCGGCTCCATGTCGGGCAAGACCATTGAGGTGGGCAACACCGACGCCGAGGGCCGTCTCATCCTGGCCGACGGGGTGACCTACGCCATCCGGGAGGAGCACGCCGCCAAGATTGTGGACATCGCCACCCTCACCGGCGCGGTGGTGGGGATGTTCGGCTTTACCACCGCCGGATACCTGTCCAACGACGACGGCTTCTCCGACGCGTTCCGGGCCGCCTACCGCCGCAGCGGGGAGCAGTACTGGCCCCTGCCCACCTTCCCCGAGTACCGGAAGATGATCGAAAGCCCTCTGGCCGACCTGTCCAACACTTCCAGCGACGGCTGCGGCACCATCACCGCCGGGCTTTTCATCGGAGCCTTTGCTGAGGACAAGCCTTGGATTCACATCGACATCGCCGGCACCGCCTGGGTGGATTCTCCCCGGTTCGAGTACCAGACCAAGGGGGCCACCGGCGCCGGAGTCACCACCCTGTATGAGCTGTGCAAGGGCTACGCCCAGGAGGTCTGAGATGGAACACTGGAATACGCAACTGGAATCCCTCTCCCCGGAGCGCCGAAAGGCGATGGTATTTTTGCAGTCCCACCTGCCCGCCAGTGACCTGTACTGTTACCCCTTCTCCCTCTTCCTCCAGTTTGCCGATCACGCCCTGGCCCTGCGGCAGCAGGCCCCCTGGTGTGCCGGGTTGGATGAAGAACTTTTCCTCCACTATGTCCTCTTCCCCCGGGTCAACGACGAGGATCTGTCCTTCCACCGCACCCTCTTCCATAATGCCCTGTGGGAGCGGGTAGCCGGTCTGGCCTCCGATGAGGACCGGGTGCTGGCGGTAAACCGCTGGTGCCATGAGGAGGCCTCCTATCAGTTTCAGGACGACCGCACCGCCTCCCCCCTGACGGTGTTCCGCAACGGCAGCGGCCGGTGTGGTGAGGAGTCGGCCTTTCTGGTGGCCGCCCTGCGCAGCGTGGGCATTGCCGCCCGGCAGGTCTACTCCCCCCGCTGGGCCCACTGTGACGATAACCACGCCTGGGTAGAAGCCCTGTGTGACGGTCAGTGGCGCTTTTTGGGGGCCTGCGAGCCCGAACCCATTCTGGACCGGGGCTGGTTCAACACCGCCGCCTCCCGGGCCATTCTGGTCCACTCCCGGCTGTTCGGTACCGGTACCTCTCCCCTCCACGGCACTCTGCTGTGCTCCACCGGGGCGGTGGCCTGGTACAACCAGACGGCCCGTTACGCCCATACCCGGACCTACACCTTCCAGCTCCTGCGGGACGGCCTGCCTGCCGCTGGAGCTGCGGTCCACATCCAAGTCCTCAATGAGGCCAGCTTCCACACCATCACTACCCTCACCGCCGACGGAGCGGGGCAGGCCCAGGTGGAGCTGGGTCTGGGGGACTTCCACGTGCAGGCCCAGCTGGACGGCATGACGGCGGAGGGGGATTGCACCGGTCCCACCCTCACTTTGGAGCTGGAGCAACCCGGACAGGTGGCCACCGATTGGCAGGACTTTACCATGACCGCCCCCAAGGATGCCCCTATCCACCCTGTCCTGCTGACCCCGGCCCAGAAGGAGGAGCGGGCCGCTGTCCTGGCTACCGGCTCCGCCCACCGGGAGGGCAAGCTTGAGGGACTGGACCGCTCGGCCCAAGTACCGGAGCGGTGGCGGGACCTGGTGCAGGCCGCCCGAGGCAATGGGAACGTGATCGCCGCCTTCCTGTCCGAAGACGACGATCCCCGACGGGAGGCCATCCTCCGTACCCTCACCCAGAAGGACCTGCGGGACGTAACAACGGAAGTTCTCTCCGACCACCTGACCCACACCCCCAATATGGATACGCTGCCCCAAGAGGTGTATACCGCCTGGGTCCTCTGCCCCCGCATCCAGCTGGAGCCCCTCACCCCCTGGCGGCAGGCTTTACAACAGGTGTTTTCCCCGGCAGAGGCGGAGGCCTACCGGGCTCAGCCCGCTGCTCTGTGGGATACCCTGTGCCGCCGGATGGACACCCACCTGTCTCAGGTCTACGCCGGGCAGTCCACCGGCCTGGTGTGGACCCCGCTGGAGGCCTGGCAGGCCGGGCGATGCGATGAACGGAGTCTGCGTATTTTGTATGTGGCTCTGCTGCGGGCTTTGGGAGTCCCCGCTCGTCTGCGGACGCTGGACGGGTTGCCGGAGTCCTGGCAGGACGGAACCTTCCGCCCCCTGTACCCCCAGGCAGAGGGCACGCTGACCCTCCAGTGCGAAGAGAATCAGAATCCCCTCTACCGGCAGAACTGGTCCCTCTCTCAGTGGAATGGCGGCAGCTGGCAGCTGCTCCAGCTCTCTGACGAGGACTGGCAGAACGGCCAACGCACCCCCTCCCTCCCCGCCGGGCGGTATCGCCTTACCACCTCGGTGCGGATGCCCAACGGCAACCAGTTTGCTTCCAGCCGGGTGCTGCTGGTCAAGGCAGGAGAAACCGTCCAGTCTGATCTGCGGCTGCGGGCCTATGCTTTGGAGGACCTGCTGGGATGCCATGAAATGCCCGTTATGCCTGCCTGTACTTTGGAGGGCAGTGAAGTCCCGGACTTCTGCCGCCTGAACGGCCGTCCCACCCTGCTGTTCTGGATGGAGGAGGGCAATGAGCCCACCGAGCATGTGCTCAATGAGCTGGCCGCCGGCCGGCAGGCCCTCCAGGCCCTGCCGGTGAATCTGGTGTTCCTGCTCCGGGGCAAAGAGAGCCTGAACCAGCGCACCCTGGCCGGAGTACTCCGGGACTGGCCGGACATCCGGGTGCTGCTGGACGACTGGGCCTTTGACCTGGAGACCGCCGCCCGCCACCTGACCTGCGACCCCGACCGACCCCCGCTGGCGGTGGTGTGCAATGGCAAGGGCCAGGCCGTGTACGGCGTCAGCGGGTACCATGTGGGTTCGGTGGAACTGCTCACCCGCATTGCCGCCCATCTGGTGGAACAGGGCTGACAATATTCTCCCATCTAAAACAAGCTCCCGCTGTGCCGGGTCCGGTACAGCGGGAGTTTGTTTTTCATTTGATGTTCAGAATGGTAGCCACAGGCGCCCCCAGGCTGTCCCGGATCCGCTTCAGCTTGGTCAGCTGGGCCCGATGGGTATTGACCGTCTCCCCAGCGGCAAGACCTAGAAATAGCTGGTAATATTGTAATCCTTTTTTAGCCATTTGGAAAGATGGATTTTATATCTCCTCTGCCAACTCAGCCTCCATCAGCCCGGAACGTCTGCCTCTCTTGCTACACTTCATCTGACCTTTTCTGGAAAAGAATGGGGTAATATACTGGTTGTTCGTGCCAGCAAGTTGCCGTTTGCGCCCATAAAAGACCGTTTACGTCGGAAGTCCCCTTTCTGCCTTCTTTTTGTGGTAGGGTATAGTTGGAATGAAATGCACAGAAGAAGAATTGACAGACAAGGAGCAGTCGGCATGGAGAAAACCCGATTGGTGATACACATGCATGATACAGAGGAGCGTTCCAGGCTCTTCCAGATCCTCAGCGCCTGGATGGAGCTCTATTGCGCCCCTATGGAATTGGTAACAGAGCCCTCCCTACCCATTCAGCCTCCGGTCATTCTTTTCTGGGATCTGGACAGCGGCACTCTGCCCCCCCGCTTTCCGCCGGATTCCTCCCACGCTCTTTTTGTCTGTGCCGCCGACCACCAGGCCGCCATACACAGCTACCCTTTCCACCCCAACGGCTTTCTGCAAAAGCCCATCTGCATGGATCAGGTGGAGGCGGCTCTCAAACGCTGCATTCCCCTTTGGTGGAACGCTCTGGAGCGGCTGGAGATCTTATCCGGCCGGGTACGGACTCAGGTCCCGTTTTGCAATGTGACCCAGATCGAAGGCACCAGAAAGGGTTGTCTGGTCCATAGCTCCCTGCAGACCTTTTCTGTGCGGGAACCCCTGTACAGCCTGGAAAGCCGCCTGCCCCCGCGCATTTTTGTCCGCTGCCAACGCAGCTTTGTAGTCAATCTTTTCCACATTCAAAAGCTCTCCAGGCAGAGCGCCTTTCTCTCCGACGGTACGGAGATTCCTCTGGGCCGCTGCCAGAAGGACGCTGTATGGGAAGCCTATCAGCAGTTTCGCCTGCTGCGGGAGGGACAGCTACAGCTATAGCAGACACCAACAGAAAGTGGTGAATCCAGTTTGGAAGTTGTCATTGCAATATGCGACGATCTGGTAGAGGAACGGGCCAATCTGGCCCGGATGATCCAAACCTACAGCCAGGAGCGGGATCTGCCCATCCAGCTTTGTTTCTTCAGCAGCGGGGAGGAATTGCTGGACGCCTTTCATCGCTCCCAGCAGTTTCACATTGTTTTTCTGGATATCTACATGCCCAACTGCTCCGGTATGGAGGTTGCCCGACAGATCCGGGCTGCCCATGACGATACTGCCATTGTCTTTGCCACAACCAGCCAGGACCACGGCCGGGACAGCTTTGATGTGCAGGCCTCCGATTATCTGCTAAAGCCCTTCCGGCAGGAGGATGTCTCTCAGGCTTTGGACTGGTGTCTGGAGCACATCCCCGAGTCCGTCCGGTGCCTGTCTGTCTACTCGGAATGGGAGCAGCGAGAGCTGCCCCTCTCCACCATCCAATACATCGATGTGTACGGGCACCGCTCCCGCATCCACACCACCCAATCTGTGCTGGTGGTACGGCGGGGGCTGGACGACCTGGAAGTCTCCATCCAAAGCCCTGACTTCCTCCGCTGCCATCGCAGCTTTCTGCTGAATATGAACTATGTGGACAGTCTGGAGGGAAACGCCTTTCGTATGTCGGATGGGACGCTCATTCCCATCAGTCCCTCTCAAACCGCTCAGATCCGAAATCAGTTTATTGACTGGACCTACATCAAAGCATGGCAGCAGAAATAAAGCCCCGCTTCTTTTCCGGGCTTTTCGCAAGGAAAAATCCATCCCACCGGGTTTTCTCTTTCCCGGTGGGATGGATTTTTTCATACATTTAAAACTCAGCCATCTCTGGCGGCTCTCTTGTGATCCGCTTCCATCAGACGCTCTTCCAGCTGCTGACCATAGGGATCGATGTACTCGTTGCCGAACTGGCCGGTAGTCTCCTTGATCTTGTATGCCTCGTTGGCGTACTTGATAAACTCGGCGTCGTTCTGCTTTTCGTTGGGGATGTAAGCCTGCCCCTTCTGACGGGCGCGCAGGTTGAAGTGCTGCATCCGGTTGCGCAGGAACGCGGCCTGACGGCTCATCTCCTGGCTGGAGGCATCGGACTCTTCGCTGACCGCTGCGTTGCTGGTGGCCGCCTCGGTGATCTGAGCCACCGACTCGGCAACGTGCTTGACGCTCTCCAGCTGATCGGTGGACAGGCCGGAAACCTGCTCCACGATCTTGACGATCTTGCCGATCTTGTTGTTGATCTCCTCAAAAATAGCGGCGGACTCTGTGGCAATGGCGGTGCCCCGGTCGGTCTGGGTAATGCTGTTTTCGATCAGGACGCGGCTCTCCTTGGCCGCCTCGGTGCTCTTCAGCGCTAGGGCGCGCACCTCGTCGGCTACCACGGCAAAGCCCTTGCCGGCGGCGCCGGCCCGAGCGGCCTCAATGGCGGCATTCAACGCCAGGATGTTGGTCTCAAAGGTGATGTCATCAATGGTCTTCATAACGGTGGCAATCTTCTTGGACGCCTCACGCATATGAGCCACGGAATCAAAGAGCACCTTCATGTGCTGATTGTTGGTTTCCAGATCGGTCTCAATGGCCTTGGTGATCTCGAAGGCCTCCTGAGCCTTTTCATCATTGAAGTGGATCAGGCTGCTGACATGCTCCATCTCTTCCGAGAGATTATGTGCGGCGGAGGCCTGCGCCGTGGTGCTCTCAGCCAGCAGATGGCTGGCGTTGGCGATTTCGCTGGCGCCGGCAGCCACCGAGTGGGCCGACTCCACGATCTCATTAAACATGACGTCGTTGGACTGCACCAGGCGATACAGGCTTCTGCCCAAGCTGTCACGACGGGAGCGGATCTTGACGAAAGCGGTCATATCGCCGTCGGCGATGCGCTTGACAACCTCCACATTCTCACGGATATTGTCGGCCATGGCGCGGAAGGCTGCAATCATCACTCCAACCTCGTTATCGGAGTTTTCCTTTTCCATTTTGGCAAACTCATCGTCAAAGTCAAACTCCACCGCACCCAAAGACAGATGATTGGCCCAGTCGGCCACCCGCATGATGGGAGAGGCAATCTGTTGGGCCAGACGTCTGGCATAGAGGATGGAAAACGCACCGATGGCGCACATAACAACCACGATGATGACCACGATAGCGATCAGCAGTGCATCGAACGCCTGCTGAATGCCTTCGATCTTAGCAGCGTAGACCTTGTCAATGCTGCGCAGGCCATCGATCACTTCAGTTGTCTTGGGGTCCAGCTGGGAGAAAAACTGGTCGATTGCCCCCTCCCGATCACTGGAACGCATGTTGATCAGGTTCTCCGCCAGGCTGTGAATCTCCTCATGGGAGCCGGTGATCTGCTGTGCCAGCGAAACAACCTCAGAAGGAGTATGGTCGTTTGTGTGCCCACTCAGCCACTGGCCGAAGGAACAGGTGCTCGCGTCCAGGCTACCGTTAAAGGAAGTGCCTTTCTCAAGGCTGCTGATCAGTTCCGAACGCAATTCATAATGGCCATTAATGGTTTCGCCAATCTGGGTACGTTCAGACTCCAGCGTGGACATGGTGTGGTAGTAGCCGGAGAGGATGCACAACATGACAATTGTGATGACCCCCAAAATGGCCGAGAAGAAGATAATCTTCAAATACCCTTCCATGATTCGTCCGCGCAGATTCTTTTTGGTCTTAACACCCTTTTCTATTGTACCCATGCTCCTCTCTCTCCTTTTCAAAGAAACTCTGCATACTTGCCCGACTTGAGTCAGGTTCAAAAAGGGGCCGCTCACTTTGGCAGTCCGATTCATGACATGATTAGGCTGTCCGTACCGGTAAAACACGACACGCACAGCCCCACTTTCAGCTGCTTCCATTGAACGGCTAAAATAACAATATTTTTTATGTATATCTTAGCATAAGGCGATTCCATTTTCAAGTGCAAAACTATCCATATATTAACCAAAAATACGGATATATTCTTATACAGCTGAAGGCTCCCCTTCTCTGGGATTTTTGCCTCTCAGCTTACTCCTATCCACTCTTCCCATCCTTTCCCGGGAAAAATCCGGTCTATTTATCCGCTATTTACTTTTTTGCGTAATAGAGACCGACGCATCAGGAAGGGACAGCACATGCTGCGGAGTGGTCTATAGCGTCGCCAGTCCCGCCATATTGTTACGGCTCAATCTGCATGGAAGCCATCTGTTCTCTGGTAATGCCATGTCGCTCTCCATAGCGGATCCAATAGCTTGTGGAGGCGTTGAGAAACATCTTTTTGGACAGGGGCATCGTGACCTGGAAGGTACGGTTTTCCTGCCGTACGATTGCCCGGGCCAGCTTTTTGATCTTTGCCTGGACCAAAATCCGAAATGGAGTGGAGAGAATGGCCTCTCCACCGCCGATTTTCAAAACAGAGCCGAAGGGCAGCCCGTTTTCCCGGCAGTAGAGCTCCATCATCTTTACCGCAACATTATTTTGTTCCGCCTCAAGAAAGCCGCAGTTAATCAGAACAGACACCGTGGGCTTTTGCCGGGATCCATATTCCTCCCACGTCTTCAGGAAGTTCAGCAGCGTGACGGGAATTCCATCCGCGTACAACGGAAAGACGAACAACACATCTGAAACTTCATCTGCCGCCTGGCAGAGCTCCAGATGATTGGCCCTGGTCAAATCCCTATAGTGGCTCTCCCAAGAACAGGCCTTTGAGAATAAGGCCGCATACTGCTTGGAGTTGGACTTGGGCGCCCTGGGGCTTCCATTGATAATCAGGATCTTTCCCATGTCAGCACCTCATTTCTTACCGTCTGCTCCAGGTCCTGCTCTTGGGCGAACACCACCCGGTATTGTGTAAAGTTCATGTTATTGGCATTGCGTGCGATCAGCTGCCGGAAAATGTCCTGCTCCTCGGCAGACAGATCGCCGTAACCCACAATAATCGCCTCCTTAGGCGCCACATCCCGCTGGAAATGGTGTGTCTCACCGTGGTGAAGCCGGATAAAGGCCTGCTGAACCGGGATGGCTCGTTCCAGCATGGTTTTCATGATGGTGTCATAGCTTCCGTATCTGACCCGGCTGACATACATCAGTCTGTCACTGGCTGCGATGCGGGGATAGACCTGAACGGCGTCGTCCCGAATCACGCACTTCCCCGGCGTTTTGGTCCAGCACCCAAAACAGCCCACGCAGTTTGCTATTTTTAACTTTGACAGATCAATGAACTCTATTGCGGCACGCTGGATTTCCGGTACCTCCAAATGCCTGTCGCTTACGATCAGTGTCATGGTCGCCTCCTATAAATTCAGTTTCCGCGGCACGGATCTATTTTACTGAATTCCCAGAGGATTTGAGTAAAATAGAGCAGTCTAACAGAATTCAGTATTCGCTCCTCCATGCCTTATTTATTTATTATACCATAGCCAGCAATCAATTGGTACCGGAAACCGCAATTGGGATCATTTTTCTTTTTTATATCCTTTTTCCTGCTATCTGCCTGCTTTTTGGCAGGCGATTCCTCAGCATGTCCCCATTCCACCGGGACAAGGATCCCAGCCTGTGTCAGTCCGGCGGCGCGGCGTATAGGATAGTACGGGGCCATCCCCAGAAGGAGGTAACACATATGGGTGTTACAAATTCCAATAAAGTCATCAATACCGACCAGATCGCCTGCGATGGGTCCCTGCGGGTCACGCTGGCGTTGACGGCCGCTCCCGATATCCGTCTCCCACCCCACCGATATTGTGCTGGTACTGGACCGCTCCGGCAGCATGACCGGCACCCCGCTATCCAATATGAAGCTGGGCGCCAAAACCTTCATCGACGTCATTGATGAATCCACCGACGGCACAAAAGACGGCCAGATCGGCTCGGGCAGCCGCATGGCTGTAGTCAGCTTTTCCAACCTGGCCACGGCGGATACTCAGCTCATCACCTCAGTGGACGACCTGAAAGCCGCGGTGAATGCTCTGTCCGCCGGAGGCACCACCAATCACGCAGACGCCTTCTCCAAAGCCACGGAGCTGTTTGATCCTGCCTCAGTCAATGCCAAAGTCATCGTCATGTTCACCGACGGAAACACCACCACCGGCGCTCCCCCGGCCCCGGTGGCCGCCGCCGCCCGGGCACAGGGCATCATCATCTACTGCATTGGCCTGATCGGCTCGGACGGTCTGGATGTGGATGCGCTCAACAATTGGGCTACCGACCCGGACGCCTCCCATGTGGCTGTAACTCCGGACGCCGCCGACCTGGAGGCACTCTTCGCGGAGCTGGCCGCAAATATCTCTAACCCCGGCGCCACCGACATTGTCATTGACGAAATGGTCAGCCCCGACTTTATCATCACCAATCTCCTCTCCCCCACAAAGGGGTCCGCCGTCATACTGGACACCCATACTCTGCGCTGGAAGATTCCCCAGCTGGGTGTGAGCAGCAGTGAAAGCGCGGTATTGGACTTTTTTGTACGCCACATCGGCCAGACCCAGGGGCAAAAGCTGGTGAATCAGTCCATCACCTACTCCGACGCCGAGGGCAACATGGTCACCTTCCCCGACCCCTCCGTGCTGGTAAAATGCGATATCGTAGTCCATCCTGAGCCCTGTCCCACACCCACAGACCTGATCGCGGAGGGCTGCTCCGATGCGATTCATGTGGATCTGGGCGATGTCTTTCTGGAGGGACAAGGGCGGATCATCCAGATGGACGCGACGATTAAAAACGTTTGTCCCGGCAAACGGGTCGCGCTGGCCGCCATTCTCACCGAGTTGGATCGGGACGGCATGGAGCACCAGCGGGGTATGAAAACCATGACCATTCCCGCCCACGATTTTCCCGACTGCCGGGATATCCAGGTCAAGTGCATCCGGTTTGTGGTGCCGGAGGATCTCAGTCTGTCCTGCGGCTGTCTGTGCAGTCCCCGCCAGTTCCAGGTCCGGCTGATCGCAAACAGCATTGACACAGACTTCCGCTGCTGTGAGTCGGTCCTTACTCTTTAAGAAAGCTCGGCCGACAGCAAAAAAGAAGGACATCCATACGGATGTCCTTCTTTTGGTGGTGCGCGAGGCGGGACTTGAACCCGCACGTGCGTAATGCACACTAGAACCTGAATCTAGCGAGTCTGCCAATTCCACCACTCGCGCATCTGTTGTTGCGCTGTCGTTCAGCGCGAGGTTTATATTACCACGTCGAATAGAGATTGTCAACACCCTTTTTCATTTTTTGTAGTTCTTTTTGTCCGCCGGTTTTGGGCAGGAGCAGCATGGCTGAGGTATCGCCGCTTGCGCCCTGCCCTGATCTGTGATAGCATAGACAAAAACTAGGAGTGTGAATGATATGGAACATCTCTTGTTTATCAACGCCTGTGTGCGGGGAGAAAAGTCCCGCTCGCTCAAGCTGGCCCAGCGGTTTCTGGACAGCTGGCACAAGGCCCACCCCAACGGCCAGATCACCGAAGTGGATCTGTGCAAAGACCGGCTGGTACCCCAGTATCCCGAGGTGCTGGCAGAGCGGGACGCCCTATGGAACGCGGGACAGCTGGACCACCCCATGTTTGCCCCCGCCCGACAGTTCGCCGCCGCCGATAAGATCGTCATCGCCGCGCCATTCTGGGAGCTGTCCTTCCCTGCTATCCTGAAAATCTATCTGGAACGGATCACGGTTACCGACATCACCTTTGGCTATGACGAACAGGGTAAGAATATAGGGCTGTGCAAGGCAAAGAAGCTGCTGTTTATTACCACCCGGGGCGGGGATTTCTCCCGTCCGGAGACCGCCTGGATGGAGATGGGGGCCCGGCAGCTGGAAGCCCTGTGCGCCATGTACGGTATCCCCTCCTTCCAGTGTCTGGCCGCCGAGGGGCTGGACGATATTCGCCGGGACAAGGAGGCTATTCTGGCTGAGGCCATGGGCCGGGCGGACGCCCTGGCGGAGGTGTTTTAAGTGAAAACCCGCATCCTGCTGCTCACCACCGGCGGCACCATCGCCTCCCTGCCTACGGCGGAGGGGCTGGCCCCCGGTCTGGACGGAGAGGATCTGGCCGAGCTGCTTCCACGGGGGATCACCGACGCCTATGATATCACCATCCAGGACATTCTCCACCTAGACTCCTCCAACATTCAGCCGGAGGAGTGGCAGACCATTGCCCGCCATGTTTTCGCCCAGCGAAACGCCTACGACGGCATTGTCATCACCCACGGCACCGACACCATGGCCTACACCGCCTCGGTGCTGTCCTTTATGTTGCGGGGTATGTCTATCCCAGTGGTGTTGACGGGGGCTCAACTCCCCATGACCCACCCCCTCAGCGACGGCATGGAGAACCTGCGCACCGCCCTGGCTATGGCGGCCTCCGGGGTAGCGGGCGTGTTTCTGGCCTTTGACCGGAAGGTGATTCTGGGCTGCCGGGCGGTCAAGACCCGTACCACCGACTTTGACGCCTTTGAAAGCGTCAACTGGCCTCTGGCCGCGGCGGTGGATGGCAAGGGCCTGCAAATCTGCCGGGAGGCTATTCCCACCCCCTCGGGGGCCTGTTCTTTGCGGGATAAGCTGTGCGATAAGGTCTTTCTCATCAAGCTCACCCCCGGGCTGGACCCGGAAATTTTTGATATGCTCCTACAGATGCACTACCGTGGCATTGTCATCGAGGCCTTTGGGGCGGGCGGGCTCCACTTTGTCCGCCGGGACCTGATCGCCAAATTGCAGACGGCGGCCCAGGCTGGGATGACGGTGGTGGTGTGCAGTCAGTGTCTGTACGAGCCCAGCGACTTTTCCGTCTACGAGGTGGGCCAGAAGGTGCTGGCTCAGGGGGTCATTCAGGGCCGGGACATGACCACCGAGGCGGCGGTCACCAAACTAATGTGGGTACTGGGCCAGACCGACGACCCGGAGATCATCCGGGACTATATGGAGCGCTCTTTAGCTGGTGAGATGGCATAAAAGCTGATTTTGGGCGTGCTGCAAACCGCAGCACGCCCGTATTGTTTTCTCTGATTTAGCCCACCAGAGCCTTGCCCAACGCCCGGCAGGCGTCGGCGGCCTCTCCCTCCGGGGCGCCGCAGGCAATCACCGGCTCCGTCGCCATTTGGCACCCGGCGTTCTCGCACTCCTCCGCCCAGGTGCGCATCCACTCCCCGTCTCCCCAGCCATAGGAGCCGAACAGACCGATGGTCTTACCACTCAGGCTGCCCTTGACGGCAGAGAACATAGGCTCAAATTCCTCCTCTTCCAGCTGCTCCGCGCCCATGGAGGGGCAACCGAAGGCAATGGCGTCATAGTTTCCCACCATGTCAGGGGTAAAAAGGGCGGGTGTCAGCAGATCGGCCTCACCACCGGCAGAGATGATGCCCTCCTCTACCAATCTGGCCATGGCCTCGGTATTGCCGGTTCCGCTCCAATACACCACCGCGATCTTGCTCATATACAACCTTCCTTTCTATGATAGTTTATCATTATGCCGCCACGGTCAGCTGCCGCAGGGTAGCCCCACCGGCAAACCAGCGGCGGTAATCTTGGGTACAATCCTTGAATCGCTGGAACTGCCGGGCCGCCTCCGTCGGATCACCATAACACTTCCAGCAGCCGCAGAGGGTAAAGTGTTTTCCCTTGTGGCGGATAAAGCCCTTCACATCCTCCAGAGGATAGCCCAGAAAGACCCCAATCTCATGGGGAAACTCCCCTTCCAGACACAGCCGGGCCGCCAGCTGCCGCAGACAGTCCCGCCCCGCCTTCCAGGGCCGGTAGCCCATTTCCCGGAGAAAAGTCCGGTGGTCGGCCCTGTTCAGCAATTGCTCCAGGGCGTCCGCCCGATACAGATAGACCAGATAGGCACCCGTCTTGCGGCAGCCCTTCAGCAGAGTGAGCACCAGGCCACGCCCCTCCAGTTCCTTCCGGCAGGCCAGAAACTGGGCGGTAAAGTCCACGCCTTCCTCCGGCTGGAACCGGAACAGGCTGGCGGGCTTCAGGCCCGCCAACGTGGGCGAGCAGTGCTCGATCAGGGCGGCTTGCAGGGACATGGCGGCGGCTCCTCTCTATGTTAGTATAAGCTAACTACTGTCGATTATTTTTGGTTAGCAATCGCTAACTATGTCATTAAAATAGCACAGAACTACCGCCCTGTCAACCCTCTTTTTTGCTCTGTGGGCCGCTTGACGATAAAAGCCCGCCCTGTTACAATTTTCAGGAGAACCGACCATCAAGAAGGAGCGAGTTGTTTGATCGTTGCGCTTGCCCCCATGGAGGGGCTGACTACAGTCTACTACCGGCAGGCTCTGGCCCGCTGGTTTGGCGGGGTGGACCGGTATTTTACCCCCTTCCTCACCCCCACCCAGGACCACCGCTTCACCAAGCGGGAGCTGCGGGAGGTCCTGCCGGAGCAGAATGAGGGGCTGCCCACCATCCCCCAGCTGCTCACCCGCAAGGCGGAGGATTTTCTGTGGGCGGCGGGGGAACTGGCCGCCATGGGCTACCGGGAGGTCAATCTGAACCTGGGCTGTCCCTCGGGAACAGTGGTGGCCAAGGGCAAGGGCTCCGGCTTTCTGGCCTTTCCAGAGGAGCTGGACCGGTTTCTGGATGAGATTTTCACAAAGGCCCCCTGCGCCATCTCCATCAAGACCCGCATTGGCCTGAAAGACCCGGCGGAGTTTCCCGCCCTGCTGGCCATCTACCGCAAATACCCTGTGGAGGAGCTCATCGCCCACCCCCGGGTCCAGAAGGACCTGTACAAAAACACCCCCCGGCTGGACTGCTTTGGGGCGGCGTTGGAGGGCTCTCCCTTCCCGGTGTGCTACAACGGGGACCTGTATACCCCCGACGGCGTGGCCGCACTTCAGGCCCGGTTCCCCGGCACGGAGCGGCTCATGCTGGGCCGAGGGCTGGCGGGGGACCCGGCGCTGGCCCGGCGGCTCAAGGGCGGTCCCCCTGCCGATAAAGAGGCCCTGGCGGGCTTTGTGGACCAGGTCTATGAATCCTACGCCACCGCCTTCGGCAGCCGCCGCAACGCCATGCTGCGGATGAAAGAGGTGTGGTTCTACCTGATCCGCCTGTTTGTGGACGGGGACAAGCTGTCCAAGGCCATCAAAAAGGCCCGGGACCCCCTGGACTACGAAAGCGCGGTACAGGCGGTGTTCCGGGAACTGGCCCTCTCCCCCGTCCTCCAACCGGACTGGTAACGGCAATGGCATACTGGGTCTACATCCTCCGGTGCGCCGACGATACCTTATATACCGGCACCGCCGCCGACGTAGACCGGCGGGCGGCGGTCCACAACAGGGGCAAGGGGGCCAAATACACCCGCTCCCGTCTGCCGGTGGAGGTGGTCTACCGGGAGTCCTGCCCCGATAAGGGGGCGGCTCTCCGGCGGGAATACGCCATCAAACGGCTGCGCAGGCGGGACAAGCTGGCTCTCATCTCATATTTTCAAGGAAAGCTGGGATCAATGTTGAAAAAAGCGGCATTTATCGGCGCCGGCAATATGGGCGGCGCCCTCATTCAGGCGGCCTGTCAGGCCATCGGGCCGGAGCAGGTGGTCATCACCGACCACTCCCACACCAAGGCGGAAACTCTGGCCCAGGAACTGGGCTGTACGGTAGCGGTGGATAACCGGGACGCCCTGAGTCAGGCGGAGTACGTTTTTCTGTGCGTCAAGCCCCAGGTGATGGAAGGGGTGGTAAAGGATCTGGTCCCCGCCCTGGCCAGCAAACCGGACACGGTGCTGGTGACCATCGCCGCCGGTATCCAGATTGCCACCCTCCGGGGCTGGCTCAGTGAGCTGCCCTTCTCCCCCACCATCCTGCGCATCATGCCCAACACCCCCGCCTCCATCGGCATGGGGATGCTGGCCCTCACCGGCGGGCCGGAGGTCCAGGAGGCGCACTATCAGGCGGTAGAGGCTATCCTGGCCAAGGCAGGCCGGGTGGAGCGGCTGACCGAGGCCCAGATCGACGCCTTTTCCGCCGTAGCGGGCTGCGGCCCTGCCTTTGTCTACCCATTCATTGAGGCTCTGGCCGACGGCGGGGTGAAGGTGGGCCTGCCCCGGCAGCAGGCTATGGTGTACGCCGCCCAAATGGTGCTTGGCTCGGCGGCTCTGGTGCTGGAGAGCGGCAAGCACCCCGGCCAGCTGAAGGACGAGGTGTGCTCCCCCGGCGGCTCCACCATCGCCGGTGTGGCCGCGCTGGAGGCCCGGGCCTTCCGCTCCGCCGTCATTGAGGCGGTGGAGGCCGCCTATCGCCGGACTGTGGAACTGGGAAAGGTCTAAAATTGAAATCTGTCAAAGGCTGGCTGCCCCAATAGAGGGCGGCCAGCCTTTTGATCTTCATTGACAACTTTGATCTTCCGTGCTATCATACAGTCGTAACTACTATATTATTATCAATAGTTATTTTTATAGTAGAGAGGTGGAAGATCATCATGGACAAACACACATATATGCGTCAATTTGCCTGGCAGGTGCGCTGGAGACTACCAAAAGCGGAAGCGGATGGCGTTTTGGCGGATTATGAGGAACTGCTGGGCCAGCGGCCGACGGATCAGGATGCCGCCCTTGTGCAGGACCTTGGGAGCCCCTACCAGGCGGCCAGATTGCTGACCGAGCGAAAACCCTATTATAGATGGCTGATTCTTTTTTGCGGGATGGTGTGCTGCCTGCTCTTGCCCACAGTGATGCTTTTGCGGACAACGTTTTTCCAGGCGTCAACGGTCCCTATGGCGCTCCTGCTCCTTCTGGGTATGGGCGCCTGTCTGATACAGTTCCACCCCCACCCTGGAACCCGCAAAACGCCCGTTCCGAAAGCCCTTCGCTTTTCCCTTCTGGGCCTGCTTGCAGTTTTAGCCGCTGTGGGCTGGATGTTAGGCTGCCTGATTTCCGGTGCTTGGACCCATTGGCCTCCAGAGTGGTATGGCATGACCGCCCACTGGACACTGTCTCTGGCTGGTATTGTGGGGGCAGCTTGCGGTGTGCTCGGCCTGGTACGCGCACGGATCTCAGACCGCCGCTGGAGTGCCCTTTATATCCTGGGTCTGACGGTGTTGGTGGTGTGTGTGATGATCCATGCCTTTTTGGGCAGCCTGGTCATAATAGATTTGTGGACCCCCTACGCCGTCAAATGGTGTGTGCTGGGCGCGGTGGGTTTCGTCGGCACGGGGGTGTCTCTGTGCTGAAAAAAGATTTGATCGAGTTGTGCCTGCTCCAGCTGCTGACAGCGGAAGATCTGTATGGATATGAGATCCTTCGCCGGATTCACGAGGGTTTTCCCGGCACCCAGGAAAGCGCCATTTACGCTCTGCTCCGCGGGCTGTGCAAGGCAGGCTTCACCGTACAATATGAGGGGAATACGTCTGGGGGACCTACCAGAAAATATTATCGCATCACAGATTCCGGGCGGGAGAAAAGAGATCTGCTGTTTCAGGAGTGGCGCCGCCTGCGGGACGCTCTGGCTTCGTTTGGCCTCGTATAAAACCGGCAATGACACAAAAAGAAGGACATCCACGAGGATGTCCTTCTTTTTTGGAGCAGGTAAAGGGAATCGAACCCTCATATTCAGCTTGGGAAGCTGACGTTCTGCCACTGAACTATACCTGCAATTCAATTGACTTTGGTATTATAGCACGCCCACCCTGGTTTTGCAAGGGCTTTTTTGCGGACGTCCGCAAAAATCCTTCCCCACGCCACCCCGAAATTTTACAAAAAAACTTGCAATCGGTATCAAATCGTGATATCATTTCTTAAACCAAAGGTACAATAACTGAAAGGGTATGGAAAGGTTGGAAGTGCGATGAGCAAAAAACAGGCGTTGACTGAATTCCATCGGGGCTCCATCCTGGCCGCCGCTGAGCGGCTTTTTGCGGAGAAGGGCACCGAAAAGACCACCATGGACGATATCGCCCGGGAGGCCGAGTACAGCAAAGCCACGCTGTACGTCTATTTTCAGAGCAAGGAGGAGATCATCAACGCGATCCTCCTCAGCGGCATGGTGCTTTTGAAGAAAAAACTGCATGAAGCCATTGAAAGCCACACCGATTGGTTCCAGGCCTATGATGCCGTGTGTCAGGCTATTGTCCGCTTCTATGACGAAAATCCCACCGCCTATGACGCGGCCACCGGCTCTATTCCTCTGGCGCAGGCCGGTGACGCGGTACAAAAAGGCATTGCGGATATTCTGCGGGTCAGTGACGAGATCGAGCAGGAACTGGCCGATTTCCTGGTGCGGGGCGCGGCTGACGGCGCGGTTCGCTCTCAGCTGCCGCCGGTAGAGACGGTACTGCTCTTCTGGTCCGCCCTGTCCGGCATGGTCCATACCGCCGAGCAGCGGGAAAGCTACATCCAGCGCACCCTGGGCCTGAGTCGGGAAGAATACCTCCAACACGGCGCCCGCCTGCTGCTGGCCTCCCTCACCAAGGCCAATATGTAAGTTTCCTTCAAAGACGCCGTCCCCCGCCTGGGGGCGGCGTTTTGTCTATTCTCTTAAAATCCGGTCAGGGGTGCGGAGCCATCGTCCTCCCCTTTTTCGATGGACAGCACCTTGGCGTCATAGCCATAGCTATCATTGACCTGAATGTGGAAGGTCTCCCCCACCTTACGCCCAAGCAAAGCCTTACCCATAGGGGATTCCTTGCTGATACGGCCATGGAGGGCGTCCTGCCGCATGGTGGTGACGATCTGGTAGGTCTCGGTGTCTCCCTCGTCCTCCAAAAACACGGTCACCTTATCATAAAGACTGACCCCGTCGCTCACCGGCTCGTCAGGGAGCACTTTGGCGGTGCGGATCATGTTCTCCAGATAGCGGATGCGGCTCTCGTTCCGATTCTTCTCCTGCTTGGCCGCCTTGTACTCAAAATTCTCACTGAGATCCCCAAAGGCCCGGGCCTCCTTGACCGCCTCCAACAGCTGGGGCCGCAGCTCGATCCGGCGGTGGTCCAGCTCCTCCCGCATCATCTGGATATCCTTTTTGGTCAGCTCGTTGTGCATGTGCCCCTCCCCCTTACGCCTCAGTCTTTGGATGGGCAGCCTGTCCCGCTCAGATAGCCTCCCGCTCCCGCACCAGCTCGGCGTGGAGGGCTGCGGAGTCCCAAGTCCGGTTGGTGGGGGTGAGCACCGCCTTCAGCCCCACAGACGGGATCTTATTCCGGCGGAAGCCCTGGAGAAACCGGTCCAGCAGAGGACCTGGGCAGTTGACCAACACCAGCATCTCATCGGTAAAGGGCTCCCCCGCCCAAGGGGTCTCCGGCGTGCCCCCCTCCACCAGCTCACCCAAGGGCAGGCCGTATTCCTCCGGCGTCACCAGCCGGGTACGCAGGCCCAGCGGCAGGCACATCCGCCGGATCTTGGCCCCTCTGGGATTGTCCAGATTATATAATAACACCAAAGGCATGTTCATGCTTGGATGCTCCCTTCAAAATCCACAGACAAATGGCTCATTTGATTCTCTATTGTACTCAAATCTGCCGCCGCCGTCAACCCGGAACTGTCTCCGCCATACATTGGAGAGAAGGGAGTTGAGGCTTTGTGTATACCCCGCCCTCCGGCGAAATCCTGATGGCTGTCGCCGCTCTGGCCGCCATCCAGCTCACCCAGGGCCGCTCCGCTGAGGAGGCTGCCGTCCTGTCCACCTTTTTCTGTACCCTGGGAGATGGAATCGCCCTCATTGCCGCCCGCCGGGCGTGGGACACCTCATGTAAATCTTCTGTAAATCCCATTGATAATACCTCGGAAATCGCGTAAACTAGGAAACCAAAGAGAGGTGTACCCTATTATGAAATGCGGCATTGTGGATGTTGGCTCCAACACCATCCGTCTGTCCATTTACCACTGGGAAGGACAGAAATTCAAGCTTTTAATGAACAAAAAAGAGATGGCCGGTCTGGCCGGCTACATCAAAAACGGCCTGCTGTCCGACAGCGGTATCCTGGTGGCCTGCCGGGTGCTGGCCGGCTTCAAGGCCCTGCTGAATAATTTCAACATTGCCGATCTGCATGTCTTCGGCACCGCTTCCCTGCGCAACATCGTCAACACAGAGGAGGCCCTGGAGACCATTGAGGCGGTCACCGGTGTGAAGGTGGAAGTGCTCTCCGGTGCGGACGAGGCCGCCTTCTCCTTCCTGGGAGCCACAGTGGGGGGCGGCGCCCCCGGCAACGGCCTTCTGGCCGACGTGGGCGGCGGCTCCACCGAGCTGGTGGCCTACCGGGACGGGGTCATCACCTCGGGCTGCTCCCTGCCCATGGGCTCCCTGTCCCTCTTCACCAAGCACGTCTCCGGCCTCTTTCCCACCAAGGAAGAGCGCAAGGCCATCCGGGCCGAGGTGGAGGAGGAACTGGAAAAGGCCAAAACCGCTGGGCTGCGGTGCGGTCATCTGACGGGCGTGGGCGGAACCTTCCGGGCCACCGCCAAGCTGTGCAATGACCTGTCGGGGACCGACCCGGACAATAAGGTGATCCCCGCCGACGAGATTTACGCCCTTTATAAGGGGCTGAAAAAGAGCGACCGGGATACCCTGCGGCAAATCCTTCGTTCGGTCCCCGACCGGGTCCACACCATTCTGCCCGGCCTGGCCATTTTAAAGGAGATTTTAGACGCCTACCAGGTGTCCACCGTAACGGTAAGCGCCTGCGGCGTCCGGGAGGGCTACCTGCTCCAACGGGTGATGGGGGTGGACAGCCATGCGTCATGAGGTGGATACCCGCTATACCCAGGAGCGGGAGCTATCCTGGCTGCGCTTCAACGAGCGGGTGCTGGAGGAGGCCAAGGACGAAAGCGTTCCTCTGTTTGAACGGCTGAAATTCGCCGCCATTTTCACCAGCAACCTGGACGAGTTTTTTATGATCCGGGTGGGCTCCATCTACGATATGACCCTGTCCAAGCAGACCCATGTAGACAGCAAGAGCGGCCTTACCCCCGCCGAACAGCTTCAGGCCATCTTTAAAACTGTGCCGGGTCTGTACAAGCAGCGGGACAAGATTATCTCCCAGCTGGAAAAGCGGCTGCGCACCTGCAACATCTGCAACCTGCTCCCCAGTGAGCTGGACGGCAAGGAGCGCAAGCAGGCGGAACGCTGGTTTAAGGACTATGTGCTGCCCATTCTCTCCCCCATCGTGGTGGACAGCCACCACCCCTTCCCCCATCTGCCCTCCAACAGCCTGACGGTGGCCCTCACCCTGCGGCTCAACGGCAACCGCTGCTTTGGCCTGGTCCCCCTGCCCAAGGCTCTGCCCCCCTACTTCCAGCTGGAGGAACAGGGCCTGCGGTACCTGCTCACCGAGCAGCTGGTGCTCCACTTTGCCGATCAGCTCTTTGAGACCTATCAGGTGGAGGAAAAATGCGTCATCTCAGTGACCCGCAACGCCGATATTAGCCCGGAGGATGAGGACTACGACGTAGGCGAGGATTTCCGGGCCCATATGCAGAAGGTGCTGAAAAAGCGGGCCCGGCTGGCTCCGGTGCGTCTGGAGATCCAGGGGGAGGCCTCCGCCGAGCTGCAACAGTTCCTTTGTCAGCGATTGAACCTGACCGCTGAGCAGGTGTTCCACTCCAAGAGCCCTCTTACCATGGGGTACGTCTACTCCCTGGAGGGCAAACTGCCCGAGGAGAGCGCCGCCGCTCTGTGCTATCCCCCCTATCCTCCCCAGTGGCCCGCCGGGCTGGTGAAGGGGGAAAAGCTCATTCCCCAGATTTTAAGACGGGATGTGCTGCTGTTCTATCCCTACCACTCCATGGAGCCCTTCCTCCAGCTGGTGCGGGAGGCTGCCAATGACCCGGCGGTACTCTCCATCAAGATCACCATCTACCGGCTGGCCTCCACCGCCAAGCTGGTGGAGTACCTGGCCGCCGCGGCGGAAAACGGTAAGGACGTAACGGTGCTTATGGAGCTGCGGGCCCGGTTCGACGAGCAGAACAACATCGCCTGGGCCCAGAGGCTGGAGGAGGCGGGCTGTACCATTCTCTATGGCTTTGAGCACTACAAGGTCCACTCCAAGATCTGCCTCATCACCCGCCGGGAGAAGGGCCGCATCCAGTACATCACCCAGATCGGCACCGGCAACTATAACGAGAAGACGGCCAAGCTGTATACCGACTTCTGCCTCATGACGGCCAGCCCCGCCATCGGCGGCGATGGCGCAGCTTTCTTCCAGAATATGTCCACCTCCAACCTCCACGGCGAGTATCACCAGCTGATGGTGGCCCCCAACAGCCTGAAAAACCGGCTTTTGGAGCTGATGGACGGAGAGATCCAGAAGGCCCGCCAGGGCCAGCCCGCCCGGATCTTTTTCAAGGTCAACTCAGTCACTGACCGGGAGCTCATCGACAAGCTGGCCCAGGCCAGCCAGGCTGGGGTACCGGTGACCCTCAACGTGCGGGGCATCTGCTGTCTGCGGCCCGGCGTGCCCGGCCTTACCGACCAGATCCGGGTCTTTTCCATCGTAGGACGCTATCTGGAGCACCCCCGAATCTACGCCTTTGGTGTGGGAGAGGGCACCCACCTTTATATTGGCTCCGCCGACCTGATGACCCGCAACACGGAGCGCCGGGTGGAGATCGCCTGTCCGGTAGTGGACCCGGACGTGCGCCGCCAGATCCGGCACTATGTAGAGCTCTTCTGCTCCGACAATGTGAAGGCCCGCAATATGGGGCCTGACGGCAGCTATGCCCCGGTCCCCCGGGGCGAGGGTACCCCCGCCGTCAATGCGCAGGCAGCCTTGATGGAGCAGGCCCTGCGGGAGGCCCAGGCCGCCGCCAGCGCCCCTGTTCCTCAGGAAAAGAAGAGCGGTTTCTTCAGCCGTTTGTTCCACAAGCACTCCTAAAATTATCGAAAAAGTGGCAAAGCCCGCCAGAAGTTCCGGCGAGCTTTGTCTGTTTTATCACGCTCCGGCCAGCCAGTGTTGGAACTCCTCCCACAGCTCGATGGCCTTGAACTTGACCACATATCCCTCGTCCTCTCCGGTGATGAGGGAAACCTGATCCTCCGAAAAGCCGCCGCTGAGGGCGGTCTGGGCGGCGGTCTCACTAACCGATCCCAGGCAGAGAGGGGGGAACACCACGCACCACCAGTTCTGTCCTCCGCCCTCACCGATGACCACCCGCAAAGCGGTATAGTTTCCGGCGGGCAGGGCAAAGTCTGTGTACTCTTTGGTGGGAAACCAGTAGTTTTCCTCCATGGAAACGGTCACCGGATACTGGTATCCCTCTTCCGCCACCTGCTCAGCCCCAGCAGCGGCTATGTCGGCCAGATGGGCGGTCAGTACCGCCTGCGTCTCCTCCAGGGTAGCCCCCGGCGTAAAATATTCCTCCGCCGTCTCCAGCACCCGGTCCCGCACCTTCAGCTTAAGGGCCTGGTCGGCCTCCGAATCGGAGTTTGCCAGCACATGCAGCCGGATCACCTGATCCGCCAGGGCGGTCTGGCTTCTGTCCAGCCACACCCCCAGCAGGGCGGCCAGGGCTACCCCCAGCAGAAGAGCCAACTCCCACCGGCGCAGTTTTTTGCTCTGTGTCATAAAAAAATCACCGTCCACATTGGTTTGCCTCCATTGTGGACGGTGATTGTGCTTTTTATACCTGCCTCAGCAAATTTTCCATGGATTGGGCCAGAAAGGTCTCGGCATACTGCTCCTTCAACGCCTCCCAGGCCTTTTGCGCCGCCTCTTGCTGGGTGAACAGTCCAAACACAGTGGGACCGGTGCCGCTCATGGAGGCCCCCAGGGCCCCATACTGGATCATGGCGTTTTTGATGCCGTCGATCTCCTGAGCCCGCCGGGGCGGCAGCACATCCTCAAAGACGTTGTACATACGGCGGGCTACCCCCTGCAAATCCCCCGCCTTCAGCGCGGCCAGCAGGCCGGTGGTGTCCGGCCGACGGCGGATACGGCAGCTATCCAGGCTACGGAAGAGTTCCGGCGTGGATATAGGAAAAGAGGGCTTACACAGTACCACCAGGCAATGGGGCAAGGGGGGCAGATCGGTGAGGACCTCCCCCCGGCCCTCGGCCAGGGCGGTGCCCCCCCGGACGCAGTAGGGCACATCGGAGCCCACCAGGGCCCCGATCTCTTCCAGCCGCTCCCCCGGCAGATCCAGGCCCAGCAGCCGGTTCAGGCCCCGGAGGACGGCGGCGGCGTCGGCGCTCCCCCCTGCCAGCCCGGCGCACACCGGGATGGCCTTTTCCAGGTCGATGGACAGCCCGCCCGGGTCCACCCCTGCCGCCTCACACAGCCGCAGGGCGGCGGCGGCGGCCAGATTGTGCTCGTTGGCGGGCAGAAAGCCCAAATTGCTCCCCATGTGCAGAGTCGCCCCGGTGCCGGTCTCCAGACGCAGGGTATCGCTGAGGCTCACCGTCTGCATGACCATCCGCATCTCGTGGTAGCCATCGGGCCGCTTGCCCAGCACATCCAGGGAAAGATTCAGTTTGGCGTAGGCCTTGACCTCCAGAACCCCCATAGGCCCCCTCCTTATCGGATCTTGCGCGCCTCCAGATAGAAGCGCTTGTCGTGAGCCTCTCCCATAGAGAAGGTCTTACGGGGGAGAGTACCGTCATGGATCACCGTGGAGAAAAGCTGTTCCTTCCCCATGGCGGGCAGCAGGAAGGCCAGGTTGCCCGGCCGGGCCGCCAGAGCGCGGGCCACATCGGCCCCGTGGATGTAGTCGATGCGCCCGCCGTTGGCCTTGGTATAGGCGTCCAAGAAGGGCTGAAGGGTAGCTACCTCCATTCGGGTGGCGGGGTGGGGTACGGTAACCGCTCCCTGTCCCCCGGCGTGGACATAGCGGAGGACGTGGCCGTCCCCCTCCCCCCGGAAGGCGCCGGGGAAAGTCTCCAGCAGGGCATCCACCACAGCCTCCGGCTCCACACCAAAGAGCACCCGGTGGATGGCCTCAAATTCCAGGGCGGGATCGTGGAGATTCACCAGCTCGCACAGGGCGAAGCGGGCGGGCAGGCTGTCCCACTGATCCTTGGGGGTGAGGCGCTTCTGCCGCTCGTAGCACTCCTTGGCGGTGGCCAGAGAGTGGTTGCCGTCTCCCACGACAAAGGCCATCAGAGGCACATCCCCATATTTTTCCCGGAAGGCGGCGGGGTCAGCCAGTCCGGTAAGGGCGTTGGCCACCAGGGCCATGCTCTCCTCGTCCAGCTTCCAGCCGGCAATATGTCCCCCCTGCTCCATCAAGTCGAAATCGTACACCTGCTCCATCCGGTCCTTGCGGGCGGCCAGGGGCTCAATCACAGTTTTCTGGGGATCGTCGGCCAGCAGCATGATGTGGGGCAGCTCCAGGGGGGCGTTCTTACGCACCGCCACCCGGGGCGGGATGCGGGACATGACCGTCCCCTCGGTGGCCCGTACCAAGGTGGTAGAGCCCGACTCATAGTCATACTGCTCCAGGTCCACCATACCCACCAGGCCCCGGCGCACCTTCAGATTGTCCAGCCGCCGCTCCACATAGATGAGAGCGTTTGGCAGGACCTTGAACCGCTCCTCCCGCAGGTAGCGGGTCATGGTATTGTTCACATCCATGATATCGGTTTCCACATTGGGGCCGTCCAGGCAGCTTTCAGGCAGGATGAGGCGGAGGGCCGACGGAGCGGCGCCCACCTCGTTCTCCACCCGCTGCCAGTAATCCGGCTGGGAAGTATACTGATCGCAGGCCACCACCGACCACTTGCGGTATTCGCAGTCCCGGGGCAGCAGGATATCGGCCGGCCGGAAGGCCAGTCCGTCAAATTGCTGCAGCATATCATTCACTCTTTTCCAGTGAAGTTGGGGTCTCGCTCAATTCATGGCTCTACGGATGGCGGCCAGCAGGTCACCGAATTCCTCATAGGCAGGCACTTCGGGATGATCGGCCTTGATCTGGTCGGTGCTCTTGAACAGGAAGCCCGCTTTGCTGGCCTGGATCATCCCCAGATCGTTGAAGCTGTCCCCGGCGGCGATGGTGTCATAGCCAATGGACTGGAGGGCCTTCACCGTAGTCAGTTTGGACTGGGGGCAGCGCATCCGGAACCCGGTAATGGTGCCGTCGGGGGCCACCTCCAGGGTATTGCAGAACAGGGTGGGCCAGTCCAGCTTTTTCATCAGGGGCTGGGCAAACTGCTCAAAGGTGTCGCTGAGGATGATCACCTGGCTGAAGGTACGCAGCTCATCCAGAAACTCCTTGGCCCCCGGCAGCGGGTCGATGCCGGCAATGGTCTGCTGGATCTCCTTCAGGCCCAGATGGTGCTCCTTCAGGATGTCCAGGCGGAACTGCATCAGCTTGTTATAATCGGGCTCGTCCCGGGTGGTACGGCGCAGCTCTGGAATACCGGTGGCCTCGGAAAAGGCGATCCAGATCTCCGGGACCAGAACGCCCTCCATATCCAGACAGGTGATGTACATATCCTCTCCTCCTTAGCTTTCCTGCTCTCTGGCCTGCTTTTTCTTCAGGTTGGTCAGGAAGTTGTCCATACGGGTCAGTGCCTCGGCAATGTCCTTCATGGAGGTGGCATAGCAGCAGCGGACAAAGCCCTCGCCGCCGGGGCCGAAGGCGGAACCGGCAATGACCGCCACCTTCTCCTCCATCAGGAATCGCTCACAGAATTCATCGGAAGTCAGGCCGGTGCCCCGGATGTCTGGGAACACGTAAAAAGCCCCTCTGGGCTCAAAACAGGGCAGACCGATGCGGCGCAGGCCCTCCACCAGGTAGCGGCGGCGGCCGTCGTACTCGTCCCGCATGTGCTCAATGTCCTTGTCGCCGTTGCGCATGGCCTCAATAGCGGCGTACTGGCTGACGGTGGGGGCGGACATGATGCCGAACTGGTGGAGCTTGAGCATCTGCTGGATGATGGGGGCAGGCCCGCAGACATAGCCCATCCGCCAGCCGGTCATAGCGTGGCTCTTGGAGAAGCCGTTGACCACGATGGTGCGGTCGTACATATCGGGCAGGTTGGCCATGGACACATGGTGCTGGCCGTAGGTCAGCTCGGCGTAGATCTCATCGGAGAGTACCATGATGTTGGTATCCCGCAGCACCTCAGCAATGGCCTCCAGGTCCTCCCGGCCCATGATGCCGCCGGTGGGGTTGGAGGGGAAGGGCAGCACCAGCACCTTGGTACGGGGGGTGATGGCGGCCTTCAGCTGCTCGGGGGTGAGACGGAACTCGTTTTCCGCCTTCAGCTCCACATAGACCGGAGTTCCCCCCGCCATGGAGGCCAGGGGGCCGTAGCACACAAAGGAAGGCACCGGTACGATGACCTCATCGCCGGGGTTGAGCAGGCAGCGCAGAGTCAGGTCAATGGCCTCGCTGCCGCCTACGGAGACAATGATCTGGCGGGCAAAATCATAGTGCAGGTCAAAGCGGCGGGCCAGATAGGCGGCGATCTCCCGCCGCAGCTCCGCCATACCGGCGTTGCCGGTGTATTTGGTAAAGCCCTTCTCCAAAGAGTAAATACCGGCGTCCCGGATATGCCAGGGAGTGACAAAATCAGGCTCGCCGATGCCCAGAGAGATGGCGTCCTTCATCTCCTCCAGAATATCAAAAAAGCGCCGGATACCGGAAGGCTTGATATCCTGAATGCGCTTACATAATATCTCGTCGTAATTCATGAGAAAATCCACTCCTTCGGCTGCTTCTCCTGCTTTTCAAAGATCAGGTGCTTTTCTTTATATTTATGCAGGATAAAATGGGTGGCGGTCCCGGTCACATCCTCCAGGGTGGACAGGCGCTCCCCCACGAACTGAGCCACTTCCTTCAGGGTCCGGCCGGAGATGATGACGGTCAGGTCATAGGCACCGCTCATCAGATAGACGCTCTCCACCTCGTCATACTGGTAGATCCGCTCGGCCACCCGGTCAAAGCCGTCGCCCCGCTGGGGGGTCACCTTGACCTCGATCAGGGCGGTGACCGCCTCCCGGTCGGTGCGGTCCCAGTCCACAATGGCCTTATAGCCCAGAATGATTTTTTCCTCTTCATAGCGCTTGATGGCAGCCTTGACCTCCTCCACGGACATATCCGCCATAGAGGCCAGCTGTTCCGGCGTCATGGTACAATCTTGTTCCAAAAGCTGGAGCAATTTCATGGCTGTGCTCCCTCCTTCACAAATTCAGCAATCACTCCGCCTGGTAACAGGCAGATGGTAAGGCCTGCTAGCTATATTCCAGCAAAGCCTAATATAAAGTATTATATACTGGCTATTTCAGAAATACAAGAGCGGAAACGGAAACTTCCAGCCGCTGCCGCGCCCCTGTTCCAGACATATTACCAGCCTCCAAGGCAGGTATCCTTCAGAAAATTGCAAGGTTTTCCACAGATTTTTGACGCAACTGTGAAAGAGAAAGGAAAAACACCGAGCTTCCGGTTCTGCTACCATATTGGTATCAAGACAAGGCGCTTTGCCTTTGGGAGGTTTTGGTGATGAAAACGATTTTGGTGCTCTTTGGCGGCCGCTCCACGGAATACGGCGTCTCTCTGCAATCAGCCCACGGGGTATTATCCCATCTGGACCGGGCTCGTTTCCAGCCTTTGACGGTGGGCATCACCCGGGAGGGCAGTTGGCTGTACTATAGCGGTCCCCTGGCCCGGCTGGAGGACGACACCTGGCATCAGGCCGGCGGCGTCCCCTGTACCCTGTCCCTGGACTTTGGCTGTCCCCAGCTGCTGCTGTTGGACGGCTCCAACCGAAGGCTGGCCTTTGACGCCGCTTTTCCCATCCTCCATGGAAAAAACGGGGAGGACGGCACGGTACAGGGGCTGCTGGAGCTGACCGGCGCTCCCCTGATCGGCTGCGGCTGTCTACGGGCTGGCTTTCCGTGCGCAGCGGGACACCACGCTGGCCGTGGTCACCATCGGCTATGCCGACGGTCTGCCCCGGTCCCTGTCCCAGTCAGGAGGCCAGGTTCTGATTCGGGGGCAGTTCTGCCCCATGGTGGGACGGATGTGCATGGACCAGCTGCTGGTTGATGTGACTGCTTTGGATCAGGTTTCCCCCGGAGACCGAGTGACTTTGATTGGACAGGACGGCAAGAACCGCCTGTCCGCCGAAGAGGTAGCCGTTCAGTGCGGCACCATTGCCAATGAGCTGCTCTCCCGGCTGGGCCACCGTCTGCCGGTGGTAGTCAAACCGTCTGAGCTTCCTATGGCATAGCCGTCCACACAAGTAAAAGCCGTATCACAGAGCACAGCTTCCGTGATACGGCTTTCTTGTTGGCAGATGGGTTCAGATGCCGTCCTTCAGGCGCAGGATATACATACCATCGTGCCAGGTATCCATATAGATATAGCCGCGGTCGTCCACCACACAGTCCTCCGTGGTGGCGATCATGGGGCCGGGCACGGGCACGTCAAAGAGCAACTTCTCCGGGTTGGGCGGGATGAAATAGGCCAGCTCCTTGATGTAGTAGGGGTCGGACACGTCAAACACCCGCATACCGGCGTGGAAGTAGCAGCAATACACCTTGTTGGGGTCGTCCTGCAGCCAGCTCTTGCCCATGGGCTCATGGATGTTGTGGGGGCCGAAGGGGCCGGGCGCGCCGATGCCGCAGTCGTTGAAGTTGGGGTAGGGGAAGTTCTCGGGCACCTCGGGGTAGGGAAACTCGGCCACCAGAGTGGGATCGGCGGGATCGGACACGTCGATCATATGCAGGTTGTTCATGGGCTGGGCACCCTTATGCACACCGTTGAGGATCTTGTCCTTGGTAAAGAAGGGGAAGCGCTCGCCCTCGTTGGTGAGCACGGCAAAGTTCCGGCCGGTGAGGCGCATATAGGTGTGGCACTGAGCGCCGTCGAACTTGCCGGCAAAGGGAGGCTGCACCATCAGCTGAGAGATCAGCTTGGGCCGGGTGGGGTCGGAGATGTTCAGGATGATACCGCCGCCGCCGAAGTAGCCCATGTACAGCTCGTCGGGATGGTCGGGGCAGATGTTGCAGGCGTGGCACATGCCCCAGAACTTCTCGGCGTCATGGCCCACGGCGTAGGTACCCTCCACCATGCCATCCTTGAACTGCTTGGGCAGCCACCACCGGCCAGCCTCCACGGGGTTGCGGGGATCGGAGATGTCCAGGATGCGGACGATGAAGCCAACGAAACCGGGACACTCGGCGGGCATGTACACATACTTGCCGCCGTTATAGGCAAAGCGGTGGACGCCCATACCGTTGGGCACGCAGGTATCCCAGTGGGAGAGCAGCTCGGGGTGGAGGGGATCTTTCTTCAGATCATAGATCTGCAGGCCGCCCAGGGCGGGATCGCCGGGCTTGATGCCGTGAAGGAAGGGCACGCCGCCGCCCAGGGCCACGATGAGCAGGCCGTCGGCCACCTGGACCTTGGGGGTGGACTGAGCGAAATAAATGTTGGGGTCGCTGACGTAGACGATGCCCACCACCTGAGGATTGGCCGGATCGGTCACATCCACGATGTTGACGCCGTTACCCTTGAAGGATCCGCAATACATGTAGTACTTTCCGTCGTCAGTCTTATAGAGGGCCATCTGGAAGGCGTTGATGCCGTTCAGGTCGGAAAAGCCCACGACCTCCATGTTCTTGATATAGCCCTGATTATTGGGGCTCTTGGCGTAAAAAGGAACAGACATAAGGAACCTCCTTTTTTTATTCTGAAACAGATCCGGGCGCACCGGTATTGGTGCGCCTTGGATCTCTTTTTGTTAATGATGGGGCATCATCTTGGGGGGCTTCTGGCACAGAGCTATGGTAATGGGCATACCAATGGCAAAGGTCACAAAGGCAACCACCAGAGCCACCACATAGGTCAGGGGAAGGTTCATCAGCCAGCCCATAAAGAACGTACCCACGGGAAGAACGTAGCCCATAGTTATGAACATCATAATGAGGCTCATCAGCACGACCATCACAAAGGCGATGGAAGCCACCCGCAGGATGTGGAACAGCAGGCCGTTTTCATTCTTGACGCCGCACAGACGGGCAAAACTATCACCCATAGCCTTCAGGTCAATGTAGGTGCCGATCGTGAAGCTGACGGCAAAGCCTATAATAAAGTCCTTGCTAACTTGCTGGAGCAGAGGACCCCAGAGAATCATACCGGCCTCCCGGTACATATTGCTGCCATCGATATACAGGGGCAGGACGATAGCAAACACAATCGCAAAAATGGTGTTGAATACAATACCAAACTGATCCTTGCGAAGCATGAGGAATCCCTCCATCGTGTTTTGTTTGCCCGGCCTCCCCCCTCCGGAGAGGCCGGGTTTTGGCGGCCTGGCCGCCATGCAACAGGGAACGGATTTGCCGGAATAACCGGGATCAGCAGGGCTTGGAGGACTGGATGAAGTCCTTATACTTGGCCTTGCGGGCCTTGGCCTCTTCGGTCTGCATCATCTCACGGGAAGCGGCCTCGTTGCGCTGGATGTCGTCGCCGTGGATGAATTTGCCGGAGATGGAGTCATGGGCATGGGGCAGCCACTTCTCGGCGTCGAACTCAAAGACGTACTTGCCATCCACGTTCTTCATGACGCCCTCGGTACCGCACAGGCAGCAGACGGCGGTACCGTCCTCCTGGAGGTAGAAGTTGTTGCTGTGGCAGTAGGGGCACACGCCGGCGGCGCCCTTATAGTCCTCATTGAACACGCCGGGGCCGGGCTTGAAGGTACCGTCAGCCACCTTCTTTGCGGCGGCGGCCAGGTCGGCACCCATCTGGTGAGCCTTGGCAATGGCCTCGTCGTTCATCAGGATGCTGAGGGACCAGGGGAAGCAGTGGTTGTCAATAATGGTCCACTTGCAGGTGAGGGCGTGGGTGGCAAAGTCACACTGGATGCGGGTGGCCCAGTCGGAACCGCCGATGCCCAGGAAGGTGACCACCTTCTCCTTCAGGTACTTGGGGTCAATGGGCTTGCCGCCCTTCTCCTCGGCGATCTTATTGGCGATCATCAGGTTGCCCCGGTCCATGCGGGGGCCAAAGCGGTCCATAATGGTGTGGAAGATACCGGGGGCACACTTCTCAAAGATGGGGGCGGCCCAAATGATACCGTCGGCATCAAACATCTTGTCGATCAGCCACTGCAGATCGTCCTTGATGACACAGCCGTTGCCCCGGCCGGAGAACAGGCTGGCCACGCAGGCCTTGCAGCCGGTGCAGTGCTTGATGTTCAGCTGATGGACATTGACAAACTCGATCTCGGCGCCCATCTCCTGAGCGGCCATCAGAGCCTCTTTACACAGAGAGTCGTTGGCGCCATTGAGGGTACCGGCGGACAGACCTAAAACTTTCATTCGTGATCCAACCTTTCTGAACTGTTATGTAAATTGGTTTTAGCGCATGGTGATGTAACCCCGATACTGGGTCAGGTTATCGCTGGCGGCCATGTCGGAGAGGAACATACCAACGATGTTGTAATTGGACTTCAGGAAGGGGAACTGCTCCTGCTGGGCCCAGTCGGGCTTCTCCAGAACCTTGGTACCCTCCACGGCAGCCTGATACCACTCTTCGGGACCATCGAACCACAGCTCTACCAGCCGGTGGAACTGGCAGCCCACCACATCGTGGTAGATCTTGCTGGACAAAAAGCGGGTGACCTCGGGCCGGTTCTGGAAATAGGGTACAAAGACCTCCTGGAACCACTTCTCGCCGGTCTTCTCACAGGGCCACCGCAGCACGAACTGCCAGCGGTAGTTGGGTCCGTCGTCAATGGTGCGGCCCTTGCCCTTGTAGTCCTCTTCCCAATTCATAGGCACATGGGCAAAGACGAAGGGCGGGCAGCCGTTGTCGCCGCCGGAAGCGCGGTGGGAATCGCCGTCCATGTTTGCTTCATGGGACAGGTCGGCCCCGTCGTCGGGGATCATGCCCTGCCAGCGCAGCACCTCCACCGGCATCCGCTCGGTAAAGGAATTGACGCTCATCTCGGGCACCATCTCGTTGACCATCCAGTAATGCTCGGTCATCTGCATCCGCCGGGTGCCGAACCGCTCCCCCTCCGGCGGGGTGGGCAGGGCATTGTAAAAGGCGTATTTGGTGCAGTAAGGGGTAAATTTTCCAATGCTGTCCGGCACATGGACGGCATACAGCCAGCGCTGCAATCTGTGCCGGTACTCTTCCCGCACGCAATCCACGTAAATGACGCTGCGCATGGGACGGTATTCTACAGACATTTCGGCTCCTCCTTTTTCTGGTGGGGTATAACGGCGAGGTTTCAGCTGGCCTTGTGAAAACTGCCCGCATACACCAATCCGATCACCTTGTTTTCGTATGCATCTTACCGTTTCTTCGCGTTTCTGTGAAATACCGTATATGAATCGCAGGTATGCAATTTGAGACTAGGTAAAGTATTTTTCTCCTTCATTTTCCTGATACCGGAAAATGAAGGCCGTTAAATTGGACAAATTCTGTAAAAAGCTCCTAACTTTCCTGTGGGCTATCACGAATTTCCCTTTACGCCGAGCATAACAGCCATGCGTGGATTGCATAAAATCACCGGTGACAAACCATACCCAAGTTTGATATACTCTATAAATCAATTGGAAACGGGGGAATCTCTGGTGACGCTGAATCAGTTGGAGTGCTTTATGGTACTGGCCCAACGGCTAAACTTTACCCAAGCGGCGGATGATCTGTTTATGGCCCAGCCAGCCCTGAGCCGCCTGGTCTCCGCTCTGGAGAAGGAGCTGGAGGTCCAGCTCTTTTACCGCAACTCCCGCAGTGTGGCGCTGACACCGGCTGGCGCCGCCTTTTTCAAGGAGTGTCCCAAAATCCTGGACGAGTACCGGGGCAGTGTGGTGGCCGCCCGGCTGGCTCAGGAGGGCTATCGGGGCTCTGTGGCTTTGGGCATCATGCGGGACACCTTTGAGCCCAAGCTCTCCGTACTCTTCCAGCGCTTCCGGGCCGCCTATCCCCAGGTCTCCCTGGTGATTCGGGGCTACAGCCATTCCAAGCTGCTGACGGCGCTGGAACGGGGCGAGGTGGACGCCATCCTCAACTACATGCCCGCCCCCACCGGCCTGGAGGCCCCCTCCATCCTGCTGCACAAAAACCATCAGTGCATCATTACCGCCATAGATCACCCCCTGGCCACCCGTGGCAGCATCCAGATGGAAGAGGTACGGAACGAACCCTTTGTGGTCATGGCCCGCACCGCCTCCATCCCCGGTCATGACTTCATCTGGAAAACCGCCGCCGACGCCGGTTTTGCTCCCCAGGTGGTGGCCGAAGCCACCCACGTCCCTGTACTTCTCACTCTGGTGTCTTGCGGCATTGGTATCTCCACCCTCAGCGACGACATGGCCTGTCTCTCTCAGGGCAAGGTGGCTTTCATCCCCCTGCTGGGGGTTCCCTTTGCCAACGTCCGCCTGATGTGGCGGGAAGAAAACGCCAATCCCTGCCTGCCCCACCTGCTGGAAATCGTCCGTGCCATCAGCCAAAATTGACGCAAAAAGGCGTGGCCAGTCTCGATTGAGACTGGCCACGCCTTTTTATATGCACTTTTTTGAATCAGACGCAGGCGCTGGGCACCTTCTTGTCAGACAGCAGCCGCTGGATGGGCTCTCCGATGAGCTTGCCCACTGTGCGGGCGATGAGCCCCACCAGCAGGGCGGAGATCACAGATCCCTCCCGGATGCCGGTGAGGGTGCCGCACAGGACAAAGCCCAAAACAGCGGCCACCACCACCATGGTCACATCCACGCAGATCTTGGTCTTGCCGAAATCGGTGTGCCAGCGCATGGTGATGGCCTTGACGGTACACTCGCCAGGGAGCATCACCACATTGGCCGCCACCTCCATGAACACGCCAAAGCCCAGCACCAGACAGCCGATCAGCAGAGAGAGGATCTGGAGGGGGTAGAATTGGGGATCCACGAAAAAGAAGATGGACATAGACAAGTCAATAAAGGCAGACAGCAGGAAAGAAACCGGAATCTGGAGCCAGAAATGCTTGGGGAAGCGTCTACCCAGCACGATCAGCTGAAGCACAATGAGAAACAGGCTGAAAAAGAGCGTAAACATCCCCAGGGACAGGGCCGGATGCCACAGACTCAGCACATAGGGCGTACTGGAAATGGGGGACGTACCCAAGTTGGCTCGGGTAATCAGCGCGATCCCCATAGAGTTGACAAACAAGCCCACCACGAAAAAGAGATATCTTTTTACCAATTCTGTCTTGCTCACGACAAACCCTCCACAGCATAAAACTATTGTATTTCAAATTATTTGTATACAAATAGTCTAGCATCCCTGTTTCCTCCCGTCAACAGGTCACAATGGACAAAAAACCGCCAGACTGGCTCCGGTTCTGTGGGCAATCTCCTTGCCATCTCCTCAAAAAGAGGCTGGTAAAGCAATTAGATGGAATGTCCAACCGCTCACCAGCCTCTTTTTTGTTCTCTGTGTTTCCAAAATTCTGATTCTTATGACCGGGCAGCCTTTTCCCGCAGCACATACTCCATCAGCACCGGGATCTGCCGGTCGGTATTGGCCTGGAGCAGGGCACACACCCTCTCCCCCTCCCCTGCCTTGGCCGCCTCCAGCATAGCGGCGAAATCCTCGGCGTGGCTCCCCCGCTCTTCCAGGCAGTTGGCGTAGATGTACCGCAGCAAGAGCTGCTGGCCCTGGATGGAGATCATGCTGGCGTCCAGCCGCCGGTTGCCGCAGTGGGCGTAAAACACCCCCACAAAGCGGTTGACCGCCGTCACCTCGCTTTGGACATTTTTGGCCCGCCGGTATTCCTCCAGATGCTTCTCCAGCTCCATCACCATTGCACCCTTGTCCCCGTGCTCCATGGCCAGCCGGATGGCCGCGCAGTGAAGGGTCATGGCCAGCTGCTCAATTTCAATAATGTCATGCCGGTCCAAATCCAGGATATGGGCCCCTACATTATTCTCATAGACCACCAGCCCCTCCTGCTGTAACCGGTTGATGGCCTCCCGGATGGGGGTACAGCTCACCCCCAGCTCCTCCTGAAGCTCACTGACATTGAGCTTGCTGCCCAACGGGCGGCGCAGCATGATAATATCGCCGCGTAGTGCCTCATAAACCTGATCCACCAGGGAACGCTTTTTGATCGCCGCCATAGCCGCGCCTCCTAAGATCTCATTTCTTGCAAGATAGTATACCAGTGCTTTGGCCTGCTGACAAGCCTTACCGGCATTTTCTCCAAATTGTACTGACCTGTTTTGACATTTCTCCCAAACCCGCTGTTCCCCTCTTGCAATTTGCAAAAAGTGTGCTATCCTTAACTCATAAATTTTGCAAGATATAAGATATATCTTGTTTGACAGGAGGCGGCACCCATGGCTGCGCAATATTCCATCCGGGATCTGCTCCCCCTTGACTCCAGCACCAACTTCGTATTTCTGGGCGAGGCGGGGGGCGGAAAAAGCGAAATCGCCCTCAACGTGGCCCAAGCCTTGGCAGAAACCGGGGACAAGCCGGTCCACTTCTTCGATCTGGACATGACCAAGCCCCTGTTCCGCTCCCGGGACCAGCGGTCCATGCTTGAAGACCTTGGCGTGGAGGTCCACTATGAAGAGCAGTTCATGGACGCCCCCACCCTCACCGGCGGCGTGCGGCGGCTGCTCAACGACCAGGGCTGCTACACCGTGCTGGACGTGGGGGGCGACTACATCGGCGCCCGGTCCATCGGCGGATATGCCCCCCTGCTCAACCGGGATGGTACCACCATTTATTATGTCATCAATCCCTTCCGTCCCTGGTCGGCCACCCTGGAGCACATCGACAAGGTGTTGGGTGAGACATTAGGGGTGTCCCATGTGGAGCTGGCCCGGCTGCGGCTCATCGGCAACCCCAACCTGGGACCGGAAACCACCACCGCCGAAGTAGCCATTGGCGCCCAACAGCTGGTGGATATGGTAGGGCCCTATAAGCCGGTGGATTTCCTCACGGTTCGGAAGGAGCTGTGCCTTGGTCTGCCGGATGGCCTGCCCTGCCCAGTACTTCCCATCCGGCTCTATCTGACCTATCCATGGGCCAGTCCGGAGCAGGAGGGCATTTAAACAGGCATTTGCTTGCGCCCCAAAGTTTGCAAGATGCAAGATATATAAAAAGGAGATGTCGGTATGGCAAAGGTCCAAATCGTGGCGGAGCGGTGCAAGAGCTGCGGCTACTGCATCAAGTTCTGCCCCAAGCAGGTATTGGCCATCGGTGACAAGGTCAATTCCAAAGGCTACGAATATGTGGTGCCCGTCCACCCGGACGACTGCATCGGCTGCGCCATCTGCGGCCGGATGTGTCCCGACGGCGCCATTGAGGTTTTCAAGTAAGGGGAGGTAAGGAAAATGGCAAGAGTATTTATGAAGGGCTGCGAGGCCATTGCCGAGGCGGCCGTGCGGGCCGGGTGCCGGTTCTTTGCCGGTTACCCCATCACCCCGCAGAATGAGATTCCCGAGTATTTTTCCCGCCGTCTGCCCGAGGTGGGCGGCGTATTCGTCCAGGGCGAGTCTGAGGTGGCTTCTGTGAACATGGTGTACGGCGCCGCTTCCGCCGGTACCCGGTCCATGACCTCCTCCTCCTCCCCCGGCATCGCCCTGAAGAGCGAGGGCATTTCCTACTGCGCCGCCGCCCGCATCCCCATGGTGTACGCCAACATCTCCCGGGGCGGCCCCGGCGTGGGCTCCATCCAGCCCGCCCAGATGGACTACTTCCAGGCCACCAAGGCCTCCGGCAACGGAGGCTTCCAGATGCTGGTTTTTGCTCCCTCCACCGTTCAGGAGGCCGTGGACATGACCTATAAGGCCTTTGACTACGCCGACCGGGACCGTAACCCCGTCCTCATCCTGGCCGACGGCGTCATCGGTACCATGATGGAGCCCGTTGTCCTGCCTGAGATGAAGAGCGATGAGGAAGTGGCCGCCATCAAGGCCTCCAAGCAGGGCTGGGCCTGTGTCGGCCACCAGCTGGACTATGCCAACCGGTCCTGGATCCAGCCCGGTCAGTGGTCCACCCTCAAAATGCAGGAGGCCAACGAGGACGCCGCCGCCCTGTATGAGTCCTGGAAGAAGGATGTGCAGGTGGAGGAGTACCAGGTGGCCGACGCCGAGATCGTGCTCACCGCCTACGGTATCTCTGCCCGCATCTGCAAGTCCGCCGTGGACCTGCTCCGGGCCCAGGGCATCAAGGCCGGTCTGATCCGGCCCATCACCGTGCACCCCTTCCCCTATGAGTCCTATGACCACATCGACTACAACAAGTGCAAAGCCGTGCTGGATGTGGAGATGTCCATCCCCGCCCAGTTCGTCACCGACGTGGCTGTGGGTGTGAAGGACCGCTGCCCCATTGAGACCTGTCTGTGCTCCGGCGGCAACATTATGAGCCGCGACAAAGTCATTGCCGCGGCCAAGAAGATCATGGAGGGGAAGTAAGATGGAAAAGATCTACGGAAGAACGAAAACCATCCAGGAAGATAAGGTCTCCGGCTTCTGCCCCGGCTGTATGCACTCCACCGTTATCAAGCTCATCGGCGAGGTTCTGGAGGAGATGGACCTGGTGGACAAGGCCGCCTGTGTGCTGGGCATCGGCTGCTGCGGCCTGCACATGGACTACATCGCCTACGACAACACCACCGCCCCCCACGGCCGGGCCTGCGCCGTGGCCACCGGCATGAAGCGCACCAGCCCCGACTCCCTGGTATTCACCTATCAGGGCGACGGCGACTTTGCCTCCATCGGCCTGGCCGAGTCCATTTCCGCTGCCAACCGGGGCGAGAACATCACCGTTATCTTTATCAATAACGGCATTTACGGTATGACCGGCGGTCAGATGGCCCCCACCACCCTGGTGGGCATGAAGGCCACCACCGCCCCCAAGGGCCGGGACCCCAAGGAGCACGGCTATCCCATGCACATGTGCGAGATCCTCAACCAGCTGACCGCTCCTGCCTATCTGGTGCGCACCAGCTGCAACAATCCCGCCAACGTGAACAAGACCAAGCAGGCCATCCACAAGGCCTTCCAGAATCAGCTGGACGGCAAGGGCTTCTCCATGGTGGAGATCGTCACCAGCTGCCCCACCAACTGGGGCCTGGACCCCATGAAGTCCCTGGACTACATCGAAGAGAAGATGCTGCCCGAGTTCCCCCTGGGCGTCATCCGGGATCGGTAAAGGAGGTACGCAACTATGGAAACCAATCTGTGTGTGGCCGGTTTCGGCGGCCAGGGCGTGATGACGCTGGGCAAGTTCCTGGCCGACGCCACCTGCAATTCCACCGATAAGAACGTCACCTTCTTTCCCTCCTACGGCGCCGAGCAGCGGGGCGGAACCGCCAACTGCTTTGTGGTCATCTCCGATGAGGCCATCGGCGCCCCTCTGGGCGATGTGATGGACGACCTGATCGTCATGAACGGCCCCTCTCTGGCTAAGTTCATCGGCACCCTGAAGAGCGGCGGCACTCTGTTCATCAACAGCTCCATCGTCTCCGACGACATCGGCCGGGTCGACGTGAAGCTGGTGAAGGCCCCCGTCACCGAGCTGGCCCTGGAGATGGGCAACGCCAAGGTGCTTAACGTCATCATGCTGGGCGTCTATGTGGGTTATACCGAGGTCATCCAGCCCGATATCGTATGGAACACCATCGAGCACAAGCTGGCCTCCAAGCCCAAGCTGCTTCCCCTGAACAAGCAGGCCTTCGAGAAGGGCCTGGAGCTGGGCCGCGCCCAGAAATAAAGACCTGCCGACGCGGGCGCACGGCCTTCTGTGCGCCCGCGTTCCATAAACAGGGCTTTTCCCCGCCCATTACAGACTCAATCCGGAAAGGAGATCTTCCTTATGGTATTCCACAACTTTGATGAACTCATCGCCCATGTGAAGGGCAAGCCCAACCGGGCCCGCATGGCGGTGGCCGCCGCCGGCGATGAGCACACCCTCCAGGCCGTACTCCGGGCCCGGGCCGAGGGCATCGTCTCCCCCGTTCTGGTGGGCGACAAGGCCATCATTGACCAGGTGCTGGCGGAGCTGGGCGAGAGCGTCCCCGCCGAGGATATCTACGACGAGCCCGATCTGGCCGAGGCCGCCCGCAAGGCGGTGGCTCTGGTGAAGGAGGGCAAGGCCGACTTTTTGATGAAGGGCCGGCTGGACACCGCCGTGCTGCTGAAGGCCGTGGTCAACAAGGAGCACGGCCTGGGCAAGGGGGGCGTCATGAGCCACTTCACCGCCTTTGAGGTGCCCACCTACCATAAGCTGCTGCTGCCCGTGGACGGCGGCATGGTCACCTACCCTACCCTGGAGCAGAAAAAGGCCATTATTGAAAACACTGTAGGCGCTCTGCGGGCCATGGGCTACGACAATCCCAAGGTGGGCGTGCTGGCCTGTGTGGAGAAGCTCAATCCCAAGATGCCTGAGACCGTGGAGGGCGACGCTCTGAAACAGATGAACCAGAAGGGCGAGATCACCGGCTGCGTGGTAGAGGGCCCCATCTCCTATGACTGTGCCGTCAGCAAGGAGATCGCCGACTTCAAGGGCTTTGTCAGCCCCTGCGCCGGGGACTGCGACGTGCTGGTTGCCCCCAACATCCACGCCGGCAACATTATGGGCAAGATGCTGGCTGTCACCTGCGGGGCCAAAATGGCCGGCTTCATTGTGGGCGCTCAGTGCCCCATCGTCATGACCAGCCGGGGCTCCTCCGCCGAGGAGAAATATCTGTCCATTGTCATCTCTGCCGCCGCCGCGCAGAAACAGTAAGGAGGTACCATCTATGGAACGCCTTTTGATCCTCAACCCCGGCTCCACCTCCACCAAGCTGGCCGTCTTTGACGGTGAAGAGCCTCTGTTCGTGGAGTCCATCACCCACTCCGCCGAGGAGCTGGCCCCCTTTGACTGTGTGGCCGACCAGTACGAGTTCCGCCGGGACCTAGTGCTGGACTGCCTGAAGCGCCATGACATCCCCCTGGAGTCCCTCACCGCCATCGTCTCCCGGGGCGGCCTGCTCACCCCCATCGAGGCAGGGGCCTACGAGGTCAACGACGACATGGTGTGGCAGCTGAAGAACAAGCCCCAGAACGAGCACGCCTCCAACGTGGGCGCCATGATTGCCCGCTCCATCAGCCTCCAGCTGAATATCCCCGCCTACATCTACGACGGCGTCACCGTGGACGAGTTGCTGCCCATCAACAAGCTCACCGGCCTGCCCCTGCTCCGCCGCAAGGGCATGGGCCATAACCTGAATACCCGGGCCGCCGCCATGCGCTACGCCCGGGAAAACGGCAAGGCCTATGAGGATATCACCGTCATCGTGGCCCATCTGGGCGGCGGCATCTCGGTCAACCTGCACCACAATGGCAAGGTGGAGGACTTCATCAACGATGAGGAGGGCCCCTTCTCACCCGAGCGGGCCGGCGGCCTGCCCATGTTCGACGTCATCAAGATGTGCTTCACCGGTGAGTACGACTACAAGAGCATGATGAAGCTGGTGAAGAGCAAGGGCGGCCTGCTGGCCCACCTGGGCACCACCGACAGCCGCGAAGTAGAGCAGATGATCCAGAACGGTGACGAGCACGCCAAGCTGGTGTACGACGCCATGATCCTCAACATTGCCAAGAACATCGGCAAGGTGGCCCCCGGCGTGTGCGGCAAGGTGGACGCCATCCTGCTCACCGGCGGCATCGCCTATTCCAAGTATGTGACCAGTGAGATTGAGAAGCGAGTCTCCTTCATCGCCCCCGTTGTGGTCTATGCCGGTGAGGACGAAATGCGCTCTCTGGCGCTGGGCGGCCTGCGGGTCCTCCGGGGCGAAGAGAAAGCCAAAACCTTTGTGAAAAACGAGAACCCCGGCTATTGATTCCTCCGGCTGGAGCATCCCCGCTTACCCGCCGGAACAGGCGCGAAGACCCTGCGGATTTGGTTCCACAGGGCCTTCGCGCTTTTTTGTGTATCTATGTGAGAGAAGAGGGGAAACACTCAGATTTCCATGTCCAGCAGATAGGAGGACAGGCCCTTTCCGTGCATATCCACAGACAGGGAGCGGGTGACGCCGCCGCCCAGGGCGGCATACATCACAAAGTTGAGGGCATGGATGTTGGGCAGTTCATAGCGGACCACCTCGCCCTTGACCATACCTTTAAAATGTTCCTTGACCCGCTCGGGAGTCACCTTTTCCTTAAGCATTTCATAGTCCTTGGGGTCATAGGCAATGAGGGAGATGTTGGAGATGTTGCCCTTGTCGCCGGTGCGGGAGTGGGCGATATCCCAGAGTTTCATAACAGACGCTTCCTTTCTGTCCCAAAATCAGACTTCAAAGATCTCGGCCTCGGGCTTGACGTCGTAGCGGCTCACCAGAATGGAGGCCACAGAGACGATATCCCGGGTGCGCTTCACCGCGCCGCAGCCGCCGGCGGGACCGTTTGTATACAGAGCCTCTACCTCATTGCCGATGAGGTCGGCCTCCGCCTTGGTCTTGGCCCGGCCGGCCACCCGGACCCGCACCTCGCTGGGCTCTTCATGATACTTGTAATCCGGGTTCCAGTACAGGCTGTTGCAGCCAATGAGGTCAAACTTCAGCTCCTCAAACACGTTGGGGGCCACCAGCTCCAGCCGCTCCTTCAGGATATCCAGGGCCAGCTTGCCCCGGGCCACACAGCCTGGGCCGCCGTAGCTGATCTCACCGTCTCCGATGAAGCAGTCCTTGTAGCCGATGGAGCACTTGAAGGTCTCGGTGCGGGGCTTGCCGGTGATGCCCTCCACCTTCACCATGTCCTTGCCGATCTCGGTGAACTTAATCTGCTTGCAGTCGGCCACCACATCGGGGGTCAGGTAGTTCTCAGGGTCATGAATCTCATAGCAGATCTGCTCGGAGCAGGTCTCCACAGTGACCATACCGCCGGCCTCAGGCACCTTGGTGACAAAGAAGGATCCATCCTCAGACACCTCAATGATGGGGAAACCCAGATGGCCCACACCGGGCACATCTTTCTTGCCCGGCTCGGCAAAATAGCCGCCGGTAACCTGGCCGCCGCACTCCAGCAGGTGGCCCATGATGGTCCCCTTGCCCAGCTTGTCCCAGTCGTCCATGGACCAGCCAAATTCGTGGATCATGGGGGCCATAAAGATGGCGGGGTCGGCCACACGGCCGGTGATAACCACATCGGCCCCCATGTCCAGGGCCTTCAGGATACCCTCCACCCCCATGTAGGCGTTGGCCGAGACGATCTCACCCCCCAGCTCCTTCAGCGGCTTGTGGTTTTCCCACACTTCGGTGTCCATGTACTTGTCGATGACGGGCAGCAGATCGTCGCCGGTAACGCAGGCAATCTTCATACCCTTCAGGCCGTGCTTGCGGGCGATCTCCACGCACTTCTGTGCGGCGGCCTGGGGGTTGGCCGAACCCATGTTGGTAATGAGCTTCACCTTGTGCTCCCAACACAGGGGGAGGGCCTTCTCCATGCGGTGCTCCAGCAAGCCGTTATACCCCTTGGTGGGGTCCTTCAGCTTGGCCTGCTGGCCGATGGCGATGGTGCGCTCGGCCAGGCACTCATAGCTGATGTAATCCAGGTTGCCTTTTTTGATGAGCTCCAGGGAGGGCTCCAGGCGGTCACCGGCATAACCGGCTCCGCTGCCAATACGGATGGTTTTCATGGCATAGCTTCCTTTCCAATGATGAAACAGATTAAAAACTGGTCAATCTCAAAGAGCGATACCGCCGATGATGACGGCCACGACCACCATAACGATGGACACCAGCCAGGCCAGCGGAATGGTCTTTTTCTGGTGCTCGCCAAAGTCCACACCGGCCAGGCCCACCAGCAGGAAGGTGGAGGCGGTGAGGGGGGAGATGGGGAAACCTACGGTCATCTGGCCCAAAATAGCAGCCCGGCCCACATCGGCGCCCACCACGCCAAAGCCCTCGGCGGTCTGGGCCAGCACAGGGAGCACGCCATAATAGAAGGAGTCCGGGTCAAAGAGCAGAGAGGCAGGCATACCGATGATACCCACGATCACAGGGAAGAACTTACCCAGAGAGTTGGGGATGATGGACACCAGCGCGCTGGACATTTCGGAAATCATGCCGGTACCCTGCATAATGCCGGTAAAGCAGCCGGCGGCGAAGAGCACAGAGCACATCATCAGCGCCTCCTTGGCGTGGGCGTCCACCCGGGCCTTGGAGTCCTTCACCTTGGGGTAGTTGATGACGGTAGCCAGCACATAGAACACCATGAACACCACAGCGGGGGCAAAGCCGGAGATGAGCAGGGAAACAATGGCGGCAACGATGAGGATAATATTGACCCAGAACAGATGGGGCCGCAGCAGGGCCTTCTGCTCCTCGGTCAGCTCCTGCTCCGTATGGCCCACGGCCTGGAGCGCCACAGAGCCAATGCGCTTTTTCTCCAGGCTGCCCAAAAATGCGGCAATGACCAACACACAAACCATACCAACCAGCACAGCGGGAAGAACCGGCATAAAGAACTCTGTAACGTTGGCCTCCGTCCCCTCCATAGCGGCCAGGGCGGTGTGCGCCCGGATGGTGGGGCCGCCCCAGGGCAGAATGTTCATGGTACCGGCAGACAGCGCCACAATGGTGGCAAGCGTACTCCGCCGCATCCCAAGCGCGTCATACAGAGGCAGCAGAGCAGGCACACAGATCAGGAAGGTGACCGCGCCGGAGCCGTCCAGGTGGACCACCGCGGCCAACACGGCGGTGCCGATACCGATCTTGATGGGATCTGTGCCCACCAGATTCAGGATACCTTTGATGATGGGCCGGAAGGTACCGGCATCGGTGAGGATACCGAAAAACAGGATGGAGAAAATAAACATGACGCCGGTAGCGGCCACAGAGCCAATGCCCTTGGCGCCGGTAATCATACCTCCTAGGGACTTGAAGTTGGCCAGAAAGTCCACCACTCCCTGGGTACCCTCCGGGGCGCCCTCCGGTACGACCGAGATGAAGAAACAGGAAATGATGCCGGTGACCACAGGAACCACGATGAGGGCCACCAGCGGGGATGCCTTCTTGGTCATAATCAGCACCAGCATGACCACGACCGTCAGGAACCCCAGGATTGCTAAGGGTGACATAGACGATACCTCCTCTTATCTTTCCGGCAGCCCCTCTTCCAGCTGCCGCTGCCCAAATTAAGAGCAAGGCCCGTGCCAATTTTATAAAAGTCCGTCAGGATCGGCTCTTTCCCTTGCAATCCGGCGCTTTTTCTCGTTTCCGCTCTGCCGCAACGCCCGCTCTGATTTCTAATATTTTAGAATTCTCCAGTCCTTTCTTCTGGATTTTCGGCCTACAGCCTATGAAACCACAGGATATTCTAAAATATTAGAATCACTTTCCAGTATTTTAGAATTGAAAAATAAACTACCCGTTCAGCTTATTATAAAGGCTGGCCAGAGAGATCCCAAGCTGGGCGGCAGTCCGTTTTTTCCCCTCCAGCGAGGTACCGTTCCGCTCCAGCATATTGAGGATCACCCGTTTTTCAAAGGCCCGGGTGCGCTGGGCCAGGGTCAGGCCCACATCCTCCCGCTGCTGGACCAGATCGCTGGGGAGGGCCTCCCGGTTGATGATACCGGAGGGGGTCAGGTAGGCGGAAAACTCCAGCACATTGCGCAGCTCCCGCACATTGCCCGGCCAGTCGTGGGCTTGCAGGCAGGTCACCGCGTCTTCTGTCAGCGTAAAGGGCCGGCGAAGCTTATGGGAAAAATCCTCCAGAATGGCCTGGGCCAGAGCTGGAATATCCACTGGCCGCTCCCGCAGGGGCGGGATATGGATGGGAAAGGTGTTGAGGCGGTAGTACAGATCCTTGCGGAATTTCCCGGCGGCCACATAGTCAGGCAGATTGGCATTACAGGCGGCAATGACCCGCACATCCACCTCCACCTCCTTGATGCTTCCCACCGGACGGACACAGTGCTCCTGAAGGGCCCTCAGCAGCTTGGCCTGGAGACCCACATCCATCTCGGAGATTTCATCCAGAAAGAGGGTCCCCCCTGCCGCTGCCTCAAACAGTCCCACCTTGCCGCCTCGCTTGGCGCCGGTAAAGGCCCCCTCCGCATAGCCGAAGAGCTCCGATTCCAGCATATTGGCGTTGAAGTTGGAGCAGTTGATGGCCACAAATACCCCCTCGTGCCGGGGGCTGGCGTTGTGGATGGCCTGGGCGTACAGCTCCTTGCCGGTGCCGCTCTCGCTCTCCAGTAAAACGGTGGCGTCGGTGGCGGCCACCCGCTGGGCCAGATCCTTCACCCGGACCACGGCGGGCGATACGGCCACAATATCGTCAAAGGTGTACCGGGCGCCGTTGGCCTTGTTGATGCTGCGCAGCACCTGACGGCTGCGGGCCTCCACCGCCTCCAGTTCCTCCCTGGTCTGATAGGCGTCCTCCAGAAAGGTGACTATCGACAGTCCGCCTACCAGCACACCTTCCTCATAAATGGGATAGAGGTTGACAAAGTAAAAATCCTTGATCTCCTGCCGGGTGATGTGCAAAATGGGCTTGCCCGCCTTCAGCACATCGGGCAGCCGGGCGCCGGGGCGCAGGTCTCGCAGCACCTTTCCCTCCACAGGGCCCAGAGGCTCCCCCAGCTCCTTGCGCAGAAACTCCAGATAGGCGTGGTTGCAGAACACCAGCCGCCCTTCCGTATCAATGATGGTGATTCCCTCCCGCATGGCGTCGAAGGCAGCTTTGGCGTCGGTATTCAGTTCCATAGCAGTCCCCCCTTTTTGTCATGTTGATTATACTCTGTTTGTCAATCGGCCTCAGATAGAACAGAAAGCGCCTGCCCCGGCATGAAACCAGGGCAGGCGCTCCATCTTTTCTTTCTCTATCTCTTGTCAACTTATCCCCGATAGGGACGGTATCCGCTCCTCTTGCCGCCATGTCTGCGGCTTTTCCGGGTAACCAGCCGGTACACAATAAACATGATGAGGGCCAGCACTGCCAGACATACTACCAGAGCGATCCATCCGATCAGGTTGAGGCCCTTCAGCAGATTGACAGGATTCCAGGACAGATCCTCCACCTTGCGGCCCTCCGGCGCGGCATAGCGTCCGTCCACCGTTCCCATGGACTGAAGATAGGTGGCCAAAGCGTACCATTCTTTCAATTCGGAGCCGTTGGGGGTGTAGATGATCTGATCCTCAAAATTGGTCACCTCGTTACCCTGGGCGTCCTTGGGCGTGATGGTGAGGATACCAAAGGACTGGTCGTTCACCGTGCCCAGCATCTGGCCGGTGTAAAGCCCGGTGACCACCCGGTAAAGCTTGTCGTCCTCCAGCGGAACAGTAGTTCCATCGGGCAGCACCTGGGCGCAGTCGTTCACCCGGTTGAGCAGTATCCGGTGGGGGTTCCAGGTCCAGGTCATCCCCGCGCCGTAGATTTGGGCGGCAGGCATCAAACTGGTGACCGAGGCGTCCACTTCAAAGGCATCCTTCAGCTCCCGGCCGGTGATCCACACAGAGATCAGGGGATAGCCCGGTGAGCCGTTGGCCCCCGACCCCAGAGAGGACACGTTGAACACATCGGACGTGGTGATCTCCCCAGCGGAAAAGGACTCCCGGATCACCCCCGCCGCCACCACCGCAAAGTCCACCGGCACATAGTTCTCCCCTTCCGCCTGCTGCACTGCGTACACATAGGAGTCGGCAATCAGATTGCCCAGGGTATCCTCCCGGTGTTCCTTTCCAAACTGGGAGATGGGGGTAAAATCAAAGGTGGACTGAGCCAGCACCTGGTCAAAGGTCAGGCCAAACTGGGAGAGATATTCCTTCTCCACCATGGGCTGGAAGGACTGCGCCAGCCGCTCCATATCGGCGTCGGCGCTTACCGTCTCGTCCACCGGCACCAGCCGGTAATCAAAATCGGTGACGGCGCCTGTGCCGTCCAGTTTCAGCTCCAGCACTCCAAGATTGGTGGTGTACTCCCCACAGGAGACGATCAGGGTATCGTTGACCTGAACGGGCTCCTCCAGGGTGGAATGGGTGTGGCCCGAGATGATGACGTCAATGCCGTCCACCGCCTTGGCCAGCTCGTAGTCCTCGCCCTTTCCGTTCTCCGTGCCGGTATGGGACAGGCAGACGATGAGGGAGGGACCCTCCAGCTGGGCCAGCTCCTCCTCCAGCTCCGCCACCGCCCGCCGGGCGGCGTCGGCCACCGGTTCAAATGCCATACCGGACATGGGCGCGCAGGCGTCGGCGTCCTCTCCCATCAGGCCAAAAATGCCATAGTTGATCCCACCACGGGTGAGGATGATATGATCCTGTACCCCGTAGTCCTCCATGGCCTGCTTCAGCTCCTGGCTCCCCGTCCCATCCAGCACAGTGCCGTTGGACTGCACGATGGCGGGAACCGGGCTGCCGCTGGCCGCCGCCGTCTCCAGCATCTGCGCCAGACCGGCGGCCCGGTAGTCAAATTCATGGTTGCCCAGCGTGGTCACATCATACCCCATGGCTCCCAGAGCCCGCAGTTCAGGGGCCTGGGTGGCATAGATGGTCTGGAACAGGGTGCCCATGGAGAAGTCGCCCCCGTCCACAGTGATGGCGTCGGGGTACTTCACCCGCTCCTGCTTCAGCAGGGTAGCCAGGCGGATATAGCCGCCGTATTCGCCGCCGTCCTCCGAAGGCGCCGGATAGAAGTGGTCATGGGTATCGTGGGTAAATAAAATCACCGCGTCATGGCTCTCCCCCGACGCCCCCCAGGCGGGACAGGCCAGCGCTAGCAAAGCAGCCGCCAAAACCGCCAAAAAAATTCGCTTCAAGCCTTTCTGCACCATAATTCTCCCTCCTCTTCCCCATTCTGCCACAATTTTGCCAAAAAAGAAAGCACAAAGTAGCCTCTCTTTTTTCTCCCATTTGATACTTGACATTGCTTTTTTACTCTGATATACTATTTGGGCACAATAAAGCAGGAAGGTACCCCCGTCCTCACCTCCAGCAGCAAGCAAAGAGGTCAACAAGGTCAGCAGCGCGCCGTGTGTTCGGCGTTGCTGTTCTGTTGTGGCGCGGGTACCGGATCGGTAACCGCGTTTTTGTATGCAGAAGTGAATTGGAGGTGCTTTCGTATCAGCAAACAGGGTCATCAAATCAACGAAGAGATCCGCGACAAGGAGGTCCGGCTTGTCTCCGACAGCGGCGAGCAGCTGGGGATCATGTCCGCCCGTGAGGCGCTGGAGCGTGCCATCGAGCAGAACCTGGACCTGGTGAAGATCTCTCCCAATGCCGTGCCCCCCGTGTGTAAGCTCATGGACTATGGCAAGTACAAGTTCGAGCAGACCAAGCGGGAAAAAGAGGCCCGGAAGAATCAGCATGTCGTAGAGATCAAGGAAGTCCGCATGTCGCCGGGCATCGACGTGAACGATTTTAACGTCAAGCTCCGCAACGCCCAGAAGTTCCTGACCCAGGGGAATCGGGTGAAGGTCACCGTCCGCTTCCGCGGCCGCGAGATGGCCCACACCGATATCGGCAAGGGCCTGCTGCTCAAGTTCGCGGAACAGTGCAGCGAGGTGGCCGCGTTGGATAAGGACCCCAAGCTGGACGGACGGCATATGTCCATGTTCCTCTCTCCCAAGGTCGCCAAGGACAATAAGAAGTCCTGAGGCGGTTTCTGAAATCCAAAGACAAAGGAGTTAACCACCATGCCTAAACTGAAAACTCACTCCGGCGCGAAGAAGAGATTCAGCCTGACCAAGTCCGGCAAGGTCAAGCGCGCCCATGCGTTCAAGTCCCACCTGCTCAACGGCCACGGCAAGGACACCAAGCGTAAGAGAGGCCTCCGCGCCGGCGCTTATGCGGACAAGACCAACGAGCCCGCCATCAAGCGCATGATCCCCTACAAATAAGATAATTCCCACTTTTACCTTAACATAGGAGGCTTTTTACAATGGCTAGAGTTAAAGGCGCGATGATGACGCGCAAGAGAAGAAATAAGATCCTCAAGCTGGCCAAGGGCTACTGGGGCGCCAAGAGCAAGCACTTCAAGATGGCCAACGAGCAGGTCATGAAGTCCCTGACCTACGCCTACACCGGCCGCCGGCTGAAGAAGCGTGACTTCCGCTCCCTGTGGATCACCCGTATCTCCGCCGCCTGCAAGATGAACGGCATGAACTATTCCACCTTCATGAACGGCCTGAAGAAGGCCGGCGTGGCCATCAACCGCAAGATGCTGGCCGAGCTGGCTGTCAACGACAAGGCCGCCTTCACCGCCCTGACCGACATGGCCAAGGCTCAGCTGGCCTGAGTGCCCCGTTTTCCTGCGGGATAGCGAAAATAGCAAGCCTCCGGTTTTCAAGATGAAAACCGGAGGCTTCAGCCTGTCGAAAAAGTCCAGCAAAAGCTGGGCTTTTTCATTTAGATGAGATAAAATAGAGGAGGTGGTGAG
>NZ_CALWXV010000007.1 GCF_944385615.1 uncultured Flavonifractor sp. | reverse complement strand
GTGATGGAGGTGTTCTCGCTCTTCCGGGCGATCTTGTCGATCTCGTCCACATAGATGATGCCCCGCTCGGCCAGCTCAATGTCATAGTCGGCAGCCTGGACCAGCCGCAGCAGGATATTCTCCACGTCGTCGCCCACATAGCCCGCCTCGGTAAGGGTGGTGGCATCGGCGATGGCGAAGGGGACCTTCAGGATACGGGCCAGGGTCTGGGCAAAGAGAGTTTTGCCGCAGCCGGTGGGACCCATGAGCAGGATGTTGCTCTTCTGGAGCTCCACGTCCTCCCCGCCGCCGAAGTAGATCCGCTTATAGTGGTTGTACACCGCCACGGACAGGGCTACCTTGGCGTCCTCCTGGCCGATGATATACTGATCCAGCACGTCCCGGATCTCTCTGGGGGTGGGGATCACGTCGGGAATATCGGGAGCGGCAGCTTCTTCCGGGTCATAGTTGTCGTCCAGAATGCTCATGCACAGATGGACGCACTCGTTGCAGATATAGGCCCCGGGACCGGCGATGATGCGGGCCACCTGGTCCTGATGCTTGCCGCAAAAGGAACAGCGTACGCTTTTGCGCTCGTCATTTTTTGGCATATCGTTACCTCGTCGTACTCTGGAATGGTTGCGGATAGAAGCGGGTAAAAAACCGGAAAGGGAGCGGGGCATCTCCCCCGCTCCCCGCAGCTTACCGGGAATAGATGACCTTGTCGATCAGGCCGAACTCCTTGGCCTCTTCGGCGGACATGAAGTTGTCACGCTCGCAGGCGGCGGTGACCTCCTCCACATTCCGGCCGGTGTTGTCGGCCAGGATCTGGTTCATGCGCTTTTTGATGATCTCCAGGCGCTTGAGGTGGATGGCCATATCGGTGATCTGGCCCTGGGTGCCGGCGGAGGGCTGATGGATCATGATCTCCGCATTGGGCAGCGCCAGACGCTTACCCTTGGCCCCGGAGGAGAGCAGGAAAGCCCCCATGCTGGCCGCCATACCAATGCAGATGGTGGACACATCGCACTTGATGTACTGCATGGTGTCATAGATGGCCATACCGTCGGTGACGGAGCCGCCGGGGCTGTTGATATAGAACTGAATGTCCTTATCCGGGTCCTGGGCCTCCAGATACAGCAGCTGAGCTACCACCAGACTGGCGGTAGTGGCATTGACCTCCTCGCCCAGAAATACGATGCGGTCGTTGAGCAGACGGGAGAAAATGTCATAGGACCGCTCGCCCCGATTGGTTTGCTCCACGACATAGGGTACTAAGCTCATGATTGCGAAACTCCTTTATTCTGATGTCAGAGCGCCGGGTGCCGCTCGGAGCGCCCGGGCCCCGGACCATCCCCACCCTTGGGCAGGCCTATCTCAAAGTATGCCCGCCCAACAGCGGCTTATTCCTCCGTTTTCTCCTCAGCGGGAGCCTCTTCCGCAGGGGCCTCCTCCACCTTCTTCTTGGTGGTGCGGCGGCGCTTGGGCTTCTCCTCACCCTCGGCGGCCTCGCCCTCGGTCTCAGCGGCCTTCTTTTTGGTGGTCTTCTTCTTGGCAGGAGCCTTGCCCACCTTGGCGCTGTCATAGATGACCTTCTCAGCCTTCTGGAGGGCCAGCCCCTTCTTCACGTCCTCAGCGGGAGCAGCGGCCTTCACCTTGTCCAGCTCCATGTGGTACTCCTCGGCCAGACGGTTGTACTCGGCCTCCAGCTCCTCGTCGGAGATCTCAATGTTCTCGGCGGCCACCACGGCATTCAGGGCCAGATCCCGGCGCACCCGCTCCATGGCGGCGGCAGAAGCCTGAGCGCGGACCATATCGATGGTCATGCCGGTCATGGCCATATACTGCTCGAAGGAGATGCCCTGAGCCTGGATGCGGCGGGCCATATCCTCCACCATCTGGTCGGTCTCATAGGCCACCATGGCGTCGGGGATCTCCACCTCCATGTTGTCCATGACCTGCTCCATGACGGCGGCCTCAAAGGCGCGCTTGGCCTGGGCCTCCCGGCGCTCGGTCAGCTTGGCGGACAGATCCTTCTTGAAGTCCTCCAGGGTATCAAACTCGGACACGTCCTTGGCAAACTCGTCGTCGATGGTGGGCAGCTGCTTCTCCTTCACCTCATGGACCTTCACCTTGAAGACCACGGGCTTACCGGCCAGGTCAGCGGCATGATATTCCTCGGGGAAGGTGACATTCACGTCCTTCTCGTCGCCGGCCTTAGTGCCCACCAGCTGATCCTCGAAGCCGGGGATGAAAGCGCCGGAGCCCAGCTCCAGGCTGTGGCCCTCGGCCTTGCCGCCCTCGAAGGGAGTGCCGTCCAGGAAGCCCTCAAAGTCAATGACCACGGTGTCGCCGTTCTGGGCCTCGCGCTCCACGGTAACCATGCGGGTAGAACGGTTGATGTAGGGCTTGAGCTCATTATCGATGTCCTCGTCGGTGAGCTTGACCTCTTCCTTCTCAGCGGAGAGGCCCTTGTACTCGCCCAGCTTCACCTCGGGACGAACGGTAACAGTGGCCTTGAAGGTCAGGCCGTCCTTGCCGGCCTCCAGAACCTCCACGTTGGGCCAGGACACTACGTCCAGCTTCTCCTGCTCCACAGCCTCGGCATAGGCCTTGGGATAGAGCTGGTTGATGGCTTCCTCATAGAATACGCCGGAGCCGTACATACCCTCGATGATCTTCCGGGGGGCCTTGCCCTTACGGAAGCCGGGGACCATAATGCTGCCGCGCTGCTTCAGATACGCCTTCTGGACCGCGGCCTCAAATTCCTCGCCGCCGATCTCGATGACCAGCTCCACGGCGCTTTTTTCCTGCTTCTCGACGCTTTTGACATTCATCTTGTTAACTTCCTCCTGTCAGCCCCGGGGCCCGAATTGCGGTTCAGGACGGGGCAGCTTTCGCGTTATCCGCTATATATTATCAGATATGCGCGGAAATTGCCATAGTTTTTTTGAATTATTCCATGATTTTTTGGGGACGGAACCCCACATAGTCCGCCGCCACCAAATGATAGGCCACCGGTCCGTACGTTCCTTCCACGGCCAGACGGTGGCTACCGCCATGGAGATGGCCGTAGTAACAGGCCTCCACCTGGTACCGCTCCAGCAGGGCGATGATCTCCGGGCAGCGGTAGCCCTGATAGAGAGGCGGGTAGTGGAGAAAGCACAGCTTCTTCTTCTCCCCCGCCGCCTTCAGCGAGGCCTCCAGCCGGATCAGCTCCCGGTTGAATACCTTCTGGTCGCCGGTTTCTTCATAGAACCAGCCCCGGGTACCGCACAGGGCGTACTCTCCATACTCATAACAGTTGTTGTGGAGAATGTGCAGGGTGGAAAAGCTGTGCTCCTGAAAAAAGCGGTTCATCTTGGCGGCGGTATTCCACCAGTAATCGTGGTTGCCCTTGAGCAGCAGCTTGACCCTGCCGGGCAGGCCGTCCAGAAAGGCAAAGTCTGCTTCCGCTTCCTCCAGGCTCATGCCCCAGGACAGATCGCCGCACAGCACTACTGTGTCCTCCGGGCTTACCGCCCGAAACCCCTCCCGGAGCTTGTCCACATAGCCCTCCCAACCTCCGCCAAACACGTCCATGGGCTTATTGGAGCCAAGGGAGAGGTGGGTATCGCCAATGACAAACAGGGCCATTTACTTGAGCATCTCCAGCACCTGGTCCACCATGAGCTCCTTGTTGACCACCTGGTTGAACCGGGGAGTCTTATTTTTCAGTGCGGCCAGAGGAGTAGGCACGGGCACGCCGGTGTGCTGGGAGAGCTGATCCAGAATGGCGGTTCCCTGAGCCAGCTCACTGACACCAAGGGCGCTGAGCACACTGTCGCAGAACTTGAAGGGACTGGCAGTGGATACCACCACGGTGGGCGTGCTGTCCCCAGAACGCTCCCGGTACTGATTCAGCACGTCAAAGGCCACGGCGGTATGGGGGTCGATGAGGTAGTTGTGCTCCTGCCACATCTGACCGATGACCTTTTTGGTCTGAATGTCATCGCAGTAGCCGGCGGCAAAGATCCGGTTGAGCTTGCTCTGGATAGCGGGGCTCACCTTGTACAGGCCGACGGTGGCCAGCTGGTTCATATACTCCCGCACCAGGGCGTCATCCTGCTCACTGAGGGCGAAGAGCATCCGCTCCAGGTTAGAGGAGATCAGGATATCCATAGAGGGGGAAATGGTGTTGTGGAAGTCCCGGTTGCGGTCGTACTGACCGGTGCGGATGAAGTCGGTGAGCACATTGTTGGAGTTGGAGGCACAGATCAGCCGGTTGATGGGCACCCCCATCTCCTTGGCGTAGTAGGCCGCCAGAATGTTGCCAAAATTGCCGGTGGGGACACAGACGTTGATGGGGTCCCCCTTCTGGATCTTCTCATCCCGCAGCAAATCGCAGTAAGCAGAGATGTAGTAAACGATCTGAGGCAGCACCCGTCCCCAGTTGATGGAGTTGGCAGAGGACAGGAAGAAGCCCTGTTCAGCCAGCTTCTCCCGCAGATTTTCGTCGGAGAAGAGCTTCTTTACCCCGGTCTGGGCGTCGTCAAAGTTGCCCAGCACCGCGCACACGCCCACATTGCCGCCGTCCTGGGTGTTCATCTGCAGCTCCTGCACGGCGGACACGCCGTCCTTTGGATAGAACACCAGGATGCGGGTGCGGTCCACGTCCCGGAAGCCCTCCAAAGCAGCTTTACCAGTGTCGCCGGAGGTAGCCACCAGGATGCATACCGTCTTGGATTCCTGGTTTTTTTTCAGAGAGGCGGTGAGCAGATGAGGCAGCATCTGAAGCGCCATATCCTTAAAGGCGCAGGTGGGGCCGTGCCACAGCTCCAGACAGTAGGTGTTGGAATCCACCTGGCGGACAGGAGCCACCTCGGGGGCGTCAAATTTGGTATCGCTGTATGCCTTGGCGGCAAAGGAGGTCAGCTCCGAGGAGGTGAAGTCGTCCAGATAGGAGTTCATCACAAAGACCGCCCGCTGCTGGTAGGACATATCGCGCAGGGTGACCAGCCCGTTGGGGGACAGCTTGGGAAAGACCTCGGGGGTCATCAGGCCACCGTCGGAGGCCAGGCCTCGGGCGATAGCCTGAGCGGCGGTACACCGCTCCTGTTTGTTTCTTGTGCTTACATAGTACATACTTTGCTCACTACCCTCATCAGATTATTGAAGAATAAATCCTGTACCAAGGTCTCGGAATATCCATGCCCCAGCAGGAAGTCGTAAAGTCGTGCATAGTCCTGGACTCCGGCCATATTGCCGGCCAGAGAGCCGCACCCATCCAGGTCGCCCCCCAGAGCGATACTCTTTTCGCCCCCCAGCTCCAGCCAGTGGTCCAGGTGGGCGGCGATGGCCTCCAGGCCGGCGGTTCCGCCCACAAACTCGGTGAACAGGTTGAACCCCGCCACACCGCCGTGGTCTATTATGGCAGTAAATTGCTCGTCGGTCAAGTTCCGCGGGTGAGAAAACACCGTTCTGCTGTTGGAATGACTGGCGAAGAAGGGACCGGACAGGGTATCGGCCACATCCCAGAAGCCGGGGTCGGACAGGTGGGATACGTCCACCAGCATACCCAGTTCTTCCGCCTTGCGGACAAAGGCCCTGCCCTGCCGGCTCAGGCCCCGGTCCGTCTCCTCGGCATTGGTACCGCTGAGGGCATTGGGCCGGTTCCAGGTCAGGTTCACCGCCCGAACGCCCAACCGATGGGCCTCCTCCAGCCGCTCTGGGGAGCAGTCCAGCATCTCCGCCCCCTCCACAGAGAGAAAGGCCGCCATTTTTCCCTGGGCAAAGGCCGCCTCCGCCTCTCCTGCCGTGCGGCAGTGGATGATACACCCGGCGTTGGCATCCATTTCCCTGGAAAAGAGGGCATATTCCGTCTGGAAAATCTGGTCAAAGGACATCCCCGGAAAATCCTCCGGCTGACCGAAGAGGGCAAAAAACTGGGCGTACCGCCGGTACTGCCCCGCCCGCTCCAGGTCTACATGATAGCCGTTGCGGGCAAAGTCGCCTCCAAACAGGTGGCACATGAGCACGGTATCACAGTGTCCGTCAAATACATCGATTTCCGGCACCTCTTCCGCCTCCTCCTAAAACACATTTTCCCAATAATAAAACGTCGGGCTTTGGGTAGCCATGCCTTGGGGCGCGTACAGCTCCGCCACGTCAAACCGGGGCTGAAGCTCCTCCCATGGGTGTTCCGCCAGATAAAACTCCGCCGTGGTGCGCAGCTTCTGCTGCTTCCGCTTGTCCACCGCCGCCCGCCCAGGGGCAAAGGTGTCGTTCTTCCGCAGCTTGACTTCTATAAAGCATAAGTACTTGTCATGCTTTGCGATCAGGTCGATCTCGCCAAACCGGCAGCGATACCCGGCGGCCAGGATGGTATAGCCCCGCTGCCGCAGCAGCTCTGCCGCCTTGGCCTCTCCCCACCGGCCCAGCAGCTTTGCCTCTCCGCCGCTCACCCTTTTTTCCTCTTTTTTAAAAAGGTTTTGCGGTGAATGGGACAGGGACCGTACTGGTCCAGTCGCTCATAGTGGAGCTTGGTGGGGTAGCCCTTATGGCGCTCAAAGGCGTACTGGGGATATTCTTTGGCCATCTCCTCCATGTACCGGTCCCGGCTTACCTTGGCCAGAATAGAGGCGGCGGCAATGGACGCCGACAGGGAATCTCCCTTTACAACTGTTGCGTGGGACGTGGTAATGGCCCCCGACTTGCCATGATCTCGGTTGCCGTCGATGAGGGCAAAGTCCGGCTTTACGTTCAGGCCATCTATGGCCCGCTGCATGGCGTTCATCCGGGCACTGAGAATGTCGGTGGTATCGATCTCCTCCGGCTCCACCCAGGCCACCGCCCAGGCCTGGGCCTGGGCTATGATCTGGTCATAGAGCAGGTCCCGCTTTTTGGGGGTCAGTTTTTTGGAGTCGTTCAAGCCTGGAAGGTTCAGCTCTCGGGGCAGAATCACTGCCGCAGCGTACACCGGACCGGCCAGAGGACCCGCCCCCGCCTCGTCGCAGCCGCACACCAGCCCATGGCCCTGGGCCCAGCACGCCCGCTCCAACTCCCATAAATCCATACAGGTATACTCCTTTACACCTCTTGTGGTGTCTCTAACGTAAAGTTTCCAAGCTTGCCGCTTCGGTATTCCTCCAACAGCACCCGGGCCATGCGCTCCAAGTCCACTTCCCCGCCGGAGACAAGAAATCCGCGCTTGCGGCCGCACTGCTCCAGCAGCTCCCAGCCGGGCAGGCCGGGCTGAGGCTCCACCTTATAGCGGGCGGCGATGGCCTGGGGATAGCGCTCCCCCAGAATCTCTATCAGATGACAGGCCAAGGTCTCCCGGTCCATAATCTCGTCTTTCACAGCGCCGGTAAAGGCCAGGTGCATACCAGTGGTTTCGTCTTCAAACTTGGGCCACAGGATACCGGGCGTATCCAACAGGTCAAGGCCGGGGTCCACATTGACCCATTGCTTGCCACGGGTGACGCCGGGCTTGTTGCCCGCCTTGGCGGACTTTTTCTTTGCCACCTGGTTGATAAAGGTGGATTTGCCCACGTTGGGCACCCCCACCACCATGGCTCGCACCGGGCGGCCCACCAGGCCCTTGGCCTTCCACTGCTCTATCTTGTCCTTCAGGGCGGACTTGATGGCAGTGGAAAACTGATTGACTCCTTTTCCGTCCCGGGCGTTGGTCTCCATGACCCACCAGCCTTTTTGACGGAACCACTCCCCCCACACCTTGTTCATAGCGGGGTCGGCCTGATCCGCCCGGTTTAGGATGATGAGCCGGGGCTTTTCCCCCACGATCTCGTCGATATCTGGGTTGCGGCTGGAGATGGGGATGCGGGCGTCGATGATCTCCGCCACCAAGTCTACCAGCTTCAGATCCGCCTGGATCTGCCGTCGGGTTTTTGTCATATGGCCGGGATACCATTGGATATTCATCTTCCCGCCTCCTCTGTCCGGCTCCCCTGCCGGAGCCTGCGTTTTAACCACCATTATACACAAGATATAGTAGTTTGAAAAGAGCAAACACGCATAAAACTTCAGGTATCTGAAGTGCTTGCTTGTGCTTTTCCAAAAGAAAAAAGAGAGGCTGAAAGCCTCTCTTTTTTCGGATAAAATCCAATGCGCTCAGATGCGCTCCTTGACCTTGGCGCTCTTGCCCACGCGGTCCCGCAGATAATACAGCTTGGCGCGGCGCACCTTACCCTTGCGGACCACCTCGATCTTCTCCACAGCGGGCGCGTGGAGGGGGAAGACCTTCTCCACACCGACGCCGTAGGACACGCGGCGGACGGTGATGGTCTCCTCAATGCCGCCGTGCTTCTTGGCGATGACGGTACCCTCAAAGACCTGGATACGCTCACGATTGCCTTCCTTGATGTGCACGTGCACGCGGATGGTGTCGCCCACGTTAGCCACAGGGGGCTCCGCCTTCTGGTACTTGGCGCTGAAAGCCTGCATAAGATCCATGTTCATTTCCTCCTGATGATAGGCGTTCGTACCGGCCTTGTTCCACCGTCTCTCAGGGACGGCAGCCGCAGAGGACCGCCCTTTATTGAGTCCGAGATAGTATATCATGGCGTTTCATAAATTGCAAGCAGATTTTTCATGTTCTGCCCGCTTTTTTGACCATCTTTCCCCGGAAGGGTGCTACTGTCAGCCACAGGGCAACCAACAATAGGGTCAGGTTATGCTCTCCCGTCCTCCAGAGCAGCAGAGCCCCCATGGTCAGCCCCATGCACAGCCCGGCGGAGAGCAGAGCCACCGCTGGCTCCGCCCAGTCGCCCTTTCCCGCCAGCGTCAGCAGGCAGCCCAAAGCCCGGCCGCCGTCCAGAGGGCCTACCGGCAGCAGATTGAAAAGCGCCAAAGCCAGGTTGACCCCGGCAAAACACCACCAGCCCTCCCCCAGTCCGGCACAACCCAGCGCCAACAGCAGATTGACCGCCGGACCGGCCAGGGCGGCAGACAGTTCCCGGGCGGACCCCAGAGGGCGGCGGGCGGACAGGACCATCTCAGCCCCCACACAGGTGATCCGCAGCCGGGCCACCTGTCCCCCCAGCAGCCGGATGGCGATATAGTGGCCCAGCTCATGAAGCGTGCAGGCTGACAGCACCAGCATCACCATGCCGTCGCTGTCCAGGTAGTACAGCAAGGCCCACAGCAGCAAGGCCCCCGCTGTGATTTCCACCTGTTTCCATCTCATTCAGTTGGTCTCAATATAGTAAATGGGGTTGATGCGGACTCCGTCTACCTTCAGCTCCAGATGGAGGTGTGGGCCGGTACTGTTGCCAGTATTCCCCGACAGAGCCACGGTCTCCCCTGCCTGCACCGTCTGACCCTGGTGGACCAGCAGCTCACTGCAATGGGCGTAAAAGCTTTTGACCCCGTTGGCATGGCTGATCTGAAGGTAAAGGCCATATTCGGGGGAGTCGCCGATGTAATCAATGGTGCCGTCGGCAAAGGCCAAAACCTGGGTGCCGGTGTTTACCGCCAGGTCCACCCCGTTGTGGAACTTTTCCTCTCCGTCTACCGGGTGCTCCCGCCAACCGAAGGGCGAGGAAAGCCACCCCATTACCGGGGTCACCGTCTCCTCCAGATTCAGATGATATTTGTCCATGGAAGTGTTGTCCGGCAAAGCGGGGCCGTCATAGTTTACGTGTTCTACCTCCGGCTCTGGCTCCGTTGTTGGGGTAGGCTCCGGGGTGCTCTCCGGCTGGGGCGCGGGAGTCGCCGCCACCGTTGGGGCGGCCTCCGCCTTTATAGTGCTGCCCAGCATACCGGCCTCCCCCTGTCCGGGAAAGCCGCTGAGGTAGGAAACCTGGGCGGCGTATAGTGTGTTTTCCCCTGTGCCGTCAGTTTCCTCCAACTGGCCGCCAAAGGCCTCGATCCACAGCTCACTGACGGAGTCCAGTACCGGCTCCCCCTGGGAGATGGACTGGCCCAGGTCGGAAAAGACCGCCTGAAAATCCGTGTCCCCCCGCAGCAAGACCAGCACCTGGTCCCGCAGAGCGGCTACCCGCTGGGGAAAGATCCCCTTTCCGATAAAAACTGTCAGAAACAGGGCCAGGCATACCACCAGCTGGATCACCCGCCGCTTTTCCCGAGGACCCAGCACCGCTTTTTGCTTCTTCCGTCCCGGCCTCTGTCTCCCTCTGTCCATGCCGGCGCCCTGCCGGACGCTCCGCTGTTGTGTCATCCCCATGCCGGCCCGCATCCCTTCTGTATGAGTGTGGGCTATCTATATGCGGGAAGCGGACAATTTATGCGGACAACCCGGAATTTACCGTTGGGGGCCTATGATAGCCTCCCAGTAACGCTTTGCGGCCTGCTCTACCTTATTGTCTCCATAGTGGTAATAGCACCTCCCCACCAACGGGTCGGGCAGATACTGCTGCTTGACCCAGTGATTGGGGAAATCATGGGGGTACAGATACCCCTGCTCCCGCTCCATCCCCGCCGAATCGGCGTGGACGTTTTGCAGGTGCCGGGGGTAGTCCCCCGTCTTGCCTGCCCGCACGTCGGCCTGGGCGGCGGCAATGGCCTGGTACACTGAATTGGATTTGGGAGCGGTGGCCAGCAGGACCGCCGCCTGGGCCAGAGGGAGCCGAGCCTCGGGCAGTCCAAGCTGAAGGGCGTTGTCCACGCAGGCCTTGACGATGAGGGCAGCCTGGGGATAGGCCATGCCCACGTCCTCGCTGGCCGAGCACAGTAGCCGCCGGATGGGGGTAATCAGGTCCCCCGCCTCCAGCAGCCGGGCCAGATAGTGGAGGGCGGCGTCCGGGTCGGAGCCGCGCAGGGACTTCATGAGGGCGGAGGCAATATCATAGTGGTCGTCCCCCTCCCGGTCATACCGCATGGCGGAGCGTTGGGCGACAGTCTGGGCATCCTCCAGTGTGACCAGGAGCTTTCCCTGCTCCCGCCTGGCCGAGTTGAGGAGCAGCTCCACCGCGTTCATGGCCTTGCGGACGTCCCCGCCGCAGGCGGCGGCGATGTGTTCCTTTACCCCATCTTCACAGACCACCTCCCCCTCCAACCGCGCTTCCATGAGCCGGATGCCACGCTCTACGGCGGGGAGCACGTCAGCGGCGGTGAGAGGCTTGAACTCAAAGACGCTGGAGCGGCTGAGCACCGCATTATACACATAAAAATAGGGATTTTCGGTTGTGGAGGCAATAAGGGTGATCTTACCGTTCTCCATAAACTCCAGCAGGGACTGTTGCTGCTTCTTGTTAAAGTATTGGATCTCATCCAGGTAGAGCAGTACTCCGTCAGGCGCCAGCATAGTGCCGATCTGCCCCATAATCTCCTTGATATCGGAGATGGAGGCAGTGGTGGCGTTGAGCCGGTGGAGAGGCCGGTTGGTGCGTTTGGCGATGATGTTGGCCACAGTGGTCTTACCGGTACCGGAAGGGCCGTAAAATACCAGATTGGGAATATTGCCCCCCTCAATAATCCGGCGGAGCAGGCCGTTTTCCCCTAAAATATGCCTCTGCCCCACCACCTGATCCAGAGATTGGGGCCGGATCTCATCTGCCAGCGGCCGGTATGCCATAAAAATGCCTCCTTACTAAAAATGGAGCGGAAGTACCTTCCGCTCCATGCTAACACATGTTCTGTTTTTCGTAAAGGGCTCACAGGTCGGGGATATTTTTGTTTCCCCGGCTGACAGGGGCGTTGGTATAAAGCCGCAGCAGGGTAAGCACCGCCTGTTCCCGGGTATAGGTTCCCTGGGGATTGAACACACCACCGCCCCCCTGCATCACCTTCAGTTCCAGCATAGCATCCACCGCGTCACGGGCCCAGTCGGCCACCAGCCCCATATCCGCCATGGTCCCGGTGACGGAGGCGGTATGGGTTCCGCCGTAGATCTCATAGCAGCGCATCAGCATGGCGGCTGCCTCCTGTCGGGTGATGGGGCTGTGTGGGTCAAAAATGGTGCTGCTGCGGCCATTGATGATACCCAGGGCGTAGGCCGTATTGCCGTAGCCTCGCTCCTCCGGCACATGGAGATCGGTAAAATTCCCCCAAGCCCCGCAGAAAGTATTCCACCAACTGCCTGCGGGACCGAAGGGCTTGCCATCTCGGTCGGTGCTGACCGCACAGTACTTGCTGACAAAGCTGCTGTCGCTGGAAAAGCCGTACTGGAAGGCCAGGAAGTGGACCACCATCTGGGCAAACTCCACACGGGTGATGGGGTTTCTCCAGTGGGTCTGGAGGTTGGTGGGCACCATGCCCAGCACAATGGCCTGCTTTACCTCGTCATAGGCCCAGGGGGAAGGCACATCGTCGGGCAGCACCACCGCGTCGCCGTCGGCATTGCTCTGGCTGCCCACCGCACGGGCCGCCGGTAGGCCGCTCACCATCAAACAAATCGCCATCATCAGCGCCAGAAACCGCCTCAAAACCCTCAGTCCTTCCTATTTTTCCTTTGATTCATCATACCATGGCCGCCCCTGTCCGTCAAGCAATGAAACGGGCGTGCCGCAGGATATGCGGCACGCCCGGTCGATTACTCGTACAAAGGATACTTGGCGGTAAGCTGGGCCACCTGCTCCCGCAGCTGGTCCTGCTTGCCCTCAAAGTCGGTGGCAGTCTGCCACATGACCTTGGCAATGACCGCCATATCCTCCTCCCGGAAGCCCCGGGTGGTGGCGGCAGGAGTACCCACCCGGATGCCGCTGGTGATGAAGGGCTTCTCCGGGTCGTTGGGGATGGCGTTTTTGTTGACGGTGATGTTCACCTCGTCCAGCCGGTACTCCATCTCCTTGCCGGTGAGGTGGGCGGGCCGCAGGTCCACCAGCATCAGGTGGTTGTCGGTGCCGCCGCTGACCAGGTCGAAGCCCTCCTTCAGCAGGGCCTCTGCCAGAGCGGCGGCGTTGTTGATGATCTGCTGCTGGTAGGTCTTGAACTCCGGCTTGAGGGCTTCGCCCAGAGCCACCGCCTTGGCGGCGATGATATGCTCCAGAGGGCCGCCCTGGCTGCCGGGGAAGATAGCCGAGTCGATCTTCTTGGCCAGCTCCTCCTTGCACAGGATCATACCGCCCCGGGGGCCCCGGAGGGTCTTGTGGGTGGTGGTGGATACCACGTCGGCATAGGGCACCGGGTTGGGATGGAGCCCGGCGGCTACCAGACCGGCGATGTGGGCCATATCCACAAAGAGATAGGCCCCAACCTCATGGGCAATATCGGCAAAGATCTTAAAGTCAATGATCCGGGGATAGGCGGAGGCGCCGGCCAGGATCATCTTGGGCTGGTGCTTCTTGGCCAAGTCCCGCACCTGGTCGTAGTCGATATAGCCCTGATCGTTGACGCCATAGGCCACCATGTGATAGTTCTTGCCGGAGAAGTTGACGGGAGAGCCGTGGGTCAGGTGGCCGCCGTTGGCCAGGTCCATGCCCAGCACCGTATCCCCGTGCTCACACAGGGCCTGATAGACCGCAAAGTTGGCGTTGGCGCCGCAGTGGGGCTGTACGTTGGCGTGGTCTGCCCCAAAGAGCTGGCAGGCCCGCTTCCGGGCGATCTCCTCTACCACGTCCACGCACTGGCAGCCGCCGTAGTACCGCTTGCCGGGATAGCCCTCAGCGTACTTGTTGGTGAGCACCGTGGCCGCCGCCGCCAGCACCGCGGGGCTGACGAAGTTCTCCGAGGCGATGAGCTCAATGTTGCGCCGCTGGCGGTCATACTCCGCCCGGACAGCCTGCCCTACCTCCGGGTCCTGGGCCGTAAGAAACTCCATGATATCCTTGACCAATTTCTGTCGCCACCTTTCTGGTTTTTAACGATTTAGTTTATTATAATGGATAGCCGCTGAAATTACAATTGTCACCATAGGAAAAACCCCCTCGTTTTTTGTCTCATCCTGTGTTATATTGTCTAATGAGGTGATCCCATGAAAGACCATCAGGACGTTTTAGCCATCGTGGAGGAGCTGAAGCGGCTCTATCCCGACGCGCTGTGTTCCCTGCAATATCCCAAGCCCTATGAACTGCTCTTTGCTGTCCGGCTGGCCGCCCAGTGTACCGACGAGCGGGTGAACATGGTCACGCCCGCGCTCTATGCCCGCTTCCCTACCCTGGAGTCTCTGGCGGAGGCAGACGTGGCCGAGGTGGAGACCTACATCCACTCCACCGGCTTTTTCCGGGCCAAAGCCCGGGACATTGTGGCCGCCTCCAAAATGCTGGTGGAGGTGTACGGCGGCGTGGTGCCCGACAAGATGGAGGACCTGCTGAAGCTGCCCGGCGTGGGCCGCAAGACCGCCAATCTGATTCTGGGGGACGTATACCACACCCCCGGCGTGGTGGTGGCCGACACCCACTGCATCCGCATCACCGGCAAGCTGGGCCTGACCGACGGTACCAAGGACCCGGTCAAAGTGGAGGCCCAGCTGAGAAAGGTATTGCCGCCGGAGGAGTCCAGCGACTTCTGCCACCGGATGGTGCTCCACGGACGGGCGGTGTGTACCGCCCGCAAGCCGGATTGCCAGAACTGTACCCTGCGGCCCTGGTGTAGTTTTTTCCAGAAAAGCGTGTAATCTATAGAGCCGCCGTCCTCTTCCAGGGGGGTACATCCAATAGGGGACCGCAGCCCCCTGATTGGTCGTTTTAAGGAGAGGGGTTTTCAAAGGGGAGAGGGAAATCGAAATCCCTCTCCCCTTTGACGGCTCTTTGGTTCCTTTCTGGCCGTCCAGAAAGGAACGCGCCCCGGAGGGCGAAACTATCTATATCTACCACCTATAAATATCGTCAAATTTTATGCCGTAAAAATGCACTAACATTTAACTAACTTTTCGTGCATAAGATATGCTTTGCTTACCACGGATGAAGGGAGGCAAAGCATATGGGAAAAACCACACATCTCAGTATACGGACCGACAAAACACTGCATGATAAGCTCCAATATGCGGCCGCCTATGAGGGCCGTTCTATGAGCGGACAAATCATGTATCTGATTCAGACGTGCATCCGGGAATTTGAAAAGGAGCACGGGCCGATTCCGGCGGAGGACAACCAATGAGCGGGCCGCTGGGGGTGCTGCTGGACCTGCTCTTCCCGCCTAAGTGCGTCTTTTGCGGGAAGGTGCTGGACTCTGGCGAGGACGGGCTGTGCGCCCGCTGTCAGCGGGACCTGCCCTGGCTGGCCGACGGCGAGGCGGAGCTGACCGGGGAATTTTTCTCCCTGTGCGCCGCACCTCTGCGTTATCAGGACAAGGTGCGGGATTCCATCCGCCGCTATAAATTCAACGGCCGCCGGGGGTATCACAAGCTCTACGGCAAGCTGGTGGCCCAGTGCGTCCACGACCACCTTGCCGGGCGATATGACCTCATCACCTGGGTCCCCCTCTCCCGCCAACGCAAAAAGGAGCGGGGCTATGACCAGGCTTTCCTGCTGGCCAGCGCCGCCGCTTTGGAGCTGGGTGAGGTGGCGGTGGAGACTCTGCAGAAAGAACGCCATACCGCCGCCCAGTCCGGTCTTACCGAGGCCGCCCAGCGGCGGGCCAACGTACTGGGGGCCTATACTCCGGTGGACCCGGAGCTGGTGGCGGGCAAGCGAGTGCTGCTCATTGACGACGTGGTGACCACCGGCTCCACCCTGTCCGAGTGCGCCCGCACCCTGCGTACCATGGGGGCCAAGGATGTGGTGTGCGCCGCCCTGGCCCGGGCCAGATAGTCGGACTGACCGGTCGCCCGCCCGTAAAATTTAGAAAATTAGCGGAAATTTACGTTGAAATAGGGGCTATACTTCTGTATAATAAAGGGGATTCAGACTGACGCCCGAAGAAGGGCACATGCTGACGTATAAGAGCGAATTCCTGAAAAATCAGCCATTCATGATATAGAACAAGAACTTCGAGGTGCAGGTATGTTCAGTAAGGATATCGGTATTGACCTGGGTACAGCTTCCATTCTGGTTTATGTAAAGGGTAAGGGCGTGGTGCTGCGGGAGCCCTCCGTGGTGGCCATTGATAAAAATACGGGCAAGCTGCTGAAAGTCGGCACTGAGGCCCAACAGATGTTGGGCCGTACCCCCGGCAATATTGTCGCCATCCGTCCCCTGCGGGAGGGCGTCATCTCTGACTACGACATGACCGAGCGGATGCTCAAGGAGTTTATCCGCAAGGTGACCTCTTTCCGTCTCTTCAAGCCCCGTATTGTGATCTGCGTTCCCTCCGGTATCACCGAGGTAGAAGAGCGGGCTGTCATCGATGCGGGCATCCAGGCCGGCGCCCGCCGGGTGTACCTGATCGAGGAGCCTGTGGCCGCCGCCATCGGCGCGGGCATCGACATCGCCAAGCCCGACGGCCACATGATCGTGGACATCGGCGGCGGCACCACCGATATTGCCGTCATTTCCCTGTCCGGTATCGTGGAGTCCACCTCCATCAAGATCGCCGGCGACCAGTTTGACGAGGCCATTGTCAAGTATATCCGCCGCAAGCACAATGTGCTCATCGGTGAGCGTACCGCCGAGGAGCTGAAGATGCAGATCGGCTGCGTCTTCCCCCGCCCCGAGGAGCAGACCTTGGAGATCAAGGGCCGCTGCCTGATGACCGGCCTGCCCCGGGTGTTCTCCGTGTCCTCCAGTGAGATGATCGAAGCTTTTGAGGAAGTCTCCACCCGCATTTTGGAGGCCATCCACGGCGTACTGGAGCGCACGCCCCCTGAGCTGGTGGCCGATATCTCCACCAACGGTATCTGTATGACCGGCGGCGGCTCCCTGGTCTGGGGCTTTGACAAGCTGATCGAGTCCCACACCGGCATTGAGACCCACGTGGCCGACGACGCTATCTCCTGTGTGGCTTACGGCACCGGCAAGAGCCTGGATGATGTGGACAGTATGCAGGATGGCACCATCAACCTGTCCCGCCGCAAGCAGATGAACTGAATTGATCCTACCCAAGGGGTGTGCCGCAAGGAGCGCGGCACACCCCTTTTATTGACCTACATTGTCAAGGAAATATCATACTTGACTTTTGGCCTTTTAAGTGCTAAACTGCAAAAGCAAGGTGAGTGCTGTATGAATACTCACCTACCTATGCAGGAAAGAGGTTTTTTACGATGAACAAGAAACTGCTGGCCGGACTGCTCACCGGCGCTATGGCTCTCTCTCTGATCGCCTGTGGCGGCGGCACCTCCGGCAACGCCAGCACCCCCTCCGGCGGCGCGTCCGCCTCCCCCTCCGGCTCTACCGAAACCGCTTCCGGTTCCGCAGGCAGCTATAATGTGGGTATTGTTCAGCTGGTGCAGCACGATGCGCTGGATGCCGCTACTCAGGGTTTCCAGGACAAGCTGAAAGAGCTCATTGAGGCCGACGGCGGCTCTGTCACCTTTGATCTGAAAAACGCCTCCGGCGATTCCGCCAACTGCACCACCATTGTCAACGGCTTTGTATCCGACAATGTGGACCTGATTATGGCTAACGCCACCGCTTCCCTCCAGGCGGCCCAGGCCGGTACAGTGGATATTCCCATTCTGGGCACCTCTATCTCCGACTATGGCACCGCCCTCGGTGTCAGCGACTGGACCGGCACCACCGGCACCAATATCTCCGGTACCACCGATCTGGCTCCCCTGGACGGCCAGGCCGAGATGCTTCAGGAGCTCTTCCCCGATGCGCAGAATGTGGGCCTGCTCTACTGCTCCGCTGAGCCCAACTCCGCCTACCAGATCAACACTATCAAGCCGATTCTGGAGGAGATGGGCTATGTCTGCACGGAGTATGCCTTTACCGACTCCAACGACGTGGCCTCTGTGGCTCAGAACGCCGCCTCCAACAGCGACGTGATCTACATCCCCACCGATAATACCGCCGCCTCCTGCACCGAGGCCATTGCCAACGTGGTCCTTCCCGCCAAAGTGCCCGTCATCGCCGGTGAGCAGGGCATCTGTGCCGGATGCGGCGTGGCTACCCTGTCCATTGACTACTATGAGCTGGGTCAGGTGACCGGTGAAATGGCCTATGAGATCCTGGTAAACAACGCCAATCCCGGCGATATGGAGATCCAGTCCGCCCCCAATTTCACCAAGATGTACAACGCCGCCAACTGTGAGGCTCTGGGCATCACCATTCCCGACGGCTATACTGCCATTGAGGAGTAAGATATACCGCTCTCCCTTCCTGGCTTTTCACCAAAAAAGCGGAAAAGGCTTTCCTTTTCCGCTTTTTTGTTCTATGATATAAATCGTGTTTATACAGATCATTGTACGGGAGGAATTGATCGTGGAATTTTTTGCAAGCCTGCTCTCCGCGCTGCCCGGCGCGGTAGCGCAGGGACTGATCTGGGGCCTGATGGCCATCGGCGTGTACATCACCTATAAGGTGCTGGACCTGGCCGACCTGACGGTGGACGGCACCATGGCCACCGGCGGCGCGGTGTGCATCATCCTGATGACTAATGGAGTCAATGTGTGGGTTGCCCTGGTATGCGCCTTCCTGGCCGGTATGCTGGCGGGACTGGTCACCGGTGTGCTCCACACTTTTATGGGGATTCCCGCCATTTTGGCCGGTATCCTGACCCAGCTGGCGCTCTACTCCATCAATCTGCGGATCATGGACGGTAAGGCCAACACCGCCATCAACCCCAATAATTTTGACCTGCTGGTCTCCCTGCGCAACGTGCGCAGCCTGACCATAGAGAATCCCATCTTTGTGGCTGCGGTTTTTACCATTGCCATCATCGCCCTGCTCTACTGGTTTTTTGGTACCGCGCTGGGCTGCTCTATCCGGGCCACCGGCGCCAATCCCAACATGAGCCGGGCCCAGGGTATCAACGTCAACTTCAACAAAGTGCTGGGCCTGATGATTTCCAACGGCCTGGTGGCGCTGGCCAGCGCCCTGTACTGCCAGTACCAGGGCTTTGCCGATGTCAACGCCGGCCGCGGTGCCATCGTCATCGGTCTGGCCGCCGTCATCATCGGCGAGGTGCTCTTTGGCCGGATCTTCCGCAACTTTGCCCTCAAGCTGCTGTCGGTGGCCTTGGGCGCGGTGATCTACTATGTGGTCATTCAGATCGTCCTCACCGCCGGTCTGAACACCAATGACCTGAAGCTGATTACCGCTGTTGTGGTAGCCATCTTCCTGGCCATCCCCTACTGGAAGGGCAAATATTTCCGCGGCAAGATGAAGATTCCTGCCGCCGCCGGAAAGGAGGCTACCCCCAATGCTTGAGCTGAAAGGGATCTATAAGACCTTTAACCGGGGCACCGTCAACGAGAAAAAAGCCATTGACGGCCTGGACCTGACCCTGGAGGACGGGGATTTTGTCACCGTCATCGGCGGCAATGGCGCCGGTAAATCCACCACCCTGAACCTGATCGCCGGGGTGTATCCAGTGGACGCGGGCACCATCCGCCTCAACGGTGTCAACATCACCAACCTGCCCGAGCATAAGCGGGCCAAATATCTGGGCCGGGTGTTCCAAGACCCCATGATGGGCACCGCCGCCACCATGGGCATTGAGGAAAATCTGGCGCTGGCCTATCGCCGGGGCAAATCCAGAGGGCTGAGCTACGGCATCAACAACGAGGAGCGCAAGCTGTATCGGGAGAAGCTGGCCATTCTGGGTCTGGGTCTGGAGGACCGCATGACCAGCAAGGTGGGCCTGCTCTCCGGCGGCCAGCGTCAGGCCCTTACTCTGCTGATGGCCACCCTGCAAAAGCCCGACCTGCTGCTGCTGGACGAGCACACCGCCGCCCTGGACCCCAAGACCGCCGACAAGGTGCTCCAAATCACAGAAAGTATCGTGGCCCGGGACAACCTGACCACCCTGATGGTCACCCACAATATGAAAAACGCCATCCAGTACGGCAACCGCCTCATCATGATGGATGCCGGCCGGGTGGTGGTGGATATCCGGGGCGAGGAGAAAAAGAACCTCACGGTCCGGGATCTGCTGGACAAGTTCAACGTGGAGAGCGACCGGATGCTTCTCAGTGAGTGATCCCTCCCCCTCCCTGCTGTCTCCATCAAAAAGCGCCTTTCCCATGCAAAACTGTATGGGAAAGGCGCTTTTTCAATCAGTAGAGCTGTCGGAGGATATCCACACACTTGTCAATGCCCAGGGCTCCGCTGTTCAGGGTGATGTCGTAGTTCTGGGCATGGCCCCACTTCATATTGGTATAAAACCGGTGATAGGCGGCCCGCCGCTTGTCCTTATCCTTTAGCCGTTGCTCCGGCGACTGGTCCCGCTCTCCGTAAACCGCTACAATACGATGAGCCCGGAAAGCCATGTCGGCATGGATAAACACCTTCAGACAGTCCGCCTTGTCCCGGAGGATATAGTCGGCACATCTGCCTACAATGACACAGGGCTCCTTCTCCGCCAGTTCGGTAATGATCCGGCACTGGATCTCCCAGAGATAGTCCTCATTGGTGGGGCCAAATGCCCGGTTGGAAAAGGCTGAGGCCAGAAAACCACCGGGGGCGTATTCGCCTGCGTCTTTGATATAGCGGGCGTCAAAACCGCTCTCCTGGGCTATCTTCTGGATCAGTTCGCTGTCATAACAGGGAATCCCAAGCACTTCCGCTGTTTTTTTGCCGATGGTACGGCCGCCGCTGCCAAACTCACGGCTGATGGTGATGATCCTGTTTTTCATATTGGGCGCTCCTTTCTCTCAAATCATCCATTTTCCGCCTGTTTCGCCGTTTCTTCATCATGCTCTTGCTGGTTGAACTTCTTCATCTCAATTCCGATCAACGTCACTGCCAGGATAAAGGCCAGGGCATCCGCCACAGGACCGGACCAGAGGATTCCGGTCACCCCAAGGAACATAGGCAGGATCATGGCCGCAGGCACCAGAAAGATGATCTGCCGGGACAGGGTAACGATGGCGGCTTTGGCGGGTTTGCCGATGGCCTGTAGGTAGATGGCGGCCACGGTCTGGAAGCCGTTCAGGGGGCAGAGCATCAGGAAGATGCGGAAGCACTTGACCGCAAACTCATTGTACAGCCCTTCCTCGGAGCCAAAGAAGGAGACCACGCTCATGGGGGCGAACTGGAAGATGAAAAAGGCGATAATGGCCACGATCTCCGCTGCGGCAATGGCAATTTGAAATGCCTTTTTGACTCGGGCAAAGTTTTTGCAGCCGTAGTTAAAGCCTACAACCGGCTGCGCGCCGGTAGCGATCCCCACCAGGATGGAGAGCATGATCTGGTTGACCTTCATCACAATACCCATAGCGGTCAGGGGAATTTCGGCGCCATAGATCGAGGCCGCGCCGTAGGTGGCCAGCAAATTATTGAACAGCGCCATAACAATGGTGATGGCGATTTGGGTGATGAAGCTGCTGACACCCAGGCTCAGAACATTGATACAGGTCCGCCGGTGGAGATGAAACACAGAGGAATCAAAGCGGAAGGTCTTAAACCGAGGCAGATATACCACCGACACCAAAAAGGACACCACCTGACCCATCACCGTGGCGATGGCGGCGCCCCTCACTCCCATCTGGAATACAAAGATGAAGATAGGGTCAAAAATGGTGTTGATGATGGCCCCCAGCACCATGGAGAACATGGCAAATTTAGGGCTGCCGTCCGCCCGGATCATGGCGTTCAGCGCCATGGAGATCATGGTAAAGGGCAGGCCGATGGCAATCACATAGCCGTACTCCAACGCGGCGGGACGCAGGGTGTCCGTAGCGCCGAACAGGGTCAAAATCGGGTTCATAAAGACCAGAGTAATGACCAGCATGGCGATGCCCGCGATGATAATCATGACCACCGCGTTACCCACGCCCCGTTTCACACTGGGCAGGTCCCCCTCCCCCAGCTTCAGGCTCAGGTAGGCCGCGCCGCCGTCGCCGATCAGCACCGAGAGATCCAGGGCAATGATGGTGATGGGAAACACCACGTTGGTGGCCCCATTGCCCAGGTAGCCCACACCCCAGCCAATGAAAATCTGGTCTACAATGTTATACAGAGAGTTTACTAACAGTGCAACCACACAGGGAACAGCAAATTTTGTAATCAACTTGCCAATAGGCTCGGTAGCAAAGGGACTCTTGCTTGCTGGGACTGCTTTTTCCATGGTTACTCGCGCTCCTTTTAGGTAATAGGTTACTTATTTACCAAAAAAGCAGGCAGCACACCAAAGAGACTCTCCTTGGCGCACTGCCTGCGGAATTCAGTTTTGCGTTTCCAGACAATTGTTTAACAACAGGTCGATCATTTGGAGCAGGGTCTCCCGCTGCTCCTCCGTAAAGCCGCTGCATAGTTCTGTCAGGGCCTCTGCGTCCTGTTCCAGAATCAGCTTATGGATTCCAGCCGACCGTTCTGTACAGGTGATCTTTTTATACCGCCGGTCCTTTGCGCTGGGGACGCATTGGATAAACCCCTTGCTTTCCAGCTTTTGCAGCAGCTTGGTCATGGCTGGATGGGTGACGCGCTCAATGTGCTCCAGATCATTCTGGTGAATTTCCTCTTGCCCCGCCGCCTCCAAACGGCTCACCGATCCCAACACCCGAAGCTGCACCGAAGTCAAGCCCATCATACTGGCCTTTTCGTCCATTCGTTTCCGAAAAGCCCGGTTAATGATGGCGATTTTCAAGCCAAACGGCATCATAGCGGATCTCATCCCACCTCTGTTAAATAAGTAACCAATTACATATTATATACGACTTACCCGGTTTGTCAAGAGTCTTCCTCATAAGAGGAAACATCCCTGAGCAAATAGATGCTCAGGGATGTTCCGTCAAACAGTATAAGGGTATTTACCGCCCTTTTTCCCGCTCATAAATAACGCGCAGGCCGTCCAACACCAACTGGTGGTCCACAATGTCGATGAGGTCGGTATTGTCTGCCACCATCCGGGCCAGGCCGCCGGTGGCGATGACCTTTACATCAGGCTCCCCCATTTCCGCCTTGGCCTGGCGGATCAGATACTCAATGGCCCCAATATAGCCCATGACCGCCCCTGCCTGGATCTGGCCCACAGCGGTGGTGTCCAGCACAGTGGCGGGCTTTACCAGCTCCACCCGGGGCAGCAGAGCGGTCTTTTGGAACAGGCCGTCAATGGATACCCGTACCCCGGCGGTGATACAGCCTCCCAGGTATACCCCGTCCCGGCTCACCGCGTCCAGAGTGGTAGCGGTGCCGAAGTCCAGGACGATGAGGGGAGCGCCGTACTTGGAAATGGCAGCGATGTCCGCCGCCGCCCGGTCGGGTCCCAGCCGCTCCTCGCTGGCACAGGGTACATAGGGCAGCCCAGGGTCCAGTCCATCGTCCAGCACCAGAGGGGTTTTGCCCACATATTTCTGGATGGCGTTGGTGAGGGTGTGCATGACTTGGGGCACCACCGAGCCGATGACCACGTCCTCGATCTGGTCCAGCTCCAGACCAAAGCGCTGGAAATACTGGCACACCAGCAGACCTAGCTCGTCAGAGGTACGGTCTCCCACTGTCATAACGCGGAAGCTGCCCTTCAGCTCCGCCCCTTCAAAAATGCCGAATACCATATTGGTATTGCCCACGTCAATGGCTAGCAGCATATCCCCTCTCCCCTTTCTACAGATGGCTGAGATAGCACACCGCGCCGCCGTCCTCCAGTACGGCTACAGCATAGGTGTGCGGACCGAAGGTACCCACCGAGCCGGGATTGACGATCCACAGCCCGTTTTCAAATTCACAGAAGGCCTCATGTGTATGACCGAAGCACAACAGTTGGGCCCCCGCCTCCCGGGCTGCCCGCACTGCCATGCCCATGCCCATCTTCACATGGTAGATGTGGCCGTGGGTCATCAGGATCTTGCAGTTATCCAGGGTAAAGATCCGCTCCTCCGGCAGGTCGGGCCGCCGTCCATCACAGTTGCCCGGCACATAGGTCACCGGGATATTGGGGAACTTTGCTGCCAGAGCCTCCGCGTCCCGGGCCAGATCCCCCAGATGGAGGATGCGGTCAGGGCTCTCCAGCCGCACGATATCCTCCATATTGGCCACATTGCCATGGGAATCAGAAAAAATCAGCAGTTTCACACAATCACCTTCTCAATGGCGGTACATATAATGAAGTGAACGCCATTATATATAAGAAATGGAGCTGATGGTATGGATCAGAAGAAACCAGACCCCACCGCCGCGCTGGAGCAAAACCGGGCGCTGCTGGAACAGGTGGTCCACTCGCCGGATGCCCAGCGGCTGATGGAGCTGCTCAATCAGACCTCCGGCGGCAAGGTCAAGACTGCCGCCGCTTCCGCCGCTCTGGGGGATACCAAGGATCTGCTGGCCATGGTACGCCAGGTGATGGGGAGCCCGGAGGGGGCCCAGCTCATCCAGCGGCTCAATCAGACCGCCCCCAAGCAACCCTGATGTGACTCTGAGGAGGGATGGCCCATGGCCCAGTGGGAAGAACAACTGAACCAGATATTGGGCGATCCCCAGGCCATGGGACAAATTATGTCCCTGGCCCAGTCGCTGTCCGGCAAGCAGGAGACTTCCCAGCAGGAGACTTCCCAGCAGGAGGACGCCCCGCAGGAGCCGGCGGACCAACCCGCTGTAGAAGAAGAGGACCACACCCCGGAGGAGTCGGCTCCCTCTCCCCTGTCGGCGCTGTCTGGGCTGGACCCAAAGCTGCTCCAGATGGGCATGGGGCTGCTGTCGGAGTATTCCGCCCAGGATGACAAAAAAACCGCTCTGCTGGCCGCCCTCAAGCCATTTCTCAAACCAGAGCGGCAGGCCAAGATGGACCAGGCCGTCCGTATTGCCCGGCTGACCCGGGTGATTCGGACGGCGCTGCGAATGTTCCGCGACCGGGGAGAGGAGGAGGACGATGTATAACCGCTACATCCCCAACGGAACCTCCTACACCAGGATTCCACAGGAGGACGACGTTCCCCCACCTCCGCCCCGGGAAGAGAAGCGCCCCCCGAATGCGGGGGGCAAGGAAAAGAGAACGAGCAGACTGTTGGGTGATCTGTTGAAGCAGCTGAAGCTGGACAGCCTGGATACCGGGGATGTGCTGCTGCTGCTTATCCTGCTCTTTCTCTTTCTGGAGGGGGACGATATGGAACTGGTCATCACTCTGGCCTTGGTGCTGCTGCTGGGGCTCGGATAATCCTTAACGCTGGACGGTATGGAGCACGGTACCATCGGGCAGGGTAAAAGATGCCTCTTCCGGTACCGGCTGGTCCACGGTATAGGCGATCATCCGATACACCAGCTGACCGTCCAGCCAGGTTTCAGCGCAGGCCAGCAAACCGCTGTCCACCGAGATCCAATACTGCTCTACATAGCCTTGGCTGTCGGGGACGGTCTCCACATAGATGCAGGCCAGCCCCTCCTTTTCCTCATAACCGGCGGCGGCAATGGTTGCCTGATCCAACGCCAGAACATCTTCATAGGTGGGGATGCGCTGACCCTCCAGATCCGCGGAATCCTCTTCCGCTTTGCCGTTCAGCACCTGACTGCTCCCCCCATACCACAGCCAAAATTGCCCATTTCCCACAATGGAGTGGCGGACGGTGCCGCCGGGCTGGGTGGCGGTGGTATGGGTCCAACCTCCGTCCACCCACACAGTAGCGTGGGTGACGCCGCTCTCCCCTTCTCCCCAGAAATCCTCGATGGTGACGGTACGGCCATAGCTGTCCGGCCGGGAGAGGGTATTGCCAATCACATGCTGGACGGTCTGTGGAGTGATATCTACCCACACATAATCATCCGCCCCGTCCGGCTCCTGGGTGGGGCTGGCCGCCGGGGTGGGCAGCTGGATCTTGGCTGTATCAGGGGCAAACAGCCCCAGGCCGAAGCTGGAGAATATGGCCACGGTGATGACGATGCCAATAAGCACCACCAGAATATTGCGGTTGCGCCGTTCCATACCCTCCCTCCTTCCGGCTGTGCTGATGGAAAGGAAACCTACTTGACCCCAAAAGCCTCCGGCTTGTCTACCCGCAGACCGAACTGCCATTCGATTGCGTCTGCAATGCGGCGGCAGGCGAACCCATCGCCGTAGGGATTGACCGCGTGGGCCATGGCGTGATAGGCGCTTTCATCGGTCAGCAGTTCAGAGGCCATCTGGAAGATAGTCTCCTCCTCGGTGCCCGCGATCTTCACCGTACCAGCCTCCACCGCCTCGGGCCGCTCGGTCTCCCGCCGCAGGACAAGCACCGGCCGCCCCAGAGCGGGGGCCTCCTCCTGTAGTCCGCCAGAGTCGGTCATGACCAGATAGGAGCGGGCCATCAGATTGTGCATTTCCGCCACATCCAGCGGGTCGATCAGATGGATGCGGGGATGACCGGACAGGTACTTGGACGCCGCCTCCCGCACCACCGGAGACAGATGAACTGGATACACCAGTTCCACATCCTCAAAGGCCTCCGCCACCCGACGCAGAGCGGTCATGATGTTGGCCATAGGCTGGCCATAGTTTTCCCGGCGGTGACAGGTGACCAGAATCACCTTTTTATGTTCATAGTCCAACTCATTAAGCAGCTCAGTTGCAAAGCGATAGTCCTTCACAACTGTTGTCTTGAGAGCGTCAATGACGGTATTGCCGGTGATAAACACTCCACCGGTGATATCCTCCCGGGCCAGATTGGCCTGGTTGGATTTAGTGGGGCAGAAATGCAGGTCGGCAATATCCCCCACCAGCTTTCGGTTCATCTCCTCCGGGAAAGGAGAATACTTGTCCCAGGTCCGCAGTCCAGCCTCCACATGCCCCACCTTGACCTGATGATAGAAGGCAGCCAGAGCACCGGCAAAGGTGGTGGAGGTATCCCCGTGGACCAGCACCAGATCGGGCTTGGCCTGCTCCAGCACCTCCTCCATGCCCAGCAGGCACTTGGTGGTGATGGTGGACAGGGTCTGACGGGGCTCCATAATGTTCAGATCATAGTCCGGCTTGAGCCGGAAGAGTTCCAACACCGCGTCCAGCATTTGGCGGTGTTGGGCGGTGACACAGCAGATGGACTGAATATTCTGCCGGCTTTGCAGCTCCAGCACCAGAGGGGCCATTTTGATGGCCTCCGGCCGGGTGCCAAAGATGGTCATAACACGGATCTGCTTCATTTTTCTCTCTCCTCCTGCCCTTGTTCCGGATTGGACGCCTCTTCCTGCTCTTTTTCGTGCTCCTTGCGGTTGTTGCTCAGGAAGATATGCCCGGCGATGGCCCCGGCAAAGCACAGGGCCATCAGCAGCAGCATGGCCTTTACCGGTCCGCTGGTGGTGAGTACCACGGCGGACAGGCCCAGAATGGCGCTGATGATATAGAGCACCGCCACCGCCTGCTTCTGATTAAAGCCCATATCAATGAGCCGGTGGTGCACATGGCTGCGGTCAGCGTGCATGGGGCTCTGACCATGGGCAATACGGCGGATAAAGGCAAAGGCAGTGTCAAAGATAGGCAGGCCCAGCATGAGGAAGGGCACCGCAAAAGAGATGATGGTATAGAACTTGAACAGGCCCTGCACCGACACCACCGCCAGGATATAGCCCAGGAAGGTAGAGCCGGTATCCCCCATGAAGATTTTGGCGGGGTTCAAGTTGTAGGGCAGAAAGCCGATACACCCTCCGGCCAGGGCGGCCATGAGGATAGCCACATCCCCCTCGCTCACCACCAGAGCAATGACCAGCAGGGTCATGGAGCTGATGGTGGACACACCGCACGCCAGACCGTCCAGGCCGTCGATCAGGTTGACGGCATTGGTGATGGCTACGATCCACAGCACAGTCACCGGGATGGACAGCCAGCCCAAATTCCAGTACAGGTCGGAGGAAAAGACATTGGGGTTGGACAAGGTCTGGATGATATTGCCCGACAGCACCGCCACCAGGGCGGCTACGATCTGTACTACGAATTTAAAGGTGGCTTTCAGACTGTAAATATCATCAAAAATACCCAGCACCACAATGATGGAGGCCCCCAGCAGCATCCCCCGCATCTGGGTATTCAAATCCAGAAAGAGCAGCACGCTGAGCAGGAAGCCCAGGAAAATGGCAAGGCCCCCCATCCGGGGAATGGGATGGTCGTGCATCCGGCGGTTGTCCTTGGGCACATCTACCGCGCCCATTTTAAAGGCCAGGCTCTTGACCACCGGGGTAGCCACCAGCGCCACCAGGAAGGCCACCACCAGAGCGGCCGCCACCAGTCCCATCAGGGGAAGCTCGGAATTGTTCGGCATAGGAAAAATGCTCCTTTAATCTCAGCGGGGAATAAAGCCCACCTTTTTGTACACTTTACGCAGCGTCTTCTCGGCCACATAAGCCGCCTTTTCGGCTCCGGCCCGGTAGACGCTCTCCAGATAGGCCTTGTCGGCCAACAGGCGCTGAGTCTCCTCCCGGATGGGGCGGAGCAGCTCTACCACAGTCTCCCCCACCACTGGTTTGAAAGCGCCGTAGCCTTTGCCCTCAAACTCCGCCTCAATTTCCTCATAGCTCTTACCGGTGACGGCGGAGTAAATGCTCATCAGGTTGGATACCCCGGGCTTGTTCTCCCGGTCATAGCAGACACAGCGCTCGGTGTCGCTGTCGGTGACCGCCCGCTTGAACTTGCGCATGATATCCTCGGGCTTCTCCAGCAGGAAGACGCAGCCCTCGGGGATGGACTTGCTCATCTTGGTCTCAGGCTGGTTCAGGCTCATGACCCGGGCGCCAGCTTTGGGAATATAGGGCTCCGGCACCTTGAATACATCGCCGTAAACATGATTGAACCGGTTGGCCACATCCCGGCAGATCTCCACATGCTGCTTCTGATCCTCTCCCACTGGGACAAAGTCGGGCTGATAGAGCAGGATGTCCGCCGCCATCAGGCAGGGGTAGGTAAAGAGGCCCGCGTTGATGTTGTCGGCGTGCTTGGCGGACTTATCTTTAAACTGGGTCATGCGGGAGAGCTCGCCAAACATGGTGTGGCAGGCCAGCACCCAGCCCAGCTCGGCGTGCTGGTGGACGTGGGACTGGACAAAGAGGGTGTTTTTCTCCGGGTCCAGGCCGCAGGCGATGTAGGTGGCGATCTGGGTCAGGGTACGGCGGCGCAGCTCCGCCGGCTCCTGCCGCACGGTAATGGTATGCAGGTCGGCCATGAACCAGTAACAGTCAAATTGGTCGGACAGCTCCGCCCAGTTTTTGATGGCTCCCAGATAATTGCCCAGATGGAGATCACCGCTGGGCTGAATACCAGACAGAAGGACTTTTTTCTCGTTTTCCATGGTAAAACGCACCTCGTACCAGTGATTTTTTACGCAATGGGTCCAAGGCCCCATGTTTGTTTATCATATCATATCCAAATGCCCTTGACAATCCTTAGAAGAAAAAATAGAATAATATGATGAAGTTTGAAAAGGAGTTTGTTCCTATGGATCTGAATTGGTTTGAGGAAATGGAGGCCCGCATCCCTCACGGCAAGGTGCGGACCCGCTTTGCCCCCTCCCCCACGGGCTATATGCACGTTGGCAACCTGCGCACCGCCCTGTACACCTGGCTTATCGCCCGCCATGCCGGCGGAACGTTCATTCTGCGCATTGAGGACACCGACCAGGGCCGTCTGGTGGAAGGCGCCACCGAAGTGATCTACAATACCCTGCGCAAGTGCGGTCTGACCTGGGATGAGGGTCCTGATCTGGGCGGCCCGGTGGGTCCCTACATCCAGACTCAGCGCCGGGATCTCTATGGCAAGTATGCCGAGCTGCTGGTGGAAAAGGGCCACGCCTATTACTGCTTCTGCGAAAAGACCGAGTCGGAGGAGGATTCCGGCGACTTCGACCGGGCCGCCGACCCCTGCCGGGACCTGAGCCTGGAGGAGGCCCGGGCCAAGGTGGCCGCCGGCGCCCCCTATGTCATCCGCCAGCGCATCCCCGCTGATGGCTCCACCACCTTCTCCGACGCGGTGTTCGGAGACATCACCGTGGAGAACAAGACCCTGGACGATCAGGTGCTCATCAAGCGGGACGGTCTGCCCACCTACAACTTTGCCAACGTCATCGACGACCACCTAATGGGTATCACCCATGTGGTCCGGGGCTCCGAGTACCTGTCCTCCGCCCCCAAGTACAACCTGCTGTACCAGGGCTTTGGCTGGGAGGTACCCACCTATATCCACTGCTCCCCCGTTATGCGGGATCAACACAACAAGATGAGCAAGCGCAAGGGGGACCCTTCCTATGAGGATTTGATCGCCATGGGCTATCTGTCCGAGGCGGTGGTGAACTATGTCACTCTGCTGGGCTGGTCCCCCAAGGGCGAGTATGCCGAGCGGGAGTTCTTCACCCTGTCTGAGCTGGCTGAGATCTTCGAGGTTGGCGGTATCTCCAAGTCCCCCGCCATCTTTGATATAGAAAAGCTGAAATATTTTAATGCCAACTACCTGCGGGCCCTGTCCCCCGAGGCCTTCTACGAGGGGGCCGAGCCCTATCTGAAGCAGGCCGTCAAGACCCCCGGTATCGACCTGAAGCTCATTGCCCCTCTGGTACAGCCCCGGTGTGACACCTGGCTGGACATCGCACCTCAGGTGGACTTCTTTGACGCCTTGCCCGAGTACTCCAATGAGCTGTACTGCCACAAGAAGATGAAGACCAACGAGGAGAACTCCCTGGAGGCTCTGGAGCAGGTTCTGCCGGTGCTGGAGGGGCTCACCGATTGGACCTATGACGCCATCCATGACGCCCTCATCGGCCTGGCGCAGAAGCTGGAGCTGAAAAATGGCCGCATTATGTGGCCGGTGCGCACTGCCCTGTCCGGCAAGGCGGTAACGCCCGGCGGTGCGGTGGAGTTGTGCCACATTCTGGGCAAGGAAGAGACTATATGTCGTATTCAGCACGGTATGGAACAGCTGAAGCGGTAAGCAAAATCTACCGGTGATAGAACGCCCCTTTTTCCCCATCCTATAGGGAAAAGGGGGCGTTTTCATGTCTAAACAGAAAATCAGGGTGCTGACTGCCAGCTTTCTGGTGGCGGCCTTCGCCGTTACCGCCGGATTTGCCATCCAGGGCCACGCCCAGGCCAGACAGTACCGCCGGCTGCTGGACAACAGCTGTCTCCACGCCTTTGCCGAGCTGACCACCGCTACCAGCGAGCTTGAGGTAGCCCTTACCAAAGTAAGCCACGCCACCTCCCCCGCCCTGTTTGCCTCCCTGTGTGCCCAGGCCTATTCCAAGGCCCAGGCCGCCCAGGCGGCGCTGGGGGAGCTGCCCTACGGCAACGTGGAGTTGGAGCAGACCGCCGCGTTCCTGGCCCGGGCGGGGGATTATGCCATGGCCCTGGTCCAGGGAACGTCGGCGGAGCTGGTATGTACCGACGACCACCGGGCCACCCTGGCCCAGCTCTCCCAGGCTGCCGGACAGCTGGCCCTCACTCTGGAGAGCCTCCAGGCCCAGCTGACCACCGGCGCCATTCGACCGGAGGATCTGGCGGAGGCGAGAGCACGCTTGGCCGCCAGTGATGGTGAGGAGCAGGTGGGCGGCGGCTCTGCCTTCCAAAGTGTGGAGGCCGACTTTCCGGAGGTGCCCACCCTGATTTACGACGGTCCCTTCTCGGAGCATTTGGACGGACGGGTCCCCAGGATGCTGGAGGGCCTGCCTCAGGTCACGGAGGAGGAGGCCCGTCAGGCTGGCGCCGCTTTCCTGGACCTGCGGCCGGAGGTGTTCACCCTTACCGCCAAATCTGAGGGCAATCTGCCCGCCTACGGCTTTACCGCCCTGGTGGACGGCGGCCAGCTCTATATCCAGGTCACCTGCCAGGGGGGACAGATATTAGAGCTCTTCACCTCCCGCACCACCGGAGAGGCCGTCCTCAGCCGGGCGGAAGGCTGTGAAAAGGCGGCGGCCTTCCTGGCTGCCAAGGGCTACGCCAATATGGCCCCCAGCTATTTTATGGAGCAGGATGGGGTACTGTCGGTGAACTTTGCCCCGGTGGAGAACGAGGTCTACTGCTATCCAGATTTGGTCAAAGTATCGGTGGCTCTGGACACCGGGGCCATTGTAGGCTTTGAGGCGGCGGGCTACCTGACCCACCATGGGGATCGTACCCTTCCCTCCCCCACCGTGGACGTCCAAACCGCCCAGGCGCTGGTGGACAGTTCCCTTACGGTTCTCTCCCATCAGCTGGCGCTTATCCCCACCGGCGGCGAGGATGAGGTCCTCTGTCACGAGTTCAAATGCCAGGCTGAGGACGGCAGCCATATCCTGATTTATGTCAACGCCCTCACCGGCAAACAGCAGCATATCCTTCTGCTGCTGGAGGACGAGAGTGGTACGCTGGTGCTCTGAACCTGCCCCAGGCGCACAGATGTGCGCCCTACATAGCCGCTTTATGTCTTTTTGATAGAACAAACAGTTTGGAACAGGCAGTTTTCATCCTATGGATTGACAAAGAATTAACAATATGCCATAATAATAGCCGTCAGATCGTTAAACATTTAACGATTAAAAATGATCCATACGGAGGTACTGATCATGTCCCGTTTTACTCTTCCCAGAGATATCTACTATGGCCCCAACGCCCTGGAGAATTTGAAGAACCTGAAGGGCACCCGTGCAGTGTTGGTGCTGGGCGGCGGTTCCATGAAGCGCTTTGGCTTTGTAGACAAAGCGGTCGGTTACCTGAAGGAAGCCGGAATTGAAACCAAGCTCATTGAGAATGTGGAGCCCGACCCCTCCGTGGAGACCGTCATGAACGGCGCCGCTGTGATGCGGGAGTTTGAGCCCGACTGGATCATCTCCATGGGCGGCGGCTCTCCCATTGACGCCGCCAAGGCTATGTGGGCCTTCTATGAATACCCTGAAACCACTTTTGAGGATCTGATTACCCCCTTCTCCTTCCCTGAGCTGCGGCAGAAGGCCAAGTTCTGCGCCATTCCCTCCACCTCCGGCACCGCTACTGAGGTGACTGCGTTCTCCGTCATCACTGACTATCAGAAGGGCATCAAGTACCCTCTGGCCGACTTCAACATCACCCCCGATGTGGCCATCATTGACCCGGCTCTGGCTGAGACCATGCCTCCCAAGCTGGTGGCTCACACCGGTATGGACGCCCTGACCCACGCCATTGAGGCCTATGTGTCCACCCTGCATACTGTATTTACCGATCCTCTGGCTTTGAAGGCCATTGACATTGTGGACCATGATCTGCTCAAGTCCTTCAACGGCGACATGACCTGCCGGGAGGAGATGCACTACGGTCAGTGCCTGGCCGGTATGGCCTTCTCCAACGCTCTGCTGGGCATTGTCCACTCCATGGCCCACAAGACCGGCGCTGCCTTCTCCACCGGCCATATCCCCCACGGCCTGGCCAACGCCATGTATCTGCCCTATGTCATCGCCTACAACGCCAAGGCTGAGGGTGTAGCGGAGCGGTACGCCGACATTGCCAAGACCATGGGCATCACCGGCACCGTTTCCGAGTGTGTGGAGGGTCTGCGAGCCAAGATCCGCTCCATGAACGACGCCATGGGTATTCCCAATACCCTGAAGGACTTTGGTATCGTGGAGGACGAGTTCAAGGAGAAGCTGGCCGCCATTGCGGAGAACGCTGTGGGCGATGCCTGCACCGGTTCCAATCCCCGGCCCATTGATCCTGCGACCATGGCCAAGCTCTTCACCTGTGTCTACTATGGTGAAGAAGTCACATTCTGATCTCCCTCTTAACCCTTACCCATACATACAAAAGGAGCGCGGTCAACTGACCGCGCTCCTTTTGTCAAGATTCCATATCAAAGGGGGGCATGTCCCGGCTCTGGGGAATGGCGTCTCCCTCAAATTCCAACTCGTCCGGAACAGGTTCCGCCGGGGCGGTGTCGGTCATACCCTGCTTGTACTGCATCTCCTGCCATTGCGCCTTGGAGATAAGCACCTGCCGGGGCTTGGAACCCTCAAAGGGACCCACAACGCCCTTTTCCTCCATCTGGTCCACCAGACGTGCGGCCCGGGAGTAGCCCAGCTTCAGCCGGCGCTGGAGCATGGATACCGAAGCCATACCGGTGTCCACCACCACCTCGATGGCGGCGGGCAGCAGTTCGTCGTAGTCGTCTCCCACCTCTTCCGGTGCGGAGCCGCCCACGCCCTTGCTCCCCTTCTCCTTCTCGGCGGCGTGCTTTTCGATGTCGTGCATGATCTCCTGGTCATACTCTGCGCCGCCGCTATTCTGCTTGATAAAGCCTACCACGTCGGCCACTTCCTCGTCGGAGATGAGACAGCCCTGCACGCGCAGCGGCTTGCCGGAACCCAAGGGGAAGTAGAGCATATCGCCCCGTCCCACCAGTTTTTCCGCGCCGGTGGTATCCAGAATGATGCGGGACTCCAGAGAGGAGGCAACGGCGAAGGCGATGCGGCTGGGGATGTTGGCCTTCATCAGGCCGGTAATCACATCGGCAGAAGGCCGCTGGGTGGCGATAATCAAATGCATCCCGGCGGCACGGCCCATCTGGGCCACACGGCAGATGGACTCTTCCACCTCTTTGGCGGCCACCAGCATCAGGTCGGCCAGCTCATCGATGACCACCACAATCTGCGGCATCTTTTCCAGTTCCTCACTTTTGGCGGCATGGGCGTTGTAGGAGGCCAGATCCCGGACCCCGATCTCGGAGAAGGTCCGGTACCGCTTCATCATCTCCACCACCGCCCACTGCAGGGCGCCTGCGGCCTTTTTGGGGTCGGTGACCACCGGGATGAGCAGATGGGGAATGCCATTGTAAATGCCAAGCTCCACCATTTTGGGGTCCACCATGATGAGACGGACTTCCTCCGGGGTGGCTTTGTACAGCAGCGAAATAATGAGGGAGTTGGTACACACCGACTTACCGGAACCGGTGGTACCGGCAATAAGCAGGTGGGGCAGCTTGGCAATGTTGCCCACAATGTTGTTGCCGCCGATATCCTTGCCCACGGCGAAAGATACCTTGGAGGGGTTGTCCCGAAACTCCTTGGAGTCAATGACGTCGTGGATATAAACTGGGGACACCAGACGGTTGGGCACCTCGATACCCACCATGGAAATTTTGTTGGGAATGGGGGCGATGCGTACGCCGGTAGCACCCAGGGCCAGAGCAATATCATCGGACAGATTGGTCAGCTTGTTCAGCCGCACGCCCTGATCCAGTTCCAGCTCATACCGGGTCACCGACGGCCCGCGGGTCACATTGGAGATGTTGGCGTCGATACCAAAGGAGTGAATGGTATCGCTGAGCCGGGCCTGATTGGCCCGCAGCTCCCCCGCCACGTCGGCGCTGGACACCCCTTCTCCTTCCACCAACAGAGACACCGGCGGATACTGGTAGACCGCCGCAGGCCCCTCTCCCAGACTGCGGCTGATGTTCTGGGCCATTTCGGCAGCGGCCTGGGCGGTCTCTGCCTTGGGGTCGGCCTTCTTGGGAACTGGGGGCACCGCCGGCTCCCGTACAATTTCAGGCATGGGCTGAGGTTGGGGTTGGGGCTCCGGTCGGGGCTCTGCCACAGGAAGAACCACAGGCTCAGGCTCTACAGTTATGGGCTCTGGTGGGAGCTCCACCGGTTCGGCAAAGGGCAGCGTCTCCTCCACCACGGGGAGGGCTTCCGCCACCACAGGCTCTGGAGCGGCGGCGGGCTCCGGTTCCGGCGTCTGGGTCTGGGGCTGATTCACTCCGGCCAGCACCTGGTCGGGCGTAGGTACCGAGGGCTTACGGTTAAAGAACCGCTCCTTCTTCTCAATGGGCTTGGGTTCCCGCCGCTTGCCCACCAGCGGCCCTTCGTCCACGGGAATGTCGATCTGAGGCGGCTGCTGTTTGCGGCTTTCCCGCGCCGGTTTCGCCTCCGCTGCCTGGCGGCGGGGCCGGGGTTCAGGCAGCTCTTCCTCCTCGTATTCCGCCCAGGTGCGGTTACGCAGCTTGTCCACCACGTCAGCTGGCGAGATATGAAAGCATACCATAACCAAGGTCAGGCCCACCAACACAAAGATAATACCCGCACCAATTTTGCTGAACACGGCGGCAAGGCTCATTGCAATAAGGCCGCTGATAACCCCTCCGCAGGACAGGGCCTCTCCCTGAGTCCACAGCAGGCCAAGCAATTTCCCATTCCAGGCATACCCATTTCCCGCCAGAAGCAGATGAAAAAATCCGCCCACCAGCACGGGCAGCAGCAGCGCGCACCATACCCGCAGCCGCACCGGTCGGCCCCGGTGGAAAGCCAGGATGCCGCTGGCCACCAGCAGCATGGGGGGCAGCAGCAGATAGCCGTAGCCAATAAGTCCCTTCACCAGGTTACAGAAGAAGTCAATAAAAATAGCCTGGATGTGAAAGTAGCCCAGAGCGGCAAAAATAGCCAGCAGCAGACACACCACAGCTCCCACCTCCCGCCGGACAGGGCGGGGGGCAGGTTTTTTCCGGCTGGATGTGGTGCGGGAAGAGGAGGACCGGCTGGAAGCGACTCGCTTCCCTCCGGTGCTTTTCTTCTTTGCTGTGGCCATTGGTATCAGATCCTTTCAGGGTCGGTTTTCCGCCTCGGGGGCGGATTTGCGGTGGGAGAATGTTTACTGGAAGGCCACCGTCTTGATAATGCCGGCGACCAGGCTGCCAAGGCCCACCGCCCAGCAATAGTAGGCAAACTTACCGAACTTGCCCTTATCGGACAGGGTCTTGACCAGGCGGATGGCGAAATAGCCCACCACAGCGGCCACTACCACACCCACCAGATACATGGGCAGCTCGGAGGTATCAAATCCGCTTTCCACCGCGTCCTTCAGTTCCAGAATGTTGGCGCCCACAATGGCAGGCATGGACAGCAGGAAGGAAAAGCGGACGGCAAACGACCGGTCAAATCCCCGCATCATTCCCACGGAGATGGTGGTACCGGAACGGGACAGGCCGGGGATCACGGCCAGCGCCTGACCACAGCCCACAATCAGCGCGTCCACCACGGTGGCGTTCTTGGCGTTTTTGTGGCCTTTGGCCATACGGTCGGAAAAATAGAGGATACAGCCGGTGAACAGCAGGGCGATGGACACCATAATGGAGCTGGCAAACAGGGCGTTTACCGCATCCTGTAAAAACACCATCACAAACAGCGGCAGGGTTGCCACAATGATGAGCATCACCATCCGCCGGGCAGGGGGCGGCGGTGTGCCGGTATCCTTCCCCGCCAGAGCGGCGATGCCCAGGAAAAATTCCCGGATCATATCCACCACATCCCGCCAATAGACGATCAGCACCGAGATCAGGGTACCGAAGTGAAGCAGGACGGTAAACAGCATGTACTTTTCTTCCGCGTTCTCCATTCCAAAAAAATTCTGGAACAGAGCCAGATGGCCGGAGCTGGAGATGGGCAGAAATTCCGCCACACCCTGGATGATCCCCATCAGGATAGCCAGCAGATAGCTCAAAATAAATCCCTCCGTTTGGTTTGGTTGGCGCCGCCGGAGTCCTTTGGACCGCGGAGCCCTGTTTATATGGCTGACCGGCAGGTATATACCGGTCAAGTCCGCCCCATGGCGAGACAGTTACATTTTATAATATCATATCCTGCGGCATTTTTCCATCCTTTTTCCTTTTTGCGCAAAAATTATTCCCCCAACAGGTCTGCCGCCCATTCCGTCATTTGACAAAGCATATAGTATATGCCATACTAACTATAACCAACGGTACCGAAATGTACGCGTGGCACCCATTCCGGTACCTGGTTCAATACCGGCGGGCCCAACAGGCCCCCCCAGGATCGGAGATGACACGTATGTATACCAGCAAATCCCGCCGTTCCATGCGAGTCATGGGACTTGTCCTGCTCCTTGCTTTTCTGCTCAGTTCAGTGGCCATAGCCGCGCCAGCGCCGGAAAAACCCTCTGTCACCGCCGCCAGCGCCATTGTCATGGATTACGACACCGGCGAGGTCCTCTATGAAAAGGACGCCGACACCATGCGGGTCCCCGCCTCCATGACCAAGGTCATGACCGCTTACATCATTTTTGAGGAGCTGGAGGCCGGCAATCTGACGCTGGACACTATGGTGCCCATCAGCGCCGCCAACGCCCAGCGCTCCCGGGATGGCTCCAATTATCCCGCTTCCGTTCCCCTGCCTGCCGGTTCCTCTGTGTCGGTGGACACCCTGCTCAAGCTGATTTTGGTACCCTCCGCCAGCGCCAGCTGTATCGTCATGGCCGAGTATATTTCAGGCAGTGAGGCCGCCTTTGTCCAGCGGATGAACGCCACCGCCCAGCGGTTGGGCATGACCGCGGAATATAAAAACTCCCACGGCGCCCATGTCCACTATCTCACCGCCCGTTCCCAGGCCATTCTGGTGCGGGAGTTTATCCACCGCTTCCCCCAGATCCTGGACTACACCTCCTTGACTGGGGTCAGCTTCAACGGGAAATGGTATCCCAACACCAACAAGCTGCTGCCCGGTCTGGATTATGCCTACTCCGGTGTGGACGGCTTCAAAACCGGCACGATCTCGGCCGCAGGCTACTGCCTCAGCGCCACCGCTGTGAAAAACGGCCATCGGATCATCAGCGTGGTTATGAAGTCCTCCAATGACCGCACCCGCCATACCGACAGCCGCGCCCTGCTGGACTATGGTTTTGCTATGGTGGAGTACCAATCCCCCTATGCCGATGTGGCCTATCACTGGTGCCGGGAGGATGTGGCCAGCCTGAAGGACCTGGGGGTGGAGCTCCACGCCAGCGGAGACTCCTTCCGCCCCGACGAAGTCATCACCCGTGCGGAGTTTACCGCTATGCTGTATACCGCACTGGAGCGGTCCAATGCCCTGCCGGAGCTGCCGGAGACCGCCTCGCCGGAGGAGACTACGGCTCCTGAGAATACTACCCTGCCGGAGGAAACACCGGCCTCAGAGGAAATCACTTTGCCGGAGGAGACCCCTGTGCCGGAGGAACCCGTTCAGACCGAACCGCTTTTCTATGACATCTACGGCCACTGGGCCCAGGATTATATCCAGAAGGCCGCTCAGCTGGATCTGATCACCGGCACAGATGGTTATTTTACCCCCGACCGGCCCATTACGCGCCAGGAGATGATGGTGGTTTTGGACCGCTGTCTGGAGCTGCCGGATGAAAATGGCCTGGGCTTCTCGGATGATGATGATATCGCCCTTTGGGCGTTGGAGGCTGCCGCCCGCACCTCCGCGGCCGGTTTGTTCCAGGGTGGTAACGGAAACACCCTGCGCCCGGAGGCTACCTGTAGCCGTGCTGAGGCCGTCACGGTTCTCAGCCGCGTCATCGACATGCTGTAATCAGAAAAAGGAGAACGGGTATGATGAGACGAAGCGCCGCTTTGCTTTGTGCGCTGGCCCTGCTGATCGGACTGACTGCCTGCGGCGGACCGGAGGCGGAGCCGGAACGCTCCCCAACGCCCCCGCCCTCCCCCGCTCTGTCCGCGGAACCCATCCCCACGCCGACACCTGACCCCTCTCCCAGCATAGAAGCGACACCAGAGCCCACCCCCACATTCCCAACCTGGGATGCCAGCCACACACTGGACCGGTCCCTACCCAAGCTGACTGGCGGGTTGGAACTGCCGGTGTCCGGCGCCACCGGCTATGCGGCGGTGGAGATCGGCCTGTGGCCCTCTATTCCCACGCCCACTCCAACGCCTACTCCGACCCCATCGCCTACAGTGACGCCAACGCCTACACCAACACCCGTTCCGACAGCTGCCCCTTTCCCCGACGCAACGCCCACCGGGGAACCCACCCCAACGGAGCCGGAGGCTGTATCCACACCACCGGCGGAATCAGAGCAGCCCGTTCCGTCCACGCCGGACCCGCTGCCCGCTCCTACCCCTGAAGCTGCTGTGGCACGCACCCTCTCCGCCACAGTCCAGGCCCGTACGCTTTCAGCCTCCGACCCCTATTCCGGGGCGCTGGCGGTACTTTCCCCCGGTACCTCCTTTACCATTCTGTCGGAGAAGGGAAACTGGTGGAAGGTATCCTCTTCCTACGGCACAGGCTGGGTGGACCACCGGTTCTGTATGATCAATCTGCCCGATGTGGTCCCTTCTATCCTATATGACGCCACCAATTCCTATGCCTCCCGATACACCAGTTCAGGGAAAGATATCCCTGGCATCACAGGAAAAGCCCTGTATCAGGGCAAGGTATACAACCCACGCTTTGACCAGGAGCAGTATCTCATGCCGGTGCTGTATGCCACCGCCAAGAAGATCTGTGCCGCCCAGCAGAAAGCCCTGGCTCAGGGCAACAGCATCAAGCTGTACGAGGCCTACCGGCCCTATGACACCCAGCGGGCGGTGGTCAAGGCCCTGACCGCTTTGGCCGAGCAAGACCCGGTGGTCAAGGCGGGCATTACCACAAAACCCTGGTCCATGACTTACTTTATCAACACCGGATACTCCAATCACCAAAAGGGCTTTGCGGTGGATGTCAGCCTGGTGAAGGTAACGGCCACCCAGACCGGCTCCACCGGAGGCTACTCCTATCTGAAGGTGACGGAATATGGGGAATATCTCATGCCTACCCCCATCCATGAGCTGAGTATGGCTGCCGCCTCCACCACCGGGCCGGGAGAAACCACCCTGGCCAGCACCATGAACGATCCCGCTATTGCGCTACGGAATTACTTCCGCAAGGCGGGCATGACTCCGTTGGAGTCGGAGTGGTGGCATTTTAACGACTATGCCGCCCGCACTCTGGCGGAGGGGCGCACTTGCACCGGCGGCTTCGAGGTCACGCGCTGCCGGAGCACCGCTCCCGGCTGACAGACAAAATCAGGGGCCCGGATCGTCTGATCCGGGCCCCTGATGGATTTTATGGGATTTATTCGGCCTCGTAGACCGCCTTCATACCCTTATAGGTCATATAGCAATCCAGCTTGGACACCGTCTCGAAGGGGGCGTGCATGGACAGTACAGGCACACCGGCGTCGATGGTGTCGATGTCCCGCTCGGCCATGAAGCAGGCCACGGTACCGCCGCCGCCGGCGTCCACCTTGCCCAGCTCGGCCATCTGCCACACCACACCGGCGGCATCCAGCACCTTGCGGGTGTAGGCTACCAGCTCGGCGGAGGCATCGGAGGCGCCAGACTTGCCCCGGGCGCCGGTATACTTGCACAGACCCATGCCGTAATTGATCCGGGCACTATTGCGCTTTTCGTATACATCAGCAAAGTTGGGATCAAAGGCGGCGGTCACGTCGGCGGACAGGCAGAAGGACTTCTCATAGCAAGCCTTCAGGGGTACCCGCTGGGCGTCGCACAAATCGCTCATAAAGGTGTCAAAGTTGGCCGACTTCATGCCGGAAACACCTACAGAGCCGATTTCCTCCTTATCGGACAGCATACAGATAGCGGTGCGGGCCGGGGTGCCGAGGGTAAACAGAGCAGCCAGAGCGGCAAAGCCGCACACCCGGTCGTCATGGCCGTAGGCGCCGATGAGGGAGCGGTCAAAGCCGATATCCATTGCCTGGAAAGCGGGGACGGCGGAAAGCTCGGCGGAGATAAAATCCTCCTCCACGATGCCGTACTTCTGGTTCAGCAGGTCCATAATGGCCAGCTTGACCCGATCGCTGCCCTCATCGCCTCCAAAGGGACGGCTGCCGATGAGCAAATTCAGGCTCTCACCGGGGATGGCTTCTCCCAGAGGCTTCTTGGACTGCTCCGCTCCCAGGTGGGGCAGCAGATCGTCAATGGTGAACCGGGGCTCATCTGCCCCAGCGCCCAGGGCGACCTTCACCGTAGAGCCGTCCTTCAGGGCGATGACGCCGTGGAGCTCCAGGGGGATGGTGACCCACTGGTACTTGCGAATGCCGCCATAGTAGTGGGTCTTGAGGAAGGCCAGCTCGGCGTCCTCATAGAGGGGATTGGGCTTCAGGTCCAGCCGGGGAGAATCAATGTGGGCCGCGCCGATGTTCACGCCCTCGCTAAGAGAGCGGCTGCCGATGACAGCCAGCGTGACTGACTTACCACGGTTTACCCGGTACAGCTTGTCACCGGGCTGGATGTCCATACCACGGGTAAAGGGCTTGAAGCCGTGATACTCGGCCAAGCGGATGGTCTCGTCCACACACTCCCGCTCGGTCTTACCGGCGTCCAGGAACTTCTTGTAGTCCTCGCAATATGCGTTCAGATCCGCCTCTTCCGCCGCGGGCAGGCGGTCATAGCCGTTCTTGGGCTGATAGAGCAGGGCTTCCCGCCGCAGCTCACCAGGGGTCTTTTGCTTCTCTTCCATGTGTGTTTCCTCCTATATCAAAACTTTTATCGGATCAGCGTTTGAAACAGAGTCAGGGCACGGGCACCGAATGTGTCCGGCGAGCCCTCCCCATTCTCCAGGATGTGGGTGCAGTGGGCGCGAAAGAAATCATCCCCCTGCTGGGCCTCCACCCGCTTGCGGGCATAGTCCTCCGAAATGCCCTCTCGGGCCATGATGCGGCGGATGCGGACCTCCTTGGGGGCGAGAATCCCCACCACAACATCACAGGTCTCCCCCACGCCGCTCTCAATGAGGGCAATGGCGTCGATGGCCACCGCTGGCCGCCCCTTCGCCTCCGCCTGAGCCGCCTGCCGGTCGATTTCCTCGATGATAAACCGGTGGGTAATAGCGTTCAGATCGGCCAGAGCATCAGGGTCCGCGAACACCACGCTCCCCAGGGCCTTTCGGTCGATCCGGCCTTGGGTATCCAGAATGGCTGGACCAAATCGCCCAACAAGGGCCTCTTTCATGGGGACGCTGTGGGCCAGCAGGCTGTGATACACCTCATCGGCGTCGATGACATGGACCCCCAGGGCGGTCAATGCATGGAGTGCTGTGGTCTTGCCCGCTCCAGTGGGACCGGTGATGCCGATGCGCTTCATGGTCTTTCGCCTCCAGCAGTTAGTATACCACACTGCGCAAGTGGTTTGTGAGCGATTTGTAAATTGTGGCGCTCTCTCCCCTACGCTTACAGCCTTTGTTAGTATACCACAGTCCTCCGTCTATTGGAAACGGATTTTTTCCAGATACGAAAAATCGGGACGGCAAGCTTCTGCCGTCCCGATCCTGTTACTCATATCCACCCCAGCCGTAGTGATGACCATGACCGTTTCCAGCGTGTCCCCGTCCACCGGAACCGCCGGTCTGGCTCTCCTGCTCCTCAGCAGTACCGCCGCTCTCCAGTGCGGCGATCCAGTCCCGGATCTGCCGCATGGTCAAACCGGCCACATCATCGGTGGTAATGGTGGGGTCCAGGGCCTGGAGCTCCAGAAAGGCCTGATATTTGCCCATAGACAGCCCGGCATGATGGGCCTCTTCCAGCACCTCCATGTCTCCGTGACAGCACTGGACATTCTCTTGCCCGGCGGTACAGGCCTGAGCCCCCGCCAATACCCGACTGCTCTGGTCCTTGTCCTCTCCCACCACTGTGATGGACAGTAGCTCCCCCTGGGCCAGACGGCCCGCCACGCTCTGGCTGGCCAGTAAACGCTCCAGCGCCGTCTGATAGTCCAGGAATTTCAGTTCCAAACTATCCGCCAGCTCCTGCCCATCCTGGTTGTAGGCCTGGACGCTGACCACCTGGTCAAAGCGGTTGACCCCCAGCTCCACGGAGGGATTGATATCAATGCTGAGGATGGTGGTAGGTGTAAAGTAAAATTGGTATCCACCCAGTCCCACCAGCAGAAAGACCAGACAGGCGGCAACCATAGCCAAATACCGCTTTGGGCTCCGGCTCCTGGCTCTGGCCCGGTTCAGATAGGCCTGAGTCTCTGCCTTCACCCCTTCTTCAGCGTGGATCTGGTCAAAGGCCTGTTTGAGCCGTTCATCCATGGACCTCACCCCCCAGCAGTTCCTTCAGCCGCTCTCTGGCCCGGGCCAGGTTGGTATAGATGGTATTCACATTTTTACCCAGCAGCCGGCTTATCTCCGGGGCTGTGTAGCCCTCATAATAGTGGAGGTATACCACATCCCGCTCCTTCTGGGGCAGAGCCAACACAGCGTTCAGTACCTCCCGAGCCTCGTCGGTCAGATCGGCGGCCTTGTTGGTCAGCTCCTCCAGTGGAACGGTGCGGCTGCGAAAAAAGCTTTTCAGCAGGTCCTTACAGGCGTTGAGGGTGACCCGAATAAACCAGGCTTTTTCATGTTCTCTGCTCTCAAAGGGCCGGTCGTGGAGCAGATATTTCAGAAACACCGTCTGGAAGATATCCTGGGTGTCCGCTTCATTTTTCAGATGGATCATACACAGCCGCCGCACAGTATCTCCGTACCGCTCAATGGCCTGGTTGGTCTCCTCTTCGCCGCGCATGGAGCCCCTTCATCTCCCCTCCGGCCCAAACCGGCGCTCCTACTTACCAGCGGCCGTGGTGACCGCCGCCCCAACTCTGCCGATCGTGACAGCTGGTACCCAGATTGTCGCATACACCATCTCCATTGGCATCCACATAATTGACGCCCAGACCGGTGCCCCGATTGTCACACACACCATCTCCATCAGCGTCCACATACCGGCAATTACTGCCATGATAATCGCATACGCCGTCGTCATTGGTATCCACAAAGCAGCTGTAGCCGCTTTGGCAGAGGCCGCTTCCCTGCCCCACATTGGAGACAACCCGCATACCGTGGTGCCGCCCGCCGGCGGCAAAGGCGGTGGTAGCGCCCGCGCTCAGCACCAGAGCAGTTACAGTAGCACCAATTAAAAGCTTTTTCATCGTCATTTCCTCCCGATCATCTGATAGAGTCATTTAGGACTTCACCTGTAATACGAGCGGAAGGCGGCAATCCTTTCACGGTCTACAAAAAAATTTTAATTTTTTTACTACAGGGTCATCTACTTAACAAAAGTTTATTTTTGTTGAGTAGATGACCCTGTATATTAACAGAATTTCTCCGCCCGGATGATATGGAACCCCGCCGCTTTACTCAGCCGGTTGGATACCGCCAGTCCCAGACCGGCGGCATCGGGGCACTGAGCCCAGATGCGCTGAACATCCGTACCGTCAAACCAGCGCAATGCATCAAACACCCGCCGGGCCTGCTCGGGTATATCGGTACTGGGACCCAGCTGCTCCATAAGGTGGCCCTCAAACAAAGGGGCATATTCGTCAAAGCAGATCACCCCATCGCCCGGGGCCAGATGGGTCTGGATGTATCGGGCCGCCGCCTCCGGCGCGCCCTGAACCACTGTCACCGGAGCCTTGGGCGCATAGTGGCGGTACTTCATGCCTGGGGCCCTGGGCTGCTCCCCCGCCCCCATGAGCCGGGTCACCGCCGGGTCCACTGCCACCTCTCCCAATACCGACTCCAGCTGCTCCAGGGTGATGCCGCCGGGCCGCAGCAGCCGTGGGGGCTGCTCGGTCAAATCGATAATGGTGGATTCCACGCCCACAACGCAGGGTCCTCCATCCACAATGCCGTCGATCTTGCCGTCCATATCCTCCAGCATATCCGCCATATTGGTGGGACTGGGCCGGCCGGAGGTATTGCCCGAAGGCGCAGCCACCGGCAGGTCGGCGGCGGCAATGATGGCCCGGCACACCGGATGGGCGGGACAGCGCATCCCCACTGTGTCCAGACCGGCGGTAACGGCGGCGGGCACGATGGATTTGTGCTTTAGGATCATAGTCAGGGGTCCCGGCCAGAAGCGGCGGGCCAGGGTGTAAGCTGCCTCTGGAATGTCCTCACAGTACCGCTCCAGCCAGTCGGCAGAGGGGATATGGAGAATCAGGGGATTATCCTGGGGGCGGCCCTTGGCCTCAAAAATATGGGCCACCGCTTCACTGTTCAGCCCGTTGGCCCCCAGACCATACACCGTCTCGGTAGGAATGCCCAGCAGACCGCCCCGGCGGAGAATCTCCGCCGCCGGGGCAATATCTGCCGCGCTCAATCGCTGCGTGTGCACCTTGATCCCCTCTTTCTCAGAACCGCCGCCGTCTGCGGCGATGGCAGCCCCGCTGGACCACCGTCAGGATTCCCGCCGCCAGCAGAGCGGCGCCGGAGAGGATGTGCAGGATACCAATGGCCTTTTTCATACCAAACCGTCTCCTTTGTTATTCATAGATACCCACCGGCGTACCCGCCAGCTCAATGGTGGTATCAGGAGCAAATTCCGCTTTTTGCAGATAACCCTTCACGGTGAGAATGCCATATTTGGGGTTGACCTTTTCATCCTCCAGTTCCAGCTCCAGATAGTTTGGGCCGGAGCCGGTGAGCCAGCCGTCGTCTTCCAGCAGACCGGCCAGGTCGTCCTTGACCATATCCAGGGTCAGACGCTCCGGCAGGGTATTGAAATGGATAATCAGTTCCATGGTTGTGTTCCTCCTGTGTGCTTATGTGTCCTGGCTGTTGCGCAGCCGCTCATTTGTCACGCTTCGAGCCCTCCGCTGCGGACGGTAAGCCTGCGGCGGGCAAAAAATGCCGCCGGGCCTGCGGCCCGCCCTGTTTTTTCGTTCGTCTTAACCGTCCTGCTCCCGGGCTCTCAGCCGCTCGGCCTGGTCAGCGGTAATGAGCCCGTCGATGATCTCGTCCAGGTCGCCGTTCATCACATTTTCCAGCTTATATAGGGTCAGACCGATCCGGTGGTCGGTGAGCCGTCCCTGTGGGAAATTATAGGTGCGGATGCGCTCGTTGCGCATACCGGTACCCACTTGGCTGCGGCGCTCGTCGGTGACGGCCTGCTCCTGTTCCCGCACTTTCTCCTCGTACAGCCGGGAACGCAGAATCTGCATGGCCTTGTCCCGGTTCTGAAACTGGCTACGCTCCTGCTGGCACTCCACCACGGTTCCGGTGGGCTTGTGGATGAGCCGCACTGCAGAGGAGGTCTTGTTCACGTGCTGGCCACCTGCACCGGAAGAGCGGAAGACCTGCATCTCGATGTCGGCGGGGTTGAGCTCAAAATCCACCTCGTCCACCTCGGGCAGCACCGCCACCGTGGCGGTGGAGGTGTGGATACGTCCGCCGGACTCTGTCTCGGGTACCCGCTGGACCCGGTGGACTCCACTCTCAAATTTCAGGCGGGAGTAAGCCCCGTCCCCCTCAATGGTAAAGCATATCTCCTTGACGCCGCCTAACTCGGTCTCATTTACCGAGTCCACCTCCACCTTCCAGCGGCGGCTGTCGGCGTACATGGAGTACATGCGGAACAGGGAGTGAGCAAAGAGGGCGGCCTCCTCCCCCCCTACTCCGGCCCGGATCTCCACGATGACATTTTTGTCGTCGTTGGGGTCCCGGGGCAGCAGCAGAATACGGATCTCATCCTCCAGCCGGACGATATCCTCCCTGGCCTGCTGGTACTCCTCCTGGGCCAGCTCCTTCATATCGGGGTCGCCCATCAGCTCCTCCGCGTCGGCCAGGTCCTGTTTCCGGCGCAGATAGGCACGGTAGGCAGTGACCACCGTCTCCAGCTCCCGCTGTTCCTTGTTGAGCTTGGCCACCAGGGCCGGGTCCTCATAGGTCTCCCCCGCCCCTAACTGGGCCTCGATGCTTGCAAAGCGCAGGTCCAGAGCATTTAGTTTTTGCAGCATATCCAAATTCTATCACCTATCGAACAGAAATGACTTGGCCAGAGCAAAGGGCTCACGAATGTACATCTTCAACCGGGACGGTACATGAGAACTGGGGGCCGCCAAGGTGGACAGGGTAGTTTCCCCATCCCATACCCGGCTCCACAGCATCCGCACCCGGGTCAAATGGAAACCGTTGGACACCACCACCATCTGGCTGGCGTCCACGCCCTGTTCCTCCAGCAGCGCCCGGGTAAAGCGCAGGTTCTCCCAGGTGTTGTGGGACTGGTCCTCCAGCAGAATCCGGCTGCCGTCTACCCCGTGGGCGGTGAGATAGTCATACATACACTGGGCCTCGCTCATAGGCTCGTCCGCCCCCTGGCCCCCGGATACCACTACAGTCAGGTCCGGGTGGTCTTCCAGGTAGTCCAGGGCCTTGTCCAGCCGGTCCTGAAGCAAAATTGACGGTCCCCAGGACTCCACCTTGCAGCCCAAAATCACCATAACTTTGGGTTCTCCGGTGATCTCATCGTGGCTGCCGGACAGAACCAGCCCCAGCAGCACCACAAAGCCAAGCACAAACAGGAGCACCACCGCCAGCAGCGCCAGCAGCCAAACTGGTTTCCCCCGCTTCCCCTCATAGGGGTGATAATACTGTTTCTGTCTCTTTTTCATCGTTATCCTTTGGCCTCTTCCAGCTCCGCCGCCAGAGTCTCCCATTTTGTATATAACGTGGCGATCTTCTCTTCCAGGGCCTTCTGCTCCTCGTACACCTTTTGCAGCTCCAGATAGTTGGAGGCCACCTCTTCCGCCTTCAGGGAAAGCTCATACTGCCGCTCCTCCGCCTTGGCCACCGCCCGCTCGGCGGCCGCCACCTGCTTTTCCAGCTCCTTGGTGCCGCCGGGGCGCTTGGGCTTCTCCTTCTTGGACTTCTCAGGCTCTACCTTGGCCGGAGTAGGTGCGGCATTTTTCGCCCGCTCCCGGGCGGCCCGGAACTCCTCAAAGGTACCCCGGAAGTCGATGATCTTCCCGTCCTCCAGCATCCAGATCCGGGTGGCAAACTGCTTGATAAAATAGCGGTCGTGGGAGACAAAGAGCAGATTGCCCTCGTACTCACTCACTGCGTCTTCGATCCACTCCCGGCTGGCGATGTCCAGATGGTTGGTGGGCTCGTCCAGAATCAGCAGATTGATCTTTTCGTCCATCAGCATGCACAGCCGCAGGCGGCTCTGCTCCCCGCCGGACAAGGCGGACACCGGCTTGAACACGTCCTCCCCCCGGAAGTTGAAGGCGGCCAGCCGGTTACGGGCGGTTTGGGTGGAGCAGTCCTGGTCATAGATCATGGTGTCCACCAGATTGCGCTCCGGGTGGGAGAAATGGATGATCTGGGGCAAGTAGCCCACCTTTACCGTGGGTCCCATCCGCAGCTTCCCGCTGTCCGGCTCCTCCTCCCCCAGCAGAATCTTCAGCAGGGTGGACTTGCCGGTGCCATTGTCCCCCAGCAGGGCGATGCGCTCGCCCCCCACCACCTCCAGGTTCACATGGTCGAAGAGGGTGCGCCCGTCAAAGGACTTCTTCAGCTCCTTGATGGTGAGTACCTCGTCCCCTCGGAATTCCCGCTCCCCGAAGCGGATATCCAGTCGGCGCTCCTTGGTGGGTTTATCGGTGGTGCGCAGACGCTCGATCCGCTTCTCCATGGACTGGGCCCGCTTGAAGGTTTTGTCGTTGCCGGAATAGGCCCAGATCCGCAGCTGTTCAGCCGCCTTTTCCAGCTGTCCGATCTTGGCCTGCTCCTTCTCATACTGCTTCAGCTTCTCCTGGTAGCGGTGCTCTTTCTCTACCACATAGAAGCTGTAGTTGCCCTCATAAAACTCCGCCTTGCCCTCCTGGATCTCAATGACCCGCTTGACCACCCGGTCCAGAAACCAGCGGTCGTGGGAGATGGCAAGAACAGTGCCCTTATACCGGTCCAGATACTCCTCCAGCCACTCGGTGGCCCTCAGATCCAAATGGTTGGTGGGCTCGTCCAGCAGCAGAATATCGGTATCCTCCAAAATAAGCCGGGCCAGATTGACTCGGGTCTTCTCCCCGCCGGACAGGGAAGAAAACAGCTGGGCCCGCATGTCCTGGGAAATTTCCAGGCCGTTGCACACCTTGTTGAGAGGGGTAACTGTATCGTAGCCGCCCCCCGCCTCAAAGGCGGCGGTGAGGGCGTCATACCGCCGCAGCAGGGCGGGGTCGCTGTCCTGTCCCATGCGGGCGGTCAGATCGGCCATCTCCTGCTCCATATCGTGGAGCCGCTGGAAGGCGGTTTGGAGCACGTCCTCCACAGTATAGTCCGGAGGGTACACCGGGATCTGAGAGATGAGTCCCACCCCCTTGCCTGGGGCAATGTGGACCTCGCCGTCGTCCCAGTCCAGCTCGCCGGTGAGGATCTTGAAGAGGGTGGTCTTGCCGGCGCCGTTTTTGCCCAGCAGGCCCACCCGCTCCCCCTGGTCGATCTGGAAGGTAAGGCCGTCCAATATTTTTTTGCCTACCTCGAACTCTTTAGACAGGTTCGAGACTGCGATATCGATCATCTTTTGTTTACTCCTGGTCTGCGTTGTGATATAGTATCCTGTGTATCGGATCGGAATCAAAAAAGAATGGAGGCCTTTCCTATGGACGCGATTCGCTGGGAAGGAAAAACCCTTTATCTGTTGGATCAGACAAAGCTTCCGGTGGAGGAGATCTGGCTCCCCTACACCGATTACCGGCCGGTGGCCGACGCCATCCGCACCATGGTAGTGCGGGGCGCTCCCGCCATCGGCGTCACCGCCGCCTATGCCTACTGCCTGGCCGCGCTGGCCGGAGAGGATCTGAAGCAGGCCAAGGCCGTGCTGGCCGCCAGCCGTCCCACGGCGGTCAACCTGTTCTGGGCTCTGGACCGGATGGAGCGCAAGGCCGGCGACTGCGGCGACAACCCGGAGACCCTGATTGCAGAGGCCATTGCCATCCATCAGGAGGATGTGGCTATGTGTAAGGCAACGGGGCTTTACGGCGCTTCCGTGGTGCCGGACCATGCCCATATCCTCACCCACTGCAACGCGGGGGCCCTGGCCACCAGCGGCTATGGCACCGCACTGGGGGTCATCCGTGCCGCCCACGAGCAGGGTAAGGTGGATATGGTTTACGCCGATGAGACCCGCCCCCTGCTTCAGGGCGCCCGGCTTACTGCCTATGAGCTGGTCACCGACCACATTCCCGCCACCCTTATTGCCGACAACATGGCGGCCAGCCTGATGGCCAAAGGCAAGATCAACATGGTGGTGGTGGGCTGCGACCGGATGGCGGCCAACGGAGACTTTGCCAACAAAATCGGTACTTACTCGGTGGCAGTCAATGCCCACCACCATGGGGTCCCCTTCTATGTGGCCCTCCCCTGCTCCACCATTGACCTCACCATCCCGGATGGCAGCGGCATCCCCATCGAGGAGCGGGACAAAAATGAGGTGCGCACCCTGTATGGGGTCCAGACCGCCCCGGCCACGGTGGAGGTGTACAACCCGGCCTTCGACGTGACACCACACAGCCTGGTCACCGGCATCATCACCGAGAAGGGGGTTATCTACCCGCCTTTCCAGGAAAATCTGAAACGTTTATTTGGATAAGCGACAGCGTCAGCCGCCTTCCCCCCGATCGGGGGGAAGGCTTTTCTTACTTTACGCCTCTTTCGTGATGGTGAGCAGGTAATCCACCAGTTCCTCCAGAGCCATGCCCCGGGAGGCCTTCACCAGAATGGTGGCATGGGGCCGGACCACATCGTCCAGCACCGGCTTGGCCTCCGCTTTGTCGGCACAGTGCCAGCAGGTGGGCACCCCTGCCTCCTTGGCCGCATTGTAGATGTGCTTGGACAGCTCACCCACCGCCACCAGACAGTGGATACCGGCCTTGGCCAGATACTCGCCGATACCGGCGTGGAGGGCGGGGGCCAGAGGCCCCAGCTCAAACATATCGCCCAGCACCGCCACCTTATACTCCCCCTTGGCATTGGAGAGCACTTGTACCGCCGCCCGCATGGACTGGGGATTGGCGTTGTAGGTATCGTTGAGAATGGTGATGTCGTCCCCCCGTTGGAGGATGTTCATCCGCATCTTGGTGGGAGCAAAGTGGAGGACCCCATCAGCAATCTCCTGGTCGGTGAGGCCGAACTGCCGCCCCACCGCTGCCGCCATCAGGGTGGGATAGATCATGTGGTCCCCCAGAGCGGGAATTTCCACCCGGAAGGCTCCGTCAGGCGTTTCTACGTTACAGGCAATGCGGCTTCTGCCGTCGCTGACCAGATCCACCGCCCGGTAGTCCAGCCCTTCCCCCGCGCCTACCCGCACAAAGCGATAGGGCAGCTTGCCGGGCAGCGTGTTCAGAAGCGGGTCGTCCCCATTGAGGATGGCCATGGCATTGGGCTTGGCATAGTGGAAGATCTCGCTCTTGGCCTCCAGAATTTTCTCCCGGGAGCCGAAATGTTCGATGTGGGAGTCGCCGATATTGGTCATCAGGATCATGTCCGGCTCTACGATAGCGGAGAGATATTCTATCTCCCCGGCGTGGTTCATGCCCAGCTCCAGCACGGCGATCTGGTGCTCTGGCTTCAGACGCAGCAGGGTCATGGGCACCCCGATGTCGTTGTTCAGGTTGCCCTCGGTCTTGAGGACGTTGTACTTCTCCCCCAGCACCGCCGCCACCATGTCCTTGGTGGTAGTCTTGCCCACCGAGCCGGTGATGGCCACCACGGGAACAGAAAACTTCTGCTTATAGTACTTGGCCAGATCCCGCAGGGCCCGGTGGGTGGACTTCACCTTGATATAGAACTTGCCAGGTAGGTAACTATCCCGCTCCCGCTGGGTGAAGCAGCCCGCCGCGCCCCCCTCCAGAGAGGCGTTGATATAGGCGTGGCCGTCAAAGCGCTCTCCCACCAGGGGGATGAACAGGGACCCGGGGTGGATGGTCCGGCTGTCGGTCTCCACCCGGCTCACGGTGCGGTTCAGATCCCCGAACTCACCCAACAGGCTGCCCCCTACCGCTTCCATGATCTCTCGTATGGTCATCGGCTCCATGATGTCTTTCTCCTTCAATCTCTCTCGTTCCAGACCCCCGCCGGCGGCGGGTGTCCCTTACCGGCCCTGTTTTCTGGCCTCCAGGGAGGCGTTGACAATGCGGTGGCACAGTTCGTTGTAATTGATCCCAACAGCCGCCGACTCCTGGGGCAGCAGGCTGGTGGGGGTCATGCCGGGCAGGGTGTTGATCTCCAAAAACCAGGGTTCCCCGTCGGCGGTGACGATAAAGTCCGCCCGGGAGTAGACGCTCAGACCCAAAGTCTCATACACCCGCAGGGCAGAGGAGCGCAGCTTTTCCTCCCACTCCGCCGGGATCTCAGAGGGACATACCTCCAGGGCCGCGCCGGGCTGGTACTTGTTTGCGTAGTCGTAAAAGCCCTCTTTGGGGATGATCTCGATGGAGGGCAGGGCTTTCCCCTCCAAAATACCCACCTGGATCTCCCGGCCCTTGATGTACTCCTCCAGCACTGTGCGGCCGCCCAGGTTCAGCCCGTCGGTGAGGGCCTTGCGCAGCTCGTCGGCGGTGTGGGCGATGGATACGCCGATGGAGGAGCCGCTGGCCACCGGCTTTACCACCAGGGGCAGCCGGGCGTTTTTGACCAGGCCGTCAATATCCTCCGCCGTATACTCCACCGTCTTCCAGCCGGGTGTGTTCACCACGTCGGCCACCATCCGCTTGGTCAGGTCCTTATCCATGGCGATGGCGCTGGACAGATAGCCCGCCCCGGTGTAGGGGATGCCCATCAGGTCAAAGGCGGCCTGTACCTTACCGTCCTCGCCGCAGGTGCCGTGGAGGGCAAGAAACACCACATCGGCCATCTGGCATAGCTCCAGCACACCGGGACCAAACATGTTTCCGCTGTCTCCGGGACGGCTGCGGCGGACCTCCTCCAGGTCGGGAGCCTGACGGCTGATCTTTTTAAAAGAATCGGGCACCGGCGCGTCAAAAAAAGACTCGTCCGCCCGGCCCTGCTCCAGACCGAAAAACATGTCAATGAGTCCCGCCCGATGACCCAAGGCACGCAGGGCTTCGGTCACCATAGTGCCGGTGGAAAGGGACACATTCCGCTCCGGGGAGAGGCCCCCGGCCAAAACTACGATCTTCATAACACACCTCAGTTGCCAGTTTGATACAATATACTACGCGCTAATGGTATATTATAGCACGCTTTACCCCTATACTCAACTCCCTTTCCGCCATCTGTCTGCGAAATCTTCCCGGTTCCGATCTGCTCCATCCACTTTCTTGACAATTACCTCTCGTTCTGTTACATTGAATCCATCCAAAATCTGTTTTTGTTCTGTCAGGAGTGACGCTTCCCATGTTCTGTCTGTCCAATCCCATCTGATAACTGTACATCCCATTTTCAGGCGCCAAACCTTAGCGCCTGATTGTTGTGCAGAAAAATCAGAAAGGATTGGACTTTGTGATTCTATGAAGCGTAATTTATGGTGTATGTATGCCATTGCCCTGTTGCAGGGTATGGTTTTTTATGGCCCTATCGCCACCCTGTATCGCCAGGCCCGAGGGGTATCCATCGTCCAAATCACCCTGATCGAGAGCATCTCTCTGGCCCTGTGTATCCTGCTGGAGGTGCCCTGGGGCATCCTGGCCGACCGGTTAGGCTACAAGCGTACCATGGTAACCTGCTGCTTTCTCTATTTTCTCTCCAAGCTGGTATTTTGGCAGGCTACCGGCTTTGGCGGCTTTCTGCTGGACTGGATCATGCTGAGCGTAGTGATTGCCGGCCTGTCCGGCGTGGATACCAGTATTCTCTATCTCTCCTGCGGCGGACAGGACAGCCAACGGATTTTTGGGCTGTACAACAGCCTCCAGACTGCCGGTCTGCTGCTGGCCGCCCTTACCTTCTCCCTGGTGATTGGGGACAACTACCCCCTGGCTGGCGGCCTTACCGCCCTCAGCTACGGCGCCGCCGCCCTGTGTTCTCTGGGGCTTACCGAGGTCAAAGGCCCCGCTCGTTTTTCCCTGAAACTGACCCTGGCTCTTCTGCGCCAGACCCTGGCCAACCGGCAGCTGCTGCTTTTGCTCCTCTCCGGAGCCCTGCTGATCGAGGCCCACCAGACCATCACCACCTTTTTGAATCAGCTGCAATACGCCCGCTGCGGCCTGCCAGAATGGGCCATCGGCGTACTCTATATCGCCGCCACCGTGCTGGGTATGGCCGGGATCTGGTCCGCTAACTTTACTGGAAAAACCGGGACCGCCGGGGCTGCGTTCCTGCTCTTTGGCGGCGGAGCACTGGCCTGCGCGGTATTGGCTCTGACGGACACCGCCCTCCCTTCCATCTGTGCCATTCTGACCCTGCGGCTGTGCGGCAGTCTGTTTCAGCCCTTTCAGACGGAGCTGCAAAACCGGCAGGTCACTACCGAGCACCGTGCAACCGCTTTGAGTGTCCACGCCATGATCATGGACACGGTGGGGGTGGGTACCAACCTGGCTTTCGGCGCTCTGGCGGAGGTCAATCTGGCTCACGCCTTCTGGTTCGGCGGCGGTATCTGCCTCACCGGTCTGGTTCTCTTTTTCATCTGGTACCAATCATGTTCCCGTGCATAAACGGAAAACGGCCGCCACCAGCGGCCGTTTTCTTGTGCCATCTTTTAAAACCATCCGGTATCCCGGCTGTCCAGCAGGTCCAGCGCGCTGCACAGCAGCTCCGCCGCCTCCCCACGGGTCAGGGTCTCACTGAGACTGGCCTCCGCAGGCAGTACCCCGCAGGTGGACAGGTTGGCCGCCGATTGAGCCGCCCAGGCGGGGGCATCAGCGGCAAAGGTCTGGGCGTCCACGTCGGTGACCGCCAGTACCCGGTCCAGCAGCACAGCCGCCTCGGCGGTGGTGATGGCGTCGTCAGCCCGGAACACCACCCGGCCTTCCTCGTCGGTGGTGCCCTGGACCAGCCCGCACTTCAGGGCGGAGGACACATAGGGCTTGGCCCAGGTAGGGATGCTCTCATCGTCGGCAAAGCCGGTGCGGGACACTCCCTCCAGAGAGTCCACCCCGGCAGCGTTCATAGCCATAGCCACAAACTCACCGCGGGTCACTGGAGCGTCTGGCTGGAAGAAGTACTCGCCCCCCATACACTCCCCTACAAAGACCCCTTCTTCCGCCAGACGGATGGCCGCCTTGTGGGCCGGGTTGCCGTCCAGGTCAGAATAGGTCACCTTGGTGTCCGGCTTTTCAATCTTTACCTTGACGGTGGCCGGGTCGGAGGCATTGCCCACCGCGTCCATGGCAATATAGGTGAAAGAGTCCTTTCCGGTCTTGTTCTCATAGGGAGTATAGACAAACTGACCGTCCTCCCCGATGGTCACCGCCCCCCGAGCGGGCTTTTTCACCAGCCGGTAGGTGAGCAGATCTCCCTCCGGGTCCACGGCAGTAAAGCGGTCGGCAACCGCCACATTTTGATAGGTGGACAGGGTCAGGTTTTCCGCTACCGGCGCACCGTTGGCCTCACTCAGCAGGTGGAGCTCCACCCCTGCTTCCTCCCCGGCCTCTCCGTCCATAAACAGAGGCTGGAAACGGAAGGTGACCTGATCCGCCTCTGAGGCAACGGCGGGGGTAAAGCGCAGGCCATCCACGGCGGTCATGGCGATCACATCTCCCTCCCCCACCATCTGACCTCCTATGGTCAGCATACCAGTCCCGGCGTCAGGCAGGCCGGTGATGACGATGGCGTCCAGGGCCCCCTCTCCCTCCACCACAAAGTCTTCCGGCTGAAAGGCGATGGTCTGGGCCGCCATACCGTTTTTGACCACATCCAGCACGGCGGGGCGGGTCTCCTGCTGGTTTGAAAAGAGCGCCGAGGCGGGCAGGGCGGCGGTGAGCAGGGCGGCCGCCAGCGCCGCAGCGATCAGGATACGGGTTTTCACAGCTATAACCTCCTCATCTGATGTACTCCTAGTCTTTACCGGCACAGTTGAAATATACAAAATACACGCTCCCCTCTTGTGCGTCAGCCCCATCTCCGGTAAAATACGACTGTGCAGAACAAAAACTGACCCGCCGGTATGGCATTTGCCGTCCGGCCCTACACTGCAAGTATGGAGGAATGGAACCAATGAATCGTACCGTTGTGGAACAGATCGCCCAGGCCGGTGTTGGAAAGCTCACCTTGGCCAATACTGCCCCTCTGCGCTATCTGACCCGGGCCGCTCTGGCCGGGGCCTTTATTTTTGTGGGAGCGCTACTCTCATCCCTGTGCGCCGCCTGGTTTTATAGTGATGCCCTGCCTGTAGCTAAGGTGCTGGGGGCTCTCTCCTTTTCCGCCGCCTTAACACTCATTGTTCTGCTGGGGGGCGAGCTCTTCACCGGCTGCAATCTGGTGATGGGGATCTCCTTATATGAAGGTAAGGTATCTCTCCCCGGCGCACTGAAGATCTGGGTACTGTCCTATCTGGGCAATCTGGTGGGCATCGTGGTGCTCTGTCTGGTGCTGGTGGGCTCAGGGGCCAGCGCCGACCTGCTGGGGGCCTATCTGGCCGTCACCGTACCCGGCAAATTGTCTCTGCCCTGGTACGTATTGCTGCTGCGGGGAGTGCTGTGTAACTTCCTGGTGTGCGTGGGGGTGTTCGCCGGTTTTAAGCTTCAGAGTGAGACCGGCAAGGCCCTGGTCATTGCCCTTGCCATCACCACCTTTGTCCTTACCGGTCTGGAGCACTCCATCGCCAATATGGCCTACTTCGCCCTCTACTTCCTGTACACCCACACCGCCGACTGGGGCGCCATGGGCTGGAACCTGCTGTGGGTCACTTTGGGTAACCTGTTGGGGGGAGCAGTGCTGCTGGGCTATCCCCTGTGGTACGCCGCTGAAGAAAAAGAAAAATAATGCTCAGAACCCCCTTGACAAACGGTGGAAAATCGTGTATTATCACCTCTGTTGTAAAGCTTTGAAACTTTACTTCCTTTACAGAACGACTTACTGAAGGAGGGTGTACCATGAAGAACCAGGCGTACCGCATGGCTCTGCTCTATGATTTTTATGGAGATATGCTCACCGACCGTCAGAAGGAATTCTACGACCTCTATTACAATGAGGACCTGTCTCTGGCCGAAATCGCCGAGAACTACGGCATTACCCGCCAGGGAGTCCGGGACGTGATCGTCCGGGCCGAGGCCATCCTCACCGAACTGGAGGACAAGACCGGCATCATTCGCCGTTTCCACAAGATGCAGCAGCAGTTTCTGGAGATTGAGACCGCTGTAAAGGCCATCTCCCAGCGCAACGACCAGCGCTGGCAGGACGACGAGGTAGAGATCCAGTGCGGCCGCATCCGCGGCATCCTGGATCAGCTGAAACAGGAGTGACCCATGGCATTTGAAGGACTGACCGAAAAGCTCTCCGCCGCCTTTAAGCGGCTGCGGGGCAAGGGCCGTCTCACCGAGGCCGACGTGAAGGAGGCCATGAAGGAGATCCGGATGGCCCTGTTGGAGGCCGACGTAAACTTCAAGGTGGTCAAGCAGTTTGTGGCCTCCGTCACCGAGCGGGCTGTGGGCTCCGACGTACTGGAGAGCCTGACCCCCGCTCAGATGATCGTCAAGATCGTTAACGAAGAGCTCACTGCGCTCATGGGCGGCGAGAGCACCAAGCTGACCATCTCCCCCAAGCCCCCCACAGTGGTGATGCTGTGCGGCCTCAACGGCGCAGGCAAGACCACCAACGGCGCCAAGCTGGCGGGCTTTTTGAAAAAGCAGGGCAAGCGGCCCCTTCTGGTGGCCTGCGATACCTTCCGCCCCGCCGCCATCACCCAGCTGGAGGTTGTGGGCTCCCAGGTGGACGTGCCGGTGTTCCAGATGGGCCAGATCGACCCCATCGACATCGCCAAGGCGGGCATTGAGCACGCCAAAAAGCACGGCAACGACATCGTATTCATTGACACCGCCGGCCGTCTCCACGTAGACGAGGAGCTGATGGAACAGCTCAAACAGATGAAGGCGGCCATTGATCCCACTGAGATCCTGCTTATTGTGGACGCCATGATCGGCCAGGACGCGGTCAATGCTGCCAAGGCCTTTGACGAAGCTCTGGACATCACCGGCGTCATGCTCACCAAGCTGGACGGCGACGCCCGAGGCGGCGCGGCCCTCTCCATCAAGGCAGTCACCGGTAAGCCCATCAAATTTGTGGGCCAAGGTGAGAAGCTGGACCAGGTGGATATCTTCTATCCCGACCGGATGGCCTCCCGTATTCTGGGCATGGGCGATGTGCTCACCCTTATTGAGAAGGCCCAGCAGACCTTTGACGCCAAGAAGGCCGCCGAGCTGGAGCAGAAGCTGCGTAAAAACAAGTTTACCCTGTCCGACTTCTACGACCAGCTGGTGCAGCTGAAGGGTATGGGCTCTCTGGCCGACATCGCCGGGATGCTCCCCGGCGTCAGCGGAAAGGCCCTGGAAGGCGCCGCCATCGACGAGGGGGCGCTGGCCCGCACCGAGGCCATCATCCTGTCCATGACCCCCGCCGAGCGGGAGGACCCCTCCCTGCTGAACAACAGCCGGAAAAAGCGTATCGCCGCCGGCTCCGGCACTCAGGTGGTGGACATCAACCGTCTGCTCAAGCAGTTTGACATGATGCAGCAGATGAGCAAGCAGTTCTCCGGCAAGCAGATGAAACGCATGAGCAAGCTGGGGAAACTGGGCAAGTTCGGCAAGATGCCCGGCCTGCCCTTCTGACCCGGCGGGGGCAAGCCCCGCCCTACTGGATCAGTTGGTAAACGCGCCAAGCCGCGTTTCCATAGATATGTTTCCGATTACATGGAGGTGAAGATACAATGGTTAAGATCAGACTGCGTCGTATGGGCGCCAAGAAGGCCCCCTTCTACCGCATCGTGGTGGCTGACTCCCGCTATCCCCGTGATGGCCGTTTCATCGAGGAGATCGGCACTTACAATCCTCTGACCCAGCCCGCCGAGATCAAGGTGGACGCCGAGCGCGCCCAGGCCTGGATCAAGACCGGCGCTCAGCCCACTGAGACCGTGAAGGCTCTGCTGAAAAAAGCTGGCGCCATCTGATAGGAGGGCACGGCTGGCATGAAGGAATTGCTCACCTATATCGCCCGTAGCCTGGTAGACCACCCCGACGCGGTGGAGGTCACCGAGCACGCGGGGGAGAGCGAGACCGTCCTGGAACTTCGGGTTGCCCCCGAGGATATGGGCAAGGTGATCGGCCGCCAGGGTCGCATTGCCAAGGAGATCCGCACCCTGATGCGCTCCGTTGCCCAGCGCCAGGGCACCAAGGTTTCCGTCGAAATCGTCGACTAAAAAGCGGCGGGGCTGACCCCCGCCGCTTTTCAGCTTGTCGGAAAAGATTTTCCCGACAAGCTGAGGGCACTTTTTGAACCTTGAAAAAGGTTCAAAAAGTGTTTGATTGGACGCGAAAGACAACCCTGACGGTTTATCTCCGCGCCAAGTGCCGCCGCATAGGCGGCGGTTGCGCTCCGAATCGCCCTGCGGGGCAGTCTTTCGCACTATCTTTCCCTCCGAGCCCATCAGCCCTGGAGGGTTTTTTGACAGTCTCTAAAGAAAATCGGCTGCCATATCTGGCGGCCCCTTCCCGCAGGAGGTCCATCCAAATGAAAAACCAATTTCTCGAGGCCGGGCAGATCGTCAACACCCACGGTATCCAGGGTGAGGTCAAGATCGTTCCCTGGTGCGACTCACCGGAATTTCTCTGCCAGTTTGACGTACTATATGTGGATGAAAAGCCCATCCAGATTCGCTCTACCCGCATCCACAAAGGCAATGTGCTGGCCTTCCTGGAAGGGGTCAATGATGTCAACGCCGCCATGGCCCTGAAAGGCAAGACGGTGTTCATCGACCGCACCGGGGTGGAACTGCCAGACGGGCGGCACTTTATCGCCGATTTGATGGGTCTGGAGGTCATCGACGCCGACACCGGCGAGAAGCTGGGTGTGGTGGCCGATGTGCTTACCCCGCCCGCCCACGAGGTCTATGTGGTGAAGGGGGAGCATGAGTATATGATCCCCGCCGTGGATGAGTTCCTGGCGGAGACCAATGTGGAGGGCGGCTATCTGAAGGTCCGCCTCATTGAGGGGATGCGCACCGATGTATAGCATTGATATCATGACCCTCTTCGATCTGACGGTGGGCGATATGATGAACGAATCCATCCTGGGCCGGGCCCAGGAGCGAGACATCATTCGCATTGAGGCCCATCAGATCCGGGACTACACCCTGAACAAGCAAAAGCAGGTGGACGACTACCCCTACGGCGGAGGACGGGGGGCGGTGATGCAGGCCGATCCCCTCTACCAGTGCTGGAAACACATCGTGGACACCTATGGCCCCGGCCACACCATCTACCTCTCCCCCGCCGGAGCCACTTTTACTGAGGCTCACGCCCGCCGGCTGAAGGAGGACTACGACCACCTGATCCTGGTGTGCGGCCACTATGAAGGCATTGACGAGCGGTTCATCGAGGAGTGCGTAGATGAGGAGATCTCCATCGGGGATTTCGTGCTCACCGGCGGAGAGCTGGCCGCCATGGTGGTGGCCGATGCGGTGGCCCGGCTGGTGCCCGGCGTGCTGGCTGATCCGGAGTGTTTTGAAAATGAGAGCCACTGGAATGGTATGCTGGAATACCCCCAGTACTCCCGTCCCGAGGAGTGGCACGGCCGGAAGGTGCCCCCCATCCTCCGCTCCGGAGACCACAAAAAGGTAGCCCAGTGGCGGCGAAAGCAGTCCATTCTCCGCACCCGCCAGCGGCGGCCCGACCTATACGAAAAGCTGGACCTGTCCTCCAAGGAGGATCAGAAACTGCTCCGGGAACTGGAGGAGGAGCAGGCCCATTCCGAAGAACGGTTCTAAAACTTAAATTTGGAGGCGTTAACCATGAGTCATTGGGTCACTGAGTCCGTTTTCTATCATATCTATCCCCTGGGGTTCTGCGGCGCGCCGGAGTACAACCCCGGCGGCGCACCTGTCCCCCGCCTGGACAAGCTGAAGGACTGGATTCCCCACCTGAAGGAGCTGGGGATCAACGCCCTCTACCTGGGCCCGGTGTTCCAGTCGGTGAAGCACGGCTATGACACCACCGATTACTTCCAGATCGACTGCCGCCTGGGGGACAACGACTCCTTTGCCGCCCTGTGTGACGAGCTCCACGCCAACGGCATCCGGGTGGTGCTGGACGGGGTGTTCAACCATGTGGGCCGTGGCTTCTGGGCCTTCCGGGACGTGCAGGAAAAGGGCCAGGGTTCCCCCTACTGCGGCTGGTTCCACAACCTGAACTTCGGCGGCCCCTCCCCCATGGGCGATCCCTTCTGGTATGACGCCTGGCAGGGCCACTATGAGCTGGTGAAGCTCAACCTGCGCAACCCCGAGGTGGTCCAGCACCTGTTGGACGCGGTGGCCATGTGGATGGATAAATTCCACATCGACGGTCTGCGGCTGGACGCCGCCGACTGCGTGGATTTCGACTTTTTCCGTACCCTCAAGGGCTTTGTAAAGAGCAAGGACCCGGACTTCTGGCTCATGGGCGAGATCATCCACGGAGATTACGCCCGCTGGGCCAACCCGGAAATGCTGGACTCGGTGACCAACTACGAGTGCTGGAAGGGTCTGTGGTCCTCCCACAACGACAAGAACTATTTTGAGATCGCCCACTCCCTCAACCGCCAGAGTGGCCCCGGCGGTATCTACCGCAACATCACCCTCTATAATTTTGCCGACAACCACGATGTGGACCGTCTGGCCAGCAAGCTGGTCGACCCGGCCCACCTGAACAACCTGTACACCCTGCTGTACACCATGCCCGGCGTGCCATCCCTCTACTACGGCAGCGAGTGGGCCCTGAAGGGAGAGCGCACCAAGCACTCCGATGCTCCCCTGCGCCCCTGCCTGGACCTGAAGGAGATGGAGGCGCTGGATCAGAATCTGTGTGCCCATCTGGCCGCTCTGGCCAAGATCCGGGCCGCCTTCCCCGCTCTGCGGGAGGGCCAGTATGAAAATGTAGTCATCAAAAATCAGCAGTTGGTGTTCCGCCGGACCACCGACAGCCAGCGGGTGTATGTGGTCCTCAACCTGGAGCCCCAGGAGGTCCATGTGGAGTTCCCCCATCAGGAGCCGGTGCTCCAGGATGTGCTCAATGACAACGCTATCTTCAACAACGACGGCGGACGGACCTGGATGCCCATCCCTCCCTGCTCTGCCCGGATTTTGGTGGGCGCTCCGGACCGTTTCACCTGGTAAGAGCGGTATTTTTCCATCCATTCCCGGATTATTTACACGTTCTCCCTTTACTTTTCTCGCGGATGGTGTTACAATAGCGGCAATGAGTGATATCATCTTCAAAATCATATTCGAGGGTTTTTGTTATGAGTTTTAAGATCATTGTCGATAGCTGCTGCGATCTCACCCCCGCCCAGCTGCGGGAGGACTGTTTCATCAAGGTCCCCCTTACCATTCGGGTAGGGAGCGAGACCATTGTGGACGACGCCACCTTTGACCAGAAGGCCCTGCTGGATAAGATGCGGGGCTGCCCTACCGCCCCCCAGTCGGCCTGCCCCTCCCCTGCTCAATATATGGAGGCTTTTGACTGCGGCGCCGACGATCTCTATGTGGTCACACTGTCGGCACTGCTATCCGGCTCTCATAACGCGGCGGCCCAGGCCAGAAATCTGTGGCTGGAGGAGCATCCCGGCGCCAACATCCACATCTTCAACTCCTGCTCCGCCTCCGCTGGTGAGGTATTGGTGGCCCTGAAGCTCCAGGAGCTGGCAGAAGCCGGTCTGGACTTTACCACTGTGGTGAGCAAGGCCTCTCAATATATCGAAGAGATGAATACCCTCTTCGTGCTGGAGACGTTGGACAATCTGCGGAAAAACGGGCGGCTGACCCGCACCCAGGCTTTGGTCACCAGCACCCTGCGCATCAAGCTGTTGATGGGTTCCACCCCTGAGGGAGAGATCTGTAAGAAGGGCCAGGCCCTGTCCATCAAGCAGGCCCTGTCTAAAATGGCATCCATTATGGCGGAGGATCCGGGACACGCCGGACGGCGGCTGTGCATAGTCCACTGCAACTGTCTGGACCGGGCCTTTTATCTGAAGGAGCTGGTCATGAAGCAGTGCCGTTTCTCCGAAGTGCTCATCAGCGAGACCGGCGGTATCTCCACCGTTTACGCCAACGACGGCGGCATTGTGGCGGCTTACTGATCCCATACAACCAAAAGCAACCGTCCGGAAGCAAAGTCCGGACGGTTGCTTTTTCCATTTTACTGTGCTATACTGTCCCAAATTCCTTGTAGGAGGCGTTTTTATGAACTACATTATCCGCCCCACGGAGCCCAAGGACGCAGCCGGTACCGCGGCCCTGCGCCGGATGCCGGGGGTTTTTGAGAATACGCTGGGGCTTCCCTCCTGCCGCACCGCAGACAGCGAGGACTTTGTGTCCCATCTGGGGCCCAATGACCACCATTTTGTAGCAGTGCTGGAGGATGGCACTGTCATCGGCGCAACGGGCCTTCATTTGGAATCCAATCCTCGGATGCGCCATGTGGGCGGTGTAGGTCTGATGGTCCACGCCGACTATCAGAATATGGGGGTGGGCACCGCCTTGCTTACCACCCTGTTGGACCTGGCTGACAACTGGCTGATGTTGAAGCGGGTGGAACTGACTGTCTTTGCGGACAATGAGCGTGCTATCCACCTCTATGAAAAACTGGGCTTCGAGAAAGAGGGCCTCAAGCGGATGACCACCGTTCGGGACGGCAAGTATGCAGATGAGTATATGATGGCCCGGATTCGCCCCGGGCTGGCGTAAAAAAACAGGCAGCAGAATCCAAGGATTCTGCTGCCTGTTGCTTATTCTGCTTAGTAGTTGACAGCGCGGATCTCAAAATAGGCCTGGGGATGCGCACACACAGGGCACACCTGAGGGGCCTCTTTGCCAACGTGGATGTGGCCGCAATTGCGGCACTTCCACATATACTCGTCGCCCCGCTTGAACACTACGCCCTCTTCCAGGTTCTTCAGAAGGGTCAGATAGCGCTCCTCGTGCTCCTTCTCGATCTTACCCACACCCTCAAACAGGAAGGCCAGCTTCTCAAAACCCTCTTCCCGGGCGGTCTCGGCCATCTCCTTGTACATCTGGGTCCACTCTTCGTTCTCGCCGGCGGCAGCGGCCTTCAGATTGGCCATGGTATCGCCAATGCCGCCCAGCTCCTTGAACCACAGCTTGGCGTGTTCTTTCTCATTGCCGGCGGTCTCCTCAAAGATGGCCGCGATCTGCTCGTAGCCTTCCTTCTTGGCCTTGCTGGCAAAGTAGGTATACTTGTTCCGCGCCATGCTCTCACCGGCAAAAGCGGTCCACAGATTGGCTTCGGTCTTACTGCCTTTCAGTTCCATAACGCTCATCCTTTCTATTTGAAAATTCTATTTCGATCAGCCTTCGCCTTTCCAGAAACCGTGGAGGTTGCAGATCTCATAGGCCTCCACCTTATCACTCCGGCAGAAGGTCTTCAGCTCGGGCGCATCGCCAGGCTTGGGGAACTTCATGGTCACGGTGTCGCCGTCCACCACAGCAATGAGGGAAATATAGTGTTCAGGAAGCATGGGATGCTCCACAGCACCAACCTTGACGGTGACGGAATTACCGCTGCCATGGGCAGTCTTCTCCACTACGGGAACATGCTTCTCCATGGCTCCGTCGGTGGTATTGGGGGTGATCTCTTCCATCTTCTGGCCGCAGCACATGACGGGCACGCCCTTATCCACAACCTTGAAAATCACATTGCCGCAATGCGCGCAGCGATACAGTTTAAACTCCATGTCCATACATCCTTTCTTATTTACAGTATTGGCGCTTTCGCGCAAATTAAACTTACCACATCATCGGAAAAAACTCAATGTTTTGGTTTGCAGTCAGCGCAGGTCCCATGAAAAATCAGTTCATGTGCTTTAATGTCATGGCCACTGGCCAACAGCGCTTTGTGGTCCAACTCTTTATCGTAGGGCAGATCCAAATCAAATACCCCGCCGCAGACCTGACAGCGGAAGTGCGCATGGGGCTCTACATTGGCGTCATACCGCTCTACCGGAAAAGCCATCCGTACCGCGGCGCCCTCATCCACCAGTAAATTCAAGTTGCGATAGACTGTTCCCAAACTCAGATTAGGGTTGGTTGGCTTCAGCCATTGATATATCATTTCGGCAGTGGGATGCTGATCTGTATGCATCAGTGCTTCATATATCAGCTCCCGCTGGCGTGAATACCGCTTTCCGTTCATAGGTCACCTCTCTTGTAAAGTGCCTTAACAGTAACTATTACTGTTATTGTTATAATAACAGAACTTCCAGCAGTACGCAAGTATTTTTTCAAAAATCAAAAAACTTTTTCCAATGCGCCCAATTACGGCTATTTTATCTACCTATTGGGCATGATCGCCCTCAATGGTCAAGATCTCCGAGTGGTCGTTCCATGGCAGCTTCCAGTTTCTTTAGGGCCTTTTTTTCAATGCGGGATACATAGCGACCCAACTATTGTAAGTGATTTTCCTCTGAAAAAATCGCCGTTTTGGACGGCGCAAACCCTTGTGGCACATGGCTTTCAACCGTTTCATTTAAATCTGAAAATCGAAAGTGTATGATGATTTCCTTATCCGCCGTCAGTTCCACCCGCTCGATGAGACTAACCAGCAGTTCCCGGCTCTCCCCTGCTGTTTCGATGAATCGCTGTACCAGTTCCCTGGCCCTGTCCTCACTGCGGACGGGGCTTTTTTTGCGCAGTTCCAACTCCTGGCGTTTTTCCTCCAGCAGTTTACGATCCAGCTTCACCCGGTTGAAGATTCGCTGAAAATCCTCCTCCGGTAACAACCCACTGAGCCGGTCGGTGTACATCCGATCCAAATTTACGGTGAGGCTGTCGATTTTGGCCTGGACAGCCTGGAGCTCTGTCTCCAGGCTGCTCTGTTTTCTGGCGTTTTCCACGGCTTCCTGAGCCACGGGCAACAGTTCATCAGGGTTCAGATACGCCTGGCACACCTCACGCACCTTAGCAATCACCGCGTCGGTCACCGTTTTCTCCTTGATGGAGTGACAGGTACAGACACCCGCTTTGGTAAACCGCTGGTAGGTCCGGCAGACGAAGTACAACACATCCTCTCCCCTAGCGTTTTTCCGGTTGAGCACCGCCAAGGGATAACCACACTCGTGACAGAAAATCAGCCCTTTCAGCAGAAAGTCGTAGGTCCGGCTTCGAGTATGTTTGCGGCTGTTGATCAGCATCCGCACTTTGCGAAAGGTCTCCACATCCACCAAAGGTTCATGGGTGCCCTCCACCACTACCCAGTTCGCTGGGTCCTGTTTCAAGCACTTCTTGGACTTGTAACTAATCTTCACGCTGCGCCCCTGCACCATATTGCCAATATAGGTCTCATTCTGCAACATATCAGAAATCCGCTCGCTACTCCATAGACCGGAGTATGGGCCGGGTCTGGCGATGGGCAGATTGGCATAAGTAGCCGGTGTGGGAACTCCTTCCTGGTTGAGCAGTGCCGCGATATGGCGGCAACTCATACCGCTCAGGGCCAGGGCAAAAATCCGCCGCACAATGGGAGCTACTTCCCCATCAATGACGATCTTGTTTTTCTCCGTGGGGTGCATCTTGTAACCATAGGCCGGCTTTCCGCCGATGAACTGTCCCTTCCGCTGCTTATCCCGCTTGACGCTCTTGATCTTCTTGGAGATGTCCTTGGCGTACATGTCGTTGAACAGCGGTTGTTCGGGAAGGGTAAAGACAAACAAGCAGAAACCCAGTATTCATGCGGGTTTGCGGCGGGA
>NZ_CALWXV010000006.1 GCF_944385615.1 uncultured Flavonifractor sp. | reverse complement strand
GCGTTGGTCACATTGTTGCAGTATTCCAGATTGTAGCGGCTCTGGCAGGCAATCAGGGCTTCGCTGAAGCTGCGGGGTTTCAGGGCAGGCAGGTTGTTCTCGGTGCAGTAAATCTGGTATGCTTCGTACAGCTCTTTGGAGCTGGCAGACATATCGGCTTTTAGGCGAACATACCCGTCTGAATCCAGAAAATCAAAGATATTGTTGTTATCTCGTTTGACGGCCTCCCGATTGTCTTTTGTGCGCTGGCTCTCGGTAAACTTGAAATTGTTGGCGGCCAGCCGCTGCAATCCCTCAAAAGCCCACAGCAGAATGCCCTCCACCTCGGCTTTCATCTTCTCCGCAAGGTCGGGATCATCTATACGGCCAGCAGGCTTTTCTTTTGTGGTCAGCACCAGCTGGCGGCGGTAAAATCCGTCGCTCCGGTCAAACAGCGCCTGCAAATCTCCGTTGGAGAAGGCCAGCAGCCGGGCGCACATCCATCCCTGATAGCTCTGCTTGCCCTTGCGCTCCAAATCCATCTTGCCCTGGGCGGTGACGATGGATTTTACATAGTTGGTCTGGCGCAGGGCCTCCATCCGCATATCGTCATCCACGCACAGGAGGATATGTTCCAAATCCGCACGGGCAAATCGGTTCTCGGATATTTTCCCTATGCTGCCGTCCTTCATGTTGGAGCCGAACAAAGCTCCCAGCACAGCGCCGATCTGCGACTTGCCCTCACCGCCGTTGCCCTTAATCACCATCATTCGCTGTCCCTTGTTGCTGGGAATCAGGCAGTAACCGATATATTCCTGCAAGGTGGGGATGTCCTCCGGATAGAGCAGCCCATCCAGAAATTTCAGCCATAGAACAGGTTTCGGGGCGTTGGGGTTGTAGGCCACAGGGAAACGATTGCGGACAATTTTGGGCTTTCCCTCCACAAAGGTCCCGTCCAGAAAGAGTGTCCCGTTGGAAAGATGAATCCGGTCCGGTTCCGGGGGAAAATCCTCCTCCAGCGCCGCCAGTTTCATCAGTTCCACAATGTTGCTGATTTTGCGGGGAATGTTGCTGACCGCACAGCATTTCAGCTCCTCAAAAATCTCTCCCCGCAGGGGCAGCTCATCGGTCACACGGCCTTCGGGCGTGAAAAAAGCCCCGTTTGTGAAGATGATCTTGTGCGTCTGCAAGAACTCCTCACAAAACAGGGCTTCGTTGATGCTTTTTCCATCAAACCAGACGGGCATCCCGTCAAGCTGCGCTTTGTTTTTCATGGGCATCGTCCTCCTTTTTCAGCCTGTCCAGCCGTTCCTCCAAACCGGCGATCAGACCATCCTTGTTCAGCATTTCTACGATTTTTACCCGTTGTTCCAGCTCGGCGGCAATGAGCAAATCTGCCAGATACTCCACATAGTCCAGCATCTGGCAGGCTTCCACAAACCGGTCATCCAGAACATCTTCCGGTGTCTTGGGTGTGTGCTGCACCTTCCAGCTTTCCAGAAGATGCAGATAATCGCACAATACCCGCAGGCAGCGCACTTCCTCCTGCCGGTATGCTTTCAGCAGAGGACGTTCCGGTTTGGGCAGAGCGATTGCTGCCGGTGGTTTGTCCGGGTCAATCCCGAAGTCATAAGCCAGCTTCTGCGCTGCCTCGTAACTGCTCAGGTCAAATAACCTCGCCACAAGGTCAATCACATCACCGGTTACTCCGCAGCCGAAGCAGTAAAAATAACGCTCGTTCAGTTTCATGCTGGGGTGTCGGTCATTATGGAACGGACAACAGACCATGCCGTTTCGACTGACTTGCAGCCCATAATAGACCGCAGCCTCCGGAACTCGGACAACTTGTTTTATCAGCTCAAACCATGTCATTACTGCTCACTCCCTTCCGAAAGAAAATCCTGGGTGCCGTTTTTTACCATAGAACCTCTCTTTCTTGCGCTTCCGGCGCAGTCGCTGTATAATGTTGTTGTAGTTCCGAAAAAAGTAATCTGATTTTAGATTACCTTTCACTAATAGGAGAAATCCGGGGTGTAAAGCGGAACCATTTTTTTAAAAAGCACAAAATATTTTTTGAAAGAGGTGAGGTCATGGCGTATCTGTCTGATGACGAGCTTCTGGATACCGAGGGTGGCTTCACCGTATGGGACGATGGGACAGGCACTGGTGTGGCGGAGGAAACGCTGGAACAGGCGCTTGCGGAAGAACGTCTGGCAGAGCTGGAAAGCGAGCTGGAGCAGGACGAGCATCCCATCGACTATGAAGCGGAGCTGGAAAACGAGGAAGAAGAATCCGCCCCGGTCAGCGAAAAGCGGCTGAAACGGGAGATTCGGGCCGAGGCCATGCGTCGGCTGGAGGAAGCTGCCCGCACCGAAAAAGATTTCCGGTCCGTGGTGGAGGAATGGAACAAGCTGGACCGGAACCGGGAGCGCCAGGAACGGGACCACGAAAACCTCCGTGGGGATGTGCCGCTGGAATACCAGGCGGTGGCGGAACCGAAGCTCATTCCCCGATGGATGAACAACCCTGCATACCGGCAGCTGATGGCCGGAAACTTTCTGGACATCCTGTTTGACTGCCCCTATGAGATGCACAACCTGACCGCTGATCCCTTTATTTCCCGCATGGTGGAGGAACTGAGCGAGGAACACAAGGAGGTTTTGTATTTCCTCTCTTTGCGGTTGTACAGCACCACCCGGCTTGCCGCTGTGCGTGGGCAGTCTGACCGTAACATCCGCAAGCTGCGGAAAACCATCCACAAGAAATTGCAGCGCCAGATGTATGACCATCTGTGCGGCAAGCAGGAGCATGGCGGCAGCCTGACCTTGCGGGAACGCCAGTTTTTGGAGGAATACTCGAAAATCGCAAGGAAACAGGGCAAGGATGCCGTGATCCGGCGGGAGAACAAGACCAAGCGCAGAAAAAAGAAAAACCGCCCCTGATAATTGGGACGATTAAGGAGAAAGGGCGTGTATGATGAAAAATTTGTTTGAACAGTCCCGTTCCCATTGGGTGCGGTACGATCATTACGAGCTGAAAACAGCGGAAGATGGCAAGCGGTACATCACCCCCGGCAAAAACGCAAAGCCGGATGTCTACAATCCGCTGAAAGAAGTCCCTAACATTGTGCTGGATGCGCTGAATGTGGGGATGCTGCTGATGGGGCGCAAGCCGGAAGCAGAAGTGGAAAAGGCGATAATGGAGTTTGTCACCCGGTACGGCCTGCTGGGGCTGATGACTGCACTTCCCACCACACCGTCCTTTATGGATTATGCGGCGGTGTATCTGCCGAAAAATCACTTCATCAAGGAAGAATCCATGGCGACAAACAAATACCTGTCCCTGTTTTACCCCTTTGACCAGCTGGACTTGGTGAAGAAGGGCATTGAATCCACATGGAATGTGTCCAATGACAGGACGATGGTTGCCCTAACCATGACTTTCATGGACGAGCCGATGGCAAAGAACATGAGCTTCCAGCGGGAATATGCGGAACCCTATGACTGGGTTGCCCAGCAGTTCAAGGATTGGGCATTCACTCTGTCTACGTCCATCCTGTACTACAATGATTGTGATTCCATCGATGAGGAAGCACGGGGGCTGTATCGCAAGGCCATGGCTGCGTTCGGCGGAATCGCCCCCAGCTACCACATTGAACTGCTGGATAAACCCACCATCTATTGGGACTTCCATTCGCTGTTGTTGGGTATCCAGATGATGTTCAGCTTCATGCTGGTGGACGATGACCAGCCCCTGCGCCTGTGCAAGCACTGTCAGAAGGTGTTCCTGGGCAGCCGATCCAATGCAACCTTTTGCAGCCCACGGTGCAAGAACCAGTATAATGTCTATAAGAGCCGTGACAAATCCAAGGGGGAAACGAACTAACGAGGGCTCTTTCGCTGCGGCGGGACGGGGGATGATATACCTTTGCTTCCTTTTCCGGTCAGGCGGATTTTGCCCCCTGTGCAAATCCCAATTTTGTCCGTGTCCGTACAAAATCCGCCAGCCCTACTGCCCGCCGAGAAGTGTCTGCCCGCTGCCCATCTGCCCAGGTTGCAGATGCCGCAGACAGCCCCTTCCCGGCGTCAGCCGGAAGCAAAGGTATAACACACTAGACTTTCCGTGGGAAAGTCGTGTGCCAAGGAAGGCGCTGCCCTCCTTTGGAAACCTCTCGCCAAGGGGAACGCTGTTCCCCTCTGGGCTCCCCGCCTGTCCGTGCAGTGGCTATCCATCCTGTTCTCACACGATGGATGCGCTCCTGCCCGAACAGGTAAAACAGGCACAGAGATTTGCCCGGGCGGTGGGCAAATTTCTGTGCCTGTTTCTGTTCAGCGGCGGCTGGGCAAAGCATACGCAGAACCCTCGGTCTTGGTTGGAGATTTTCGTATTGGAGTGCGAAAACTAATTGTCCTAAGCCCCTATATCTGGTATAATAAAACAGTCGAATTCTCTGACCGGAGGTACCCATATGGCCATCTCTTACAATAAGCTCTGGAAACTGCTCATTGACCGGAAGATGAGCAAGGCAGACTTACGCCGAGCGGCGGGAATCGCTCCCAATACTATGACAAAACTAAACCGCGATAAAGAAGTGACCCTAGAAACACTCGGGAAAATTTGTGGTGTGTTAAAAGTCAATGTCGGAGATATTGTGGATATTTTTCCTGATGCTCCATAACAAGATAGAAAGAGAGGGAGATCTATGACTCCATTTGAAATTGTAACTGCCATTTTGAACTTGCTTGCACTTATCCTGATTCCCATAATAGCCGTGATAATTGGTCAGCATTTGCAAAATGTTTCAGCAAAACGAAAAGATAAAATGGACGTGTTTAAGACGATGATGATGAACAGAATCGGCTGGTCCGTTGAAAGTACACGAGCCATGAACATTATTGATATTGTTTTTTCGGATGATAAAAATGTTCGACAGGCTTGGAGTGAATATTATCATGCTCTTTGTGTCAAGGACCCAGATGAAATACAGTTAAAGCAAATGCAGCAAGCACAAGATAAATTACTTGAGAAAATGGCTATTTCTCTTGGATATAAGGATAAAATCACATGGGAAACCATTCAGAATCCTTATGTTCCGAAAGGGATGATGGAGGCAATGGATCAGCAACAGATCATCCAAAAAGGACAGACAGAGCTTGCAAAGGTAGCTGGTGCGTTTGCTCAAATGATCAATACTAACGCAGCCAATCAAGCGCCAAACCGACAGGAGGATAATCCCCATGCCAACACTTGAATGGATTGGAAAAGATAAAGTGGTAAACCACCACCAGGAGGTGCCTTATCGGGTGCTGGAGCGCCAGTACAGCTATGATGGAGCTGGGCAGCACGCCGAGGACAACGGCAGCGAAAACATGATTATCCATGGCGACAATCTGGAGGCGCTAAAAGCCCTGCTGCCCCAGTACGAGGGCAAGGTGAAGTGCATCTACATCGATCCTCCCTACAACACCGGCAACGAGGGCTGGGTGTACAACGATAACGTCAATGACCCCAAGATCAAAAAGTGGCTGGGCGAAGTGGTTGGCAAAGAGGGCGAGGACCTTTCCCGGCATGACAAGTGGCTGTGTATGATGTATCCCCGCTTGAAGTTGTTGCAGCGACTGTTAGCGGATGACGGAGTTATTTTTATCAGTATTGATGATACTGAGTATGCCAATTTGAATCTAATTTGTGACGAGATTTTTGGAAGCAGCTGCTTTGTGTCAAACATTTCATGGCAGCGGACATACTCTACCCGAAACGACTCCAAAGGGATTGTGAACGAAGTGGAGCACCTGATTGTTTACAGTAAACAGCCAGGCTGGAATCCAAATAAATTACCTCGTACAGAGGAAATGAATGCTCGATATAAGAACCCTGATAATGACGATATGCCGTGGAAAAGCAGTGATGCTTTTGCCCCAGGAGCCTCCACACATCCAGGCATGGTATATGCTGTTCAGCACCCCTTTACTGGAAGTTTGATCTATCCTACGAATGGGCGGCATTGGGCATTTGGGCAGGAGCAAGTGCTTGAAATTATGCTTGGATGGGGCAATTATGAGTTACGTCAAATTGGCGATGATGAGCGGCGGGCAGAAATATGTGGTGTCAGTGTCGATGATGTACGCCATGATGTGATGGCCATAATGCTTACAGATACAATAGATGTAGCTCGTAAAAAAGCTTTGCAGATTTACGATAGAGGTAAATGGCCACTCTTGTGTTTTTCAAATCGAGGGAAAAGCGGTATTCGCAGAAAAACATATCTTGACGGAGTTGGAGGAAGGTTACCAACAAACTATTGGTCTTTTGAGGAAGTAGGGCACACAGATGAAGCCGCAAAAACTCTAAAATCTATTTTCAACAATAAGTCTCCTTTCGACACTCCAAAACCCTCCCGTTTAATCGAGCGTATACTCACAATTGCGGGGAATCGAAAGGCCCTAATTCTCGATTCGTTTGCTGGTTCCGGCACCACCGCCCATGCTGTACTCAACATGAACAAGGCCGACGGCGGCAACCGTAAATTCATCCTTGTGGAAATGATGGACTACGCCGACAGCATTACCGCCGAGCGTGTTAAACGGGTGATTGATGGCTACGGAGAGGGCAAAAAAGCTGTGGAAGGCACCGGCGGCAATTTCAGCTACTATGAGCTGGGGCCTGTGCTTCTGCTGCCGGACGGCAACCTCAATGAAGAAGTGGGCCCGCAGAAAATCAGGGAATACGTCTACTACATGGAGACCAAAGAGCCCCTGTCTGCCGAACAGCCTGTGGACGAGCCCTACTTCATGGGCCTGTGCCGCAACACCGCCTATTACTTCTATTATGAGCGGGAAAGCGTCACCACGCTGGACTACGCCTTTTTGGCTACCATCCAGACCAAAGCCGAGGGCTACACCATCTATGCCGACCTGTGCGCCATCTCGCAGGAGACACTATACAAGCACAATATCACCTTTAAGAAAATCCCCCGAGATATTGCCCGGCTGTAAAGGAGCGTGAAGAAATGGAACTGAAATCCTATCAGAAAGAAGTCATTGCCGATCTTGCACGCTACCTGGAGCTGGTGGTGGAACTGCAAAGCCCGGCAAAGGCGTATCAGGCCCTCTGGAACGAAAAAAATGTTCTGGTGGGCTTCGGCGGTATGCCCAATTATGTGAATGCGCTCCCCGGTGTGCCCCATGTGTGTGCCAAGGTGCCCACCGGCGGCGGCAAGACCTATATCGCCGCCAGTTCTCTTCGGACGATTTTTGACGCCATGCCCCAGCGCCGGGCCAAGGCCGTTGTATGGCTGGTGCCCTCTGAGGCCATTCTGACCCAGACCCGTAAGGCGCTGGAAAATCCAGACCATCCCTATCGCCAGCGGCTGGATGTGGATTTTGGCGGGCGGGTGCAGGTGTACTCCAAGGAACAGGCCCTCATGGGGCAGAACTTCACCCCCTCTGCTGTGACAGAACAGCTTTCCTTGTTTGTGCTCAGCTATGATTCCTTCCGCACCAGCAAAAAAGAAGGGCGCAAAGCCTATCAGGAGAACGGTTATCTGGCCGAGTTTGCAAAGTGGATGGATGATCCGTCGGTTCTACTGGCTGATACCGATGAAACGGCGTTGATCCAGGTAATCCGCTATCTGAATCCGGTGGTCATCGTGGACGAAAGCCACCATGCCACTTCGGATTTGAGTGTGGAAATGCTGCAAAACTTTAATCCCAGCTTTGTGTTTGACCTGACCGCCACCCCCAAGAAGAAAAGCAATATCATCTCTTTTGTGGATGCTGCACGCCTGAAAAAGGCCAACATGGTCAAACTGCCGGTCATCGTCTACAACCGTAAATCTCAGGCCGATGTGTATGGGGATGCTATCGCCATTCGTGCCAAACTGGAGGCACAGGCTAAACGAGAGCAGGAAACCAGCGGACGCTATATTCGCCCCATCGTTCTTTTCCAGGCCCAGCCCCGCAACAATGCAGACAGCACCACATACGAAAAAATAAAGAAAACGCTGGTGGACGGCGGCATTTCCGAACAGGAAATCGCCATCAAAACCGGCGATAAGGACGAGCTGAAAAATGTGGACTTGCTGTCCCCAGACTGCCCCATCCGGTACATCATCACTGTCAATGCTCTGAAAGAGGGCTGGGACTGCCCCTTTGCCTATGTGCTGGCCACGGTGGCAAACCGCACTTCTACCGTGGATGTGGAGCAGATTTTGGGACGGGTGCTTCGGCTGCCCTATACGCAGAAGAACAGCAGCGAGGTACTGAATCTCTCCTATGTCATCACATCTTCCGCAGACTTCCACCAGACGCTGGAGAAGGTGGTGGCCGGGCTGAACAGCGCCGGTTTCAGCAGCCGCGACTACCGGGCACAGGATGTGGACGTGCCCATTACGGCTGCGCCCACCCAGGAGCCGGAGCAACTTCCTATTGTCCCGCCTCCCGCTGACGAACCAGATCTGCCGGAGGTAGACGGCTCGGATTTGAAGGCGCGTTTTGAAGCAGCCACACAGGAGGCGGAGCAATCCGTGCAGGATGGAACGATGCAGTCCGACCCCATGCTGTCACAGGCTCTGCAACAGAACAAAACCTATGAGGACGAGATCAACCAGGCCGACAATACCGCTTTGAGCCAGGCTCCATCGGAGGTGCGCGACAAAATGAATCAGTTCCGAATGAATGAGGAATTTGCAGACGAAGCCTCTGCCTTGCGCTTCCCCCAGTTTATGCTGGAGACTGGCCCCAGTCTGTTTTCGGAAGCCCACGAAACCCTGGAACTGGAGCACTTGGAGGGTGGCTTCTCTCTGCGGGACAAAGATGCTCATGTGGATTTCACCACGGTCAACGCTGAGATGGCACGGGTGGATGTAGACGACAGCAAAGACAGCACCGCAAAGGCGTGGCGTCTGTCCGGCGGCGACAGCGCCTTTTTCCGAGAGTGGTTCAACACCCAGCCCTCGGAAAAGCGGCTTTCTGTGTGTAAGAGCATTATCAAGCAAAAGCTTTCCAAAATGAACTGCGTCAATGACCGGGAACTGGATGAATATATCGACCGGGTGATCGGCACCATGAGCGACGATCAGCTCTCAGAGTTGGAGCAGTCACCGTATCCTTATGTCGTAAAAATTCAGGGGAAAGTGAAGGAGCTGATTGCCCAGCATCGCTCCGGCGTCTTTGATACCTGGCTGGAGCAGGACAAGATTTCCTGCCTGCCCAACTATGCGCTGCCAGCGGTGATCTCCCCAACGGCATTTACCTCGATGGTGCCAAAATCGCTCTATACCGCCGAAGAAGATATGAACGAGTACGAGTTCAAGGTGGTGTGGGCACTGTCAGCGTTGGGCAACGTCAAGTGGTGGCACCGGAACATCTCCAGACTGGGCTTCCAGATTAACGGACCTGTTCATGCTTACCCCGACATTATCGTGATGCTCCACAGTGGAAAGATACTGATGGTGGAGACTAAGGGCGATCACCTGGATAATGATGAGTCCAAGGAGAAAGCCAAAATCGGTGACCAGTGGGCGAAGCTGGCCGGAAAACAGTACAAGTATTACATGGTGTTCGAGACCAAGCAGCCGGACTATCCGGGAGCGTATTCTATGGAGCGGTTTATGGAGATTGTGAAGGGATTGTAACACCCCAAAATATATGTTGGAGGTTTAAATAATGGGAACCATTAAATCAGAAATAATGAATCTCTTTCTGGCCGAACATCCTGAGCAAGAAAGTATCCTGAAGCCGTTCCTAAACGGTTTCGACATAAATTATGCAGAAGTGAAGTCCATCAATAACACTACAATCTTTTCATATATGATAAAGCCAGAAGACTTTATGAAAGAAGCTTTTGGCCTGGAGAAAGAAATTTTATTAGTATATTCGCCTTTTGATACTTTAGAGCCACGCGCTCTACAGGCTGCAAATATGCTGTTTAAAATGTTCCCATACATGAACCGAATAGATACACTTAACTTTTTTATGGTTTCCAAAGATCCTGCAATACAAAATTATGCAGGAATAATGTCTTTTTCTGAGGAAGAATCTCGTTCGCTAGTTCCCTTTTTATATTCTGATTTAATTTCAAGTACTAGCGATAACTGGTATGTTAGAAAAATCTTAAAGAAAAACTTTTATGACGTAGATTTGTTTGGCTATACTCTTCCGATTAGAGACGAGGCTTCCTTTTTTGGGCGGCACCAAATTGCTGCACGATACATTGATGCGATTCGCCGATGCGAAAACCGAGGTATCTTTGGGCTACGCAAAACAGGTAAAACATCCTTTTTGTTTAAGATTGATCGAATTATTCGGGAACAGCATCTTGGGTTTGTATTTTTTTATGATTGTAAGTCTCCATCATACAGAAAACTTCACTGGAACGAACTCCTTGGAGAAATATGTAGCAATGTAGCCAAACGATTAAAAATACGCATTCGAAAAGAATATGATGAACAAAACATCATTAAGAGTTTTCGATATGTTGTGAAAACGGCATCAGATAAGAACATAAAGATCATTATTATGTTTGACGAAATCGAATATATTTCGTTCAAATCTCCGCTTGATGAACACTGGAAAACGGAATTTATAGACTTTTGGCAAACAATTTGGTCTGTTCAAAGCCTTCATCGGAATCTGGTATTCATATTATCTGGTGTTAACCCAAGTGTTACAGAAATCGATACAATTAATGGCGTTCAAAATCCGCTATTTAGTATCGTGCAATCGGAGTATTTACATGGATTATCTGAAGATGAAGCGAGAACTATGATTCGGACTTTAGGGCGCAGAATGGGTATCAGATTTGAATTTGATTCTGTGAAACTTTTATACGATCAATTTAATGGACATCCTATGCTTCTGCGCCTAGCGTGTAGCTATATTAATCGTCAGTATAATGACCCGGATAAACGCCCCGTTACGGTTACGGCAGATAACTTAAAAAAGCTACAAGATGATATTGATGTAGAATTAGCTTACTATTTCCGTCATATTGTCTCAGAAATCCAAAAATTCTACCCAGAAGAGTATGAGATGTTTGAGTTGCTAGCTTCTGGACAAACATCGGATTTTGTGGAGTTATCTGCAATTACAGAGTATACAAAACATCTGTACAGTTACGGCTTAGTTGGTCGTGAGAATGGAAAGCTGCCATATGTTAAAATGCCTGTAGCTGGAAGATACGTAGCTATGGAATTAGCCAAGAGAGAAAAGAGAACAACCCTATATCGAATTGTTCCTCTTGAAAAACGAAATCAATGGGTCGCGCAGCGTGTGAAGTCAATTATACGTGATTTGCGTCAACTGGAAACAGCAATATCTAATGCAGGAACGTGCAAACTTTTTGGCGAAAACTCTTTCCCCGAGGCAGATAGATTTGTAAATGTAGGACCAGTGTCTAACGAGCCAGAATTTGAAAATTTCTTCAATATCTGTAATCGTTGCTTCGTTGAGTCAATCGAAAAATACGGCAAATCATTGGGGAAAAAGAAATATTTCTGGAATGAAATCAAGTCAACATATCCGGCTTTGTTTGACGTACTACATCGAATAAAGGTTTATCGCCATTCTAGCGACCACCTAGAACTAAACCCCGATGTCGCTAAGAAGTATAAAGAATTTTGGAACGAGGATACAGCTGGCGTTACCGACTTTGAAGAACAACGGTTTGTGATTCAACAAAAGCTATTAGAAGCCTTTTTGTCCGCAATTCAAACAGAAATAGATTCTATATCCTAAACAATACTCCGCCCAAAGTATACTTTGGGCGGAGTATTGTCAATTTTACATTGAATCTATTATTTAGTACCTGCTAAATCATTTGAAAATGCTTTAGCGCATCCATAATTGCAGCTTCCTTTTCCAGCGGGCACTGCGGCACTTTGGCATCTTCCTTCTTCGATAGATTATAGTTCTGCCCCACATCTAGCCCGCACTTCCGCTTAACCTGGGAGATATACAGGCTGGACACCTTCAGGCCGTGCTTTTCCAGCACATAGGCTTTGATCTCATCATAGGTGGCTTTACTCTCCGCCGATGTCAAATCCAGCTCGTCCAGATTCAACTCCACCTCGATATGCTGCTTGGTGTTGAGTTTGGACAAAAGTACTACCGTCTCCACATGGGCGGTGCGGGGGAACAGGTCCACCGCTGTGGCGCAGTCCAGATGGTAGCCCAGAGGGGCAAACCGCTTCACGTCCCGGCCCAGGGTGGCCGGGTCGCAGGACACATAGACCACCCGCTCCGGGGCCATGGCGGCAATGGTGGCCACCACGTCCTCCGCCAGCCCCTTCCGGGGCGGGTCCACGCACACCACATGGGGGCGTACTCCCTCTCGGGCCAGCTGCCGGGCGGCCTCGCCCGCGTCGGCGCACAGGAAACGGGCGTTGGTGATCCCGCTGCGCCGGGCGTTCTGAATGGCGTCGTCCACCGCCTGGGGCACCACCTCGGCCCCCCACACCATGCCCGCCCGCCGGGCCATCACCAGAGAAATGGTGCCGATGCCGCAGTACAGATCCAGCACCGTCTCCCGTCCCGTCAGACCGGCCAGCTCCAGGGCCTTGCCATAGAGCACCTCGGTCTGGTCGGAGTTGACCTGATAAAAGGAGGGGACGGACAACTGGAAGGTGGCCCCGCACAGGGTATCGGACAGGAAATCCTGTCCCCACAGGGTGCGGTAGGCGTCCCCTAAAATCACATTGCTGTGGCTCTGGTTGATACCCAGCACGATACCCACCAGGCCGGGCTCGGCGGCCCGAAGGGCCTTGACCAGCTCCCGCTCCCGGGGTACCCCCACCCCGTTGACCAGCAGGCAGCACAGGCTCTCTCCTCGGCGGTTGGTCCGCACATACACATGGCGCACCAGCCCCGCGCGGGCCTTCTCGTTGTAGGCGGGAATGGAATACTGCGTCATCCAGTCCTTCACCGCCCCCCGCAGCCGGGCGGCCGCCTGACTCTGAAGCAGGCAGTCGGCCACGTCCACCACCTTGTGGGTGCGGGCCTGATAAAACCCGATGCGGGGACCGGGGGCCACGGGGAACTGGGCCTTGTTGCGGTAACGCTCCGGTTGGGCGGCCCCCAGGATCTCGGTGACCCGGACGTCCGCCCCGCCCAGGCGGCGCAGGCAGTCCTCCACCCGTACCCGCTTGGCCTCCAGCTCCTCGGCGTAGGTCATGTGCCGGAAGTGGCAGCCGCCGCAGCGGTCATAATAGGGACAATCCGGGGAGATACGGGCGGGAGAGGGCTCGGTGACCTCCCGCACCACCCCCCACAGGGCGGAGCGGCCCACATGGGTGAGCCGCACCTGGCACAGCTCCCCACGGATGCCCCCCTGGACAAAGACCACCATGCCGTCCAGCCGGGCCACACCGGCGCCGTCGCTGCTGTAGCCCTCAATACACAGGGGATAGGTGTGTCCTTCCAGCGGTTTATTGGGCTGCATACATGCTCACGTCCTTCAGAGAGTCGTAGGGGAGGGTGACCTCCACCGGGGAGTGGACGGCGTTGAGGGAATTGCCCTGGAGCCAGAAGGTGTAGCCGTCGGAGGTCAGACAGAACTGCTCCTGCTGATAGGCCCCGGCGATCTCCTCCCGGGTAAAACCGCCGGCGGCCAGGTCGGCTTTGGCCATAAAGGCGTCCACCACCCGTTCCTGAACGGTTTGGGCGTCGGTAAAGAAGTCGGTAAAGGTCAGCTTGATACCGGTCTGGGGGTCAAAGTTCTCCCCCAGCTGGAACACGGTGGGATAGGCGGCCCCGCTGTTGATGTACCAGGTGCGGCGGATGCTGATGACCTGATCGGTGGACAGGACCACCTCATAGCTCATCTCCTCGGTGACGGGGGAGAAGGAGAACCCGGCGGACTTGGACACATCATAATCGGCCACCGCCTGCTCGTAGTTGGCCTCAGCGCTCTCCATGCGGCTGGCCCCGTCGGCCTTGTACCAGTCGTTGATGACCGCTCCGGCGGGGAAGGCGTCGGTGTTCTGCACCATGGGCAGGGTGTAGCGCACCTCCATGACCTGGGTGCCGTCTCCGGCGGTGTAGGTCTGGGTAAAGACCTGCTCGCCCCACTCAGGGGGCTCCGAAGCGGAGGTGCTCTCCAACGCGGGGGCGGTGGACTCTGCCGCAGGCGTGGGGGAGAGGGTGGCGGTGGGGGTGGTCTCTACCGCCGGTCCGCTACAGGCGGCCAGAAAAGCGGCCAGGACCAGGGCGGCCGCCCCGGTCAAAATGGTCTGTTTACGCATGGTAACCTCCAATTGTGCTGTGGGCGGATGGCCGCCCGGGGGATTGGGATGTTCCACCATTTTACCATCCCCACCCGCCGCCGTAAATGGAAAAACACATTTTGTAAGCTTTTGTGACTAATTTGCAAATTTCTCTCAGCTGTCAGGCGGCCCCGCTGAGAAGGGCGGCCAGGGCCCCGAAGCAGGGCAGGGTAAGGATGGACAACAGGGTGGTGACGGCCACCAGCTGGGCGCTGGTGGGCACATCCTGCTTATAACGCTGGGCAAACATGGCGGTAATGCTGGCGGTGGGCACACCGGCCAGCAGCACCAGGGTACAGTACAGGTCGGGCTCCGGGTGGAAGGGGTAGAGGAGCAGAGCGGTGAGCAGGGGGATGACGATCAGCTTCAGGGCCGAGGCCGCCAGAATGGCGGGGCTGCGGAAGATGGAGCGCCAGTCGGCGGCCGCCATCTGAGCGCCGATGATAATCATGGCCAAGGGGGTGTTCATGCTGCCCAGAAAGCCCACCGCGTTGCCCACCATGGGGGGCAGGGTAACGCCCAGCAAAAAGAGGACCAGGCCCGTGAGCGTTCCCAGGATGCCCGGGTTGAGTACGGCCTGCTTCAAAGAGACCTGCTCTTTTCCGCCCATGAGCACCACGCCCTGGCTCCAGTTGAAGGCGTTGAAGACCACCAGCACCACGGTGCCGTAGAGCATGGCCCCATCTCCCAGCACCAGCTGCACCAGGGGAAGGCCCATAAAACCCACGTTGCCATAGAGCACCCCGAAGCGGAGGGCTTTGCTGGTGGGGGCGGGCTGGCGGCGGAACAGGGGGACGATGAAGAGACAGTAGATGATATAAAGCCCCACTGCCAGGAGGGCGGCGTATCCCATGGCGCCCAGCAGGGCGGGGGTGCGCTCCACCTGGAGGGCGTTCACCAGCATACAGGGCAGCACCACGGTGAGCAGCAGATTGGTCATCTGGGGGATGCCCGCCGGGGTGAGCAGCCCCCGCTTGGCCATCACAAAGCCCGCCGCCATCATCAAAAACATGGTCCCCACCTGGGAGGACACCAGCAACAGATAGTCTATCATGTCTGTTTCCCTCTTTTACCAACTTGAAAATCCCATCTATTCTATCACTGAACTGGGACGGAGGCAAGCCGACAGCCTGTTTTGGACAAAAAGCAAGGGTTGACAGGAGGAATGGACAGTATTATGATGATACCAAATCTGATAGAAAGCGAGGTGCTTCATGATGAGAAATAACAGAGGGAATAGGAAATCTGAATATCTTTTGAAGACCTCGGTTGCAGTATAATCGTTTTTAGTTGATTGCTTTTGCCGTGGTGGATCAACCACGGCTTTTTTGCGTTTTGATGCAATCGTCTGTTCTTCCATAGATATTCATACAAGACCAACGTATCAATCAAGTCAGGACGATTTATGGAGGAATTTATGATTTATCTCAGAAAAATTACCCAAGAAAACTTCATCGACGCATTTCATCTGAAACTTGCACCGGGACAGGAGCGTTTTGTATCCCACCCAATCCGCAGCCTTGCACAGGCCTACGTCTATCGGGAGCAATGCCAGCCTTTTGGAATTTATAAAGGTGATGTGATGGTTGGTTATGTCATGGTGATTTACGACTATGATATCCCTGAATATGATATCTGGCATATGATGATGGATGAATCAAATCAGGGCCGGGGCTATGGCAGCGTTGCATTGGACCGGGTGCTTGATTACATTAAAACCAAACCCTTTGGCGCTTCCGATCGGGTGACCTTAACCTGTAACAGAGAGAATCTCCCGGCGCTGACTTTGTATAAGAGCAAAGGCTTTACAGAGACCGGAGCAGCAGACGAAGATGAAATAGAGCTGACGCTCTATGTATCGGAGCGATAACCAAGCCAGCCAACGGCGGGCCTTACCCTCCTCAGGGTGATTTTCGGGCAAAACCTGACCGGCAGCCTGCGAGCCAGGCTGCCGGTCAGGTTCATTGATACTTTTTTCCAACCAGATAGAGGGGAACAAACAGCCCGCCCAGGGTCAGAAACAGGATGATCCCCAGTTGGGCGGCCTCCCACAATCCAGGACAGAGCAGCCCCATGCCCAAAGACAGCAGAGGCAGCCCCACCATGACGGCGCAGGACCATACCCGGCCTACCGTGAGGATGTGGGGCCAATTGCGGTTGTTGAAGGTCAGACCGGGCACATTCATCCGAAGGGGGCCGTCCAGCACCATGCTGATGGACCGCTGGTCGTAAATCTCCGGCAGAGTGAGCCGGGCAAAAAAGCAGAAGTAGGCCCCAAAACCGGCCCCCAGCAGCATGGGGGCCCCCAGAGCCTCGGGGATCTGGCACCAGACCCAGTTGGCCCACAGGCCCAGCCCCCCCGCCAGCAGGGCCAGCACATACCACAGGGGCCAGCGTCCCTTTTCCTGCCAGGCCCGCCCCGGCCTTTCGTCGGAATAGCGGATGGCGGTTTTCACCACATCCTCCACCGCCTCCGGTTCCATGGGCTGGGGGGCCTGCCGGCGGCAGAGCAGCAGCTCGGTCACCGTCACCCCCAGCAGCTCCGACAGCGGGATCAGCAGGGCGGTGTCTGGGATGCTGGCTCCCGTCTCCCATTTGCTCACCGCCTTATCGGTAATGTGGAGCCGCCCGGCCAGCTCCTTCTGGGTCCAGCCCTTTTCCTTCCGCAGCTGGGCCACGAAGGCGCCGAAAGCGGTTTTGTCCATGTCGTACATAGCGCTCACCTCCCGGCTATCATAGCCCATACCGCCGGGATTTGGCAACCGAACAGCAGTAGAGTGGGCGGTTTCTTTTGTGATAGCTGAAAAAACCGCCCCGGAAGCTCCGGGGCGGAAGGGATGTGGCAGGTGTGCTTATGCCTCAGGATAGCGGGTGCGCACGGAAAAGCCGGACTGCTCCAGACTGGCCCGGGTCACTTCCCGTCCCCAGTGGATGGAGCTGTTGAAGTTGCCCTCGGTGATGATCACCGAGTTGCTCTTTTTCTCCAGGACCACAATGGTGTGGTAGTTCCCCACCCGGATCAGATCCCCCACCCGGATCTGGTCGAAGGAGGTGTGGGTCCGGGCAGGCAGGTCACCAAAGGCCGCATCGCTGCAAATCAGGGCAAACCCCTCGCAGCCGAAGCCGCTTGCATGCATAGCGTCAGAGCGATAGTAGTTGTCGTTGGTCCAACGCATCCCCTCGGGATAGTCTGACTTGAGGGCCACAATGGCGTTGTAGACCTCCTGCTCCGTGGGGCCCTTGGGGGTCTGGCTGTTGTTCGGGCCGACGGGCTGTATGGGCGTGCCGTCGGACAGCTGCTTCCACAGGCAGTAAATCACATCGGAGCGGGGGCAATTTGACTTGGCGTGGAAGGTCAGCCCGTCGGTGAGCCCATTTTTGGAGGCCCAGTTTACCGCCGCAGCGGACCAGTCGCTGCCGGTGGCGCTCTCCCCGACGGCCCGGCAGAGCATGGTCAGGATTTGGTCATAGGCCAGGGTAACGGTGGGCCCAAACTGGTTGTTTCCAATGCCGCCGGTGATCCCCTGTTCCGCTGCCCACAGGACGGCCTTATAGTAGTAAGCCCCCTTGTTGGTCACGTCCGTGTAGGGGGAGACCAGGGAGGAAGGCTCCGGCGATCCGGCGGCCCGCCACAGGAAGGTCACAGCCTCAGCCCGGGTGACGGTGGCGGCAGGGGAGAAGGTGGTGGCGGATGTGCCGCCGGTGACGTTGTTTTCCTTGGCCCACACCACCGCGTCGGCGTAATAGTCGCTTTTGTGTACGTCGGTAAAACCGGCTACGGTGTCGGCGGTATCCTTATACATGTAGAGATTGCGCTGGTACTCGGTATAGATGTCATCTTCGCCCGGTTGGGTGTTGGTGATTGCTGAGTCAAAATAGAAACAGTAGAGCAGGTAGGCCCCATCGGTTCCGGCGTCAGGCAGGCGGAAGGTACAGGATTCCCCATAGTCCAGCATCTTGCCCGGACGGTCATCCTCCGTCACTGCGCCCAAAAGCCAGTAGCCGTACCAGACGGAGATCCACTGGCCGTTGGCGCCCAAATAATAAAGGTCCTCATCCACATCGGAGAAATATCCGCCGGGAATCTGGATCGTGTTTCCCTCATAGCTCATCATGGAGGTCTTGGGATCATATACCTCGCAGTATATGTACACAAACCCGGTATCAGAGGGGTTGGTGTTGGTCACTGTAATTTGGCCGTCGGGTTCTATGGCATAATAGAAATCGTCCGTTATTTCAAAACTGTCATAAACATCTTCTCCAGACCGTCCATAGCTGAGGGTAAAGGTATGGCCTACCGTCGTCTTCTCAGCGTCAGACTGAATACCGAAATAGTCCGGCATCTCTGTCTGCTCTGCGGCGTAGACCGGGACGGCGCCTGTCAGCAGGACAATTGCGAGCAAAGCGCCTAACATTCGTTTCCATCGTTTCACTGGGACCAACTCCTTTGCAAAAAAATGAATGGACTTGCGGGCGCTGCGGGGCAGACAAAAAGGCCATACAGGTACCCTGCACAGCCCAATCACACACAAACGCATGGAACCACTTTTTTGCGAAACACAGACCTTCCCAGCGGAGTACACATGGCGCGGATGATTGCTGCGTGCGGGGTATTCCTGCATGGAGACAGGGGGTGGTATGCTCCGTGACCCGCCCGTTCCATTCGCTTGATTTTATTGTACTGCAACGTTTGAAAGAGCGCAAGCAGTTTTTCCAGGCCCTGGCGTTTATGGGGCTTTATGAGCCGGCTTTCCCAGCGCTTTACAGGTGGGCCTCATCGGTTGACAAAGCCAGCGGCGGCAGGCTATACTACAGGGTAACGGATTTTTGAGAGGAGAGCGTCATGACCAACAAAAAAGACTTTAAAAACCGGGGCTATCTGCGGATATTTGCCTCCTATTACAGGCCCCACTGGAAGCTGTTCCTGCTGGATATGGTGTGCGCTTTGTGCATCTGTATCGTGGACCTGCTCTTCCCCATGGTGTCCCGCTGGTCCATGCAGACCCTGCTGCCTGAGCGGCTGTTTACCACCTTTTTCGCCGTCATGGCCCTGCTGGCGGGGGCCTATGTGCTCAAGGGGGTCTTTTACTTCATCGTCACCTACTGGGGCCACCTGCTGGGTGTTCGGATGGAGGCCGACATCCGGGGGGATCTGTTCTCTCACATGCAGGATCTGTCCTTTTCCTTTTATGACAAAAACCGCACCGGCCAGCTGATGAGCCGGGTCACCGGTGACCTTTTTGAGATCACGGAGCTGGCCCACCACGGCCCGGAGGATCTGTTCATCTCCTCGGTGACCATCCTGGGGGCCTTCTGCATCATGCTCACCATCCGGTGGCAGCTGGCTCTGGTGGTCTTTGCGGTCATTCCTATTTTCATACTTTTTACCGCCCTCACCCGCAAAAAGATGATGCGGGCCTCTATTGAGGTCAAGGCCAAGCTGGCGGGCATCAATGGGGAGGTGGAGTCCTCCATCTCCGGGATGCGTACCGCCAAGGCCTTCGCCAACGAGGACGCCGAGAGCGCCAAGTTCAACGCCGCCAACGACCAGTTCCGGGGGGCCAAGCGGGGCTACTACAAGACCATGGCCTTCTATCAGTCCGGCATGGAGTTCTTTATGGGCATCCTGTCGGTGGTGGTCATTGCCTTCGGCGGCTTCCTGATTATGAAGGGCCAGATGGACTTTATCGACCTGACCACCTTTGCCCTCTATGTCACCACCTTTATTACCCCCATCCGCAAGCTGTCCGCCTTTGTGGAGCAGTTTATGCAGGGCATGGCGGGCTTCAAGCGGTTCACCGAGCTGATGCGGGTGGAGCCCGATATCCAGGATGCCCCCAACGCCCGGGACCTTGCCGACGTGAAGGGAGATATTTTGGTGGACGACGTGACCTTCCGGTACGAGTCCTCTTCCGAGCCAGTGCTGGAACATGTCACCCTCCACATCAACCCCGGCGAGACGGTGGCGGTGGTGGGTCCCTCCGGCGGCGGCAAGTCCACCCTGTGCCAGCTCATCCCCCGGTTTTATGACGTCACCGGCGGCCGGGTGCTGGTGGACGGCCAGGACGTGCGGGAGCTGAAGCAGCACGACCTGCGGGCGAACATCGGCATCGTCCAGCAGGATGTGTTCCTTTTTGCCGGTACCATTTACGACAACATCCGCTATGGGCGGCCCGATGCCACCGAGGCGGAGATCATCGAGGCCGCCAAGCGGGCCGAGATCTACGACGACATTCTGGAGATGCCCGACGGCTTCCAGACCCAGGTGGGCGAGCGGGGCGTTATGCTGTCCGGCGGCCAGAAGCAGCGGGTGTCCATCGCCCGGATCTTTTTGAAAAATCCCCCCATCCTTATCCTGGATGAGGCCACCTCCGCGCTGGACACGGTGACCGAGGCCCGCATCCAGTCCGCCTTTGACGCCCTGGCCCAGGGCCGTACCACCCTCATCATTGCCCACCGGCTGTCCACCATCCGCTCCGCCGGGCGCATTGTGGTCATTGACGGCTGCGGCATCGCCGAGGAGGGCACCCATGAGGAATTGATGGCCAAGGGCGGGGAATACGCCCGGTTGTATCAGGCTCAGAAATCAGTCTCCGTATAAAGCGAGGTGGCGACCATGGCACGAAAGGCCCGGGTACAGCGGCTGGAGTTCCCGGCTGGGCGGCGGGTGCTGGTCATCAGCGACATCCACGGCAGTCTGCCCATGTTCCAGGGCCTGCTGGACCGGGCAGGCTATGGGCCGGAGGATATCCTGGTGCTGCTGGGGGACCTGGTGGAAAAGGGACCGGACAGTCTGGCGGTGCTACGGTACGTCATGGACCTTTCCAGCCGCCGGACGGTGTACCTGGTCCGGGGCAACTGCGACGACTTGGTGGCCGAGTTTGTGGAGGCCCCCCAGGTGCGGCCGGAGTTTTTCCACCACTATCTGAACGTGTGGCGCAACCGGTGTACCCTGCTGCAAATGGGCCAGGAGGTGGGCTTTGAGACCCGCTCTCCCGACGATCTGCCCGCCCTGCGGCAGGTGATTCTGGACCACTTCGGCCCGGAGCTGGCTTTTCTGGACGCCATCCCCGAGATCCTGCTCACCCCCGATTATCTGTTTGTCCATGGCGGGGTGGAGGACGAAGACCATCTGGAGGATATGGAAGCCTGGAAGTGCATGAAAAACGATTTCTTCCTGGAGCAAGGCAAGACCTTCCGCCGGTGGTGTATCGTGGGCCATACCCCTGTGACCATCTATCACCCCCATATCCCAACCACCAACCCTCTGGTGGATGAAGTACACCATATTGTGTCCATTGATGGGGGCTGCGCTCTCCAGTGGGACGCCCAGCTCAATGCCCTGGTACTCCCCCAGGCGCCGGGAGAGGGATTTACCTGGTATGCCTACGACAGACTGCCCACCGCCATGGCTCTGGACCGGCAGGAGGAGACCCCACAGTCGGTGAATGTGCGCTGGGGCCACAATCAGGTGGAGGTGCTGCTGCGGGGCGGGGCCCTGTGCCGCTGCCGCCATCTGGAGAGCGGCCGGAATGTAGACGTGCTCACCGATTACCTGTACCGCTCCGGCGGGGTCACGCTGTGCAAAGAGTCCACCGACTATCGCCCGGCGGTGGAGCCGGGGGATATCCTGTCCATCGTCCGCCGGCTGGCCGACCGGGCTCTGGTGAAAAAGAACGGGGTCACCGGCTGGTATTTTGGCCGGCTGTGCCGCCCGCCCGCCGATCCCCGCCGGGCGGGCCTGTAGCGGGTGCGTTTGCCTGACTCCACGCTGAGATACAAAAAGGGCCGCTGCTTTGGCAGCGGCCCTTTTCAAATGCTTACTCTTCCCAGTCGGCGAACTCCATATCTTCCATGTCGTCGTCGCTCCGGCCGGAGACCAGGCTCTTCATCTTGCACACCAGCTCCATCACCTTGTCCCAGTAGGCAACAACGGCGTAGATCACGGCGCCCAGCACGGCAAGTACGGCCAGGAGCTTAATGATGGCGGAGAAAAAACTTTTCATAATCCAGACAGCCTCCTTTTGTGTTGGAAACAAAATGCTGATAGGAACAGTGTACACGCTTTGAGTGGAAATTACAAGTGTACATTCCCACTTTGCAGAAACTTTTTTCCCTTGTAATTTGGAGCGAAATGGAATACAATAGAAAGACAAATCCATGAAACCTTTTCCCCCGCTTTGACGGGGATGCCAGCAAGACACCCCAGGAAAGGAAGGGATAAGTCAATGAAGGTGCAAACTGAACGGGGCGATATCACCATCAGCAGCGAAGTGTTTACCAATATCACCGGCGCCGCCGCCACCAACTGCTACGGTGTGAAGGGTATGGCCGTGCGCTCCAAGACCGACGGGTTGGTCCATCTCCTGCGCCGGGAGTCTATGGGCAAGGGCGTCAAGGTCACCTATAACGAGGACTCCTCCGTCTCCATTGAACTGCATATCATCGTGGACAACGGCGTGAACCTGATGGCGGTGAGCCGCTCCATCATGAGCGAGGTCCGCTATATCGTGCAACGTACCACCGGCGCCGAGGTGCGCAACGTGGATGTCTGCATTGACTCCATGGTCATCGGCTGAAGCCGTCCCGCCCATTGAAAGGAAGGAACACAGACATGAGAGAGCGCATTGACGGAGCGTCCTTTGCCCAGGCTATCATCCATGGGGCAGCCTCCATCAATCTTCAAAAGCAGCAGATCAACGAGCTGAACGTATTCCCCGTGCCTGACGGCGATACCGGCACCAATATGAGCCTGACCATCTCCACCGCTGCCGCCGAGCTGCGCAAAAAGCAGCCCCGCACCGTGGGGGAGGCGGCCGCCACCAACGCCTCCGCCCTGCTGCGGGGGGCCCGGGGCAACTCGGGTGTCATTCTGTCCCTGCTGTTCCGCGGCTTTTCCAAGGCCGTGAAGGACAAGGAGGAGATCGACGGCCGGGATCTGGCCATCGCCCTGGACTTTGGCGTGGCCGCGGCCTACAAGGCGGTCATGAAGCCCGCCGAGGGTACCATCCTGACCGTCTCCCGTTTGGCTGCCGCCCGGGCCGCCGACGCCGCCCGCAAGACTCCCAACGACCCGGAGGCCGTGCTGGAGGCCGCCATTGCCGAGGGCCAGGTGGCTCTGGAGCACACCACCGAGATGAATCCTGTCCTGAAAAAGGCGGGGGTGGTGGACGCCGGCGGCAAGGGCTTTCTGGTGATCCTCCAGGGTATGCTGGACTCCCTGCGGGGCCTGCCCATGCCGGAGGACGGCGGAGAGAGCGCCCAGTCGGAGAACAAGACCGACTATGCCGCCATTGCCGCCGAGGAGATCACCTTTACCTTTGATACGGTGTTCATTGTCCGCAAGACCACCAACAAGGGCCTGGAGCCCTTTGAGGCCTATCTGAACAGCATCGGCGACAGCCTGGTCATCGGCGAGGACGACGACTGCTTCAAGGTCCACGTCCACACCGATATTCCCGGCGCCGCCCTGACCGAGGCCCAGAAGTACGGCACCCTGGAGCTGGCCAAGATCGAGAACATGCGCACCCAGGCGGAGGATCTGGCCGCCGGGCGGCACATCCAGAGCACCGACGATCTGGAGGACGACCACGACCACCACGAGGAGGGCGGCCGGAAGATCGCTGCTCCCGAAAAGAAGTACGGCGTGGTGGCGGTGGCCGCCGGCGAGGGACTGGCCGCCGTGTTCCGGGATCTGGGGGCCGACGGGGTCATCAGTGGGGGACAGACCATGAACCCCTCCACCGACGACATTATGAAGGAGATCGACGCCACCCCGGCGGAGATCGTCTTTGTCCTGCCCAACAACAAGAACATCATCATGGCCGCCGAGCAGTGCGTCCGCCTGGCTGAGGGCAAGCAGGTGGTGGTACTCCCCACCAAGTCCGTGCCCCAGGGCATCTCCGCTCTGATGGTCATGGACCCGGAGGGGACCCAGGAGGACAATGTGGCCGCCATGACCGAGGCCATCGGCCATGTGACCACCTCCGAGATCACCTATGCCGCCCGGGACTCCGACTTTGACGGCTTTGCCATCAAGCGGGGGGACTATCTGGCCCTGACCGAGCACCAGCTCTTCGGCACCGACCGGAAGCTGGACAAACTGCTCCGCCGTCTGGCCGAGGCCGACGCCCAGCAGGGCGCCGAGTTCATCAACATCTTCTATGGCGAGGATGTGTCCGAGAAGGACGCCCAGAAGACCCTGGAGCTCTTTACCCAGTGCTGCCCCAACGCCGAGATCACCCTGCTCTCCGGCGGTCAGCCTGTGTACTACTATATGATTTCCGCCGAGTAACCGATATGCAAAAAGCCGCCCCATCCAACCGGATGGGGCGGCTTTTTGCGGTTTTACAGGACCTTGGACAGAAATTCAATGGTGCGCTGTTCCTTGGGGTTGGCGAAAAAGGCGTGGGGCTCGTTCTGCTCCAGAATGTGGCCGCCGTCCATAAAGAGGACCCGGCTGCCCACCTCCCGGGCAAAGCCCATCTCGTGGGTGACCACCACCATGGTCATGCCCTCGTCGGCCAGCTGCTTCATGACTTCCAGCACCTCGCCCACCATCTCGGGGTCCAGGGCGGAGGTGGGTTCGTCAAAAAGCATCACCTTGGGTTTCATGGCCAGGGCCCGCACGATGGCGATGCGCTGCTTCTGACCGCCGGAGAGTTGGGCGGGATAGGCGTCCGCCTTTTCCTCCAGCCCCACCCGCCGCAGCAGGGCGGTGGCGGTGTCGTCGGCCTCGGCCTGGCCCATCAGTTTGGTGCGGACAGGGGCCAGGGTGATGTTTTTGCGGATGGTCATGTTGGGGAACAGATTGAAGTGCTGAAACACCATGCCCATGTGCTGGCGGATCTGGTCGATGTTGCACTTGGGGTCGGTGATATCCGTGCCCTCAAAGGTAATGGTGCCCCTGGTGGGGGTCTCCAGCAGGTTGAGGCAGCGCAGGAAGGTGGACTTGCCCGAGCCGGAGGGCCCGATGATGACCACCTTTTCCCCGGGATGGATATGCTCGGAGATGTCGTCCAGCACCAGATTTTTTCCAAAGGCCTTGGACAGGTTTTTAACGTCGATCACTTTGACGCAGCCTCCTTTCCAGAATACCCTGGAGCCAGGTGAAGATAATGACGATCACCAGATACATCACAGCACTGCCAATCAGCGGAGGCATATAGTCATAGGTCCGGCCGCCGATCCGCATGGCCTGATAGGTCAATTCGGCCGCGCCGATGGCGTTGACCAGAGAGGTGTCCTTAAACAGGGTGATGAACTCGTTGCCCAGGGAGGGCAGGATGTTCTTGAAGGCCTGGGGAATGACGATAAAGCGCATGGTGTCCAGATAGCCCAAGCCCAGAGAACGGCCGGCCTCCATCTGGCCCATGTCCACGCTCATCAGGCCGCCCCGGACGATTTCCGCCACATAGGCCCCCGAGTTGATACCCAGGCCGATAATACCCACCATGAACTTGTTGCGGCTGGAGGCGAAGATGACAAATCCCCAGATCAGGATCTGCACCATCATGGGGGTGCCGCGGATGATAGTGGTATAGATCTTGCAGATCAGATTGAGGATGCCCAGTAAAAAATTGTGTTGCTTGGGGCGCTGCTGGTCGTGGGCGGTACGGATGACGGCCACCACCACACCCAGGACCATACCGAGGATCAGGGCCACCACCGTCATTCCCAGGGTAACGCCCAGTCCCTCCAGATAGAGCTTCCAGCGGTCTCCTTCCACAAATGCCGTATGAAAGCGCCCACCCAGGGCCGTCAGCCACTGCGCAAATTCAGTCAGCATAATAGAAGAGGCCTCCTTTCCTGAAATATGAGAAGAAGGGCGGCACAGAAGGCCGCCCTTCTCCAAGGTCCAGTTTACTTCGACGGAATATACTTGTCAACGATGGACTGAACGGTACCGTCAGCGATCAGCTCTTCAAGAGCGGTGTTCACAGCGTCCTTCAGAGCGGTGTTGCCCTTGGCAAAGCCGATGGCGTAATCCTCGTTGGCAAACTCAGTGTCCAGGATCTTCAGGCCGGGGTTGGCAGCCACAAACTCCTGAGCGGGAGCGTTGTCGATGACCACAGCGTCCACCTGACCGTTGACCAGAGCCATAACAGCCAGAGCGCCGTTGTCGTAAGCGGTGACATGGTCCTCGCCATAGCCGCCGTTCTCGGGGGTGTCGGAGCAGTAGATGTAGCCGGTGGTGTCGGCCTGGCAGCCGATCATGCTGGCGTTGGCCAGATCATCCACGGTCTCAATGGGGGAGTCCTCCTTGACGATGACCACCTGCACGCCGTTGGCGTAGGTGTTGGAGAACTCCATCACCGCCTCACGCTCGGGGGTAACGGTGATGCCCGCCATGGCAATATCGCTCTGACCGGTCTGTACAGCGGTGAGAGCGGCGTTGAAGGCCATATCGTCCACCACCAGCTCCAGGCCCAGCTTGTCGGCGATGGCCTGAGCCACCTCCACGTCGATGCCCTCGAAGCCGCCGTCATCGGTGGTCATTTCATAGGGGGGGAACTGGGCGTTGGTGGACATGTGGAGCTTGCCCTCCTCCACGGTGGTAAATTCCCCGGTGGCGGCGGGGGTGCTGCTCTCGGTGCTGCCGCTGGGGGTGTTGGAATTGGCGGCGGGAGTATTGGCCGTACCGGTGGTGCCGTTGCCGCAGCCGGCCAGCAGAGACAGAGACATGGCCGCAGTCAGGCCCATCAGGGCCAGCTTCTTGAAATTCTTCATGACGTTATACTCTCCTATTCATGCGCTTGGCGCGATCCTCTTTGCCTTACCTTGAAATAAGGTAGTTTCTATTATACACGGTATGCAAAGAAATGCAATATTTATTCATTCGTCAAACCCAACAAAAAACCAAAAAGTTTTCCCTGGTGCTCTCTCTGCGGGGTATGGGGCGGGAAGTGGGTTCACATAATGCTGTTATGTAAGGAAAAGGGCCTGTTTTCAATCCTTGAAGGGGTTTACTTCCGGGAAAGCGATGTGGTATAATGGCGGCGATATCTTCAGATATGGTTTTGAAAACCAGGAAGGAGGAGGCCTTTTGGAAGAGATCCGCGCATTAAAAGAGCGGCTGGAGAACGAGCGGCCGGTGGACTGGGAGGGCCTGCCCGATATCGGCCTGTATATGGATCAGCTTATCAGCTATATGCCCCGGCAGCTCATCCACTACGGCGAGGGGGAGGCCCTCACCTCCGCCATGGTGAATAATTATATTAAGGACGGGGCCATGCCCCGGGCGGAGGGCAAGCGGTATTCCCGCACCCATCTGGCCTATCTCACCGCTCTGTGCGCTTTGAAGCAGGTGCTGTCGGTGAAGGACACAGGGCTGCTGCTGGCCTCGGCGGCTCAGGGGCGGGAGCCTCAGGCCCTGTATGAGCAGTTCCGCATGGAGCTGGACCGGGCCCTGGACGTGACCGCCGGGTCCCTGGACCCCACCGCCGGGGAGGAGGACCTGCCCGGTCTGGCCCTGGCGCTGGCGCTGCGCAGCTACGCCGATAAGCTGGCCTGCCAGCGGATTCTGGAACTGCTGCGGGCCAAGCAGCCCCAGGCAGAGAAGGAAAGCGGAAAAAAGGGGAAAAGCAAGGAAAAAGATCTGAAATTATAACAGGAGGTTATCTCGCTGATGGGAGAGTATGTGATTTTGACCGACTCCTCCGCCGATCTGTCGGCGGAGCTGGTGGCGGAGCTGGGAGTGGAGGTGCTCCCGCTGTCCTTCACCATGGAGGATAAAATCTACTATAACTGGCCGGACAACCGGGACATTGACCCGGCAGATTTCTATGCCCGCCTGCGGGGTGGGGCTATGGCCACCACCTCCGCCGTTAACGTGGCCACCTATACCGATGCCATCGAGCCCTTTTTGAAGGAGGGCAAGGACGTGCTGGTGCTGGCTTTCTCCTCCGGCCTGTCCACTACCTGCAACTCGGCGCAGATTGCCGCCAGGGAGCTGATGGAGCAGTACCCCGACCGGAAGGTGTATGTGGTGGATACCCTGTGCGCCTCCCTGGGTCAGGGCCTGCTGGTGTGGTACGCCGCCCAGCAGAAAAAAGAAGGCAAGACCATGGACGAGGTGCGGGACTGGACCGAGGCGCACAAGCTCAACCTGTGCCACTGGTTTACGGTGGACGATCTCCACTTCCTCAAGCGGGGTGGGCGGATCTCCGCCGCCACCGCCGTACTGGGCACCATGCTGTCCATCAAGCCGGTGATGCATGTGGACAATGAGGGCCACCTTATTAAGGTGGGTACTGCCCGGGGCCGGAACGCCTCTTTGAAGGCCCTGGTGGACCACATGGAGCAGACCGCCCAGAACCCGGCGGAGCAGGTGGTATTTATCAGCCACGGCGACTGTGAGGCCGACGCCCAGCGGGTGGCTGCCGATGTGAAGGCCCGCTTTGGGGTAAAGACGGTGGTCATCAACTATGTGGGGCCGGTGATCGGCGCCCACTCGGGACCGGGCACCGTGGCCCTGTTTTTCCTGGGGAGTGAACGCTGATGGAGGATTTGAAGTGGCTGGAGGTGGTGCTGGACACCACCGAGGAGGAGCTGGACGGCCTGTGCGCCCGGCTCACCGCCAATGGCGTCACCGGATTTGCCATTGAGGACGAGGAGGACTTCAAGACCTTCCTGGAGCAGAACCGTCAGTATTGGGACTATGTGGACGAGGACCTGCTGGAGCGGATGAAAGGGGTGTGCCGGGTCAAGTTTTACGTCACCGACGACGACGACGGCAAGGCCCAGCTGGAGCGCTGGCTGGAGGGCATCCGCCAGCCCTATACCCTCTCCTCTCTGGGGGACAACGATTGGGCCCACTCCTGGCAGAAGTATTATAAGCCCATGGCGGTGGGGGAGAAGCTGTGGATCGTGCCTGAATGGGAGAAGGACCAGACCCCGCCGGAGGGGCGCACCCCGGTGTACCTCAACCCCGGCCTCACCTTTGGTACGGGCAACCACGCCTCCACCCAGCTGTGCCTGATGGGGCTGGAGGAGTATGTGGTCCCCGGCCAGCCGGTGCTGGATCTGGGCTGCGGCAGCGGTATTTTGTCCATCGCCGCCATGGCCCTGGGGGCTTCTTCCGCCGTGGCGGTGGATATCGACCCCAAGGCGGTGGATGTGGCCTATGAAAACGCCTCCCTCAACGGGATCGGGAAAGACCGGTATACCGTTCGGGCGGGGGATGTGCTCACCGACCAGGCCCTGGTGAAGGAGCTGGGGGAGCGGCGCTATCCTCTGGTACTGGCCAATATTGTGGCAGATGTTATTATGCCTCTGTCCGCCAAGGCGGGGGAGTGGATGACCGGGGACGGGGTATTCCTGTGCTCCGGCATCATCGACACCCGGGCCGACGAGGTCCAGGCCGCCCTGGAGCGCAACGGCCTGCGCATTATCCGCCGCCGGGAGCAGAACGGTTGGGTATCCCTGGCCGCGAAACGGGCATAAACAGGAAAAAGGGCGTGCCGCCATGCGGCACGTCCTTTTTGTGTGTGGCGTGCATTGCCCCTTACGGGTTGTCCGCTTCCTTCAGGTTTTCCAGCGCCACCCGAGTGGCCTCAATCACAAACTGGGAAAAGTTGCAGTCTGTGCCCTGAATGGCCTTTTCCACCTCTTCCAGAATGGGATTGGGAAAGCGAATGGTTTTTGAGGTGGTGCCGGGAACGGCTGGGAGCTTGAATTTTGCCATAGAATCACCGCGTCTTACATATTGTCATTTACAACGTAATACAATTTATGTTATAAGTATGTAAGACGAATTGTAAGACAACGGGGTGAGGATATGGACTGGGAAAGCGCGTATGTGCAGTGTCCGCCCTTTGGCGTCGGCAAAGGCCCCTATGGTTGCTGCCGGTACTATTATTACCGGGGTATGCTGCATGGTACCAGTGAAGCGTTGGAAACCTGGACTGCTTTGTATGGGACGGAGGAAGGAAATGGATGAATCAAAGGCGGGGGCGGCCTTTTATGGTCGCCAGTCCATCACCGCCGGGAGATTCGGCCGCCATATATGGCGGCCCTACCCTAAATGGTGGCAATGCCATTTGCAGAGGCCGGTCTCTATATTGTTACGCCCTCTTCCGGCGGGCATCCCGGCCGCTCCGGGTGAAAGGATTGCATTTATTCCTATAATATGATACACTTTTTCGGTACGATTTGAGGTCGCGCCCCGGGGAAAGAGGGCGTTGGGTACGAAAGGGAGTTTCGATGCCTGTGGGGACCTTGAATCAGGCAGATTGAAACGGAAAGGAAGTTTTGTACCCATGGAAATCAACGGCGAGCAGGTCAACGAGATCGTTAATTATGCTGACCTGGGCCTGTCCCCCGAGGTCATGAAGGCCATCGACAAAAAGGGATATGTTCAGGCCACTCCGGTCCAGGCCGGGGCCATTCCCTACTTCATGGACTGGAAGGACGTCATCGCCAAGGCCCCCACCGGCACCGGCAAGACCTTTGCCTTCGGTATCCCTATGGTGGAGCACATCGACCCGGCCCGGGAGGAGGTCCAGGCCCTGGTGCTGGCCCCAACCCGGGAGCTGGCGGTGCAGATCCAGGAGGAGCTGCGGGACCTGTGCGAGTTTAAGGAGGGGGTGCGCACCGTCTGCCTCTACGGCGGCGCCCCCATTGAAAAGCAGATCACCACCCTGAAAAAGCGGCCCCAGATCGTGGTGGCCACTCCGGGGCGGCTGATGGACCACATGAAGCGGCGCACCGTGCGCCTGGACAAGGTGGAGACGGTGGTACTGGACGAGGCCGACCGGATGCTGGACATGGGCTTTGTCCGGGATGTGACCCGGATTCTGGACCAGCTGAAGCACCGGAAGAACATGGGCATGTTTTCCGCCACCATCAGCCGGGAGGTGATGGATATCTCCTGGGTGTACCAGCGGGACCCGGTGGAAATCACGGTCCGGCCGGTGGAGGAGTCCAAGCCCGACATCACCCAGTACCGGGTGGACCTGGACGGACGGGAGAAGAAGCTGGACACCATTGCCGCCCTCATTACCCACGGAGGCTACGAGCGGGCCATTGCCTTCTGCAACACCAAAAATATGACCGACCGGCTGGCGGGCCTGCTGAATATGCGGGGCATCTCCTGTCAGGCCATCCACGGCGACATTCAGCAGCGGGTCCGGGAAAAGACCCTGGACAAGTTCAAGAAGGGTGAGATCAAGGTGCTGGTGGCCACCGACGTGGCCGCCCGGGGCCTGGACATCGACGATGTGGATGCGGTGTTCAACTACGATGTGCCCGACGAGCTGGAGAACTACACCCACCGCATCGGCCGTACCGGCCGGGCCAAGCGCCACGGCGTGGCCTACACCTTTGTGGCCACCGTCACTGAGAGTGTGCGCATGGACGACATCATCCGCAACACCAAGGCGGAGGTCCAGCGGCTGAAATACGATCAGGACGGCTGCCTGATGCTGGTGGAGCTGTGAGACCGTCGAAAAAGTGGCAAAGCCACTTTTTCGAGTAGGTTGCAGTCTGCCGCATGCAGGTTTTCTCCGCTTGTGGCGGACAAAACCCACACTTGCAGCCTGAGAAGTGTTTTCAGCCACGCACATGTCGCGGCTGAAAACAGATCAGATTTTTTTCGCGCCTGCGGGCGCGAACTCTGCGAGGCTTTGTTGATAAACTGAGGGCTGCTGCGCAACGGCGCAGCAGCCCTTTCTTACTAAAATCTGATTTACACCAGCATACCCTTGTTTTGCAGGGTCATGATATCCTTGTACAGCAAAGACTCCACCTCTTCGTCCAGCGGCTCAAAGGAGCAGCCATACCGCCAGCGGGGGGCCTGGGTGGGCTTGGCGGTATTCCGGCACACCGCCACGGTACAGGAAAATTTATAGCTGGACCCGCCAGGGAGCAGGGCGGGGACGTTGAGGATGAGCTGCCGTCCCACATCCAGTTTGAGGGGGCTGTAAAAGGCCACTCCAACCAGACTGATGTCGTCCAGCTGACACTTGCCCCGGAAGTGGAAGCCGGGACCCCACAGAAGCTGAGCGTCAACGGTTACCCGCTGCCGGAAGGCCCGGCGGCACTCGGTACAGGCCACCGCGTGTTTCACAAAGACGTTCCAGCTCTCCGCCCCGGCTGACGACACGGCGCCGTAGATCATGACCAGATTGCCCCATTCGGTCCGCACACGGACCTGGACCTTGACGGGGGTGCCGTGCTCCACCCCCAGGGGGGCTTCGCTGCCCCGGCGGGGCTCAATGGCTACCACCTTAAAATCGGGGTCCTGCTGCGCCACATGTCCGGCAAAAAACAGATAGTTGTCCTCACTCTGGACCTCGCAGGCCGCGCCCTGACATTCTGAGAGCAGCTCTTTTAAGGCCACGTCCGCCGCCGAGGGGACTGTTTCGGTGCCTTCCGGCGGGGTTTCTGCGGATTCCGGTACAGCTTCGGTATTCTCTGGTTCTGTTTCAGGGCGCTCTGGTATCTCGTTGATAACTTCCGGGGTCTGCTGGGTTTGGTCCTGTGTCTCGGACATAATGGGCCCCCTTCCTGCGCCGCCAGCGGTGAGGACGCAGCTTAAAATTTTCTGAAATGTATGTCCAGACTAACACCAGCGACAGATTCTGTCAAGGGCAAAGCCCGGGGCGTTTTGTTGCGGCGGGGACGGGATACGCCGGATTTCCCTTGCTATTTGTGGATTGACGTGCTATCATGGCGGCATACTGGGAAAATGTTAGGAGAGAATACCCTTTATGATCGCATTTAAAACGCCCGCTCCGGCGGATAAGGCCTGGGTGGACGGATTGCTGGCCCGGGGCAATTACCGGGGCTGCGACTATAACTTTACCAACCTCTATGTATGGAAAAAGACCTACGGCGTGGAGATCGCCCAGGGGAACGGTTTTTTGTTTACCCACCTGTGCGGCCGGATGGGATGCAGCTATCTGTACCCCGCCGGAGCCGGGGATATTGCCGGGGCCATCCGTATGCTGGAGGCAGACGCCGCCGGCCGGGGCCAGCCCCTGCGGCTGGTGTGCCTGACCCGGGGCCAGATGGCCGAGCTGGAGGAGTTTTTCCCCGGCCGTTTTACCTATGTGGCCGACCGGGACGGCTACGATTACCTCTATGAGATCGATCGGCTGGCCGACCTGGGGGGCAAAAAGCTCCACGCCAAGCGCAACCACATCAACCGGTTTATGGAGAACAACCCCACCTGGGTGTATGAGGAGATCACCCCGGACAGCCTGGCCGAGTGCCTGGAGATGGACCGGGAGTGGTACCGCCGCTCTCTCCAGCGGGAGGGCCAAGCGGAGGAGCGGGAACTGGGGGACGAGGGGATCGCCCTGCGTACCGCCATGGAGGACTATCAGGCCCTGGGCCTGGAGGGCGGTCTGATCCGGGTGTACGGCGAGGTTGTGGCCTTTACCATGGGGGACAAGCTGTCCGCCGATACCTACGACGTCCACTTTGAAAAGGCCTATGGCGAGCTCCAGGGGGCCTATGCCATGATTAACCGGGAGTTTGCCCGCTGGGTGCGCCAGCGCCACCCGGAGATCAAATACCTGAACCGGGAGGACGACATGGGCGTGGAAGGCCTGCGAAAGGCCAAACTGTCCTATTACCCCGACCTGCTGGTGGAAAAATACGCTGCGACGTTACGGCCCTGAACGAGGGCTGGTGAAAGAGAGGAGTGTTCCCATGGTAGAGATCCGTCCATCCCGTCCGTCAGAGGCCCAGGCCCAGAAGGACCTGTGGCAGACCGCTTTTGGCGACGACCCCTGTTTGATTGATTGGTTTTATACGTGCTGCTGGCGGCCGGAGGATATGCTCCTGGTGCTGGAGGACGGCAAGCTGGCCTCCATGCTGGCCCTGCTGCCCCACACCATCGCGTTGCCCGGCGGCGGTGAGGCGTCGGCCTGGTATATCTACGCCCTAGCCACCGATCCGGCGGTCCGGAGCAAGGGCTACGGCCGGCAGCTGCTGCTCTATGTAGACGAGTTTCTGAAAAAGCGGGGGGCGGACTGCGTGACCGTAGTGCCTGCCGAGGCCAGCCTGTTCCGCTTCTTCGGCATGGTGGGCTTTTTGCCCGGCTTTTTCACCCGAAAGGTGGAGCTGCTGCGGAGCATGACCACCCCGGCGGACCCGGCGGACCGGGTGGAGCCCATCGGCCCTGCGGAGTACAACGCCATTCGGGAACAGGTGCTCTCCGGCCTGCCCTCGGTGTCCTATGGAGAGCCGCTGATCCGCTACCAGGAGGGCCTGGGCAAGCGGAGCGGAGGAGGGCTGTACCGGATAGCCATCGGGGCGTTCCAGGGCTGTGCCGCCGCCGAGTATGTGGACGAGGAGAGCGTGGTGTTCAAGGAGCTGCTGCTGCCGCCGGAGCACATGCCCCGGGGACTGGCCGCCCTGGCGGCCAAATTGCCCGGGCAGCGGTGCTTTGTGCGCACCCCCGCCCAGTGGGATGGGATGCAGGGCAGCTACCTCCAGCCCTTCGGGATGATTAAATGGTATAACCAGGAAAAGGGCGCCCAATGGGGCGAGGAGACTCAGGGCTATATGGGGCTGGGGTTTGACTGAGAAGGGTCCTTTTTGCGGGAAAACCACAGCTTCCCGCCGGATTCCGCCGCCTTTGGACGGGGGAATTTGGCGAGGCGTTAGGCGAAGCAGATGATTGACAAGCCGGGGCGGGCGGACACACAGCAGTGTGTCCGCCCGCCTTTTTGCAACCGGATGACAGGGCGGGCTTCAAAGCGGTCCATTTGCAGGAATTCCGCCGGGATGAATATTGGCGGGCGAAAAATGGATAATTATCAGGAAATTTTATCACGCTAGAGAGAAAAAGTGCCGAAAACCATGGAATACAAGGGGAAAAAGCGTCTGAAGTCGAAAGAAGAAATGGACAATTATGCAGAAAAGTGTCCTTTTGACACGGACACCTGCAAGATTTGACGGCGATTCCATCAAATTCAGGCCATACAACTCTTGACGGAAGTATCTATTTACGATAAAATAAACGAACGTTTATAGTGTATTGTGGGGAGATTCACGGAAAACGAACAGAGACTGGTATAGGAAGTGAAGAAATGGCAAAATACATTTTGAAAAGAGTGCTGATGGCAGTAATCACGCTGTTTATCGTCATCTGCCTCACTTTTTTCCTCATGAACGCCATTCCGGGCAGTCCTTGGCTGTCTGAGAAGACCCCGCCTCAGGCTACCATCGACGCTCTGAATGAGAAGTACGGCCTGGACCAGCCGGTCATTGTCCAGTTGGGCAAGTACCTGGCCAATATTGTCCACGGCGATTTTGGCACCTCCATCAAGATGCAGAAGGACCGTCCCGTCCTGGACATCATCACCACCATGTTTCCCGTCTCGGCCGCCATTGGTATCATCGCCATCCTGTGGGCCATTTTGGTGGGCGTCCCATTGGGCTGTCTGGCCGCCTATAAGCGAGGCACGTGGGTAGACAGTCTGCTGCGGGTCATCTGTACCATAGGCATATCCATGCCGGGCTTTGTGGTGGCAACCATACTGCTCTACTTGCTGGCAGGCGGCATTGATGGATTCAAGATCTTCCCCACCATCTTTGACGGCAGCCTGAAAAGCTATGTGCTGCCCTGTCTGGCTCTGGGCTTCTATCCCATGTGTTACCTGTCCCGGCAGACCCGTACCGCCATGCTGGACTCCATCAACCAGGAGTACATCAAGACTGCCCGGGCCAAGGGCCTGAAGAACAAGAAGATTATCTTCAAGCACGCCCTGCGCAACGCCCTCATCCCCGTCATTACCTATCTGGGGCCCCAGGTGGCCTTTACCCTGTGCGGCGGCTTCGTGGTGGAGACCGTCTTCTCCATCCCCGGCCTGGGCCGCTACTTCGTCCAGTCCATCCAGAACCGCGACTATCCCATCATCATGGGCACCACCATTTTCCTGGCTGCCTTCATCATTATTATGAACCTGGTGGTGGACCTGCTGTATAAGCTGGTGGACCCCCGTATCAATCTGAGCAAGGGAGGGAACTGAGTTGGCAGAGAAAAGAAAAAAAGTGCTTGGCTCTCTCCAGCCGGACGTGGAGGATATCCTGGAGTGGAACAATCTGCCCGACAACGCCTTCGAGCCCGCCAGCGCCCAGGAGAAGGAGAGCTTTATTCAGGACCGCAAGAGCGTGTCCTATTGGAAGGACGCCTGGCGGCGGCTGCGCCGCAACCGGGTAGCCATGGTGGCCATGGTCATCGTGATCCTCATCGGCCTGTTTGCCTTTGTGGGCCCGCTGCTGGTGCCCTACGGCTATGACGAGCAGATCCGCGGCGCCAACAATCTGCACCCCTGGCACTATTCCCTGGAGGACCAGGCCCGCATTGACGCATACATGGAAGAGCACAACAATACCGCCAACCTGACCCCCGACGAGGCGGTGGAACAGGCCAAGGCGGAGGCCGCCGCCAAGGGCGAGGAGCTCTCCCGCATTGAGGAGGCCAAGATCCGCGCCAACGCCAAGGCCAGCCAGGGCAGCGGCGAGGGCGAGGTCACCGAGGCTGCCGCCATTGAGGCTCTGGGCATCAAGGCCAAGCCCTTCGGCTACTCCGACGATGAGCTGCAGCGCATGGAAAACGGCGAGTCTGTTTTCCCCCATGTGTTCGGCTGCGACACCCATGGCCGTGACATCATGGTCCGTACCATGATCGGCGCCCGTGTGTCCATGATCGTGGGTATCTGCTGCGCCATCATCGTGCTCATCATCGGCGCTATCTACGGCTCTATTTCCGGCTACTTCGGCGGCAAGGTGGACGCCGTCATGCAGCGCATCGTGGAGGTCATCTACACCATCCCCGAGGTGCTCATCATCCTGCTGCTGGGTACTACCCTTAAGCCGGTGTTTGAACAGTTCCAGAATTCGGGCAACGGACCCCTTCAGCAGCTGGTCACCACCCTGGGCCCCAACCTGATCTCTATTTTCATCGCCTTCGGCCTTTTGTACTGGGTGACCATGAGCCGTATCATCCGCGGCCAGATCCTCCAGCTCAAGCAGCAGGAGTATGTGACCGCCGCCCGGGCGCTGGGCGCCAAGGGCGGGCGTATCATCAAGCGCCACCTGCTGCCCAACTGCGTGGGCCAGATCGTCACCACCACCTTCCTGCAGATCCCCTCGGCCATCTTCACCGAGTCCTTCCTGTCCTTCCTGGGCATGGGCGTTTCCGCCCCCATGACCAGCCTGGGCTCCATGTGCTCGGACGCCCTGAGCGGTCTGACCAGCTATCCCTATCGTTTGTTCATCCCCGCCGCCATCCTGAGCGTCATGATCCTCTGCCTGAACCTGTTTGGTGACGGCCTGCGGGACGCCCTGGATCCCCGGCTGAAGAAGTAAGAAAGGAGGAGACAACATGGAAGAGAAACAGAAAAGCGGCAAGCTGCTGGAAGTGAAGGATCTCCACGTCTCCTTCTTCACCCCCGCCGGCGAGGTCAAGGCGGTGGGCGGCATCAGCTATGATTTGAACTATGACGAGGTCATGGGCATCGTGGGCGAGTCCGGCTCCGGCAAGAGCGTGGAGGCCTATTCCATCATCGGCCTGCTCCAGTCCCCCGGCAAGGTGGTGGGCGGCTCCATCACCCTGGAGGGTGAGGACGTGCTGGCCAAGAGCAAGGAAGAGATGATCGACCTGCGGGGCAACAAGGTGGCCATGATCTTCCAGAACCCCATGACCTGCCTCAACCCGGTGTACACCATCGGCAACCAGCTCATCGAGGCCCTGAAGGCCCACGACAAGAAGGTCTCCAAGGAGGAGGCCGCCAAGCGGGCCATGGAGATGCTGGAGCTGGTGGGCATCAACAACGTGGAAAAGCGGATGAAGCAGTACCCCCATGAGCTGTCCGGCGGTATGCGCCAGCGCGTCATGATCGCCATGGGCCTGATCTGCCATCCCCAGCTGCTCATTGCCGACGAGCCCACCACCGCTCTGGACGTGACCATCCAAGCCCAGATCCTGGAGCTGATGAAGGATCTGCAAAAGAAGACCCACATGGGCATCATCTTCATCACCCACAACCTGGGCGTGGTGGCTGAGATCTGCGACAAGGTCTCCGTCATGTACGCCGGCAAGATGGTGGAGCAGGGCCCGGTGGACGATATCTTCTACAAGCCCGGCCACCCCTATACCATGGGCCTGCTGCGGTCCATGCCCCGTGTGGATGCCGAGAGCTATGAGCGCCTGATCCCCATCGAGGGTACCCCCGTGGATATGCTCAATCCCCCCGAGGGCTGCCCCTTCGCCCCCCGCTGTGAGTACGCCATGAAGATCTGCTTGCAGAAGATGCCCCCCTACGTGGAGTTGGGGGAGAACCACCGCGCCGCCTGCTGGCTGCGGGTGCAGGAGCAGATGGCCAAGGAGAAGTCCGGCCAGGCGGACGCCAAGGCTGGCTCGCAGACCGAGAACAAGGAGGCGGGCGACCATGAGTGAGAAAAAAGATATCCTCGTTCAGGTGGATCACCTGAAGAAATACTTTGGCGTCAAGGGCATCAAGGGCCCCGGCATCCAGGCTGTGGAGGACGTGTCCCTCTTCATCAAGCGGGGCGAGACCCTGGGCCTGGTGGGTGAGTCGGGCTGCGGCAAGACCACCCTGGGCCGTACCATTCTCCAGCTCCATCCCCCCACGTCCGGCAAGATCATCTATGACGGTCAGCCCATCTTTGAGGGGGAGGACCCCTGGCAGAAGGATGAAAGCGGCCAGCTGGTCCATGTCAAGACCCCCAAGCCCACCGTGGCCAATATGCTGCCCTACCGGCGGAAGATGCAGATCATTTTCCAGGACCCCTCCGCCTCTCTGGACCCCCGTATGACGGTGGGCGAGATCATCGGCGAGGCTTTGGACATCCATAAGCTGTGCGCCAACAAAAAGGAGCGCACCGACCGCATTAAGGAGCTGCTGTCCCGGGTGGGTCTGAACACCGAGCACGCCAACCGCTATCCCCACGAGTTCTCCGGCGGCCAGCAGCAGCGTGTGGGCATCGCCCGGGCTCTGGCGGTAAAGCCTGAGTTTATTGTGTGCGACGAGCCCATTTCCGCTCTGGACGTGTCCATCCAGTCCCAGGTGGTCAACATGCTGGAGGATATGCAGCAGGACCTGGGCCTGACCTATCTGTTTATCGCCCACGACCTCAGCGTGGTGCGCCACATCTCCAACCGCATCGGCGTGATGTATCTGGGTACGCTGGTGGAGCTGGCTGAGAGCTACGAGCTCAACCGCAACCCCATCCACCCCTATACCAAGACCCTGCTGTCCGCTGTGCCGGTGCCCGACCCTGAGGTGAGCCGCACCCGCCAGCGCATCGTGCTTCAGGGCGACATCCCCTCTCCCATGAATCCCCCCACGGGCTGCCGGTTCCATACCCGCTGCCCCTATGCCACTGAGAAGTGCAAGCAGGCCGTGCCCCAGTTCAAAGAGCACGCCCCCGGGCACTACGCCGCCTGTCACCTGCTGGGGTAAGCAGGGGCGGGCTCTTGCGAGCGCAGCGAGCCGCCGCGTAGCGGCGTACAAGCGGTTTGGGCTGCGCCCAAACCCTTGATGCCGGGCGAATTCAGTTCGCCCGCGCAGAGAAAAGAAAGGGGACCCGCCCGGCCCAGGCCGGGTGGGGGGCACGCCCCCGGGCACTACGCCGCCTGTCACCTGCTGGGATAAGCGGGGGCGGACGCTCTTGTGTGCCATCCAAAAATGGAAAAATAGTGGAAAAAAGGCGGCCAAAGCCGCCTTTTTTCAAACAAACTTACAAGCCTGTAACAATTTTGAAACATTTCCTTTACACCGTGTACTTACCTGTGGTATAATACCACTCAGTTACTTTACCGTGTGAAAGGCCATGGCCTTTCGGCGCCCGCAAGCGGGCGCCAAGATCCTCTGCTGGTGTATCCCGCCTTCGGGCGATTCGATACAAAAATGAAAGATGGAGGTCCAACCATGAAAAAGAGAAAGCTTGTCTCTCTGGCTCTGTCCGGGGCCCTCGTGTTTGGCGTGCTGGCCGGCTGCGGCAACGGCAATGAGGGCAGCACCAACAGCACCGCCCCCCAGAACAGCGAAACGGCCAACAATGAGAGCAGCGGCGCTTTTGAGATCAGCATGAGCATCGCTTCCGAGCCCCAAACCATTGACCCTGCCCTGAACAGCGCGGTCGACGGCGCCATCATGATCAACCACATGTTTGAGGGTCTGATGCGCTGGGAGGATTCCGGCAGCGAGACCGCCGGTTCCGACGGCACCTGCAACGACGCCAAGCTGGGCTACGGCCAGGCTGAGAGCTATGACAAGGTGGTCAACGAGGACGGCACCGTCACCTACACCTTCCACCTGCGCGACGGCATCAAGTGGTCCGACGGCAAGGACGTGACCGCTCAGGACTTCGTGTATTCCTGGCAGCGCCTGGTCACCCCCGCCACCGCCGCTGATTACAGCTATATGATCGACAGCGTGGTCAACGCCAACGCCATCATGAACGGCGAGATGGAGCCCTCTGAGCTGGGCGTTTCCGCTCCCGACGACAAGACCTTCGTGGTCACCATCACTTCTGATCTGCCCTACTTCACCGAGATCTGCGCCTTCCCCGCCACCTTCCCCGTGCGTGAGGACGTGGTGAGCAATCCCGAGTGGACCTACACCCCCGAGACCTATATCTCCAACGGCGCTTACAAGATGACCGTCCGTGAGACCAACTCTCAGATCGTCATGGAGCCCAACGAGTACTACTACAATGTGGATAAGCTGGGTCCCCAGAAGATCACCTTCAAGCTGATGGACGACAACAACGCCCAGCTGAACGGCTTTAACACCGGCGAGCTGGACTTCATCGAGACCGTGCCCGTGGACGAGGTGGCCGGCCTGCTGTCCTCCGGCGAGATGAAGGTTGTGGATTACCTGGGCACCTACTATGTCTGCTACCAGACCCAGAAGGCTCCCTTCGACGACTGGCGCGTCCGTAAGGCCTTCACCCTGGCTGTGGACCGCAACTATATCGTGACCGAGATCACTCAGACCGGTCAGGTGGAGGCCGGCGCCTATGTGCCCGCCGGCGTGTACGACGCTGCCGGTGTTGAGGGCGACGACTTCCGCACCGTGGGCGGCGACTACTACGATCCCACTACCGACGCTTACGAGGCCAACTGCGAGGAGGCCCGTGCTCTGCTGGCCGAGGCTGGCTATCCCAACGGCGAGGGTTTCCCTGTGGTTGAGTACCTGTACAACACCGACGACAACCACAAGGCCATTGCCGAGGCTCTGCAGAACATGTGGCAGACCGAGCTGGGCGTGACCGTCACCCTGACCAACCAGGAGTGGGGCACCTTCCTGCAGACCCGTAAGGACGGCGATTACTCCATCGCCCGTAACGGCTGGATCGCTGACTACAATGATCCCATGACCTTCCTGGATATGTGGCTCACCGGCGGCGGCAACAACGACGCTCAGTACTCCAACCCCGACTATGACGCCAAGATTCAGGAGGCTAAGGCCACCTCCGATGTTGCTACCCGGATGCAGCTCATGCACGAGGCTGAGGACATCCTGCTGGAGCAGGATTGGGTGGTCAACCCCCTGTACTTCTACACCCAGTCCTATATGCTGGCCGACGGCATTGAGGGTATGTACTACTGCCCCCTGGGCTACTTCTTCTTCGACACCTGCACCCAGGGCTAAGATCATCAAGACCCCCCAAAACGGACGGAGCCGACCGGCTCCGTCCGTTTTTTGTGCCAATACATAAAAACCCGGATGTGCTGTTTAGCACATCCGGGTTTTGTATAGCGTGATGATTACCAGCCGCCGAAGGGGAAGTTGTAGTAGTAATTGCCGCCCTGCTGGGACTGAGACTGCTGGGACTGGTAGTCGCTCTGGAGCTGGTTCATGGCCTCCTGCCGCTCCTGGTTGTCCTCGTCCAGCGTTACCTGGACGGTGGTGGTCTGGCCGTCCCGGTACACTGTAAAGGTGACGGTGTCGCCGGCCTTATAATTCTTTACGGCGGAGGAGAGCTGAGAGGAGCTGGTGACGGTGGTATCGTCCACAGCGGTGATGATGTCGCCTACCTGGAGGCCGTCGGTCTGGGCGCAGGAGCCGTCCAGAATGGCCATGATCTCTGCCCCGGCGGGAACGCCGTACCGCTGAGCGGAGCTATCCACGTCATTCATGAGAATGCCCACGTTGGGCTTGCCGGTGACGTAGCCGTTCTCCATGATGGAGGTGACCATGTCCTTCACGTCATTGATGGGGATGGCGAAGCCCAGACCCTCCACAGAGGCCTCCGAGCTGGAGCTGGAGGAAAGCTTGGCGGACACGATACCCACCACCTGGCCGTACTTGTCAAACAGGGGACCGCCGGAGTTGCCCGAGTTGATGGCGGTGTCGGTCTGGATCATGTTCATGACGGTGCCGTCGCTCATGGTCACCGAGCGATCCTTGGCGGAGACATAGCCGCCGGTGAAGGTGAAGGTCAGCTCACCCAGGGGATTGCCGATGGCGTACACGTTCTCGCCCACGTTGATGGCGTCCGAGTCGCCCAGCACCACGGTTTGCAGGTTGCCCTGGTTGATTTGCAGCACAGCGATGTCGTTTTCCTCCTCACCGCCCACCAGAGTGGCGTCATAGCTGCTGCCGTCGGCGAAGGTCACTTTGATGTCGCTGACCCCGTCAATCACGTGGTAGTTGGTGAGGATGTAGCTGGTGGTGGCGTTGGAACTGATAACGAAGCCGGAGCCGGACACGGCGTTTTTCACGGTCTGGCCCCACACGTTGGTGGTCACGTTGCCGTTAACGCCCACAACCGCCCCCAGGTTGGAGGCGTATACCTCTTCGGCGGAGAGGACGGTCTTGCCGTCCACATTGGCCAGAGACACGGCGGTAGGACGATTGCCTTCATAGATGGTGGTGGAATTGCTGCCGAACCGGCTGGCGGCCCACACGCCGCCGCCGCCCACCGCGCCGCCGATGACGGCGCAGCACAGGCCTACGGCAATCAGCTTGCCAAAGCCGCCCTTTTTCTTTTTCTTGGGGGGCTCGGCGTCATGGACTTGGAACTGGTCGGTCTCTATGATGGGCTCCCGATCTTCGGGGGGCCGGTTATAATCGCTGTAATACATAACGGATCTCTCCTTTGACAACAGGTTTGTTGTTTCCTTTGAACGAGTCTTAGGATAACCCGTAATTGTGGCGGAATTATGAAGAAAATATGCATGATTTTTAAATTGTTTCCATCCTCGACAGGATCGGGAAGGACCGTTCTTTCCACCGGAGAGGGCCGTTTTCCACGAAGTTTTCCACAATCCGGCCGGGAAATGTGGAAAAGAACCGGCTATTTTCCGTAAAGAGGTGTAAAAACAGGCGGACCGCAAAAATTGCGGTCCGCCTGTTTTCATGAAAGTTATTTCAGCTCCAGAGCCTTGCTGACGGTCACTGCCTGGGCGCCGGGGCCGATGTGGCAGGCCACCGACAGGGACAGGGGGTCCATGTGAATGGGGTAGCCGGGGAAGGTGGCCTCCAGCTCCTTCCGCCACTCCTCGGCGGCGGCCCGGTCGCCGGTGTAAGCGGCGGCGATGTGGAGCTGCTCAGGACCGGACAGACCGGCAAAATCGGTGTCCATGGTGTGGCGGATGGCGTCGATCATGGACTTTTTGGCCGCCTTCCAGCCCCGGACCTTGGCAAAGGAGTCCAGCTTTTCCCCCTTGATGCGCAGCACCGGCTTGATGCCCAGCACCGCCCCCAGAGCGGCGGCGGCGGGGGTGCAGCGGCCGCCCTTCTTTAAGTACTTCAGGGTATCCACGGTGATGTAGATATCCGAGTCAAATTTGGTGCGCTCCAGATAATCATGGATCTCCTGGGCGCTCTTGCCCGCCTGGGCCATGGCCTTGGCGTCCAGCACCGACTGGCGCTGAGTCACCGAGATGCGCTGGTTGTTGACCACAAAGACCTTGCCCTCGTAGTCCTGGGCCAGCATCATGGCGGTCTCACAGGAGCTGCTCAGGCCGCTGGACATGGGAATATATACGATCTGGTCATAGTCCTGGAGGATCTTGTCCCACAGGTCGGTAACGTCGCCGGGGGAGGGCTGGGTGGTCTTTACGTCGGCGCCTTCCTCCAGCCGCTGATAGAACTGCTCCTGAGAGAGGGTGATATCCTCCAGAAAGAGCTCGTCGTTGATGTAAAAGGGCATGGGCAGCACAAAAATGCCCAGCTCCTTGCCCTGGGCCTGGGTGATGCCGCTGTTGCTGTCGGTGGCGATGGCGATTTTACTCATAAATAACCTCACTTATCCGCACTGTTATGGTTTCTGATTGACTGGGGCCTGGGGGCCGCCCCGAAAAAAGTCGGTGAGCTTCTCCAGCCCCCGCAGCAGGGCGGAGGCCTCCTGATCGGTGAGAACGGATAAAAGACTGTCGGCGATCCGGCGGTGGAAGGCCCGGTGCTGTTCGCTGGCAGCCCGGCCCTGCTGGGTGGGCATCAGCCGCACCACCCGCCGGTCCTTTCTGTCCCGCAGGCGGGTGAGGTAGCCTTTCTTTACCAACAGGTCCACGGCGCAGGTCAGGGTGCCCGCCGGCATCTGCCGGGCGGCGGCAATGGCGGTGGAGCGGTTGTCCCCGCCCTGGTCCACCGTGCGGCACACCGCGTCGATGAGCTGCACCTCCCGCAGGGACAGGTCCCCCGCGGCCAGGCTGGCCTCCTCCCGCTTCAGGATGTCCCCAAAGACCTCGGAGAGAAACTGATGAAATAACTCGCTGGAACGCTCCACAGATGCCTCCTTTCCTCCATGGCCTGTGTCAGCAACTGCATTATACCGGATTAAAGGGAAAAGTCAAGATACTATTTTGACCGTCAAACTATTTTTAGGCGGAGGTTTTTCTGGGACAAGGCATACCTGCCGGGGGCGGCGCATAGGGTAGAATGACCCGGGGACGCCGGGAATACAGATGAGGATGGTGCGATATGAAACGGCCCATTGTTTGGAAACGGCTGCTGCGGCGGTGCGCCGCTCTGTTCCTGGCCACCCTGGCGGTGTGGCTGCTGCTGTTGTGCGGCGGCGCGTCGGGGGCCCTGCGGAGTCTGGGGGAGAGCGGCGGCTTTGTGGCCACCGCCCTGGCGGCGGAGCTGGGAAAGGCCCCGGAGGAGGACGGGCCTTTGAGCCTGCTGGACGGCTGGGACCGGCTGGCGGTGGGGCAGTCCCTGCTGCTGACCGGCAGCCAGGGGGCGGTGGCGGAGTACCTGAGCGGGACAGAGGAGGACCCACAGCTGCCCGCCGGACAGCCTGCCGAGGACCACGACGACATGGGGGAGGAGCCCCAGGTCACCGCCGCCCCGTCGGACATTGTGGCCCGCACCCTCATCCCCACCAGCCCCCAGGGCTATGACGTGGCGGGGGGACTGTACCTCTACAACCGCACCGGGGAGAGCGTGGATCTGGCGGGGGCCGCTGGGGCGGCGGTGAACATCACCCTGCCGGCGGAGGGACCCCAAATCCTCATCATACATACCCACGCTACCGAGGCCTATACCCCCGACGGCACCGACGTATATACCCCCAGCGACCAGTCCCGCACCCTGGAGGAGGAGGACAATATGCTCCGGGTGGGAGATGAGATGGAGCGGGTGTTCACCGAGATGGGATTAAGGGTGGTCCACGACCGTACCCTCCACGACTATCCCCAGTACAACCAGGCCTATACCCGCTCGGCCCAGACGGTAAAGGACTATCTGGCCCAGTATCCCTCCATCAAAATTGTGCTGGACGTCCACCGGGACGCCCTGGTGGGGGAGGATGGCACGGTATACAAGGCGGTGACCCGGATCGACGGGGTGGACACCGCCCAGGTGATGCTGGTGGTGGGTCACGGCCAGAACGGCAGCAATCCCCACTGGATGGAAAATCTCACCCTGGCCTGCAAGCTCCAGACCGGTATGAATACCCTCTATCCCACTCTGGCCCGGCCCATGACCTTCCGCGCCTCCAGCTATAACCAGGAGCTGTCCACTGGCTCCCTGCTGGTGGAGGTGGGTACCCACGGCAATACCCTCCAGGAGGCCCTGGCGGGGGCCCGGCTCTTTGCCCGGGCCGCTGGGCAGGTGCTGCTGGGGCTGGCGGAGTAGCTGAAGCTGTCGAAAAAATGGCAAAGCCCAACTCCATGAGTGGAGTTGGGCTTTTTGCGGTGTGCCTGGCAGAAGTATGGAACATTCTGTTGACTTTTGGTGCCTGCTCCAATAGACTAACGGTGAACGGTCTGTTTGAGACAAAAGGAGGCACGGCATGAAGCACGTCTTTCTGAACTGGGTGACCCATTCCAAAAAGCCTGCCTTCTGGGTGGCAGCAGCAGCTCTGGCGGCCGGTGTGGTAGCGGGGGTGTGGTTTTTGCGTGATCTCACCGCCAGCCGTACCTTTCCCATGGAGGACGCCCATCCCTCCCAGATGGAGCCGCAGCAGATTGTGTCGCAAATCGCAAAGCTGGAAAAGCTGAAGGACAGTTCCCAGCTCTGCGTCAATGCCGATCAGGTTGCACTTTTTCTGACATCCGACTTTCAGTGGGTGGACGGGGGCGCTGTTCGTTTCTTCTACACACAGAACCAGACCACATACACTGCCCAGCTGCGGATGCATCCTGAGGAAGGCCAATATTCTGTGACAGAACCCGCAGAATGGGTGGAGCAGGAGCGGATTTTTAATCTGCTTCTATGGTGAGGAGAGACAGGAAGACAGCGCCGCTTTGCTGGGAGACTATGATTTTGACCAGGACGGGACGCTGGAGACGGTGGAACTGGAAAAGCATGACGATGTATATCCCTGGTTTGAACTGCGGGTAAAAAAACCGGATGGCACCGTCCTGTGGCGGGAAGAGGCCCACGCCGCACATTCCGGCTACAACAGTCTCTTTGCCTGTAAGCTGGACGGGAAAGACTACTTGCTTCGCTACAACCCCACCATGTACCAGGGCTATGCCACCTATGCATACACCCTGTTCTCCCTGGACGCCCAGGGAAAGGCCGTACCCGTTCAGGAGGAGAGCGTCAGCTTTGATGTGAACTGGGGCAGCCCCATGCACGAAGGTTTTGACGGGGCGGCGCTGGCCGATTTTATGGACCAGCTCAACGGCCTGCTGGCCCACGGCAGGCTGCTGGTCACCACCGACACGGCTTTGGAGGGCATAGACCCAGAGCATCCCCAGGATCTGCTGTGGTGGCTGCAGGATGGGACCTTCTGCGGTGGCTACCAGTATGACGGCGATAAGTCCCTGCGGGAAAACCTGTTGGAATTTACGGAGTTTATCGGCGCATAAATGAATTCAGCCCCTGGCCATTGTCAAATAGACAATGACCAGGGGCTGGTTTTTGCTGTGGTCAGGGGGACGCCGGGGTGGGGCCCAGGATGGAGGCGCAGTCCGACACAGCCTGTTCCAGCTTGTGGACCAGGGCGTCGGAGGCCCCGGCGGGGATGGCGGAGGCGTCGGTAAGGGTAAACACCTGGGCGGTGCCGTCCCGCCGCACCATGAGCATGGGCACATAGGACCAGCCGGTGACCCCTGCCTCTCCCGTCTCATGATCCAGGGTCAGCTCTAGGGTGAGCACTGCGGTGGTGTCGGTGAGGGGGTCCACCTGAGAGGAGATGAAGTTGCCCAGAGAGTAGCACACAAAGCCGGTGTGCTGGGTGCCGTCCGCCGCCGTGACGGTGCGCATCTCCAGAGGCTGGGGCACATGGGAGTGGCCCCCCAGCACCAGGTCGGCCCCGTTGGCGATGAGCAGGTCGGTCAGCTCCTCCTGATAGGAATTTTGGGTGGTCTGGTACTCCACTCCCCAGTGGATCATCACGGCGATGAGATCGGTGTCCAGCGCCCGGGCGGCGGCCAGATCGGCTTCCAGCCGGTCGGTGTCCGGGGTGGACAGGGTGGTCATGTAATCGGTGTTGAAAAGGTTGACGGCATAGTCCTTGCCGCTGGGCAGGGGGATGCCGTTGGTGCCGTAGGTGTACCCCAGAAAGGCCACCGAAATGCCCCCCACGTCGGCCACCTGGATGGCGGTATCGGGCTGGGCCTCCTCCGCCGAGCGGGCGGTGCCCACATGAGCCAGCCCCGCCTGGTCCAGCTGGTCCAGGGTGGATACCAACCCGTCATACCCCCGGTCCAGACAGTGGTTGTTGGCAGTGAGCACCAGATCAAAGCCCAGGTCCTTCAGATCGCCTGCCAGGGCGGCGGGGGATTTGAAGGCCGGGTAGCCGGAATAAGGCCCCTGGGTGGACAGGGTGGTCTCCAGGTTGGCCACGGCGTAGTCCGCCCCCTCCACATAGGGGCGGGCCGCCTCAAAAATGGGGGTGTAGTCGTAGATGCCCGCCCCCTCGTCCCAGGCGTCGTTGGTCACCGGCATGTGGCTCATCACGTCGCCGCACACCGCCAGGGTGGCGGTGGTGGGGGGCTGGGGGGTAGGTGTGGGCGTGGGCGCAGCGGTAGGGGTGGGGGTGACTGCCGCCTCTGGGGTGGGAGTGGAGACGGGGGCGCTCTGGCAGCCGGTGAGGACCACAGCGGTCATGGTGGTCAGCAGCAGGATGGAAAAACGGCCCATAAAAGCGGCCTCCTTATGCGCGTGATGCGGGGTCGTACACCGCCTGGGCAATCTCGCCGCAGACGGCATACACCCCGTAGGAATCTATGGAACCCTCGGCGCCGGTGGTGAACACCACCAGGCCGTCTTTTGTCACCGGGTCATAGGACAAAAAACCGTAAAAGCCATAGGCCGAGCCGGTGTGGTAGTAGAGCCCCTCCCGGCCGTACATGTCCTCCTGATACCGCAGGGGGCGGCACTGGTAGAAAGTAACGCCCCGGTTTTCATCAGTGATGGGCTGGTCCAGGGGGGTCTCCAGATAGGTCACCGCCTCCGGGGAGAGAAGGGTCTGCCCCTCATATTCCCCGTCCGCCGCCAGCACGGCGATGAGCCGGGCGTAGTCCCCGGCGCTGCACGTAAAGCCGCCGGCAAAGAAGTTGCCCCGGTAGCCCGGCGTGGGATTGCACACATAACCCAGCATTTCCGATACCGAGCGGCTCATAGAACCGCCCTGATAGAGGGGGGCCAGCAGCTCGGTGTGGGTGACGCTGCCCGCCTCAAAGGCGGCGTCGATGCCCATGGGCTGGAGCATCCCCTCTCCCAGCACCTGGTCCAGCGGCTGTTCGGCGGCCAGCTCCAAAGTCATGCCCAGCACCGAAAAGCCGTAGTTGTTATACGACCACCCGGCGGGGTCGCCGGGGCACACCGCCTGAAAGCCGCTGCCCGCCAGCCGCTGGCGGGCGGCGGTACCCTTCAGGGCGGACAGACTGCTGGCGTCGCTGAGGGAGGAGGTGTGGGTGATGAGGGCGTCAATGGTCACCGGGGTGTCGGGATAGTAGGGGTTGCACACCGTGGAGCCCCAGTATTGGGCAATGTCGGCCTCCGGGTCGATCACCTCCTGGTCCAGCAGCAGGGCGGTGGACAGGCCCACCGCCACCTTGGTGAGGGAGGCACAGCGCAGCTTGTGCTGGGGGGTGAGGGCCACGCTGTCCTTGACTGCCCAGCCCCAGGCGCTCTCCAACACCACCGTTCCGTCCTGGATCACGGCGGCCTGGACGCCCACCGCCCCGTGGTCCGTACCGGCCTGGGCCACCGCCTCATCCAGCCCAACTTGTGTGATAGCGGGGATGGGGGTGGGGGTCGGCTCCGGGGTGGGCGTGGGGGTGGCCGCAGCGGGCGGAAGGGAGACCGGCGGGGCCGACTCTGTGGCGTCTTTCGTTCCGCAGGCGGCGAGGGCCATCCCCAGGCTCAGGGACAAGAGCAGAGGAACAAACCGTTTCAACAACAAAATACCCCCTTTTTTCCACTATCTTACCATAAAGCGCGAAAAAAGGAAAGGAGGGCAATCGGGAATTGCTCTTTTTTGAAAAATCACATATAATAAACAATACTGCGTAAACACAAAGAGGGAGGCAGACTATGATCTTACACGTGCTGGCGGTAGGCGATGTGGTGGGCGAGAGCGGTATGGAATGTTTGGCCCGTCACCTCCGCAGCCTGAAAAAGCTCCATGACGTTCATTTTACCGTGGTCAACGGGGAGAACGCCTCCGGCGTTGGTATTCTGCCCCGGCAGGCCCGGGATATTTTTGACGCCGGGGCCGACGTCATCACCCTGGGCAACCACACCTGGAACCGCATCCAGATCGCGGACTTTCTGGAGAACGACCGGTATACCCTCCGGCCCGCCAACTACACCAACCGGGTGCCCGGCCGGGGCTGGGGGGTGTACGACGGCCCCCAGGGCCTGCGCATCGGGGTGGTGAACCTCATCGGCCGGTGCGAGATGGACAGCAACTTTGAAAACCCCTTCACCACCGCCGACCGGGTGTTGAAACGGATGGAGGGGGCGGACCTGGTGCTGGTGGACTTCCACGCCGAGGCCACCAGCGAAAAGGGGGCCATGGGGTACTATCTGGACGGACGGGTCCAGGCCCTGTGGGGCACCCACACCCATGTGCCCACCGCCGACGGCCAGGTGCTGCCCAAGGGCCTGGGCTTTGTCACCGACCTGGGCATGACCGGCCCGGCCCGCAGCGTGCTGGGCATCCGACCTGAGCAGGCCATCAACCGCTTTTTGGGGGGGCTGCCCCGGCGCTTTGAGCAGGCGGAGGGTCCCTGCAAGCTGGAGAGCGTCCTGTTCTCCATTGACACCGACACCCGCAAGTGTGTAGGGGTGGAACGGGTGGACATCCGGGACTAATATTGCGCAATATCCTGTTGGAAAGGAACACAAAACCATGCTGACCATCATTCACGGGGCGGATTTTCATCTGGACGCCCCCTTTGCGGCCCTGCCGGCCGATAAGGCCCGGCAGCGGCGGGAGGAGCAGCGGGCCCTGCTGGACAAGCTGGCCGACCTGGCGGAGGAGCGGCAGGCCGACCTGGTGCTGCTGTCCGGCGATTTGCTGGACGGCAGCCAGACCTACCAGGAGACGGTGGAGGCCCTGGCCCGCACCCTGGGCCAGATCCACGCCCCGGTGTTCATCGCCCCCGGCAATCACGACTGCTACGGTCCCCGGTCGGTGTACGCCAACACCGCCTGGCCCGACAACGTACATATCTTTTCCTCGGTGGGCATTGAGTCGGTGGCTCTGCCCGATTTGGGCTGTACCGTCCACGGGGCGGCCTTCACCACTCCCCAGGCAGACCGCTCTCCCCTGATGGGCTTTACCGCCCCCCAGGACGGACAGGTCCACCTGATGGTCCTCCACGGCGACGTGGAGGGCAAGGGCCGCTATGGCCCCATCGACCCGGCGGATATTGCCGCCAGCGGCCTGACCTATCTGGCCCTGGGCCATGTCCACGCCTGTTCGGGGCTGCAAAAGGCGGGGGATACCTGGTGGGCCTATCCCGGCTGCCCCGAGGGGAGAGGCTTTGACGAGACGGGGGACAAGGGGGTGCTGGCCGTCACCGTAGGGGACAGCCCCGGCGACGTCACCGCCCAGTTCGTCCCCCTGGCCGGACGGCGGTATGAGATCGTGGAGGCCGACGTCACCGGGGCTGACAGCGCCGCCGAGGCCCTGGAGGCCGTCCTGCCGGGGGAGCCCTGCGGCGACTGCTGCCGCATTCTGCTCACCGGCCAGCGGAGCTTTGGGCTCCCGGACCTGGCCGCCCTCACCGCCCAGGCGGAACCATACTACTATAGCGTCACCCTGCGGGACCAGACCCGGGAGTACCGGGACCTGTGGGCCCGGGCGGGGGAGGACACCCTCACCGGGCTGGTCCTCCGGGCCTTGAAGGGGAGCGGCGGGCCGGAGGCCGAGCTGGCCGCCCGCTTTGCCCTGGCGGCGCTGGAAAACGGGGAGGACCCCTGTCCATGAAAATTCTGCGTATGAAAGCCACCTTCGGCGGCCTGGACAACCAGGAGCTGACGCTGAAGGAGGGGCTCAACATTCTTCAAGCCCCCAACGAGGGGGGCAAGTCCACCTGGTCCGCCTTCCTGCGGGCCATGTTTTACGGTATCAACACCAAGGAGCGGGACAAGCAGGGCCACATCGCCGAGAAAAACCGCTACCAGCCCTGGAACGGCGGGGCCATGGAAGGCGTAGTGGAGCTGGAGTGGAAGGGGGAGGAGATCACCCTCCGCCGGGGACCCAAGGGAAACACCCCCTTCGGCAAGTTTGAGGCGGTATATACCGCCACCGGGGAGCCGGTGCCCTTCCTCACCGCCGACAACGTGGGGGAGACCCTCATCGGCGCTCCCCGGGAGGTCTTTGAACGCTCCGCCTTTGTGGGCCAGGGGGGGACCGCCATCGACGGCGCCCCCGCGCTGGAGGCCCGCATCGCCGCCCTGGCTTCCAGCGGGGAGGAGGATGTGTCCTACTCCCAGGTGGAGCGCCGCCTGCGGGACTGGCTCAACCGCCGCAGGCACAACAAGACCGGCCTCATTCCCAAACTGGAGGAGGAGCTGGCCGCCGACGGGGAACTGGAGGGCCGTCAGGCCAAGGCCTTCCGCCTGGCCCAGGAGGCCAAGCGGGAGCTGGACAAGCTCCAGGCCGAGCACAAGCATCTCCAGGCCGAGCGGGACGCCCACCTGGCCCGGGCCATGGCCTCCCGCCGCCAGCGGTGGGAGGAGGCCCAGGCCGCTTTGGAGCAGGCACAGGGGCAGGTGGAGGCCATCCGGGCCGAGCTCAACCGCCACGGTGCGCCCCCGGACAAGGCCACCTTGCAGCAGGCTCAAGGGGAGCTGAACCGGCTCAACGCCCTCCACACCAGCCGAAAGCAGGCCGAGGAGCGGCTGGAGGAGGCCAAGGACGGAGAACGCGCCGCCACCGCCGCCATGGCCAACCCCCTCTTTCCTCAGATGACCCCCGACGAGGCCTGGGAGCAGGCCAGCGACGACGCCCAGGCGGCGGGGGAAATGCCCCGCTGCGGGGGACTGTACGCCGGGGGAGTCATCGCCCTGGCGCTGGCCGCCGGATCGCTGGCCCTGGCCTTTGCCGGTGTGCTGCCCGCCCCCTGGATGGGGGGCGCGGCCTGCGGCGTGCTGGCCGGAGTGGGCGTGGGCCTGATTGCGGCGGCGGTTGTGTGGAAAAAGAGGGCCGCCGGCCGGACGGCGGAGCTGCTGGAGCGGTATGATGCGGAGGACCCGGAGGGGATTCTGGCCCGGGCCAGCGCCTACCGGGAGGTTTGGGCGCTGGCCGACCAGGCGGTCAAGCAGCGGGAGAGCGCCCAGCGGGCCCTCACCGATCTGATTGCCCAGGACGAGCACATCCGCAAGGCCCTGCTGGAGCTGGTCCACCCCTTCGCCCCCACGGTGAAGGATACCTTTGGGGTGTCTGCCGCCATCTCCCGGGCCCTCCAGCTGGAGGAGCGGCTGGCCACCGCCCAGGTCAAGCTGGAGGGGGCGGTCAAGCTGGCGGACAGCCTGCCCAAGCCCACTCCGGTGGCCGCCGACCCCGGGGTGGAGCCCCGGTTCGACCCGGCGGAGACGGCGGCCCGGCTCAGCGCCGCCGAGGGAGAGCTGTCCCGGCTGCGCAGCGGCCTGGCCATGGCCCAGGGGGAGCTGAATACCCTGGGGGACCCGGCGGAGCTGGAGGAGCGGAAGGAGGCTGCCCGGGAGGAGCTGGAGCGGCGGCAGCGGGAATATGCCGCTCTGGAGGCCGCGCTCACCGCCCTGGATGCCGCCCACACCGGGCTCCAGGCCCGGTTCTCCCCCGCCCTCAACCGGCTGGCCGGAGACTATCTGGCCAAACTCACCGGGGGCAAGTACGACAAGGTGTCCCTTACCCGGCAGTTTGAGGCCCTGGCCGAGGAGGCAGGCAGCCTCCAGCCCCGGCGGGCTTTGGCGCTGTCTCAGGGGACGGCGGACCAGCTCTATCTGGCGGTACGTCTGGCGGCCTGCCGGCTGGTGCTCCCGGGAGAGGAGCCCTGTCCCTTGGTGCTGGACGACGCCCTGGCCAACTTTGACGATGAGCGGATGGCGCTGGCTCTGGACTGCCTGAGTGAGCTGGGGAAGGAGCGGCAGATCCTGCTCTTTACCTGTCACAGCCGGGAAAAGGCTTGGGAGCAGGAGCGCTGAGCCATCGGGCAGAAAGGAAGGTAAGATATGCGGCTTCAAAAAACCTTACTTGTATGTTTGCTTTTCGCTGCTGTCCTTTCTTTGACGGCCTGCGGCAAGACTCAGCCGCCAGCCGACCAAGCACAGCCGTCTGATTCTACAGCCGCAAGAGATTTTAAGACGGAGTTTCTTCCCGTCGGTTCGGTTGTTTTGCTGGAGGACGGGAATAAGACCATCATGATTTGCGGCCGCATCCAGAGCATGGCCGGATCAGACACCATATATGACTATTCCGCTTGCTACTATCCAGAGGGGATCATCGATCCGAAAGCCATGATTTTCTTCAACCGGGAGGACATCGCGGAGGTGTGTTTTGTGGGCTATGAAGATGAATCGGAGCTTACCTATCGGGACAAGCTGAATCATTTGGGCGAATTGGAAATTAAGGATGGCGTCATCGTAGAGAAGCAGCCGTGAGGAGCGTCAGAGGGCGCTTCAAGGAGCTGATACGGGGAAGCGGAGGCGCTGAGCGGTATTTCCCTTGCAATCGGGGGAAAAGGGCGCTATAATGTTGGATATTTCAAGCGTATGGAGCTGATGGCATTGGCAAAAGACAAGACCCAGGAGAAGGAGCTGGAGGGGAAGGACGCCCTGAAGGTGGACCTGTACTTCTGGCTGCAGGCCCTGGTGATGGTACTGGTGGCCCTGATTTTGATTTTCACCTTTGTGGGCCGTATCATCGGCGTGGTGGGCAGTTCCATGTACCCCACCCTCCACGACGGCGACCTGCTGCTCTTGCAGAGCATCGGCTATACCCCCAAGCAGGGGGACGTGGTGGTGCTCACCAAGGAGTTTGACGCCGCCGAGGGCCCCATCGTCAAGCGGGTCATCGCCACCGGCGGCCAGCATGTGGTCATTGACTACGACGCCGGTACTGTGTCGGTGGACGGTCAGGTGCTGGATGAGCCCTATATCAACGAGGTCATGGTGGAACCGCCCCGGGAGTCCATCACCGACGTGGTGGTGCCCGAGGGCTCCATCTTTGTCATGGGGGACAACCGCAACGCCTCCTCCGACAGCCGGGACGTGACCCTGGGCACGGTGGACGAGCGGTATGTGCTGGGCCGGGCCCTGTGGGTGCTGCTGCCCTTTCAGAATTTTGGGGCCATCGTCCACGGCAGCGCCGTAGCGTAACAACAGAAAAAGACCGCAGACAGCTGTCTGCGGTCTTTAGTCTGTCGAAGAAGGTAAAATCCACGCAAGAGGGAAAGCGTTTCTTGTATAGGAAAAAGCCCTCGGCAGAGTTTTGCCGCCCGCAGGCGGCAAAACAGAGTGGAAATCTGTTTTTTCTGAGGACATGTGCCTCAGAAAAAACACTGCTCAGCCCGCAAGTGTGGCCTTTGGCCCATTGGCCAAAGGCTGCGCGCGGCGGGCTGCATCTCCTCGAAAAAATGCTTGCATTTTTGAGAAGCGTGTCGAGGTTTCTCGACACGCTGAAGACCGCAGACAACTGTCTGCGGTCTTTTTGCGTCCATAGGGAAGATTCAGCGGTCCCATTTTTCGATGAGGGCCCGCAGCTGGTCGGCAAACTTGCCCAGGTCCTTGTTGGTGCCCCCCTTGTTGTGGGCGATGACCTCCATCAGCTTGCGGCCCACCTCCTCCAGCCGCTGGTAGGCGGGGGAGGCGCCGGGGGTGGCGGCGGGTTTCTGCTCCGGCGGCAGGCCGGGGGAGAGCATCTGGTTGGTGAGCAGGTCATAGACCTCCTCATAGTTGGGGGCGTGGGCGGCCAGCCCCCGCTGGCGCAGGGTGTTGGCGTAGCGTTCGGTGACCTCCGCGTCGCCGTGGACCACAAAGACCTGCTTGGGGTGGGGATTGTAGCTTTCGATCCACCGCAGCAGGCCGTCCCGGTCGGCGTGGGAACTAAGGCCCTGGAAGTTGACGATTTTGGCCCGGACGGCGATCTCCTCCCCAAAGAGCTTCACCGACGTGACCCCGTTGAGCAGCCGACGGCCCAGACTGCCCTCGGCCTGGAAGCCCACAAAGACCACGGCGCACTCCGGCCGCCACAGATTGTGCTTCAGATGGTGGCGGATGCGGCCGGCGTCGCACATGCCGGAGGCCGAGATAATGACCCGTGGGGTCTTGTCCTCATTGAGGGCCCGGGACTCCTCGCTGCTCTCGGTGATGGTGAGGCCGGGGAACTGGAACAGGGCGCCCCCCTTCAGAGCGGCGATGGCGTCCTCGTCCAGGTAGCCGTGGAGGTCCCCGGAGAAGATGCGGGTGGCCTCGCCCGCCAGGGGGGAGTCCACCACCACCTGGAAGCTGGGCAGGCTCTTTACCAGCCCCTGCTCCTTCATCTCCCGTATGAAGTATAAAAGCTCCTGGGTGCGGCCCACGGCGAAGGAAGGGATAATGACGTTGCCCCCCTTGCCCAGGGTTTCGTCAATGATGGCGGCCAGATCGCCGGCATAGTCCGGCTTCTCGCTCATGTCGTGGAGCCGGTCGCCATAGGTGGACTCGGTGAGGACGTAGTCGGCCTCCTTGATGTACTGCGGGTCCCGGATGATGGGCTGGTCCCGGTTGCCGATGTCGCCGGAAAAGACCAGTTTCCGGGTCTCGTCCCCCTCGGTGAGCCACATCTCCACACTGGCCGAGCCCAGCAGGTGGCCCGCGTCCACAAAGCGGACCTTCACCCCATCCTCGATTTGCAGACGGGTGCCGTACTCGCAGGTAACGATGTGTTTGATGGCGGCCTCGGCGTCGGCCACGGTGTACAGCGGCTCCACCGGCTCGGCCCCTGCCCGCCTGCCCTTTTGGTTGGCCCACTGGGCGTCGCTCTCCTGAATGTGGGCGGAGTCCCGCAGCATGATAGACAGCAGCTGCCCCGTCAGCCGGGTGCAGTAGATGTTGCCTTCAAAGCCCTGCTTTACCAGCAGGGGGATACGGCCCGAGTGGTCGATATGGGCGTGGGTGACCACCACCGCGTCGATGTACCCGGCGTTGAAGTCCAGCTCCTGGTTGTCCCGCTCGTCCCGGCCCTGCTGCAGGCCGCAGTCCACCAGAATCTTTTTCCCGCCGCATTCCACACAATGGCAGCTGCCGGTGACGGCCCGGGCGGCGCCGAAAAAGGTCAGTTTCATGGGGCACCTCCTTGTCAGTTTTGTACAACCCCATTGTAATACGGGCGGTTCAAATCCGCAAGGGGAGAAGGGCTTTTCTGTGCAGCAGGGAAACATAATAAAAAAGGACATCCAAATCGGATGTCCTTTTTTATGGTGGAGACGACAGAACTCGAATCTGTGACCCCTTGCGTGTGAAGCATAATATAGAAAAACGGTCTATCCATTGATACTCAATACATTTTCGTGTTGAGCATTTTCCTTTTGCCCCGAGTTTTGCCCCGAAAAGGCATTTTCCACGGCGTCGATCAGTTCATCCGGTGTATTTCCGACTACATGGCTATAGATACCAAGGGTCATTTTAATATCGCTGTGGCCAGCCAGATATTGAATCTTTTTAATATCCATTTTAGACTGGCACAGACGGGTGATATAGGTATGGCGGAGCAAGTGGGGAGTGACGGAAAAATCCAGCATCCGCTGGATCTGTGGGCCGCGCCGCTTTCCGTTGGTTTCTTCTGGAGAAGCTAGAGAATTGCAAACGCTGCGCCGCTCGATAATTGCCATGAGATTGCGCACGGTCTGGAGGCTGGCGTTGGTACCGTCTTTGGCTGGTACCACAAAAACACTATTGCTGTTAGCTTTGGCGGAGCGCAGGGCATCCGTCAGCTTAGCGGGCAGGGGGATAGTGCGGTGGGCTGCCTTAGTTTTCAGAGGGGAAGGAAAGATGCCTTTTCCGCCCTCAAAGCGCACAGCATTGTTTACTGTGAGATGAGGGGTTGTGGCGTTCAGCTCCACATCACTCCAGCGCAAGCCGCAGATTTCCTCCCGGCGCAGGCCGGTATAGAGGCCCAGCAGCACAAACAGGTATGCGCGGGTGCCCCTTATAGCCTCTTCCAGTGCGTCGCACTGCTCGGGGGTAAGGGGGACCTTTTCGGCGGTAGGGGTGCCGCCCGCCTTCAACTTTGTGCTGGGCGAGCGGAAAATCAGGCCGTTTTCCACAGCGCAGTCAAACGCCATATTCATAACGCCTAGCACCTTGACCTGGAGGGAATGGGATTTTCCAGCCAGAGCCGCCATGACGCGCTGGCAGTCCTCCGGCTTGACCGCTTTCAGTTGGTATCCACCGATGATGGGGCAGATGTGATTATTGATGGCATTTACATAATCCCGCCGCCGGGAATAGGAAAGGCCGTCTTTGCGGTTGGTATACCATTGGGCCAGGAGCTGGGCCACGGTGGTTTTGTCATCCAGGATTAGGCCCATCCGTTGGGCCGTCTCCAGCTCATAGAGTTTGGCCCGTAGGTCCTCCTTGCTCTTGGCCCTTACATCTTTGTAGGTGCCGTTCTGGAGCTTGAGCCGCTTCCGGTAATATCCGGTCTTTTCATCAAAATAAAATTCTGCACGCCTTGCCATGCTTGAAACCCTCCTACAAGTATGATATTCTAGGAGGGTGAAGGGGCTGTCCAAACCTTTCACCTTCCTACCCATGTGACCGCTCTCGGTGTTGCAGCACCGGGGGCGGCACTTATTTTATTCCAACCCAAATTGTGCCTTGCTGGAGACCTCATTGCCCTGGAACATAACATTGGCATTTGCGCCCAGAGAGCCCTCTCCCTCCCACGTCCACATGGCCGTGACATATTCAGGACCAAGGCCAAGATCCGTTTCTGAAAGCAGCGTTCCACTGGAACCGATAATGGCCACCACCTCGTCATAGCTCATTCCGGTGGAGATCTGGTTAAACTCCGCCAGGCTGATCGTCGGTGCGTTGTATACGGCTGGGGCCTGTCCAGTAAATGCGTCGTATATGACAGAGCCGCCGGAGGCAGTGAGATAGATATCACCCTCCTCCGCGTCTTTCAGGTAGATCAAGACCGTGCTTGTCCCAGAAAGGGGGTCCAGGTCAGCGGAAAGAGCCACGATGCCGTCCCGGAGAGAGTCCCATCCATCAGGCATAGCGGATGCGCTCTTTGCCTTGACCAGCTGCACGGCGGTCTCAGGATCGTATAGGTCAATGGTAGTTTTTCCATCCATGCCGGATATTTTGATATATTCCCCGGAAGCATAGCTGGAGCAGGCCTCCAGGATATAAGCGTTTTCATCAACGGGGGCGCTTTCCATAACGGGCGCGGCGCTTTGGGAAGGTTGGGCCTGCTGGGCCTGCTGGGACGGAGTTGCAGACTGGACAGCAGGGTCAGCCGAGCAGGCGGCTAATAGCAGTGCTGTGGGCAAGAGCAGTAAGACCTTGCCATTCATAACGAACATCCTCTCTTTTCTCTGTACATTCCGCTCCGCGGCGGATGGATATGGCCGGTAGGTTCAGCCGCTGCCGGGGACGGTGTAGGTTCTGTCCCCGAGCGGGAGCCGCACTTGTTTGTGTAGACTTAAAGCCCCAAAAGCTGCCGCTTCTTGGCCTCAAATTCTTCCTGTGTGATGACTCCATCGTCATAAAGTTTTTTGAACTTTGCAAGCTCATCCGCCTCACTATAAGCTGAGGCTGTGGCCTCGGATGCCTTTGAAGCGGAAAACTGCTTTGCCATATCAAGGGCTTTGTGGATGCACTCATGGATATTGTCGGCGCAGTTCTTAAGCACCACAATTTTCACACGTTCTTTTGCGGTGTCAATCTCGATAAAGCCGTGTATAGGGCCTTTTTCCAGTGTAATGTCGTTGATATTCTTAAGGGAAATGGATTTGACAAAACTGCCGACAAGGGCTTGCTTGGACAGAAGGATTCGATCGTTTGTGATGGCAAATGAATAATTGAATTTATTGATTAAGCCCACAAAAGCGGTAAAAACAACCTCGTTTGGTTTTAATTCATCCTCTATTAAGCGAAAATGCCTTACACTCCAAAATTTAAAGGAGCCGATGCCCATATCATAGGTTTTGCAATAATCATACAAATCTTCTGCGGTGCGAAGGGGTCTAAAAGAACTAGGCATGAATATTCCCTCCAGACAATAGTAAAAGATTTACAAAAAGACAAGAAAACCATCAGATGAAATGCCGCCATGTCCCATGAGCAGGGGGTATTTTTACAGACAGTTCACCAACCAAGCATATCCTGCTGATACCCCGTCGTCCACTGGCCAAGGACCTGACCCAGTGTGCGGAAGGAATCAAACTCACCTACAAGAATGTCCGGGTAGGCGGGATTGATGGATACCAGACGGATCTGCCGGTTATCCTGGTCCACGGCCAGTTTCTTACAGTAGGCCTGACCGTTCAGAATGAAGATCCCGATTTTCCCCGGCTCGACGCTGGGGGTGGAGCGGACGAATACCGTTCCGCCGTCGTGTACCTTCGGCTCCATGCTGTCACCGGAAATGATGACGCCAAAATCCGTTTTGGGCGGGATCACGCTGATGGGATACTGCTCCACGTGAAAATCCGGCTTGTCCAGATAGTTTCCCATGCCCGCGGCGGAAGGCTGGTCGTAGACATTGATCTGCACCATGGGGCCGCTGCGCCTGGACTTTGGGAACGGAAGGGCTTCTCCGGCCGCTTGTTCCTGCTGGGAGCAGTGTACCAGGGCCGTTTCTTCATATCCCAAAATCGCCCTGACCGCCCCCTTGCCGTGGTCGGTCAGCCGTTCATAGCTTTCAGCAATCTTATGTGCCTCCTCCGAGAGATCGGAGGGGGCACTTTTTATTTTTACACAATCTTGAAAAAGGAAATTTGCATCAACACCAAGAGCCTCTATTAGGGAATACATGACTGGCTCCTTTGGGTGGCTGGTTTCTTTTTCGTAGTTGGTAATTGCCGAGCCGGTTACGCCAACAAGTTTTCCAAGTTCTTCTTGTGTCAGTCCGGCGGCTTCACGGGCTTGTTTTATTCTTCGTCCAATGCCCATCTGCATCACCTCTGTGCCCTTATTAAATCACATCTGCTATATAGGGTCAAGATAAAACTTCAAGAATCTTTAGACAAAAGGATTGACACATAAAGAAAGTTGAGCTATCATGAGGATGCACTCAAGAATCTTGAGAAAATAAAAGGGGTGATACTATGAGCCAGACCGGTATTATCGAAAACACAAGAAGAATTATCGAGAAAAAAGGAATGAAGCATCGTGCCGTTGCAGAAAGAGCCGGATTTTCAGAAAAACAGTTCAGCGCACTTCTGAACCGCCGGAAGATTATCAAAGATACGGACGTCATTGCAATTGCCAATGCACTGGAAGTTACACCTAATGAGCTTTTTGGGCTGACCAACCAGCCCGGCGCATGATGTTGGCATCCAGTCTGACCGCCACAGCGCAGACCCCCGCTCCTGATGGGGCGGGTACAAAAGGAGGTAAATAAAGTGATAGCAATCAGAACGGCCCAGAAAAGGCAGAACCACATCACAATCATGGCCCCCGTGGCCCTGGGTGAAGATACGGTATATGCCCTGAAGGCTGCTTTGACCAGGGAAAACCGGCTTCGGGTCAAGGAAGGCAAGGAGCGGTTCTCCTATGAGATTAAAATCTCCGGCCTGGATACCAGGCCGGAGACGTAAGTCAATCGGGGATAGCTTCAACCTCGGGAGGTGGGAGGTGGGCAAGCGCCGCCGGGTGGACCCGGCACATGAAGGAGGTATACCCATGATCCAAGAGACAATGCTCACAGCCCAGGACGTGGCAGCACGTTGGGGCGTGTGTGTGCAGACAGTGTACCGGCTGGCCGCCAAGCGGGACGGACTGCCGGCCTACAAGGTAGGGCGGTGTATTCGCTTCAAGGCTGATGAAGTAGCCGCCTATCTGGAAAATCAGGCGGTCAAACCGCCGGAGCTGGAGCCCGGAATGAAGGTGGGCCGGTTCCAATACAAGCCTGGAATGAAGGTAGTAAGCATATAGGCAGCACTGGCAAAATGGCGCGGGATAAACCGTGCCGGGACATACACAGGAGGAAATACCATGTACATCTATCAGGGTAAAAGAGTCACCCGCGAGGAGAAGCGCCGGCAGCAGCGGGTCCGGGCCAACTTGATCGGCATTGGTCTTATGGCGCTGCTGGTTTTGGCCGGGGTGATCCTGGGGGCAGCCGGGGCGGTGAGTATCTTATGAGGAGACAGGCACAGACCAGCGGGCCGGTCATGCGGTATGAGGTGCGCCACCCGGAGTATGGGCAGTTGGAAGTCAACTCCCTGAGCCCGGAGAGCGCAGTATGGGCGGCCGTGAGGCACTGGGGCGCGGATTGGCGGACTGAGGCCTGCAACTGCACCGTCAAGAAGCTGGGCACAGCGGCCAAGCCCCGGTGCCGCCGCTGCGGTAAGGAGTTCGGCCGACCGGGAGACTATACCGCCTTTTGCCCGGACTGCGAGCGGGTCAATGAGCTGTACCGGCGGGAGTGTGCCAGCAGGGCCAAAGCCGACAGACGGGCGGGGATGCGGAAATGATCGGAGGATGGATGATATGAACGAGATCAGCACCAGAGAAAGCCCTCCGGCCAGGTCGGTGGAGACCGTCACGCTGGAGATCCGCACGTTGCAGCATCAGGCCCAGCAGATGCTGCTGAGCTATGCCATCGAGATCGGCCGCCGGTTGGTGGAGGTCAAGTCTCTCCTGCCCCATGGGCAGTGGGGGGACTACATCAAGGAGCAGGTGGGGTATTCCCAGTCCACCGCCAACAATCTGATGCGAGTCTTTGAGGAGTACGGCGCCCCCCAGCAGTCCATGTTCGGCGCCGGGGCAAATTCCCAAGCGCTTGGGAATTTGAGCTATACCAAGGCCCTGCGGCTGCTGGCCATCCCCGCGGACGAGCGGGAGGCCTTTGTCGAGGAGCACCATGTGGAGGAACTGTCCACCCGCCAGCTGGAGCAGGCCATCAAGGAGCGGGACGAGGCCAGGGCCGCCGCCCAGCGGGCGGAGGCCGACAAGCATACCGCCGAACAGGCCCGGGCCAAGATGGCGGAGGACATGGGGATGCTCAACGCCAGTCTGGCCTCCGCGCAGGACGCCCGGGAACAGGCCATGCAGGACGTGGCCCGTTTGGAGGCTGAACTGGCTGACCTGAAGGCCCAGCCGGTGGACGTGGCGGTGGAGACGGTGGTGGACCAGGCTGCCATTGAGAAGGCCCGTGCCGAGGCTGTGGCCGGGATGCAGGCCAAGCTGGACAAGGCCAGGGAGAAGCAGCAGCCCAGCGCAAGCTGGGAGAGCAGGCTAAAGCGGAAAAGCGGGAGAACTTGGCCGGGGACAAGGACCTGGCCCAGTTTGAGGTGTTCTTCAACCAGGCCAAGGATCACGCCAACCAGATGCTGAAACTACTCTTCCATGCGCGGGGCCGGGAGGACCAGGACACTGCCCAGATCATGGAAAAGGCTCTAATGGCTCTGTCTGAGCAAATTGGGAGGTGTGCAAAGTGAGTACCTGGTATGAGCAGGCGGAGGCCCGGCTGAAGGAGGAATACAAGGCCGTCACCGGACACAAGGAGTCCGCCATGAAAAGCGCTGTGCGGGACGCCCTGCTGGAGTTCTGCCGCCAGAATGAGGAGTTTGCCCAGGCGGTGGCCCAGGGCGGCTCCTTCCCAGACTGCATGAAGGCGGTGGCCCAGGGGGTGGGAAACTGCATCTCCGATCTGGAGGCTTACCGCCGGGCGGCGGCCTTCTACTTCGACGGGGCAAAGGTCCAGTGTTCCATGTCTATCCAGCTGGAGCCGGCAGAGACCGGGCCGGATCGGAAGGGCATCCTGCTGGACCTGTCCGACTTCTTCTGAGGGGGTGGGCAGAATGTCAGACTATACGGACCGGGAACGGGAGCTGCTCAACAGCTGGCCCGCCGTGACGGCGGAAGATCTCACGCGGATGAACGATCTGTTCCCCCACTACCTGTTTTTCCGCAAAGAGGGGGAACTGATGGGCCTGGGCGGGGTCAGGCTGTATTCCTCCTGCTGCGGCCATAAGGAGTACCGGCCCTATCTGCCCCGGACTGAGACGCCGGAGCACCGGGACCTGCTGGACCACCTGAAACACAAAGAATCCTGGACCTGTCCCTGGTGCGGCCGGGCCGTGACCGTCATCGACCTGGCCAAGGCCAGAAAGCGGAAGACCCTGCGCCGGGTGGAACTGACGGTACTCCTCCATGTGCAGGACGGCGCCCTCTATGCCGACGCCTTGGCCCTGCGGAAGGACTACGCCAACGAGGCGGACCTCACCGCCCGCCCCACCGCCTGGTGCTCCAGCGGCTACCGGTTTACCCAGGGAGAGGTGATGCAGGTGGATCACCAGTGGGATGACAAACATCCTTACATCACCTACGAGCGGGACAAGCTGGGGCGGCGGAAGCTGGTACAGGAGCCCTTCAAGTTTGGCAGCCTCTCCTGGTATCGCTACGAGGCCTATTCCATTCTCAACCGGGAGGCCCTGGAGGGGCACCCGCTGTTCCGGTACTGCGGCTATTTTGACCTTTGGCAGTACCGGCCAATGGGGCCCCGAGGATATGCCGCCCGCTTCCACGATTTCATTTCCTACCTGACCGCCTACGCCATCTACCCCAGGCAGGTTGAGATGCTGGCCAAGGCGGGGTACTGGGAGCCGCTGAACGATCTCATATACAGCCGCAAGAAGAACGCCGCAGCCATGTGCTGGGAGGAGCCGGACCCCCGCAAATCCTTCCGGCTGAATAAGCGGGAGCTGTCCCTCCTGATGGGGATGCAGCCGCCCCTGAAGACCCTGGAGGTACGCAACTACGTGGGGCGGCACTGGGGCGATGTATGGAGCCTGCCCTTCTGCATGGACTTTTGCAACCTGTGGGGGAACCACTTGGACCCCATGGAGGTCCTCCGGTTTCTGAACCGGTACCGATTGGACCCGGACCGTTTTCTCCGGTATCTGGGCGGGGAGTTCGACCGGGACCATATCGAGGCGGTCTGTTACGCGGACCTGTTTGAGATCTACCGGGACTATCTGAACGGGGCCTACCAGCTGGGCTATTGTCTGGAGCACAGCCGGGTGCTGTGGCCGCCGGAGCTGTTTACCGCCCACGATTTGACCATGGAGCAGCTGGCCCAGCGGCAGGAGGTCAGCCAGGCCCAAAACCGCCGGGCCCGCCGGCTGAAGTATGAGTTTGAGCTGGACGGGTGGAAGATCGTATTCCCCACCACGGCAGCGGCCATCAAGCGGGAGGGCAAGATGCTGTGCCACTGTGTGGGCGGCTATGCCGACCGGCACATGAGAGGGGTCACCACCATCCTGTTTCTGCGCAGGTCCAGCGCCCCCAGCACCCCCTATGTGACCATTGAGATGGACGGCAACCAGATCCGGCAGATCCACGGCTACCACAACGACACCTTGCCGGGCAGTCCCAAGCCCCGGGAGGTCCACAAGGCGTTTCTGGACGCCTGGCTGCGCTGGCTCCGGGCGGGCAGCAAGCGGAATGAGGACGGCACGCCCAAGCTGCCCAAACGCGCCGGGACCGGGAAGACAGAGCAAAAAGGAGTTGGTGCGGCATGATCGGTGATTTGCTGACCCTGGAGCAGCTGCGAGGGATGGAACGTCCTACACCTGTATGGGCAGAAATCCAAAACAAAACGGTTGAAGGCTGGGACGGGTACTGGTGTCTCTGCATCCGTGGGTACATTTTGACGCCTGGGCTTATTTCAATGTACGCAGAAAAGATGGAAGGGGTAAAGTTCTACACCTACCAACCTGCCCACATCGACCGGGAGGCGTGGGGGTGCCCAATTTGCGAAACCAGCAACGTCATTTCTTACAGGGCGTGGGAGAATGAAGAAGCGCGCCTCAAAGAAGGCCCGTTTATCCAGGGTGGCGCCGCGTTCTGTCCTCAATGCGGGAAGCCGCGCACGCCGGAGGCCTGGGCCGAGCTGAAAAAGCGGTTGAGGGGGTGAAAGAAAGATGGGACTTAATCTTTGCGATAGGTGCGTGGCCGATTGCAGACACCACCGGGAACCCAACGAAATAGTAGTTCAGTGCGGAGCATTCAAGCCTCCTATGACCAATGCCGACCGGATCAGGGCTATGAGCGACCAGGAGCTGGCTGCCTTTTTGGATCGGATCTCCATTGAAGGGGATGAACCCTGGGAAAGTATATTCAAAACAACCTTTTGCGATTGTTGTCCTACCGTAGAGGTAACGGAAGAGGATGGTACACAGCACCATCTAAATGAGTGCGATTTTGCAGACGGTGTGTGTCCCCACGGGAAAAGCATCCAGTGGTGGCTGAAACAACCGGCGGAAAAGAAGTAACATGACCAACTCCGGCCCTCTGCCGGGTGAGAGCGTCCGCTCACCCGAACTCTCTTTTCTCTTTGTCTGCCGGGGCCCTGCCGATCTGAAGGCCTGCGTTCCACGCGGGATAATGGTAGGAAAAGCGGGGCGCCCGGCAGAGGGCCGGAGCAAAGGAGGGAATCAGATTGACTACAATGGACTACACGACGACGCTCCGGGCAGTGAAGAAGCTGAAGGTCCAGACCGGCTCCCTGGCCTGTGTGGGCTGTGGGTATGAGAACAACTGCTCGTTACATGGCTGCGCGATCCTGCGCAATGCCGTGGAGCATATGGAGGCACTTCTTACCAACTATGACCATTTGGCCGCGCTGTTGGATCAGAAGAAACAGACATAAGGGGGAAGGTTGCTGTGAAGCCGATTCTGTTTCATACCGATATGGTCCGGGCCATCCTGGAGGGCCGCAAGACCGTCACCCGCCGGGTGGTGAAGCCGCAGCCGGTGGGCCAACCGGCGCAAATGGGAGAGGACAGCTGCTGGCCCGGATGCTTTGCGAGTGCTGATGATGAGCGGGTTTACCGACCGCCCTATCAACCGGGCGATATCCTGTGGGTGAGGGAGACGTGGGCACATCCAAGCAAAGAAGAAATTGCAAGAGGAACTGATAAGAATATATTCCTGTATCGAGCTGATGTGCCCTCTGTTCTTTATGCCTGGGACCACTGGAATCCGTCCATCCATATGCCCCGGGAGGCCGCCCGAATCTTCCTGCGGGTCACCGGGGTTCGCGTGGAGCGGTTGCGGGACGTGAAATATTTTGATTGTTTGGCAGAGGGAATCCTATACAGGCAGATGGAGACGGACATTGTACAGGATTTTTCTACTTTATGGGATACCACCATCAAGCCAGCAGATCGGGCTGCCTACGGATGGGGGGCCAACCCTTGGGTGTGGGTGATCCAGTTCGAGCGGACCAAGGAGCTTGGGCCATGAATCAGTGGACAAGCCTGTTGACCAGGAAAGGCAGAGACGCACTTCAGGATGCACTATCAAAGAAAAAGATGGTAGAGGTAGAACTGCAAGTGCCATCGATGCGACTGCGCATCAGGGTCAGCACACAGCGGGCGGCGCCAGTCTGGAAGGTGCCCATGGTGCTGCGCCTGGAGCGGTGGGGGCCTGGCCAATACAGCACGCAGATTTTTGACAGCCTGGAGGCGATGCTGCATGGAACTTGACCCGCGGCGCCTGGGGCTCAGGGCTCAGGTGCAAATTGCGCTTGCTCTTTTAGAAAAGGATAAAGAAAGAAGGAACCTATGTGGCGGGAGTGGATTTGATCGCGCTGTGTATCGAAGCCCGAAGGCGGCAGATGACTTACGGACAGCTGATTGCCAGGACCAGCGAGACAGAACAAAAAGAGATCATAGCCAAGTATCGAGGAGCCGGAAAGAAAAAGGAAAATAAAGGAACTCAAAAGAGGGCGGGCCGGTGAGCCCGCCCCTTTGGACATGATCCTGTCCGGTACCCCCAGTATGCCGGGGGCAGCGTAGAGGACCATTCATTATAAAGGAAGGGACGCGCGCGTTCCTATGCGGGGCTCTTAGACCGCTAATATCTCGACCACCAGAGTAGAAGGAGGAGAGCAGCGTGAAACAGTTAATGCGCTATCGGATCACATCCGGCCGTGCTGTAGAGGTCCGCGATGTGATGATGGAGACACGGGGACATCCGGCCAGAGGGGGAAAACGGGGAACGTCCTCCCCCAAGCAGCGCAAGCGCAATGAGGAAGAGGCGGTGCTGATCCTGGCCAGGCAGCTCAATGCCAACTGTAAGGGCGGGGATCTGTTCCTCACGCTGAAATACTCAGACGGCCGCCTGCCTGCCACCAAGAAGGATGCAAAGCGGATTGCCCGCAATTTCATCCGGCGGCTGGCCAGGGCATACAAAAAGGCCACCGGACAGAAATTGACCTGGTGGCTGGTGACGGCCAACACCTCCACCAAGACAGGCCGGCCGGTCCGCCTCCACCACCATGTGGTCATGAATGCTTTGGACTGGGATCTGATTGCCAAGCACTGGCCGCCGGAGGAGTTCTCCTACCGCCGCCTGGACGCCACAGGGGACTACACGGCTGTGGCCCGGTACATGATCCGAAACGCGGGGTACGGCGGGGGGCGGGCCTGGTCCCACTCTCAGGGCATTAAGCAGCCCAAATATTCCACGCCTATTCCCGTCAAACGAGCGGGGACGGTGAAGGTGCCCCCGTCGGCCAGAATCGTAGAGCGCGAAATCCGGGAGGACACAGAGGCGGGCTTTTCATCGGCTTACATACGTTGGGTGATGCCGCTGACAGACCATACCGCACGTCACGGGAGGAGGAAAAAGCAGGATGAATGAGACCTTTGCGGTACGGCTCAGACGGCTGCGGGAGCGGAAAGGGCTAAGCCGCCGCACCCTGTCCGAGCTGTGCGGACTGAGCAAGAACATGATCGCGGTCTACGAGCGGGGAGAGGCCGACCCATCCACCGAGACCATCTGCCTGTTGGCCGACCATTTTGACGTGTCGGCCGACTACCTGCTGGGGCGAAAAGAAAATTTTTAGCGTGCCCGATAAATTGGGCACGCCGTGCCGGATGTGTAGTATGCTTCCAGTACGGGGTGTGTTTGATTGGGGGAGGTGCTATGACCGAGTACGAAAATATGGGTCTGGAGGAGCTGGAACGGCTGCTGACGCGGAGGGAGCGCCTCTTTGTGGAGGAGTACGACAAGGACGGAAACGGCACTCAGGCCGCTATCCGGGCCGGGTACACCCCCGGAAAGAAAAACACCTCTGCGGCCGTGCAGGCGTGCAAGCTGCTAAGATCGCCTAAGGTCTCCGCGTACAGGCGCGCGCGCGCGAATGAGTTGTGCCGCCAGTTGGGACTTAGCCCGGAGAGCATTAGGCTGAACATAATGGAAGTTTATCGCCGGTGTATGACGGCTACGCCGGTGATGAAGTACGACCAGGAACTGGGAGAATGGGTGGAGTCAGGTACATATGAGTTTGATTCAAAAGGCGCGTTGAAAGCCATGGAGTTGCTGGGAAAGCCTATGGGCGTATTCGAGCGGGACGAAGACGGTGGAGGTGGGGGCGTTACCATTGTCGACGATGTATAAGCTGTCTGAAGTCATGCCGCCCGCCTTCTTCGAGTTACACAGACAGATCCGATCTGGCAGTGTGTCTGAGGCTCTATGTCAGGGAGGACGGGGAGGCGCTAAATCTTCGTATATCTCCGAGGAAATTGAGGTGCAGATGATGCGCCATCCGGATACTCACGCTGTGGTGCTCCGCCGGAAGGAAAACACTCTGAGGCGCACAGTCTATAACCAGTATATTTGGGCGGCTGGCGCATTGGGGGTGAGTAGCCGGTGGCGGGCCACAGTTTCCCCAATGGAGCTGACCTACCTGCCAACAGGGCAGAAGATCATGTTCTTTGGTCTGGATGACCCGGGCAACCTAAAGTCCATCAAGCTGCCGTTTGGATATGTGGCCTATGTTCACTTTGAGGAGTTGGATCAGTTCCGTGGGCCGGAAGAGGTGCGCAGCGTGGAGCAGTCTCTACTCCGGGGCGGACCCATCGCCATTACGTTCAAAAGCTTTAACCCGCCGGCCAGCGCGGCCAACTGGGCCAACCAGTACGCCAGAGAGAGCAAGCCGGGGCAGGTGAAACACCACAGCACCTATCTGGAGACGCCGCCGGAGTGGCTGGGGACACGCTTCCTGGCGGATGCGGAGCACTTGAAGGAGCTCCACCCACTGGCCTACCGGAATGAGTACCTGGGGGAGGTCACCGGCGGCGGGGCAAATGTGTTTGAAAATATACAACTGCGTGCTATCACGGACGACGAACTGGCCCGGTTCGACCGTATTTACCGTGGAATTGATTGGGGATATTATCCAGACCCGTGGGCCTATAACTGCATGCATTATGACGCGGCCCGACTGACCCTCTATATCTTCGACGAGGCAGAGGCCTACAGAAAGGGAAACGAGGAAACCGCTCGGATTCTTCAGGAGGAGAAGCGGATCACGCCATACGATTTACTGACGGCGGATAGTGCGGAGCCAAAGAGTGTGGCAGACTACAAAGCATACGGGCTGAACTGCCGTGGGGCGGCCAAGGGGCCAGGCAGTGTGGAGTACTCCATGAAATGGCTGGGACGGTTGGCGGCCATTATCATAGATCCGGACAGGTGCCCAAAGTCGGCAAAGGAATTCAGTGAGTATGAGTTCGAGCGGGATAAGGAGGGGAATCTGATCTCATCTTACCCGGACGCCAAAAACCACCACATTGACGCGGTGCGCTATGGAATGCAGCCGGTGTGGAAGCAAAGGGGCGAATAGCATGGATTTTCTGTATTGGATGGGAAAGGCGGTGAAGGGTATGTTCAAGAGAGCACCAGCGGCACCAGGCGGTCTCCAGGTGTCGGAGAAAATGGCGAACGCCATCACTGCCTGGCTTTTAGCGTTTTACCAACGGCCTGCGTGGCTGGAAACAGGGTACCGGGTGACCAACACGCCAATTAGTGTCACGGATTATATGTCTACCTTGGCCTGCAATGAGATTGCCATAAACGCAGGGGCCTCAGACCGGGGCGTGTGGATCAATGGCCAGATATCTCGTTTCCTATTGCCACAGCTCAAAAACGCGGTGCAACTGGCTGGAGCCGGAGGGCGGGTGGTGTTAAAGCCATATCCATCCGGCGGGAATATTTATACTGAGGTGGTGCCGGCAGACCGTATCTATCCAACACGGATCAACGGGGCGGCGGTGACTGAGGCTGGATTCTTCACAGACTTTTCCACACTGCGGGGCAGGAAGGTGGTGCGGGTGGAAGCGTTTGACCTCCAGCCAGACGGACTGTATCTCCAAAACCGCGCCTATTGGTACAGTACCGGGGATACTCTGGGAGGGGAACTATCCCTTACAGAAGTGCCGGAATGGGCTGGCCTGGAGCCAGATGTAATTATCCGCGGTGTAGACCGTCCTCTATTCGGAGAATTGCGTATGCCAATGGCAAACACGGTGGATGAAACAAGCCGTCTGCCGGTAAGCCTGTATGCCAGGGCAATGGATACGATGTCAGAGCTGGACCGCATTTACAGCGAATTTCTATGGGAGGTGCATACGGGCAAGCGCAAGCGTATCGTTGACCGAACGGCAATCAAGCCGGATACGAACGGATGCGGGGTGCCCTTTAAAGACCAGACAACAGATCTGTACCTTGCCATGGACCTGACCGGCGATTTGGGACAGGGAGACCCATTCCGGGACTATACGCCAACCCTGCGGGTGGATGAGTATCAAAGGGCGATTGATATCCAGTGTCGGCTCCTGGAGCGGCAGACAGGCTTTTCGCCTGGGACCTTTTCCTTTGACATAAAGACTGGGCGCATGACCGCAACCCAGGTCGTGAGCGATGATAAGGAGACCTACAACACCACCAAAAGCATTCAGGAGTATGGTCTGCGCCAGGGATTGCTGGACCTGATAAACGCCTACGACGTGTACGCCACTCTGTACGGACTGGCGCCGGCGGGAATCATTGAGCCGTCTGTATCGTTCGGAGACGCCATCTTTGAAGATACAGGTGTAGAGTTTGCCAGGCGTAAGAGCCTGGTGGACAGCGGGTACTTGCGGCCGGAGCAGTTGGTGGGCTGGTATTTTGGCGTCAGCGAAAAGGAGGCACGTGAGAAATACATCCCAGAGCCGGCCCCTATGCTACGTTTTCAGGAGGAGTGAGGATGTGATCTGTCCATATATCTGCCATGTGGTCCAGGCCAATCAAAACCGCTACGAATACGACGATGATGGACGCAACACATTCCATGAGCACGTTCTGGTGGAAACTAAGAAACCAATGGACTGCGCTAAGGGGGGATGCGGGGCCTGGCGGGATGGGAAATGCACCTACGGAGGTGGAGAGATATGCTGACGCCGAGATATCTGGAGGACGCACCGGAGGCAATGGTGGAACTCTATAGCCAGGCGGAGGCGGATATCCTGGCAGACATGGCCCGCCGGATCTCAAAGTATGACTTTTTTATCCCAGCAGCGGAGCACCAGATGAGAATGCTGGAGGAGATGGGGGCTGAACAGGCGTACATCCTTCAAAAGCTGGCAGAGCTCACCGGGCGTAGCGAGAAGGAGCTGCGGCAACTCTTCGGGGAGGCTGGTGGGAAGGCATTGGTCAGCGACCAGGCGGACTACCGAAAGGCTGGTCTGCATCCACCCGCCCTTAATACGTCAAAAGAGCTCCAGCAGGTGCTCAATGCGGGGCTCCGCCAAACCAAAGGCCTTTTTATAAACCTGACCCGCACCACCGCCCTGGACAGCGGTGGGCAGTTCCGAGAGGTGTTGGATAGGGCGTGGCTTCAGGTAAACACTGGCGGATTTGACGCAAATACTGCCATCCGGAACGCTGTAAAGGACCTAACCCGCCAAGGGCTGACAACCGTGGATTATGCTTCAAACCGCACTATATCCGTGGAGGCCGCTGTGCGCATGAACGTGGTGACTGGCGTAAATCAGACAGCTCTACAGCTCCAGGACACGCTGGCCAACGAAATGGACAGTGACCTGGTGGAAACCACCGCCCACAGTGGTGCCCGTCCTTCCCATGCCAAGTGGCAGGGGAAGGTATTCAGCCGATCTGGAAAGTCTGGAAAATATCCGGACTTCCGTAAGGAGACCGGATACGGCACCGGGCCTGGGTTGGGCGGCTGGAACTGTCGGCACTCCTTCCACCCATATTTTGAGGGCATGTTCCGCACTTACGGGGCCGAGGAGCTGAAACAGATGGAGGCAAAGACCATCACCTACAATGGGGAAAAGTTGACTGAGTACGAGGCCAGCCAGCGCCAGAGATACATAGAGCGGCAGATCCGCCGCTGGAAACGGGAGCAGCAGGCCATGGAAGCCGCCGGGAAGCCTCAAGAGGAGGCAAAAGCGAAGCTAAAGCATTGGCGGGCGCTCCAGAGTGACTTTGTGGAACAGACCGGGCTCAAACGCCAGTATGACCGCGAGCGGGTTGGCGGCTGAGCGTCCGGAGTTCAATATCCGCCCTTCCCCGGCCGGGCTTAAAATGCCGGGACGCCCCGGCGCGGAGTGGCCGCGCGTTTACAAGTAAAATCGCGGGCGGGAAAGGAAAAGGTATGAGTTATGAATATCTGAAGCCTATGTTTGGGAACGGTCCCCTGACCTTTGAGCAGCTGACGGAGAAGCTGGACGCGGCGGAAGGCGTAAAGCTGGTCAATCTGAAGGACGGAGGCTATGTCGGAAAAGAAAAGCTGGATGCGGCCGAGGCCCGGGTCAGTGCGCTCCAGCAGCAGCTCACGCAGGCCAACGGAAAGCTGGAAGGCTACGACCCGGAGTGGAAGACCAAGGCCCAGCAGATGCAGCAAGAGGCTGACCAGAAGGTGGAGGCTGTTCGGTTTGACTACGCCATCCGCACAGCTCTGACAGAGGCAAAGGCCAAGAATCCGGAGAAGCTGGCTAAGCTCATTGACCGGGATAGCCTGAAAATGGTGGATGGGAAGCTGGTGGGCCTGGACGAGCAGCTGAAAGCCTTGAAGGAGTCCGATGGCTATCTGTTCGAGGGAGATAAGCCTGCTCCGGAGATCGTCAAGCCGGGCAATCCGGTCTACAGAACGCCGGCAGGGGGCGGGGATCTGGACGCCTTCTATGCCAACAATCCGTTTTACAAGAAAAATTAGCAGAGGAGTTGTGAACAATGTCCGTTACCTACAATACCCTCCATGTGGATGAGCGGTATTCCGCCATTCTGGAGCCTAATCTGTATTTCAACCCCATCCTGGTGCCTGGTGTGACCTGTACGGATAAGTACCAAGTGGGACCTGCCGGCCAGATCTTTGTCCATCAGCTGGCCACCAGCGCGGTGGAGGCAGGCAAGCCTGGTCGGAACTTTACCGACGAGGAGGCTTCCAATGAGTTGATTCCCATTCAGCTCAACAATAATTTCCAGAAGTCCAAGAAGATCTATGGCGTGCAGGCCGCCGCGGTGGCGTTTGATGCTGGCAATGAGTATCTGGCCACCGCCATCCAGGAATGCCGGGAGGGATGGATGCAGTGCGGTATCGCCTGCCTGGCCCAGGAGGGGACCGCTGCAACCGCCGTCTCGGCTATCACGGAGGAGACGGTGAAGTCCGACCTCATCGACACCAGAACTGAACTGGTGAAGGGCAAGGGGCGGGCCAACGTGGTCATGTGTACCCCTGAGTACTACGGTCTGGTGCTCAAGGCTGCGGGGAAAGACTTCACGCCCACCACCAATGACCGGATTGCCTCTACCGGAAACGTGGGACAGTGGCTGGGCTTTACCTTCGTGGAGGCAAACGGAGCCACCGGCAGCATCAAGTATTACGATTCCGCCGGATCTCAGCAGACGGTTGACATGAGCACGGTACAGTACGTCATGTATTACCATGAGGCGCTGTCTGTGGTAAGCAACTTTGAGGTGGCCCGTATCATTGACTCTGAGCGATTCGCCGGCTCTTTGGCGCAGGTGGAGATGAACACCGGCTATAAAGTAACCAACAAAAAGCTGGCCTATGTCCGCAAGGTAAGCGGCTGAAAGAGGAGCGGGTCATGCTGAAGGTAGAGTACGAGTTCTACCGCGATACGTATCAGGGGGACAAGATCAGCGCCGAAGAGTGGCCCGCACTGAGTAGGGACGCTTCTGCTTGCCTGGATGAGATGACTCTGGGCAGGACAGAGGCGCCACTTTCAGAAGAACTTGGCCAGCGATGCCGGATGGCCATGTGTGCTGTGGCGGAGGAGCTGCGCGATCAGCGGGAACACGCAGGGGGTATCATTGCCTCGGAAAGCGTGGGCTCCTGGTCGCGCACCTACACCCAGACAGGAAGCCCGGCGCAGAAACAATGGGCCGCGGCGAGGCGGTGGCTGGTGAATACCGGCCTGATGTATCGGGGAGGCGAAACGCTGTGTGGCCGCATACCGTGACAGTTTGGTGCCGGGATGACAATGAGCACTACAGCCCGTGCATAGTGAAGGGGTGCCTGTGGGAGGACCGGCGGGGAGAACAGCTGCGCAAAACCGGAGCCACGGCAGCGAATGGAGTCAAGATCTATCTGCCAATTACAGCGCAAGTCAGGGCTGGGGACTATGTGGCTATGGGAGCAATAGGGGAGCCGGTAAATACGGCTCGGGATATCGTGGCTCTGGGTGGGCTCAGAGTAAGCGCAGCGGATCGCCTGGAGTTCGGCGGACTGCCCCATGTAGAGGCGGTAGCGGGATGAGCATCCGGTTTCGCTGGAATCCGCCCTTTGAGAGAAAAACAAAGGCGGGATTAGACCGGGCGCAGAGGGCAATCGACTCCGGAGTCCTCCGCTACAGCGAGCCCTTTTTGCCGTTCCAGTCCGGGGGACTGCGCAATAGCGGTATCACGGGAACGAAGGTGGGCTCCGGCCGGGTGCGGTGGATCGCGCCGCAGGCCCACTATCTCTATGAAGGCAAGGTCATGGGACCTAATATCCCCCTGCATGAGAATGGACAGCTGGTGGGCTTTTTCTCCAAAGCGCCCAAGGAATATACCGGTGAAACGCTGAAGTTCCATGGAGCACCTAAACGGGGCGCCAGATGGTTCCACCGTATGAAGCGGGTGCATGGGGCGGATATCGTGGAGGATGCGAACCGGGCCTATCGGAAAGGCGGAAAAGCATGAGTATTTTACAGGCGCTTCAAAGCTTTTTGGAGGGCTATGAGGGGATGGAGCTGCGCCCGCTGGGAGAGGTGCTTACCGACTTGACACGGGCGCAGCCACCTTCCTATTCCTTGGCGCCGGCCGGGGGCGGCGTAGCCACACAAGACGTGACAGGAAACCGGTATTACACCAGCCGATATCACTTCTTTGCGCTGGAGTGTGCGGTGGATGAAGCGGACCGGGCGGAAAGCTATGATTTCCTGGAGGCGTTGGCCGGTTGGCTGGAGGATCAGGAAGATAAGGGAAATTATCCAGAACTGCCTGGGCGCTACTGCGTGGTGGCGATGGCGGTACAGTATGCCACGCTCTATGACATATCTCAGAACGGGGCGGGACTGTATGAAGTACAGATTGAACTGACCATTAAGAAGGAGGTTGCGCCGTATGGCTGATCCGACCATTACTGGAACCGGCGCGGTAAAGCGTGCGGAATTCAAACTGTTTGCGGATGTGGGAGAGGCGGACTCCCCGGAGTGGGAGCTTCAGGGAGATCGCATTGAGGAGCTATCCCTGGAGATGAATCCCAATGTGGAGACGGTGACAGATGTTACCGGAGTTACCGCCACCACTCTGGACAAGTACGAGGAGCAGACCACTGTGGAGCCCTACTACGCCAAGCGGGAGAGCAAGCTGTTTGCCTGGCTCTACAGCGTGGTACGGAATAAAAAGACCCTGACTGATGTGGAGAAGAACTTCTGCTGCGTCAATATCTTTGCTGGCAGTGAGGGGCAGTATGACGCATGGACACAGAAGGCTATTGTGGCGGTGCAGTCCTACGGCGGGAATACAAAGGGCTTGCAGATTCCCTACAATATCCACTGGATCGGGGAGCGGACCTACGGCACGGCAGCCATTGCGGGGGGAAAATTGACCTTTACCCCCACACCGGAGGGGTAGAGCGTGGATAATCTGAATATCACGGAAAAGGCAGTACGCCTGTGCATTGACAACGATGAGAGCCGGGTGATCGAGTTCTACCCAACCGATGTTTCTTTTGCCGAAAACTTTTATGAGCTGGCGGCGGAATTTGACGCACGGCGGAAGGAGATTAAGACCCGTGCGGCTGCCATTTCAAAGGGGCCTGGGAGCAAGCTGGAGAAGGCCAAGGCAGAGCTGGCCCTTACCCGGGAGGCGTTCAAAGTGCTGCGGGAGGGAATCGACCGTACCTTTGGGCCGGGAACAGCGCAGACTGTATTTGGAGACAGGGACAGCGTAGGGATGGCAGCCCGTTTTTTTCGTGGCGTGACGCCGTACATTCGCAGCGCGCGTCAGGGGGAGCTGGAACGCTACCTTGAGGAGCCGGAGGGAGACGTGATGGAATGAATCCGCTTCTGCGCACCTTTCCGGAGGCGGTACGGATCAGCGGGGTGCGCTGCCCGCTCAATACCGATTTTCGGGTGGGTCTGCGTATCATGGTAGCCTATGAAGACCCGCGCCTGACCGGCTTTGAGAAACAGCTGATACTCTGTAAGCTGCTCTATCAGGAGCAGCCGCCAAATTTTGAAAGGGCGGTGCGGGAGGGGATCCGGTTTCTGGACTGTGGGGAGACGCCGAGAGAGCCAAGGGGCGGCCGTACATATAGCTTTACCCAGGACTGGGCGTATATCTATTCCGCGATCCTCCAGACCCACGGAGTAGATCTCCAGACGGCGCGGATGCACTGGTGGAAATTCCGGATGATGTTTCTGGATCTGCGGGAGGACACGACCTTTCAGCACATGGTCAGCCTGCGCAGACGCAAGGAGAAAGGCCTGCTGACCAAGGAGGAAAAAAGGCTGTGGGTAGATAGTGCCGATCTTCTGGAGCTGCGGGAACCGGATCCCGAGCGGGACAGGGCACAGGCAGAATTTGACCGGTGGATGAGGGGGTGAGCACATGCCGGACTTTGACGGATCTATTATTGTAGATACCGAAATTGACGCCAAGGGGATCCAGAGAGATACCAAGAAAGTGGAAAAGGCGGCCCGTGAAGCGGGGGCTGAGGTAGAAAGCATCGGGGACAGCTTCCGTGAGGCGGAGCGTGACGCAGACCGCGCGGCCAGTGGCATTGAGGATGAGCTGGATAAGCTGAAGGTATCCATCAATGAGGTTGGAGACGCGATCAGCACAGGCTTTGCGGCGGATATGCTGATGGAGCTTGGAAGCGGGCTGATGGATATGATGTCGTCCACGGAGGAGCTGCGGGGCGATCTGTCCATGCTGGACCAGAATGCCCGCATGGCGGGTATGGGCCTGGAAACGGCCAGAGAGGCCATGCAGCGACTGAATACGGTATCCGGGGAGACAGACAGCAGCATTGAGGCGGTATCCAACCTCTTGGCTGCCGGTGTGCCGGAAAATCGCCTTCAGCAGGCGGTAGAAGGATTGGCAAACGCTGCCATTAGCTTCCCTGACACCATTAAGATCGAGAGCTTGGCGGACAGCCTCCAGGAGACGCTGGCCACTGGAGAGGCAACCGGACAGTTTGCCGAGGTGCTGGACAGGATCGGATACAGTGCGGAGACGTTCAATAAAAACCTTGCCATGTGTACCACCGAAGCCCAGAAGCAGGAACTGGCGCTGAACATTTTGACGCAAGGGCCGCTGAAAGGGGTCTATGAGGGATGGGCGGCAGCCAACCCGGAGTTGGTCAAGGGTCGAGACGTGACGCTGGAGCTGGAGGAGGCAACTGCGGAGCTGGCGACCACTATATCTCCCGTGCTGACCAAACTTACAGAAATGGCTACCAGCGCGGTAAACTGGGTGTCCGGAATGGATAATATAGACGATGTTTTTACAGCTATCATTGGTGGAGTTGCCGCGCTGGGGGCGGTAAAGGCAATGGATACAATCAAGGGGCTGGCCACATCGTTGATGTCTGTGGATAAGGCAATGCTTATGACAAAAGCCAGTACCGGGCTGGCATTTGTAGCATTTGGATTGTTGTTCAATTTATTGCTGAAAGCCGCCGGCGTATGGGATTCCATGAACGACGCTGAAAAAATAACCGTAATTTTGGGAGCAATCACGGTAGCTGCCTTTGCTGCGGCTCTGGCGGTGGGTGCGTTCCAGTCGGCTCTGTCGCTGGGAGTTGCGGTGGCATTGATTGCGGGCGGCGTTGCGGCTATGATCCTTGCCATCAATTCAGCGGAGCAGAGGGTCAAGGAACTGGGCAGTTCGGTGACACAAAGCTTGGACCCCAGCAGCTATAGCCCCAAAATGACGGGGATACCGGCCTTGGCTACCGGTGCGGTGATTCCGCCCAACGGTGAGTTTTTGGCGGTTTTGGGAGACCAGAAAAACGGCCGAAACCTGGAAGCCCCCGAGGGGCTCATCCGGCAGATCGTTCGGGAAGAAGGCGGAGGCGCCAGGGCTCTCCATATCTATCTTCACAAGGGCGGTGGATTTATGCGAGATTTCAAATTTTCACTGGATGAGGAAGCCGGACGGCAGGGCATGAAATTAACCGAGGTGTGAGATGAAAACAGTGTTTTCCGTTGACGGACAGCAGTTTAATATCGCGGTAATCAGCCTGGAGCGGAGTGCCACGCTTCGGGGTGGAGACAACGAGGGGACGGCCATATCCGGACGGAAGATACGGGATCTGACCGGTACCTACTATGACTATAAGATGACGCTTGGCACAAGGGATATGGGAGGCCAGGACTACGACAGCCTGTACGAAATCCTGACTGCCCCGGTGGATAGTCACAATGTGGTCATGCCGTATGGACAGACCACTCTTACGTTCGAGGCATATATCGAAGAAGTCAATGACTCCCTGAAGAGAATGGGAGACGCAAAGAATCTGTGGGGGGATCTGGAGGTGACCTTCACCGCCACCAGACCCCAACGGATTCCAGACTGAGGTGATTGTGTGCGCAACAGAATCGTGTATGCCGGGAAGGAGTTCTCCGACGCCCTGGACGCTCCCTATCAGCTCACCGCCGGAGACGGCCTGATGGAGCTGGCTCCCGTCTCGGACGCTCTGGCGGCGGACACGCTGGAGTTTGAGGTGGACAGCGACGATACCTCCCTGACCCACTACATCCCCAACGATAAGCTGGTCTACTACTACCGGGACCGGCAGCTGGGCACCTTCTATGT